>CAZDOO010000027.1:0-59762 GCA_964507045.1 uncultured Verrucomicrobiota bacterium | reverse complement strand
GCAGTGTCAACCAGTTTCAGGCTTAAATCTCTCTCACGATATGGTCGCTAGCACACTCCTCGACGACGGCGACATTTGGGAGCAATCAGATCGCCACCCGTGGCAGCTATGATGCTTTTGTGGCGAAGTATGATCCGAGCGGCCACTGTTTGTGGGCGCGGTCGGCAGGCGGCAGTGAATGGGATTCCGCCGGAGGTGTGTCCGCGGATGGGATGGGGAATGTGTGTGTAGCGGGCCTTTTCTCCTGGTCTACGGCCACGTTTGGAACCAACCAGATCACCACTAGCGGTAGCGTCGATGCTTTCGTGGCGCTGTATGACCCGAGCGGGCAATGTCTGTGGGCGCGAGCGGCGGGCGGAAGTGGTGCGGATTACGCTTGTGCTGTATCTGGGGACGCGATCGGGAACGTCTATCTGGGAGGCTATTTTATGTCTGGCACTGCATGGTTTGGGACCAATTACCTTACCCAAGGGTCCCCTCCTTACTACTATTTGGATGCATTTATCGCTAAAGTCGGAGGGAACTGCTTGGCAGGGCCGGCGCTCGTCCCACCCTCCATTACAGTGCAACCTGTCAGCCGGACCAACATTGCCGGAACCACGGCGACCTTCACTGTAACGGCCACCGGCATAGCACCGCTGTCGTATCAGTGGCGGAAGGACGGGACGAATCTGGCGGATACAGCCTACGTCTCCGGCGTCATGACCACAAATCTGATCATCACCAATGTTCAGACGGCGGATCAGGGGGATTACTCTGTCGTCGTCACCAATGCCTACGGCAGCGTGACCAGCAGTGTGGCGGTGTTGACCGTAAAACTAAGTGCGGCACACGATGTCACTTACACAACCAACAACGGCACGGTCACCATCACGGGCTACACTGGCTCCGGTGGAGCGGTAACCATTCCCAGCACCATTGGCGGTTTGCTGGTCACCAGCATCGGGAGCTACGCGTTCGCCTCCTGCGGCAGCGTGACCAGTGTCACCATCCCAAGCGGTGTCACCGGCATTCGAATCGGCGCGTTCTTTGGCTGCACCAATCTGACCGGCGTCTATTTTGCGGGCAACGCGCCCAGTGTGGGTGCGTTGGTGTTCTCCGGCGCCAACCATGCGACCGTCTATTACCTGCCGGGGACGACGGGCTGGGGCATGTGGTTTGGCGGCCGCCCGACCGCGCTCTGGCTGCCACAGGTGCAAACCGGTGATGCCACCTTCGGCGTGCGGACGAATGAATTTGGTTTCACCGTCACCTGGGCCAGCGACCGGGTCGTCGTGGTGGAAGCCTGCACGAACCTGGGCAGTCCGTTCTGGCTGCCACTGCAGACCAACACCCTGACCAACGGCTCGTGCTACTTCAGCGAGCTTGGGGGGATGACTCGTCCCAGCCGTTTCTACCGCCTGCGCGCGCCCTAATTCCAGGAACCACAACCCTAATTGCCAAATGAAAACTCACGCAAAGAATCTCGTTTCCCCCGCACTCGTCCTCGCCGCGCTGGCACTGAATTATTGCCTCATTCCCGCCAGCCAGGCCGCTGGCTGGGCTTTCGCCGGCCCCCTGAACACCATCCGATCCGATCACACGGCGACGTTGCTGACCGATGGCCGGGTGCTGGTGGCGGGCGGCTACAACAGCACGAGCGGGTTCATGGCCCAGGCAGAACTGTATGAACCCGCCACCGGGCAGTGGACGGCGGTCAGCCCGTTGGGCAATGCCCGCGCCGATCACACGGCGACGTTGCTGCCCAATGGCAAGGTGTTGGTCGTCGGCGGCTACAACGCCAGCGGCCCCCTGGCCGGCGTGGAGCTGTACGATCCGGTCGGAGGGACGTGGACCCAGGTCAACCCGCTGAGCGCCGCGCGGTTCATGCACACGGCGACGTTGCTGCGCGATGGAAGGGTGCTCGTTGCGGGCGGCTTCAACAGCAGCGACGCGGTGGTCAGCGCGGAGTTGTACGATCCGGTGGCCGGGACGTGGACATCGGTCAATGCACTGAACACCGCCCGATTTTTGCACACAGCAACGCTGTTGCCCGATGGCAAGGTGTTGGTCGCGGGGGGCACCAGCGCCAGCGGCGCCCTGGCCGGCGCGGAGTTGTACGATGCGGACGCCGGGACGTGGACACCGGTCAACACGCTGAACAGTGCTCGGTTTATGCACACGGCGACATTGCTGCCCGATGGCAAGGTGCTGGTCGCGGGCGGTTACAGCGCCAGCGGCGCGCTGGCCGGCGCGGAGTTGTATGATCCGGCGGCCAGATCGTGGACACCGGTCAACGCGCTGAGCAACGCCCGATCTCTGCACGCGGCGACATTGCTGCCCAATGGTAAGGTGTTGGTCGCGGGGGGCGAGGATGACAGCGGCACTGCGTTGTCCAGCGTGGAGTTGTATGATCCGGGCACCGGGAGTTGGACCGCGGCCAGCACGCTGAACAGCGCCCGTGAATGGCACACCGCGACGTTGCTGGCCAACGGGCAGGTGCTGGTGGCCGGCGGCTACAACGGCAATTACCTCTCCAGCGCGGAGCTGTACGATACAGCCAGCGGGACGGGGACGGTGACCGGCGTGCTGAGCAGCACTCGCCAAAATCACGCGGTGACTTTACTGATGAGTGGGAAGGTGCTGATTGCGGGGGGCATGACCACCGGCGGCGGCTTTCTGTCCAGTGCGGAGGTCTATGATCCGGCCGCTGAGACGTGGTCGGTAACCGGCGCGCTGAACACTGCGCGAGGGTGGCCCACGGCGACCTTGCTGCCCGATGGGAAGGTGCTGGTCGCCGGGGGATTCAACAGCACCAATGGCTATCTTGCTAGCGCCGAGTTGTATGATCCGGCCACCGGGGCGTGGACCACGACGGGTGAGATGCACGCGGCGCGCTCTGACCACACGGCGACCTTGCTGTCAAATGGGAGAGTGTTGGTCGCGGGGGGCGGTCCCGGCGCAGAGTTATACGATCCGGCCACTGGCACGTGGACGACGACCGGCGCACTGAACACCAGTCGCGGAGGGCACACAGCGACCTTACTGCCTAATGGAAGGGTGCTAGTCGCAGGAGGAGGCGGCTATCTTCTATCAAGTGCGGAGCTCTACGATCCAGCCGCTGGGACGTGGGCGACGACGGGTGAGATGGCCACCGCACGCGGGGCGCACACGGCGACCTTGCTGCCCAACGGGAAAGTGCTGGTCGCAGCGGGCTACAACACCACCAGCGGTTATCTTACCAACGCAGAGGTCTACGATTCGGCCACCGGGACGTGGACGGCGACTGGTGCGCTGGCCAAGGCACGCTGGTCACACACGGCGACCTTGCTGCCCAACGGGAAAGTGCTAGTCGCCGGAGGCGCTGGCGGCGGCACCGGCCCGGAGATGTACGACCCAGCCACCGGAACGTGGACAACCAGCGGCGCCATAAACACCGAACGCAGGTACCACACCGCGACGTTACTACTTAGTGGAAAGGTGCTGCTCGTGGGGGGCGGTAATGATGCCAGCGGCCCTCTTTCCAGCGCAGAGTTGTATGATGTTGGTCTGGGGTTCAGTGCGCCCTGGCAGCCGCAGATTGCCACGGTCACCTCACCACTCAACCTGGGTGGCAGCCTGACCGTTACGGGCTCCGGGTTTCGGGGCGTGTCGGGTGGTTCGAGCGGCAGCACGCAAGACTCGCCGGCCGACCATCCGGTGGTGCAACTGCGGAGCCTGGAAAGCGGCCAGACGTTGTCGTTGCTTGCCACCAACTGGTCCGCCAACTCCTTCAGCTCGGTTCCGGTCAGCGGGTTTCCGCCCGGCTGGGCACTGGCGACGGTGTTCGTCAACGGCATTCCGAGCACGGGCCAGGTTGTCAACCTCAGTGTTCCGATGGCGCCGGTCATTACGGCGCAGCCCGCCAGCAGCACGAATCTCATTGGCACCGCTGCCAGCTTCACGGTGGCGGCGACCGGTTCGGCGCCGCTGAGCTACCGGTGGATCAAGGACGGCACCAACCACCTGGTGGATGGCGGCGGTGTGTCCGGTGCGACCACGGCCACCTTGAGCCTGACCGACGTAGAGTCCAGCGACGCCGGACTGTATCGCGTGGTGGTAAGCAACGCTGCCGGCTCGACCAATAGCGCCGATGCGCTGCTCACGATCTGGAGCCCTTGCATCACCGTATCCGCCGACCGCTCGACCAACGCCATGGGGGGGGCTCTGGTGCTCCATGTGCGGACCTTTGATTGCGGCACCAGCAACACCATCCCGAACCTGGCAGTGGTGGTGTACGTCAAGACTGCCGGCACAACGCGCACTCTGCCCGTTACCACGGGGACGAATGGCGAGGCCACAGTATATTTCCAGCCTTTGGCGGGTGAGACGGGCCAATACCAGGTCAGCGCCGGGTTGCCGGGCCAGCCCATGCCCCCGCCGGGAGACGATTTTGCCATCGTGGGCATCGGCTTCGGCACGAACGAGGTGGCGCATCGGCTGATTGTCGGCGTCCCGCTCACCAACTGTGTCGAGTTGCGCAACCTGACCGGTGTGCCGCTTTCCGGCCTGGCTGCCACCCTGGTGGACGCGCCTGCCAATGTGACGTTCACGAACGTGACATTCCAAGGCTCGCCGCCCGGCACGCTGGCAGGCAACGGGACCAACACCCTGAGTTACGTGCTCAAGGCGACCGGCCCCAGCCCGGCGAGTGCGAGCTGCCGGCTGCGCGTCACCAGTGCCGAGGGAGCGACGAATGACCTGCCCCTGACGATCGAAATCGCCCCGCCCGTTCCCCAACTGGCCGCCGCTCCCGCGTCCCTGCGAGCGGCGATGTTGCGGGGCGGCCAGACTCTGGTTGAAGTGCAACTGTCCAATACCGGGGGCGCCCCGGCGCACGACGTTCAAGTGTTGATCCCGAGCGAACCGTGGCTCTCGCTGGTCTCCGCCGGGCGGATCGCCTCGCTGGGCGCGGGTGAGACACGTGCGGTCATGCTGGCACTGAGGCCAGGGGACGATGTTCCGCTCACTTCGTATTCCAGCTACATTCTCTTCCATGCCGTGGAGACCGACCTGACGCTGCCGTGCGAGTTCATGTGTGTTTCCACCAACGTGGGCAGCCTGCAAGTGGTCGCCGTGGATGAGTACACCTATTACGCGGAAGGCGCGCCGCGGGTGGCCCACGCGACCGTCCAGGTGAGCGACCATTGGACCGGCGCGAGCGTGGCCAGCGGCGTGACTGACGCGTCTGGGGCCGTGCTCTTCCCGGACCTCGCGGAGGCCTATTATGACATTGAGGTCGGCGGGGATAACCATGGCGGTTTCAGCACGACGTACCTGGTGGCCGCGGGCCGGACGAACGAAGTCGTGGCCTTCCTTTCGCGCGAGACCGTCAGCTACACCTGGGTGGTGCTGCCCACCGAGGACCCCGACCATTACGACATCCAGTTGCTGGCGGGCTTTGAAACGGCGGTGCCCTTGCCCTACTTGAGCGTGGTGCCGGCGGAGTTGAACCTGTGCAATTATGGAGCGGGGAGCACGCAAGTGAATCTGACCATCACGAACCATGGCCTGGCTGAAGCCAGGGATGTGCAACTGCTCTTTCCCCCGCACCCCGCGTGGGAGGTCCGGCCGCTGGCGCAGGCGGTGGGCCACCTGGCGGCCCACTCGACGGTCGAGGTTCCGGTCAGCATCCGGCAGATCGCCCCCAACGAAAACGTGCCCTCCACCATGGACGGCCAACTGCTTTGCCACTTCACGGGGAACAATGGCAGCTTCCCCTTCTCGGCGCCGATCCCGGTGCGGAACGCCGATGTCTGGGATTGCGTTCCGCCGCCGTTTGTCTCCCTCGAGGCCGACCGCACTAACTTGTGCGAGTTCACCGCGGAGACAAACTGGGTCAACCTCACGATCAGCAACCGGAGTGCCATGGTGGTCCAGGGGCTGAACCTGGCCTTGGATGCCCACGTGCACTGGCAGATCGAGCCTTTGGTGACCAACCTCGGAAGCCTGGCGCCGCACGCGCAGGTGGTGGTGCCGGTGCGGTTCCGCAAAGTCTCCTCCCCCACCAGCGGGCCGTCACAGATCGAAGCCCGCCTGGCCTACTGGGCTGCCCTGGGCAGCGCGACGCGCTGGTTCTCACGGTCCGCCACGCTCGAAAATGCCAATCCTTGGGATTGCGTGCCCTCGCCGCTGGTCATCATCCAGCCCGACCGCACCAACTTGTGTAATTTCACGACGGAGACGAACTGGGTAAGCTTCACCATTACCAATCAGAGTCTCATCCCCGCCGAGGGCGTGGCACTGGTCTTGGGCCCGCACCTGCGCTGGCAGATCGAGCCTTCCGTGTCGAACCTCGGCAACCTGCCCGGGCAATCGAGCGTGGTGATACCGGTGCGCTTCCGCAGGCTGCCTTCGGCCGTAGACGGTCCCGCCGCCATCCCCGCGAGTCTGGCCTATCACGCCACGGTCGAAGGCGAGACGCGTTCGTTCTCGCCGGTGATCGCGCTCAACAACGCCAATCCCTGGGACTGCGTGCCGAACCCGCCGGTGATCATCGAGCCCGACGAAATAGACCTGTGCTCCTTGAGGTCGGTTACTAATGAGGTCAACTTCACCATTCACAACCGCAGTGATCTCCTGGCCGAGGGGGCGAGACTGATCTTTACCAACGACCACCCACACTGGCGAATGGAACCGCCGGTGATGGAGCTTGGCCCGCTGCTCCCGCAGACGAACTTCGTGGTAACGGTCCTATTTATTCAGCAGGCCACCACGGAGCCGGGGCCCAGCCGATTTTACGGACATCTGGATTACCAGGCCACGGTGGAGACCCAGACCCGTGAATTCTCGCTGCCCATCCAATGCTACCGGGCGAACGACTCGGACTGTGTGACCGGCTCCGGGGGCGGCGAATGGTACCCCCCGCCCGGTGGAGGCACCAACAACTACGATTACCTCATTATCAGGGGCACGCTCCAGTTCCGGCAGAGAATCACCGTCGTCCGGAACACCTTTACGGCCACGCTGGAGATGGTCAACCACTCGACCACTTCGCCGTTAACCAACGTCGCGGTTACGTTGGACCTCCGGGACGAGACGCAACACGCGGCCGCCGACCGGTTTGGTGTGAGCCGCAGAGAGCTAATGGGGCTCACCGAAGTGGACGGCACCGGCGAGCTAGGCTGTGAGTCCGCGGGGCGCGTGGTTTGGAAGCTGGTTCCGGCCACCAACGCCGCGCCCACGGCTGCCACCGCCTACACCGTCGGCGGCACGATCTCCTTCGTCCAGGATGGCCAGCCGATCAGCATCCGGCTCTACCCGGTGCCGATCACGGTGCAGCCCGATCCACGGCTGGTCCTGGATTACTTCTGGGAGCGGATCGCCTATAGCGATAATCCGTTCACCCCGCTCACCGAGGCGGCGCTGCCGTTCGCCGTCGGGATGATCATGCGCAACGAAGGCTACGGCACGGCCAGGTCCATCCAGATGGAGGCGGCGGAGCCGGAGATCAGGAACAACACCAACGGTCTGCTGATGAACTTCAACCTGGTCGGGGCCGAGACCAACAGCCAGCCGGTCCCACCTGATTTGAACCTGAACCTGGGCAACCTTGGGCCGAGCAATACCGTGGAAGCCATTTGGTGGCTGACCTCCTCCTTGCAGGCGAACTTCATTGACTACCGCGCTACCTTCAGGCACCTGGACGATTGGGGCGAGACGAACCTGGCTCTGATCCTGGGGCCCACCAACCTGGCTCTATCGCTGATTCAACGGGTTGGCATCCATCCGCTCGTGCATGTGGTCCGCGCCGACGTGCCAACGGACGACGGCCTGCCGGATTTCCTGGTAGGCGAAGGATATCCGACCAACACCCTGGCGGACAGCCTTCATCTGAGCGACGGCGCGATAAGGCCGGTAATCTCAATGACGAACGCGGTGTTGGTCGGCCCGCCGCAACGCGACTACACCAATATCCTCCTGACCCTGCCTGAGTCGCCGCTGACGAACTGGGTGTACGTCCGCATTCCCGACCCGGCCCCCGGCCTGCCGTTGAGCTACGTGCGGCGGTCCGATGGTAAATCACTGTTCCCCGGCTCGAACGTGTGGACCACTCCCGGGGTCACGTTCCCATTCAATATTCCACCCTATTTCCACCTGCTGGACTATGACAGCACAGGATCCTACACCCTTGGATACAATGCGGACCTGTACCTCACTCAGCAGCCAGAAGACGTGAATGCCTTCCTGGGCGCTAGCGCCACGTTCTGTGTCATAGCCGGTGGCACCGAACCCTTCACCTACCAATGGTTCAAGGACGGGACGGCATTGGCTGGGGCGACCAACGCATGCTTGACGATCACCGGCATCCAGGTAGCCGATGCGGGTGGGTATAGGGTAAGGGTTTCGAACGCGGTGCGCTCTCTGGATAGCGCCACGGCTAGCTTGAGGGTGCGGCCGTTTATTGCCGGGCAGCCTCAGAATTGCACGAATGTAGTTGGAGGGACGGCAACATTCAGCGTGTCGGTCTCTGGCACAGCACCGTTCCTGTACCAATGGTCTAAAGATGGGGCTAATCTGTCAGGCGAGACTGCGGCGACGCTAGCCATTCCCAACGTCCAGTTGAGCGACGACGGCACAACTTACAGCGTCTCCATCACCAGCGTGGCCGGGAGCACCCTCAGCGTGGGAGCCCGGCTCCGGGTTTTTCCACCGCCCTGTCTAATACCGCCTACCAACCGCACGGTGGTGGTTGGCAGCCTGCTGGTCTTTACCAACCAGGGGTGTGATCCCAATGCATGTCTCACCTGGAGCACTGATCCTGGGAACCCCGTCGGCTCTTCCGTGGTGTCGAACGGGGTGGTCCGGTGGACGCCGACCTGCGCCCAGGGCAGCAGCAACTACGTCATCACGCTTTGGGCTGCGCTTTGTGAGTGGCCGCCCGCGCGCAGTTCGGTAAACTTCACCGCTGCCGTGCCTGAATGCGTCGAGGCGAGCCTCGGACAAACGGTGATGCTGGCGGGTACGACTAGCTCGGTGCCCGTGAACCTGGTTTCGAGCACCGCTCTAACCAACATGGCATTCACGGTGCACTTCTCCAGCGGCAATTTCACCAACTTTGACCTGACGGTGAATTCCGCCGCCGTGCTGACGCAGCAGGTGGACCTGCTCCAACCGGACCAGGTCCGGCTGAGCTTCACGCTGCCAGCCGCCAGCGTGCTGTATGGCCCGACCAACGTGGCCCAGTTCTGGTTCACAGCGCTTTCCAATCAATCCTCCGCCTTCGTGACGCTGGGGATTTCCAACATAGTTGCGCTCAAGCCCGACGGCGACACGGCGGAGAACGCTTCGGGGCTGCCTGGAAGAGTGGTGCTGATCGGCAGAGAACCGCTCCTTGAGGCCCGGAATGGGCTAATCGGCGAGCCGACTCTCACCTTATACGGCAAGCCCGGTTCGAGCTATGCCCTGGAGTGGCGGACGAACGTGCTGGCGGGGGCGTGGCAGTTTGGCTGGCACACGCCGATGACCGGCCTGTCTCGGGAGTTCGGGATTGAGGCGGCCAAGCCCAGCCAGTTCTACCGGGCGTATGAGTTCTTTGCGGACCCTCCAATTCTTGAGCTGAACTCGCGCTCGGGGTCAAATGTATTGCTGTTGGTCTATAAGCAGCCGACGACTCAGTACTGGCTTGAGTCTGCCACAAGTGTTCGGGCCGGCTCCAATTGGCTGACGGTAGAGTGCCTGAGCTTGACTAACTCGTTCCAGTTCCTACAGGTGACGAACCGGGGAGAACCCGCGCGGCTCTTCCGCGTCCTGAGGCCATGAGCCGACTCAGTGAAAACCTATAACCATGATTAGAATATGAAACGCTACACGCAACAGCTCGCATTGATCTCCTTTGTGTTGTTCAACTCCCAGGTTTTGGCCGGGTGCTGGCTGAACACGTATTGGCCGCTAAACGATGGAGACAACAAGACTTTTGCCTACAGTGACGGCGAATTATACCTGTCTGTCGCCGATTACGGCTACGGCCTGTATAAGGTCGGGTGGGAGACAGTGAACGATTCAGCCTATGAAATGGAACAGGTAGACGGAGACAGCCTGTACCTGATCAGTGCGAAGACGGGATGGATTACGATCACCTTTGACCCGCCGGTGTTGCTGCTGGATGAAGAGATGTTGATGAGTGGGGGCACCCGAACGACGCGTACGACGGTCCGCCAGTCGGGAGTGACGTATCCCGCAACGTTCACCATAACCGTCACCTCGGCGGGGACAGTGACCGTCCCGGCGGGGACCTACGCAAACTGCCTGAATCTGACGGCCAAGGAGACTGCCACGGTGCCGGGCTATGGCACGATTTCCCAGGCGTATATGACGGCGATCATCGCGCCCGGGGCCGGTTTGGTCAGGAAGCTGGTGACGCCGAATGTGTGGGCCGGCCTTGCCAGTGGGACCGTCGGCGGAGTTGATGTGATGAACCTTGCTGCAACGAATGTGCCGGTCCCGCCCCGTGTTTCGTCTCAGCCCAAGGGTGTGTCCGTGAAACACGGGAGCACGGTGAAGCTGAGCGCTTCGGCCACGCCCGGGGCGGGGCTAAGCTATCGCTGGCTCAAGGACGACGCGGAACTGCACGATGGCAGCCGGGTGAGCGGGACGGGAGGGCCGGTTTTGACGATCAGTCCGGCACTGTTGGCGGATGCGGGGTCCTACAGGCTGACGGTCAGCAATGCGGTGTGCAGCGTATCGAGCGCGTCAGCGTTGGTGCAAGTGGCGCTGGATGCGCCCAAGCTTGGCATTAGCTTTCCAGCCAGCAGCCAGCGGGTGAGCAACTCCGTGGTGATTGTGCGCGGAACGGCGTCGGACACACTCGGGGTCAGCAATGTGCTGGTCAGAGTGGGGGCCGGTCCCTGGGTGAACGCCTTCACCACCAATAACTGGACCAATTGGACGGCAGAAGTCTCTCTCCCGTTAGGAGGCACGAACCTGCTGCAGGCCTGGGCCGCAGATAGGGATGGGGTGCAGTCCTGGGCCACCAACAAGCTCATCTATGTTCTGAGCGACCGGCTGGCGGTGCAGATGGCCGGCCGGGGTACGCTCTCGCCGAATTTTAGCAACGCGGTGCTGGAGATTGGGAGGCCCTGCACGATGACAGCGACGGCAGTGAGCGGATTTGCTTTTACGAATTGGACCACTTGTGCGGGCGAATTCCTGACCAATAAGCCAGTGCTGCGCTTCGTGATGCAGTCCAATCTTTGTGTGCAGGCGAACTTCGTGGACGTGGTGAAGCCGACGCTTGCAATCACTGCGCCCACAGCGAACCAGCGGTGGAGCAACGCGGTATTCACGGTGAAGGGTACCGCGAAGGATAATGCAGGGGTTTCCAACGTCTGGTTTCAAGTGAAGGAGGGGGCGTGGACCAATGCTTCGACCGGCAACAACTGGACCAACTGGACGGCGGAGGTGAGTTTGACGCCGGGGACGAACGTGGTGAAGGCTTGTGCGGTGGATGCGGCGGGGAACCGGTCGGCGACCAACAGCGTGAGTTTCATTTACGTGTTAAGCGACCGGCTGGTGGTGCAGACGACGGGCCGGGGCACGCTCTCACCCAATTACAGCAACGCGGTGCTGGAGATCGGGAAGCTCTATAGTATGAAGGCCACGGGGATTAGCGGTTACGCATTCACCAACTGGGTGATTTCAACCAACTGGGCGGGCAGTTTGACGACCAACAATCCAACGCTGCAGTTCCGGATGCAGTCGAACCTGACGTTGCTGGCGAACTTCGTGGACGTGACGAAGCCGACCAACACGATCACGGCGCCGAAGGCGGGGCAGCGGTGGAGCAACGCGGTGTTTACGGTCACGGGCACGGCAAAGGACAATATCTGTGTGGCGGAGGTGTGGTATAGACTCAACACCAACGACTGGGCGCGGGCCAGGACGGATAACGGTTGGACGAACTGGATGGCGGAGGTTGAACTGACTCCGGGAACGAACATGCTGTGGGTTTATGCGGAGGACTGCATCGGCAACCGGTCGAGGACCAACAGCGCCAATGTTGTCTATGTGCTGAGCGACCGGTTGGTGGTGCAGACGACGGGCCGGGGCACGCTCTCACCCAATTACAGCAACGCGGTGCTGGAGATCGGCAAGAGTTACACGATGACGGCGACGGCCGTGACCGGATTTGCGCTTACGAATTGGACCACCTGTGCGTGCGAATTCCTGACCAATAAGCAGGTGCTGCGCTTCGTGATGCAATCCAACCTGTGTCTGCAGGCGAACTTCGTGGACGTGGCGAAGCCGACGGTGGTGATCGCGGCGCCCACAGCGAGCCAGCGGTGGAGCAACGCGTTATTCACGGTGAAGGGCACGGCGAAGGACAATGTGGGGGTTTCCAACGTGTGGTTGCAATTGAACGAGGGGGCGTGGACGAATGTTTCGACCGGCAACAACTGGAGCAACTGGACGGTGGGGGTCAATCTGACACCAGGTACGAACGTGTTGCGGGCGTATGCGGTGGACACGGTGGGGAACTGGTCGGCGACCAACAGGGTTAGTTTCACGTACGTTCTAACTTACTCGCTGGCGGATTATTACTACCCCCCGCAACCGGGTGCCGTCTGGCTATACCAGGGTCCGGATTGGTCAAGCGCCACCCATACGCGGGTACGCATGGCAGACATAAACTACAGCCTGGTGCTTCCGTGCCCGTCCGCCGTCACGCGGCAGGTGTGCGTGCTCGATTCAGACTACGGCTATTACAGCGATGGGGTGTTCGATTCCACCGAGAACTGGCAGGATTACACCTCGGTCAGCAACGGTTTTGCATTCTACGGATTCGATGACAATGCAGAGCCGGAGCACGATACTGAGCCGGAAGAATCTGGGCGCTTCCCGATGACACCGCTTCCAACGCGGATGGCGGTTGGGCAATCGGTAACCCGAACGGGAGTCTATTGCGACAAGCAGGGAAGATCCCTTGGGACTGTGTCGCTCAGAGTGGAACTGCGCGGGCAAACAGAAGTTACGGTCCCCGCCGGATATTACCCCGACTGCTTGCATCTGCGGTTCACGAAGACAGCGGGAAGTGTGAACAAGGTTGATGAGGAGTGGTGGGCTTTGGGAATCGGGGTGATCAAGAACACGCGCATTTCGGGATATTCTTCACAGAACAATAATGGGGGATATTTGCAGGAATTGATTTCGACTACCGCCACCAAAGCTAGGCCGCAAGCGCTCGCGCTGGCTGGAGACTTCCCAACGGCGGTCTGCATTGGCAAGACTGCGGTGTCCAACGGGCAGATTCAGATGCGGTGGAATGGTCCCGTCGGCAAGCTGGTTGTGTTGGAGAGTTCTGAAGATCTGAGGCACTGGAAGCCGCTCCAGACCAACACCGTGCCGGCGGAGGGGATAGTCCTGTCCGTGCCCATGACTAATCATCCCGCCCAGTTCTTCCGGGTGCATTTGCCGTAAGCGGGTTAAACGATGGATTGTCCCAATGACGAATGAGAGAGTAACAACCTGTGGTTTTGCATGCAGTGCTCAGTGTCTGCGGGCACGCCCAGAAACCAAAGCAATGAGTATTTTATGAAAATCGCAAAGTTCCATCTCTATTACGCATGCCGGGTCGCGGCCGTGCTGGTGCTGGCCGGCTTGATGCTGGGAGCGCCCGCGTATTCTCAACCGACCAACGTCTTCGGTCCTGGCGCCAGCAGCACCGTTTATGCCCTGGCGCTGCAGCCGGACGGGAAGGTTCTGGTCGGGGGGCTGTTCAGCCGGCTCGGGGGCCAGAGCCGGACTGGCATCGGCCGGATCAATGCCGACGGCACCCTGGATGCTAGCTTCCATCCAGTCAACAGCGGCGGGGTGTATGCGCTCAGCGTGCAGCCGGACGGGAAGATTCTGGCCGGAGGCGCGTTCTCCAGGTTGGGCGGGCAGAGCCGTAGCCGCCTGGGGAGGCTCAACGGCGATGGCACCGTGGACGCCGACTTCAAGCCATCCGCCAACAATTATGTGTATTCTCTGGCCTTGCAGCCCGATGGCAAAATTGTCGTGGGCGGGGCCTTCACTTCTCTCGGTGGCAAGAGCCGCCGCTACGTCGGCCGATTGAATGCGGAGGGAACGCTGGATGTTGATTTTAACCCGGAGAGCAGCGGCACTATATATGCCCTCGCCTTGCAGCCGGATGGCATGATTCTGTTGGGAGGTTCCTTCAGCAAGCTCGGGGGCCAGGCTCGCACTAACCTTGCCCGCCTTTATAGCGACGGCACGCGGGACGACACTTTCAAACCGGGGGTGGTGGGCACAGTGCATTGCCTTGCTTTGCAGTCGGATGGGAAGATCCTGGTGGGCGGCTCGTTCAGCAAGGCGGGCGGGCTCATCCGTACCAACCTGGCCCGGTTTAACTACGACGGGACGGTGGATGACACATTCTATATCGGCGCGAACGGCCCGGTCTATTCTCTTGCGCTGCAAGCCGATGGCCGTTGCCTGGTCGGCGGACAGTTCAACCGGCTGGGCGGGCAGGTGTGCACTAATCTGGCCCGGATCAATGGCGATGGCACGCTGGACGCCACGTTCAGTACCGGTGCCAATGGCATCGTGTATGCGCTCGCGCTTCAGGCCGACGGGCAGGTTCTGGTTGGCGGCACGTTCAACAGGTTGGCCGGACTCCCTGCCAGCCGCCTCGGGTTGATTCCCAATCCCGATTTGGCCACTGACACCCTTGAATTTGATGGGGAGAGCCTGACCTGGCTGCGCGGTGGAGCCGGCCCGGAAGTCTGGCGCGCGACATTTCAATACTGGACCGAGGATTCTGGCTGGCAGGAGCTCGGCGAGGGCGAGCGGATAGATGGCGGTTGGGGGTTGTTCAACGTCTCGCTGCCCATGCCTGTGACCATCAGTGCCCGGGGCTATACCTGCGGCGGATGGCACGACGGTTCCGGGTCCTGCGTGGAAACCACGATCGGGCCGCCAGCCGTCTTTACCCAGCCCGTCAGCCGCACCAACAATGCCGGCAGCAGCGCCACCTTCAGTGTCTATGCCGGGGGCACCGGCCCCCTCCAATACCAGTGGCGCAAGAACGGCGCCAACCTGGTTGATGGCGGCAATGTCTGGGGCGCTGCCACCATGAGTCTGACCCTGACCGGCTTGCTGGCCGCTGATCAGGGCGACTATTCCGTCGTCATCACCAACGCGGCGGGCGAGACCATTACCAGCGCGGCGGCGACCCTGACCGTTATTGACCCACTCATCACGGGCGGGCCTGATGATGCTTACGCCAATCACCATGAGGATGTTAGCTTGGGCGTTAGCGTGGCCGGCACCCCGCCCTTTAGTTACCAATGGCGCAAGGCGGGTGCCGACCTTGCCGGGGCGACCGACAGCTTTCTTAGCCTAACCAATGTGCAGCTTGCCGATGATGGCTATTATGACGTGGTTGTCGCTAACCCGGTGGGTGTCGTGACCAGCCGGTTGGCGTTGGTGAGCGTGAATGTAGTTTTGCCCGACGAGTTTGACCCGGGCGCGAACGACCTTGTCCAGGCCGTTGCCATTCAACCGGACGGCAAGGTGCTGGCGGGAGGCTACTTCACCACTCTGGGGGGGCAGTTCCGAACCAACCTCGCCCGCCTCAATGCCGACGGCACCGCTGACGCCGGGTTTGATCCTGGCGCCGATGGCCTTCCCCTTGCGTTCGTGCTGCAGACCGACGGCAAGATCGTGGTGGGCGGACAGTTCAGCACTCTGGGCGGCGAAAGCCGCAGCAACCTGGCCCGGCTCGAGGCCAGCGGCGCCGTTGACCTTGGGTTCGATCCCCGAGTGGATGGGCCGGTGAATTGCCTGGCGGCGCTGCCGGATGGCAAGATGCTGGTGGGCGGTTATTTCACGACGCTGGGCGGGCAGAACTGCACCAACCTGGGCCGGCTCAATCCGGATGGCACACTGGACACCCCGATTGACATTGGCTCTGATAGCGCAGTGAATTCTCTCGCGGTGCAGGCGGACGGCAAGATTCTGGTGGGCGGCTATTTCAGTGCGCTGGCTGGGCAGACTTGCACCAACTTGGGCCGGCTTAATCCAGATCTCACGCTGGATGTGAGTTTCAACGCCGGGGTGGACGGTGGCGTTCTCTGTCTCGCAGTTCAGGCTGACAGCAAGATTCTGGTCGGCGGCCAGTTCGGCACTCTGGGGGGAGAAAGCCGCAGCTACTTTGGGCGGCTGGAACCCGACGGCGCTGTGGATGCCGGCTTTAATCCCCGGGCCGATGGGAGCGTTGTCTCCCTGGCGCTGCAAGCCGACGGCAAGATTCTGGTGGGCGGCTGGTTTTCCAACTTGGGTGGCTTGCTCCGGAACGGACTGGGACGGCTTAACGCGGATGGCAGTCTGGATTCCAGCTTCCATCCAATCCCAAGCCCCGGCGTCAGCGCCCTCGCGTTGCAGGCGGACGGGAAAATCCTGGTCGGCGGCTCGTTCTCGACGCTGGGAGGCCAACCTCGCAGCAATCTGGGCCGGCTCAACAACACCGATCCGGCTGCGGAGAGTCTCGACTTTAACGGCTCGACAATTACGTGGCTCCGTGGGGGGACCAGCCCCGAGGTCTGGCACACCACCTTTGACACCTCCACCAATGGGACCGACTGGATCGGCCTCGGCGCTGGCGCGCGCATCGGCGGAGGTTGGCAGTTGAGTGAGGCTGCGCTTCCTGGCAAAGCCATCCTGCGCGCCCGCGGTTTTGTCGCCGAAGGGCAATACAACAGCTCGGCTTGGTTTGTGGAGAGCAACATCATCGTGAACCACCCGCCGGTGGCGGATGCCGGCGCGACGCGGCGCACGGCCATTTCCGGAAACGACGTGAATGCGCAAGTGATCCTCGATGGCACGCAATCCTGGGATGCCGACGGCGACCCGCTACAGTGCGTCTGGTATAGGGAGGGCGACCCCAATCCGCTGGCGCACGGGATTGTGGCGGTGGTCGTGTTGCCGGTCGGCGGCCACTCGCTGGCGCTGGTGGTCAATGACGGGAAACGGGCGGCCACCAATGCCTTCACCCTCGAAATCATCACCGTCGCGCAGGCGGTCAAGCGTCTGATCGCCCAGGTCACCGCAAGTTGGCCACGCTCTCAGCCGCTCGTCGCCACACTCTCGGCGGTGCTGGCCTCGCTCGACCGGGGCAACGCGATCACGGCCGACAATCAGTTGGCGGCGTTCCAGAACAAGGTGCAGGCCCAGGTTGCACAGAATGACCCAGCGCTGGCGGCGGCGTTTACACGCGCGGCGCAGGAGATCATCAACGCGTTGCTGGCCGGGGGTAGTCATCATGGCGGCCGACCGTACGTCAAGTGCATCTCCGTCAGCTCCCCCGCTCATGGTCGGGCGAGAATGCAATTCGCCGCGCCGGCGGAGTGGGTGTGCGTGGTGGAAGCGTCCACCGACCTGGTGACGTGGGAGGCGATTGGGCTGGCCGAGGATCAGGGCGACGGGACGTTTGCCTTCGAGGATGAGAACGCCGCGAAGTTCGCGGGTCGCTACTACCGGATCCGGCAAGTGCCCGGGCACTAATGTGTGGGTGGGGTCTGGCCGGTGAGATGCCGGTTAGGCCGCGGTGTGTGCCCCATGTTGATTGCGCAAGTTGCTGGAATTGCGGCGCGTAAATAGTATTCCCTGCAACCGTCTTAGTCTGCCGGTTGAGTGGGAGCGGGTTTGGAGTCGGACGGGTGTCCGGGAGCGTTCGTTGCCGAACTGGAAGGCGCGGAATCCTTGAGGAAACGGTCGAGGATAGACAAGTAGGCGCCGGCGGCGAAGCCTGCATCCTCGCCCGAGTCGCGTTGCAGGGCGCGGAGCTGGTCGGCAGCGGCCTTTGCCTGGGCGCGGATGTCGTCCACGCTCAGCTTGCCGCTCATCAGGCCGCCAAGCAGTTCGTTGAACTTGTCGTTGGCTTCGGCCCCGGCGCCGCTGAGAAATTGCCTTTGCACCTGCTGGATAAGGTTGGTGCTGGGACCCAGACCGCTGAGCGCCGATGACGGCTTGGCGGCCGTGTTGGTGGACGCAGTCACTGGCGCGGACAACGACGCATTGGTTGGCAAGGGCAGGGCAGGGAGTGTGTTCGCCGGCGCGGCGCCCAGTCTGATGACGGCGACCCTGCTCCGTGCCAGGCGCAGGGTCCCCAGCTCGTCGCTTTGGAGCACGACGGTGTTGGTTGTGACCGATAGGACGTGGCCGGCATAACGGTCTCCGTTGTTCAGCTCGATCTGGTCGGCGGCGGCAGTGAGCAAGGCAAACGCGGCGCACACCGCGGCCACTGCAGTTCGCCGCGTGCCCGGCTTCCGCATCGGCGCCGCGGTGCCCGGATAGAAAGCGTCGCCCAGGAGCAGGTTAAGGTCGTGCACGGCGAGCGTCAGTTGGGCATAGGTGTCAGCCGCATCGTCAGTCAGTTCCTGCTGTTGGAGGCGTTTGCTGGTGTGACGGAACCGGGCACCCAGGGGGAGTTGGTCGTCCGTATTTCCCAAGGCATGGAGCAGGCGGTGGACCTTCTCGGCTCGCTCCCGGGCTGTGCGGATGATGCTCAAGGCGGCGGCAGGCTGGGTGCGGCCTGCCCTGGCGCTCTGCAGGAGCACGCACTCGAACTCGCGGCAATACGTCGGCCGGTCGGCGTAAAGCCGGCATCGAGAGCCTTCGAATGCGGCGCACGGCTGTCCAAAGCGGGGCAGGCGCGCGGCAGAGCGGGTGGCGCACAGGGGCAAGCCGAGCGACCGCAGTTGCGCCGGGTCGTCGCCGGGCTGCAGCCGCACATCGGCGAAGAGCACGCCATTGCAGCACAGCCCGCACGCGGCGCACAGCTCGCGCATGAGGGCGTCATTGGTATGCTTCGTGCCGTTCAAGCTGTTTCGAAGTTAAGGCCAAATCCCTGTGGAGGCAACGCCGGACACAGGCCGTGGGTTTCCAGTCTTTGCGGACTTGCTGAATTCGGGGCTTCAAAGTCGGCGAGGTGATCGGGGCGGGAACTGCCGCATGAAGACGGTTGACGCCCGCTTATGTCCTTGAATATGGTCACGGCATGCGTTGTCAGCCCGAAAACCAATTCTCCCTCAGCCACGCAACGCTCAGTACGAGCGCATATATAAGAAGCAACCTTCTATCACTTGCGACGCCTGGATCGCGGCAAACAGTGCGGCTTGCAATGGTGTTCGCGACGATGCTGACGACAGATGCGCTTTTCGGCCAAGTGGCGGTGCAGGTTCCCTCACAGCCTGCGCCGAGGCAAGTCTTGAAGATTCTCGGGCCGAGCCCGCAAGCGTTGATTGACAACCGGTTCGCCCAATGGGATCGCGACGGCGACATGGTCCTGAGTCTTAAGGAACTCAACGCACTGATTGAAGCCCCTGCAGTCCGCGACTCGGAAGCAGCCGCGGTCGCTGCCCTGCGCAAGCGCATTCCTAAACAACAACCCCGCTTTCCCGGTTTCTCGCGCTTGCGGTTGAATGACCTGGCAAAGGACCGGGGCTACATCTCGATGTATGGCTCGGATCTCCTGCGGCTTAGGGCTGCGCATCGCACGCTTTTCATGGCTGGGGACCCCAACCTGCGAGCCTTCCAGCAGGGAGTGGTTGGCGATTGCTACCTTTTGGCCGCAGTCGCTGGGCTGGTCAACCGCGACCGCCAGGCGGTGCGGGCGATGATCATACCCCTCTCCGGAGGAACCAATGAAGTGCATTTTGGAAGCGGAAGAGTCTGCATCGTCCCACCATTAACCGATGCCGAGTTGCTGCTCGGGGCCAGAATTGCTTCTGACCGGGGTATATGGCTCAATGTAATCGAGAAGGCCTTTGCCTCCATCCGGGAGGAACGGCGCGAAGCGCGCACCGGAACGCTGCTCGAAGGTGATGACGTGGCTTCGCCAGATTTGCTGGGCGGAGGCAATCCCCGAGCGGTGGTCACCTTGCTGACCGGGCATCTTACAAGCCGGGCTCCGGTGGATGTTTGGCGCAAGGATGGTCAGGGCGATCCAGAGGCGCGATTGCACGACCTGCTGGTTCGCCTCACCGCCGCGCATAGAATCATGACCACTTGCACGGCGAAGAACCCGAGGGTGGCGCTGCCGCAGGGGATCTCGCACAGCCATTGTTTTACCGTGTTGGGCTATGACTCAGCCCGGAAGATGGTTCGGCTGTTTAATCCTTACGGGCCCACGCACAAGCCAAAGGGCGTAGCCGGACTGAAGAACGGCTACGCAACTACCCAAGGGGTGTTTGAAGTGCCGATACAGGATTATGTGCGGATTTTCCCCGGCGTGTCCTATGAGATTGACAAGTCCGCAGGAAAATAGCCGCCCTGCCCGCATGCGCGTACTGTGATTTGGCATAGATGCCCGCGAACTCTTTCGTGGCAGCGACAGGCGCACTTTGGGATTGCCTGCCACCAGGTTTCCTTGCAAGGTCAGGGCACACTTTCTGAAGCGACAACTGTATGAGCGCGCAACATAGTCACAGCAACTATCCCAAACTGCACAATGCCATGTGGCCCGGTTTGGTTGGCAAAGGCAGCCCCGGCGCCGAACCTTGCATTGACCTTGATACCATGCTGGACCTGACGGCCAGGGCAGAGGTGGATGGGGTCAAATTCGACGGCGTGGACCTGTTCCTCTTTGACCCGCACGTCAGCATTGACATTGACGACGACGGCCTCAAGCGCCTGGCGGACAAGGTCCGGTCAAAGGGCTTCGTTGTCGGCTCGGTGGTTGCGCCGGTTTGGGGAGGCACGGGCGGCGGCTCGGCGATGGGTAATGAGCAGGAGCGCCGCAGTTTTGTGGGGCAGGTGCGCAAGGCCTGTCGCATCGCCCGGAAGCTGAGCGAGGTGGGCGTCCGGCCCTGCGGTGTGGTGCGCATTGACTCGGCGTGCGGCGTGGCGGATTGGGCCAGGGACCCCGAAGGCAACCAGGCGCGCATCGCGCAGACCTTCAGCGAGGCGTGCGACGTGGCGGAGGACTTCGGCGAGCGCCTGGCGGCAGAAGGGGAGATTTGCTGGGGCGGCATGCATAGCTGGAAGAAGATGCTGGACCTACTGCAGCGGGTGAACCGGCCCGGAACGCTGGGGTTCCAGGCCGACATGGCGCACACCCTGCTCTTTGTGGTGGGCTACAACGCGCCGGAAGATGCCCTGCTGCCGCCGGATTGGAACTGGTCCGACCCGCACCGCTTGAACGAGGCCATGAAGACGCTCACCCGCGCCCTGCGGCCGTGGATGATTGACTTCCACATCGCGCAGAACGACGCGAGCGTCCATGGCTCGGGCACGCATGACAAGACGGGACACCACTGCCTGCCGAACGACCCGAATGGCAAGCTGAGCATTGTCCATCACGCGGGCTACTGGCTCCATGGGGACGATGGCCGCTTGACCAAGGCGATTCGGCACGTCTGCTGGGACGGCTGCATGTTTCCCAACGCGGTCATGATGCAGCCCGAGACCTGGAACGACATTCTGCGGGTCATGATCGCGGTGCGCGACGCGCACGGCTGGCGGGAGGAGGCCAAGCCGACAGCCGAAGCTGCGGTGCCCGCGGCCGAGATCAAGACGCGCAAAGCTGCCAAACCTGTAGCCGCAAAGGCCCGCAAGACGGTCGCCCGGAAGCCGGTGCCGAAGAAGGCGAGCAAGCCGGTCGGTAAGGCCAAGTCCAAGCGAATCCGCGGCCAGGTGGGCGGCAAAACCAAACGGCGGAAGGCGAAGACCCCGCAGCGGAGCCGTTCAAAGGCGAAGAAGCCGCTGTCCCGGAAGACGGCGAAGCGGAAGAAGTGGAGAGGGTGAGGTTATGAAACTTGCCTGCAGTTTGCGATCTATCTTGACCTTGCCCCTTGTGGCCGCCCTTGCGCCGATGCTCGCGGCGGCTCAGGTCAATCAGCTTACCGATCCGGAAACGGCCGCCGGCTGGAAGCTGCTCTTTGACGGCAAGGACACCCAGGGCTGGCGCAGCTTTAGGCAGCAGTCGTTCCCTGACAAGGGTTGGGTCGTTGAGGCAGGCTGGTTACACTGCCTGGGCAAAGGCGGCGGCGATAAAGGCGGTGGTGACATCATCACGGATGCGGAGTTCGATGACTTCGAGCTCGAATGGGAATGGAAGCTGGCTCCGGCGGCCAACAGCGGCCTCAAGTACTTCGTCCTCGAAACCCGCAACGAGGTGCTGGGGCACGAATACCAGATGATTGACGACGAGCGCGCCGTGGGCGTGGATAAGGGGAATCGCAAGCAGTTGACCGCTTCGTTCTATGCCGTGTTGCCGCCGGCAATCAAGCCGCCAATCAAAGCGGCAGGGGAGACCAACCAGTCACGCATTCTGGTTAGAGGCAATCATGTCGAGCACTGGCTGAATGGGGCGAAAGTGCTCGAATACGAATGCGGCAGCAAGGTGGTTAAGGCGGGGGTGGCGGCCAGCAAGTTCAAGAACAAGGCCGGGTTTGGCGACAAAGTCCAGGGTCACCTGCTGCTTCAGGATCACAACTGCGAAGCCTGGTTCCGGAACGTAAAGGTCCGCGCGCTGCCGGGAACGCCCTAACCCGCGCCTTGAGCGAGGGCCCGCACTCCGTTGCGTGCGCTCCAACTTGAGGTTCAGGTGGTAAAGCTGAGCACCTTGGGGCGCACCAGCCGCTCGAAGTCACTGTAGGCCAGCTTAATGACTTCCGTGTGCGAGCCGGCATTGAAGGCTATTTCCGCGTTGTCCGCCAGGGAAGCCGCCGCGTACACCTGCATGCCGTAAAGGTTCCCGAATGGCGGCATGGCGCCAATCTCGCAATCGGGGAAGCGTTTCTTGAACTCATCCTCCGGGACCAGCTTGATTTGATCTGCCCCCGTGATTTCTCGCAGATCCTGGAGGACAACTTTGCGGTTTGCAGGCAGAACGGCCATCGCGGTTTCCCCGTCGAGTTGTACGATAACGGTTTTGGCGAGTTCCTTGCCCGGGATGTGCGCCGAGGCGGCCACCTCTTGCGCCGTGTAGGCGGTTGAGTGAATGATGCTGACGTATTTGATTTTCTCTTTAGCCAAAAACTGCTTCAGTGTTTTGACTGGCATAGCGTGCTCCTTCCTAGGTTACCACCTAACCCTAAGCCATCTGGCCGGATATTCAAGCTGCGGCGGTCCTGCCAGGCTCGCCAGCCCACCCAGGCGCAAGTTGCCGCGATGCCGACCCAGCCGGCCAGTCTTACCGCCGCTGCGATGCGAGTATCATACTGAAGCACGTCCCAGCGATTAAAGATGGTGTTCCAGTCGTGATCACCGCCACCCACCAGGGGCAGCTCCAGCGCCCGGGCGTCAGCCATGTAGCGGGCGATGTTGAACCAGTTTTCGAAGAACCAAATGATCGCGGCGGCAAGGGCCAGCGGCTGGCCCTTGCGCCAGAACGACACGGCCAGCACGCAGGGGAAGACCAGTTGGCCGAGGGTGCCGCCGTAGGGTTCGAGCCGTGAGCTGAACACGCCCACGATCGGATGCCCCGCCTCGTGGAAGAGCAGGTTGGCGTGATCGAGCAGGAAGACAAACCCCGGCTCGCACCGCAGGACAAGCAGCAGGAATGCGCCCAAGCCGAGAGCAAAGCCGATCAGCCTGGCGCCAGTCACCGGTTCCCATTCGCATCGTTGCACCCCACCGCTGAGAGCAAGATGCTCGCCAAGCGGGCCTGCCGACAGCACCCATGGAATAAGGAGCTATTCGGGCTTGGGATAGACCAGCGCCGGCTGGCGGCCTTCGAGCAGGGCAATGTTCCGTTGGAGGTTGCGGTGCAGGTAGGCGGCAGGTGAGTTTTTGGTTTCATCCACAGTAGCCGCGTACAGCTTCTTCATGACCGGGAGCAGGGGGCGTCCAGCTTCGCCCAACCGAAGAAGCACATTGGCGGCGTGAACGGTGTAGAAGCTCTCGTTGGTAGCGGTGATCCAGCGTTCGAGCGCGGGCAAGGCCGCGTCAACGTGGCCCATCTGCGCCAGGGCGTCAGCCGCCGCGGACTGGACCGCGCCGGAGGGATCCTCCAGCCGCCGGCGCAAGGCGGCCTCGGCCGGCGCGGCCTGCGCGCGGAGCATGGCGCAGCCCAGCGCGCCCCACCAGCGGATGGCCTCGTTGGGATCGTCCAGTGCCGCGGTGAGCTTGGGCAGATTCTCCGCCTTGCGTTCCGAGGCCAGGTCGGCGAGGTCCACCACCCGCTCGAAGGGAACTGCTCCCGGTTTACGCGACGCTTCGTAACCTTCCAGCGGCGAGCCTTCGGGGATAAAACCGTTGTCCTGGATGGCCAGCATTCGGCGTTTCATTTCGGCACGCATCTTTTCCAGGGCCTCCCGATGGGATGGGTCGTTAACGAGGCTGTGAATGTTATCGGGGTCGGCCACCAAGTCATAGAGTTCCTCGGTGGGCTTCTCGCCCCAGAACTGGGCCGTCGCCGGGGTCAGACGGCCGGCGGCGGCTTCTTTCGCCCACGATTGATAGCCACGGGCCTGGAACGGATAGGCCATCCACTGCACATAAGGCAGCTCCGGCCGGTAGTTGCGGATGTAGAGGTAGCGATAGTTCATGAGCGAGCGCATCATGTCGTAGCGTTCGTCCATGCGGTCGCGCGTGCAGAAGACATACTCGTTTGGCTGGCGCCTGGCTGCTCCGGCGAAGGCGCGGCCCATCATGTACTCGGGAGCCTTCACCCCGGCCAGGGAGAGGACGGTCGGGGCAAAATCCACGAAGCTCACGGGGTCCTTGATGCGGGATCCGGGAGCGGCGGGCGCCAGGTGCCGCCATTTGGGCGGGAAGTAGACGATCAACGGCACGTGCGTGCCGCTGCGCTGAAGGAAGCGCTTGCTGCGAGGCGCCACGCCGCCGTTGTCGCCGTAGTAGAAGACAATGGTATTCTCGGCCAGGCCGTCTTTCTCCAACTGCTTGAGCTTGTCGGCGATCTGCCCGTCCATCAGGGTGATGTGGTTGTATTGCCGCACCCAGTCGGCGCGCATCGCGGGCGTGTCCGGCTGGTAGGGCGGGATGCGGACCCGCGCAGGGTCCAGCGACGGGAAGTCGAGCGGCTTCTCTTCTGTCGGGAACAGGCAGCTTTCGTGGGTGACTTCATGGTTGAACACACTGAAGAACGGCTGCTTGGGATCCGGCCGGTCGCGCCAGTGGGCGGCCTTGCTCGATTCGTCCCAGGTTTCCCTCGGGCGGATGGGGGAGTTGTAGTCGGTCTTCGCGTTGTTTGAGGTGTAATAGCCGGCCTTGCGCAGGTAGAAGGGAAAACCTTTGAGCCAGGATGGAATCTTGCCCTGGGCGCGCATGTGCTCCGCAGGGCCGCTGGTGGTGGCGTACATCCCGGTGATGAGCGCGAACCGCGAGGGCGCGCAAACCGGCTGGGCGAAACAGCGCTCGAACAGTATGCCCCGGCTGGCGAGGCGGTCGAGCGTCGGGGTGCGCGCAACCGGGTCTCCATAACAACCAAGGAACGGGCCATTGTCCTCGCTGACCAGCCAGAGGATGTTGGGACGGTCGCCAGCATCCTGGACTGCGGGCGCGGCGAGCGCGGTGGGGACTGCCGCCAGGCACAACAGAACGGTGGTTCGACAGGTTAAGGTTGCAGTGGTGGCAATGAATCGTGCGGCTCGTCTGAAGATCTCGGTTGCGTGCATAGTTTCGTGCCGTTATGAGCGGAGGCAGGATCAGTGTGCTCCCGGGGAAGTGGTTTGCCCAGCTCGGGGCGACGGCTTCCGAACCGGCGCGCGCACCTTGAGGCAGTTGCGACTGGCAGTGCGCAACGAGCCGAGTTGTGCCGGAGCGCGCCCGTTCGGACGCGCTCCAGGCAGAGTCACTATCGGGAATTACCGGTCGAGTACTGCGCGAGGGCGCGCATGTACTGAGCGCGCTCGAAGGCGCTTGGGTCGGGGCAGTTCTTCTGGCTCAGGCTGCCCTTAAGCTGAGCGACCGACTCGTATTCGTGCTCTTCCATCCAGGCGATCAGGTCGCGCTCGATGACGCCGAGTTGGCGAACGCCGTGCCGGATGAGGGTGGAGCACAACATGGTGATATCGGCCCCGGCCATGAGCATCTTCAAGACGTCCGTGGCGCGGTGGACACCGCTGGTGGCGGCGAGGCTGGGGCGCACTTTGCCGTAGAGCAACGCGATCCAGCGCAGGGGGACGCGCATGGCCATGGGCGTGCTCAGCAGGATATTGGGCTTCACTTCCAGGGCCTCGAGGTCAATGTCCGGCTGGTAGAAACGGTTGAACAGGACGAGCCCGTTCGCGCCCGCCTGGTCGAGGCGCTTGGCCATGTTGGCGAAGTTGGTGAAGAAGGGGCTGAGCTTGACCGCCACCGGGATGGTCACCGCCGACTTCACCGCCTTGAGGATATCGAGATAGGTCTGCTCGATCTGGGCGGAGCTGAGTTCCATGTCCGTCGGGATGTAATAGATGTTCAGTTCCAGGGCATCGGCCCCGGCCTGCTGAATCGCTTTGGCATAGTCGGTCCAGCCGCCTACCGAAGAGCCGTTGAGGCTGGCGATGACCGGGATGCGCACAGCCTGCTTGGCCTTGGCGATGTGCTTCAGGTACTCCTCCGGCCCGAGGCGGAATTCCTTCGGCTCCGGGAAGTAGGTGAGCGCTTCCGCAAAGCTCTCCGTGCCGTGCTCCAGGTGGTGGTCCAGTTCTGCCTGGTCCTGGCGCAGTTGCTCCTCAAAGAGCGAGTAGAGCACCACGGCGGACGCCCCGGCGTCCTCCATCTGCTTGATGCCGTCAATGTCTTCCGACAGCGGTGAGGCCGCGGGAACCAGCGGCGTGCGAAGTTTGAGTCCGAGGTAGGTAGTTTTTAGATCCATAAGCCTGAGTCGTTATGCGTTAAGGTTGTTGGTCCACGCTGGCGGCGGGTTTGGGCTGCGCGCCGGCCCCGTTGCCCGAAGCGCTCTTGAGCCCCGCCAGGTACTGGTAATAAGCCCAGCGCCGGTCGGCATCGGTCTGCGCCTGGCTGAAGAAACTCCTGGCGTCCTCCGGCTTGCTCTTGGTGAGCATCTTAAAGCGATTCTCGGAGAGCAGGTAATCCTGCACCTTGGACTTGGCCGCCGGGGAATCGAGCTGCAGCGGGCTTTCGCCCTTCTCCGTGCGGCGTGGGTCGAAACGGTAGAGGAGCCACTGGCCGGACTCGACGGCGAGGCGCTGCTGCCTGGCGCCGGCGCCCCGGTCCAGGTCAATGCCATGCGCGATGCAATGGCTGTAAGCGATGATGAGCGAGGGTCCCGGATAAGACTCGGCCTCGATGAACGCCTTGAGCGTTTGTTCGTCCTTGGCGCCTAGAGCCACGCTGGCCACGTACACCGTGCCGTAGCTCATGGCAATCAAGCCGAGGTCCTTCTTGCGCAGCGGCTTGCCTCCCGCCGCAAACTTCGCCACGGCGCCGCGCGGCGTGGATTTCGAGCACTGGCCGCCCGTGTTGGAATACACTTCGGTGTCCAGCACGAGCACATTGACATCGCGGCCGCTGGCCAGGACGTGGTCGAGGCCGCCGTAGCCGATGTCGTAGGCCCAGCCGTCGCCGCCGATGATCCAGACGCTGCGGCGGACGAGGGTGTCCGCGATGGCGAGCAGCATTTTGGCCTCGCTGCTCTGGTCGCCGGCCAGCTTTTGCTTGAGGGCGGCAACGCGCTCGCGCTGTTCGTAAATGCCCGCCTCGTCGGTCTGGGTGGCGGTGAGAAGGCCGTTAACCAAATCACCCCCGAGCTTGGGCGCGAGCCGCTGCAGCAGTTCGCCGGCGAACTGCTTCTGCTTGTCGAGCGAAGCGCGATACCCAAGGCCGAACTCGGCGTTGTCCTCGAAGAGCGAGTTGTTCCAGGCCGGGCCGCGGCCTTCCTGGTTCTTCGCGTAGGGTGTGGTGGGCAGGTTGCCGCCGTAGATGGAGGAGCAGCCCGTCGCGTTGGCCGCGATGATGCGGTCGCCAAAGAGCTGCGTCATCAGCTTCAAATAGGGCGTTTCGCCGCAGCCGGCGCACGCGCCGCTGTATTCGAAGAGCGGCTGCATCACCTGCTGCTGGCGGAGCTGGCCGACCTTGACCTTGCGGCGGTCGAATTCCGGCAGCTCCAGGAAGAAGTTGTAATTCTCGCGCTCGGTCGAGCGAATGGGCGGCTGCGGGGCCATGTTGATCGCCTTGAGTTTGACCTCGGTCTTGTTCTTGGCCGGGCAGACCTCGACGCAGAGGCAGCAGCCGGTGCAATCCTCCGGAGCGACCTGGAGCGTCCACTTCAGGCCTTTCCACTCGGGCGAGCGGGCGTCGGTGCTCTTGAAGGCGGCCGGTGCGCCGGCCAGATGCTTCGCGTCGTACACCTTCATGCGGATGCAAGCGTGCGGGCAGATAGCCACGCACTTCCCGCATTGGATGCAGGTCTTGGCATCCCAGACCGGGATTTCCAGCGCCAGGTTGCGCTTTTCGTAACGGGCCGTGCCGGTCGGGAAAGTGCCGTCGGCGCTGAAAGCGCTGACGGGCAGGGATTCGCCGCGGTTGCCGTAGATGACGCCCAGGGTATCGGCGATAGCCTTCGGGGCGTCGGCCGTAAAGGGAGAGGGGATGCTCCTGGTGCTGCTGACCTGGGCAGGAATCTTCACCTCGTGGAGGTTGGCGAGCGTCTGGTCCACCGCGGCGATGTTCTTCTTCACCACTTCTTCGCCCTTGCGGCCGTAGGTCTTCTTGATCGTGTACTTGATCTGCTCGATGGCCTCTTCGCGCGGGAGCACGCCGGACAGCGCGAAGAAGCAAGTCTGCATGATGGTATTAATGCGCGCGCCCATCCCGGTGGCCTTGGCAACCGACAGGGCGTCAATCACATAGAACTTCACCTTCTTCTTGATCAGCGCCTCCTGCGCGGACCGTGGCAGCGTGTCCCAGACCTCTTGCACGCCGTAATGGGTGTTGAGCAGGAACGTGCCGCCGGGCACGAGGTCCTGCAGCATGTCATAGCGGTCCAGGAAGATCGGCTGGTGGCACGCGACGAAGTTGGCCTTGGTGACCAGGTAGATCGAGCGGATGGGCTTGGGCCCGAAGCGCAGGTGGGAGATGGTCACCGCGCCGGCCTTCTTCGAGTCATACACGAAGTAGCCCTGCGCGTAGTTGTCCGTGTTCTCGCCGATGATCTTGATCGAGTTCTTGTTGGCGCCGACGGTGCCGTCCGACCCGAGGCCGTAGAACAGCGCGCGGACGACCTTGTCCGACTCGGTGGAGAACTCCGGGTCATACTCCAGGCTGCTGTGGCTGACATCGTCCGTGATGCCGACGGTGAAGTGGTTCTTCGGCGCGGCAGCCTTGAGGTTATCGAAAACGGCCTTAACCATCGCTGGGGTGAAGTCCTTCGAGGCCAGGCCATAGCGGCCGCCCAGCACCTTCGGCAGGGACTTGAGCTTGCCCCAGCCGGCGGCCAGGCCCTCGGTGAGGGCGGCCACGACGTCCAGGTAAAGCGGATCGCCCAGGGCGCCGGATTCTTTCGTCCGGTCCAGCACCGCAATCGTCTTCACGCTCGCCGGCAGCGCCTCGATGAAACGCTTGACGCAGAAAGGCCGATAGAGGCGCACCTTAAGCACGCCCACCTTGGCCCCGCGTTCATTGAGATAATCTGCCGTTTCATCCGCAGTCTCACAACCTGAGCCCATGAGGATTAGGACACGCTCTGCATTCGGATCGCCGACGTATTGGAACGGCTGGTATTGCCGGCCCGTCAGCGCGGCAAACTGGTCCATGACCTTGGCGGTGATGTCGGCGCACTTGGCGTAAAACGGATTGCATGCCTCGCGCGCCTGGAAGAACACGTCGGGATTCTGCGCCGTGCCGCGCAGCACCGGCCGGTCGGGATTCAGCGCCCGCTGCCGGTGCGCAATCACGAAATCCTCGTTGATCATCTTGCGGATAATGTCCTCGCTCACCAACTCGATCTTGGACACCTCGTGCGAGGTGCGGAATCCGTCGAAGTAGTGCAGGAAGGGCACCCGGCTCTCCAGCGTGGCGGCCTGCGCGATCAGCGCGAAATCCATTGCCTCCTGCACGCTCGCCGAGCTCAGCATGGCGAAACCCGTTGTGCGCGCCAGCATGACATCGCTATGGTCGCCGAAGATGGATAGCGCGTGCGTGGCCAGCGTGCGGGCAGTGATGTGAAATACGGTTGGCGTCAGTTCGCCCGCGATCTTGAGCATGTTGGGCACCTTGAGCAGCAAACCCTGCGACGCCGTAAACGTGCAAGTCAGCGCGCCGGTCTGCAAAGCTCCATGCACCGCGCCGGCCGCTCCACCTTCGCTCTGCATTTCCACCACGGAGGGGACGGTGCCCCAGATATTCTTGATCCCTTCCGAGGCCCATTGGTCGCACCACTCGCCCATGTTCGAGGAGGGGGTGATGGGGTAAATGCCCATCACTTCGTTGCACCGGTAGGCCACATAAGCCACCGCTTCATTGCCGTCAATTGTCGTATAGGTCTTGTTCATGTTGCTAAAGCGTTAAACCATAAAAGCCAGCTGTGCCCCCGCGGAAAGTGCCTGCTCCGCGCGGCCGTCACCCCGCTGGAATTGCGGGTCCTCACCCAACCACAGGACAACTTGCCGGAACGCGCGCCCCGGGACTTCACCGCCGTTGGCAAAACTTCACCCTATTTTGCGCCCGGCACCGTCCATTAGGCAAACACAAAAGAAGTCCGGCGTGAAGCGGGTACGAGTTAGCACAAATATCCCCGGCCCGAGCAGTTGCCGCGCTCACTTTCCGCTGCCGGCGGTGGACCGACAAACCGACCCCAGTTACTGAAAGATGAGTCTGTGGAAGCCTTGCCTGTTTTCCGCGGGGGCGCGTGCGCTCCCCATGGCGATTGCATCCTTACGGCTTAGACCGCCATGATGGCGGCAACGGCGGCGACTTTGACAATGTCATCCGCGGAGCAGCCGCGCGACAGGTCATGGGCCGGTTTGGCCATTCCTTGCACCAAAGGTCCCAAGGCTTGGGCGCCCCCGATTCGTTCGGTAATCTTGTAGGCGATGTTGCCGGCATCCAGATCCGGGAAGATCAGGCAATTGGCTTTTCCCGCCACGGGCGACCCCTTGCATTTGCGTTCGCCGACTTTGGGAATCAAGGCCGCATCGGCTTGCATCTCGCCATCCAGGACGATTTCGGGGGCGATCTTCTTAGCCAATTCGGCCGCCTTGATCACCTTTTGGGTATCAGGGGAATTGGCGGACCCTTTGGTGGAATAGGAGAGCATGGCCACGCGGGGTTCAGGACCGACCAACTGCCGGAAGGTGCGCGCGGAAGCCACGGCAATATCCGCCAATTGCTCGGCGGTGGGTTGCTCGACCATGCCGCAATCCGAATAAAGCAGAACGCCGTTATGGCCCCATTTGGGTTCGGGAAACACCATCAGGAAGAACGACGATACCGTCCGCAGACCCGGGGTGGCCTTGATAATCTGGAGGGCGGGGCGAAGGTTGTCGCCGGTCGTGTGGGTGGCGCCGCCGACGTAACCATCAACGCGTCCCACCTTGAGCAGCATGGTGGCGAAGTAGAGGTTATCCTTGATGAGTTCCCGGGCCGCCTCGAGGGTCAGTCCCTTCTCTTTGCGGAATTCGTAGAGCTTTTGCGCCAACGGGCCGGATTCCGACTCATCCGCGGGTGACAGAATCGTGCATCGGGAGACATCGGCGCCGGCCTTCTTGGCATCCGCCAGGATTTGATCGCGGTTGCCGGTCAAGACGACGCGGCAGATGCCCTCCCGGGTGAGCCGGTCTGCCGCCTGGAGAGTGCGGTCGTCTTCCGATTCCGGGAGAACGATCGTCTTCTGTAATTGTTTGGCTTTAACCAATAGTTCTTCTGTGTAACCCATAAAATTGCCTTTCGGTTATAGAGCGGGGGGTTAATGAGCGGGCGCCGAATTGCCTCCCACTAGCCGGGAGGTTTCTTCCGCGATCACATATTCTTCATCGGTGGGTATTACGTACACTTTCACGCGGGTGGAATCGGTGGAGATCAGGGCTTCCTTGCGGGAACCTTCGGCATTCCGCTTCACATCAACCTGGATGCCCAGGAATTCGAGTCCTTCGCAAGCCTTGGCGCGAACCACCTCCGCGTTTTCGCCAATCCCGCCGGCAAATGCCAGCACATCCAGGCCGCCCATGGCCGCGGCGTAGGAGCCAATGTACTTCTTGAGGCGGTAACAGAAGACGTCCACCGCCAAACGCGCATTCTCGTTGGTGGCCGACACCTGCAAGAGAACCCGCATATCGTTGGAGAGCCCCGCGGATAAACCCATGAGCCCGGATTTCTTTTGGAGCAAATTCCGGACCTCCTTGGGACTCATGCCTTGATCCTGCAAGTAATAGGGCAACGACGCATCAATATCGCCCGGCCGGGTGCCCATGACCAACCCGCCCAACGGCGTGAATCCCATCGAGGTGTCAATCACTTTGCCGTCCTTGATGGCGGTGATGGAACAGCCATTGCCCAGGTGAGCCGTTACGATCTTGGAGGGCCGGCCTTCGAGCCCGGACAAGATGCGGGCGCGCTGGTGCACATAGCGGTGGCTGGTGCCATGGAAGCCGTATCGCCGGATCTTGTACTTGTCGTATAACTCCCGCGGCAAGGGATACATATATGCCACGGGCGGCATTGTCTGATGGAAAGCCGTGTCGAAGACAGCGACTTGGGGCACGCCGGGAAGCAACTCGCGGCAGGCGAGGATGCCTTTCAGGTTGGGGGGATTGTGCAAGGGCGCCAGCGAGCTGAGACGATCAATAGTGGCAATGGCTTTGTCATCAATCAACACCGAATCACTGTATTCCTCGCCGCCGTGCACCACCCGATGGCCCACGGCGCTAATCTCCTTGAGCGATTCGAGGCATCCCAATTCCGAGCTGGGTAGCACCTCGAACAGATGCTGAAGTGCCACGGTGTGCTGGGGCAACTCCATGTCCTTTCGAATCTTCTTGCCGTTGGAGGCGCTGATGATAAGGGTGCCGGAAGGTTCCCCAATGCGCTCGATCAATCCCTTGCACAGGACGATTTCTCCGTGAGTATCACGAAGCTGGAACTTAATGGAAGAGGAGCCGCTGTTCAGGACGAGAATTTTCATGCATCAATCATTCTGCCGGCAAAAATTAGACACGCGCCCGGCGAATGGCACCGGTTCAATGCGCGGAACGGTCCGCGTCAGGCCTTTGCTGACCGCGAGTTTCCCCCGCCATGACGTGCGCGTCCTCATTCTGGAAAAGAATCGAATCCGCGCAGTGTGCCGGGAGAATGTGTGCCCGACTTTACCGGCGTTGCCAAATCTTCACCCTATTTTGCACGACAACGGCTTGTTAGCAAAGCAATAACGAATGCCGTGACACGAGCACTGTTCGCATCCTGCGCCGACAAGGCGTAGCTGCCGTCGGCAGCTACTCTGGAATGAAGTGTCTGGATTAGGTCTGGCTTGCAATCACCCGGCAGAGGCACAGAATCACAGGGAACCGTTTCTACGTGACTCTGGGCCGACTATGAAAAACAGACTGTTCTTCACGATTCTGCTTCAACTCCTGATTGCGCCCCTGCCACTGCTGGCTCAAGCGACGGCCTTCACGTATCAAGGACGGCTGCTGGACCGCAACGAGCCAGCCAATGGCAGCTATGATTTGAGATTCACCCTTGCAGCTACGCCTACGAATGGCGCGCACATCGGCAACCCGCTGGAGATGGCCCCCATCCGAGTCAGCAACGGGCTATTCACCGTCACGCTGGATTTTGGTGAAGGCGTCTTCGACGGCACATCGCGGTGGCTGGAGATCGGCGTGCGGACGAATGGCAGCAGCGGGGCCTACACGACCCTGAATCCGAGGCAGGCGCTTACGGCAGCACCTCACGCCATATTTGCGGATACGGCCGCAAATGCAGCGGTCGCATCCAGCCTCGTCCCGGGAGCGGCGGTGGTGCTCAATGGCGCCGGAATCACCAATCTCAATGGCGCATCCATTCAGGCCGGGACGGTCAACAGCAATGCGCTGGACGTGGGGACGAGAGCTCAGTTGGCGCTGGCGGGGACCGGCGGCGAAAGCGGCCTCGGCAACTGGATAACCAACGGCGGGAATGTCTCCTCGCTGGTGTGGACGACCAACACGTATAGCTGGAGCAACTTCCTGTACACTACGCTGACACTCACCGGGTGCACCAACGCGGGCGCAAACGGTATATACTACGCGCGTGGGACGCTGGCCAACCCTTCCAACATGCCGCCCGTGGAGTCTTCCTTTACCTGGACCAACGCGAGCGGCTACCAACTCATCTGGGACGTTGCGCTCATCCTTGATTACTTCTATGTGCTCTGCGATCCGGCTACCAACATACTCTATGGGGCCTTGGGGACTGACTATAGTGACTGGCCCAATGGCAGCATGGAGGTCCTTGTCTATGCCACCGGTGCCGCAACTGGAGCGAAGTTCACCGCTTCCGGAGGGACAAATACGGTGGCCACGTCGGCGTATCTTACCTTGCGCACCGACAACACCACAACCTCCCTGGTCGTCAGCAGCGGCGGGATTGTCGCCAGCAGTTTTGCGGGAGACGGCACGCTGGTGTCAAACACTGTCCCCAACGGATACCTCGGCGTGTTGGCGGCGGCTGCCGACACAAGGGTTTCGCAAGGTGCGGTCTTTAAGCAAGAGTTCCATGCGCCGCCGATGGGCATTTGTACCTGGCCAGCCTACTTGACCGGCATCAGCGACACCCAGATTAGAGCGATTGCCGACGCGCTCTGCACGAACCATCTGGTGGAGCTTGGCTGGAAGCTGATTCAACTGGACGGCGGATGGCAGGGAGGCACGAACTGGGGGGTGAAAGATTCAGGCCGGGACACGAATGGCCTGCTGGCGTACCACACGTCGAAATTCGCGGATTGGACGAACACTCTCAAGTACCTGAGCGACCGGGGCATTATGCTGGGGCTATACCACGAAATGACCAGGGGCAACGAGGGGATGGTGCTCAAAGACCACTACGAACAGGACGCGGCCATGCTCAAAGCATGGGGGGTGCGGTACATGAAGATTGATGAGGGGTCGAAGCGCGCGGAAGACCGTTTTGCGGAGTTTGCGGCCTTTCGCGCAGCGGCTGAGGCGATAGATTGGCACCCCTTTGTCATGAACGGCGGGTTGGGGCCAACCAATCTCAACGCGCAGTTCCCGTTGGTGCTAAACGCGGGACGCATGGGTTTGGATGGCGACCTCTACATTCAGGATGCCTACACCCCGCAGCAGAACCTGGCCTTGTTGCTCAACCACTTCGAGCACGCCATGACGTTCCTGGGCGTGTTCAGCGGCATCAACCGCTGCAAGGACATGGACTTTCTTACCCTCAGCCGATTAAGCGATGCCAACGAGATGGAAACTGCTCTGAGCCTGTGGGCTATCGGCCCATCCATACTGATGATTGACAACATTACCAACAGCATCCTGCCGCTGATCACCAACAGAGCATTCATCGCGGTCCATCAAGACCCGTACGGCATCGCCGGGAGACAGGTCGCCACCAACGCGGACTCTGAGGTGTGGTATCGTCCGCTGGTGGACGGCGCAAGGGCGGTCTGCATGATTAACAAGAGCCAGACCAGCCAGACCAACACCCTGACTCTTTCCTCGCTGGGAATCACGCCGCAACCGAATGAATACTGGACGGTTCACAGCGTGTGGGACAAGTCGGTGATCGGCTATGTGACAAACAATATCTCGGTCAACGTAGGCCCTCACTATGCAAACCTGCTAACGCTGACTCCAAACCGGCCGGCCGCAACGGTGTTTGCGCTGCCGACCACCAATGCCCCCCCGGTCGGGGTCAAATCAACGCTCAAGACGGACGGAACGTATTTGTATTGGCAGCGGGATTGAATTCGCTGCGGCTCAGGCGCTCACCGGCGACAATTCCCCGGCCGAAGCCGGCCTCAGCCCGGCCCCAGCAACTGGGCGCGATATTCCGTGGGCGATTGGCCCAGGATCTTCTTGAAGACGCGGTTGAAGTGCGTGAGGGATTGGAAGCCAACCTCGAAGGCGATCTCGCTGATCCGCAGGTTCGGGTTGAGGAGGAGGTTCTTGGATTTCTCGATGCGCACGCGGGAGAGATAGTCCGTGAAGTTAATGCCCGTGGACTTCTTGAACATCTTGCAGAAGTAGAACGTGCTGGTATTGACCGCTTTGGCTACATGTCCGAGGCGGAGGTGCTCGGTCTGGTGCTCGTGGATGAACTCCTTGGCGCGGGTGATGACTGGGGGCTCGGCGTTGTCCTGCTGCAACACTACCTGGTTGCTGAGCAGGGAGAGGTGTTGGGCAAAGATGCTCAGCAGTTTGACGACCGCCTCGTGCCGCTTGCCCGGCACCACGCGGGTGGAGAAATAGGCGTGCTTGAGCTTTGCCGGGTCCACACGTACACCCCATTCGGCCACGAGTTTGAGGGTGCGCTGGAACTGCTCGCGCGTGGGGGTCTTGCGGAACACCTGGCCGGTTTGCAGGAAACCGATCAGCCGATCGCCCAGCCGCACCGGGACCGCGGTATCACACAAGCCGGCGGGACAGTTGACGGTATGCGCCGCCTGGGTCGCGCCGGCGGAGAGCTTCTCCTGGACTGACAAGCAAGAGGCGCAGGCGCGGCTGGTTTCCAAGACCAGGGAGCAGAACGGGCTTTCATTCCGGTGCCCGTGGTGCGGAAGTTGCCAGGACTCCACTGCGCGCAAAGCTATCGGCAGGCCGGTCGCTTCGGTGAAAGCGCGCTCATACTCCTGAAACACCTTGGAATTCGTCAACGCCTCGATCAGGTTCCGGTCGGCGTTCATTCCGCCGCTGGATTGGGGCTTAAGCGGCGGCGCCTTGGCGGGCGCTTCGTCGTTGCCGCTCCGGCCGGCAGGTCCGGCGATCGGGGTGCGGTTCGCTCCGCCGTTTTCCGAGTTCTGCCGAACCATTGTTGTTTGCATTACAGCAAATTACGAGCATATGGCGAAAGAGTCAATCAGGGCCGAGCCCTGTTGTTGGCGGGGGCAGGGGCTCATGCGGGCAGGCGCCGGGCTCCCTTGTTGCCTGAACCCATCCCTGCACCAGCCCCCCTCCGTTAACTCACCGTCACCTCACCGTAGTACCTCTAATAACTTATTAGAGGTACTACGGTGAGGTGACGGTGAGGAGACGGTGAGACAGGCCAGGGCGGAGGGGAATATGCCCTGGATCGGGAGGTTGGCGGCCTCTTGGGCCATCCGGACCGCCAGCCGACCCCAGCCCTCAAGTGGTGCGGTGCGCATCTCGGTCTGTAACAAGCGCCGATATTCCGGCCGGCCCGGCCAGGAGTTGGCCCGAACGGCGTCCCGCCTCTTGCAGGAGAGTGAGATGCGCCCGCGGCCGGGCGCGGCTTTGGGTTCGGAGAGGCTCCGAATCAGTTAAGCGTACATTGTCCGGGGTGGGGCAGAATAGGATATGCCGGCCGCGGAGGCGAACGGGGCACGAAGCGGGGCGGGCCGGGCCGGGCCCGGGCGGGCTTACTCGTATCGCAGCGCTTGGATCGGATCCAGCCGGGCGGCCTTGAACGCCGGGAAGAGTCCGGCGCAGACGCCCACGGCGCCGCTAAAGGCGACCGCGATCATCATCGCTGTTGGGGTGATGACGGGCGCGTTGGCGATTGGACTGAGCTGTTCGAGCACTCGGACAAAGCCGTAGGAGGCAACGACGCCCAGCGCCGCGCCGAGCAGGGCGATGACAATGCTCTCGATGAGCACCTGCGTGAAGATGGACAGGCCGGTGGCGCCGACGGCCTTGCAAATACCGATCTCGCGGATGCGCTCGTTGATGCTGGCCAGCATGATGTTCATGATGCCGATGCCGCCCACCAGCAAGCTGATGGCGGCAATGACCCCGCCGCTCATCCGGGCGTTGCGAATCTGCTGGTTAATGGTTTCCAGTTGGTTTTCCTGAGTGCGGAAGCCGAAATCTTCAATGCCGCGGTGGGTGAGCATGAGGACGTTGCGGGCCTGCTGGAGGGCGGGTTCGAGTTGCTCCAGGCCGGTGACTTTCAGGTCAATGCTGGTGAGCCGGTTGTCCGGGATGCCGGTGGCGTCGCCCGCCGCGCGGAAGCGGAGCCAGGCGGTATTGAGCGGCATGTAGATCGTCTGGTTCTTGCGGTAGAACGCCCAGTTGCCGCGTCGTCCCCAACCGCGCGCCCGGGCGGGACCCGCCTGCGCTTCGCTCGCCGGTTTCCGGGCCGCCGCGCGCTCCTTTCTTTCCTGCTCTCCTTCGTAGCGCTCAAACATGCCGACGATCGTGAAGGGCTGGCCGTCGAGGCTGATAGTCTCGCCGAGCGGGATGATCTCCTTGCCGACCTTCTCGGGCGCGCCAAAGAGCTCATCCCGAATGCCGGTGCCGATGACGCAAACGGCATTGGCCTGTTCCTCATCCAGGTCGGTGAAGAAGCGCCCGTGCGCCAGGGTGTGGAGGTTCATTTCGAGCACGGCGGGGGAGACGCCCACGCACTCGGAGGGTTCGCTGGACTTTTCGCCGCGGGTGAGGATGACATCGTCAATTTCCATCTCGGGCGAGACGAGGCGCAGGAGCGGAGCGCTTTCGCTCAGGGCGCGCGCATCCACCAGCGTGCGGCCGGGCGCCTGATCGGCCAGGTGTTCCTGCTCGGCCGGGACCGGCTGTTCTTCGAGGAGGACCTTGTCGGCGCCGCCCATGGCGATCATGGTTTCCTTCATCCCGTTTTCCATGCCCTTGATGATGGCCGCCATGCCGACGAGGCTGGCTACGCCGAGAATGATTCCCAGCATGGTGAGCAGCGAGCGGAACTTGTGCGACCACACTTCCTTCAGGCCGACGAGGATGGTGTTGGCGAGAGTCATGGCCAGGGGAAGCAAACGGAGCAGCGGAGAGATTGAGTAATGGAGGAATGCGGCTCCAGCACTCCAATACACCGGCACTCCAGCACTCCGTTTCTATTCATATCGAAGCGCCTGGATGGGGTTGAGGCGGGCGGCTTTGATCGCGGGGAAGATGCCCGCCAGGACTCCGACCAGCACGCTGAAGCTGAAGGCCACCAGCAGCGAGGTGACGCCGACTACCGGCGCGTTCTCCGTCGGCGCGACGGAGCCCAGCAGGTCCACCAGGGCGAAGGAAGTGGCCAGGCCGACCAGCCCGCCGAGGATGGCGATGACCACCGACTCCACCAGGATCTGAATGAACACGTCGGCGGTCGAGGCGCCGACCGACTTGCGAATGCCGATCTCGCGTACGCGCTCGGAGATGCTGGCGAGCATGATGTTCATGATGCCGATGCCCCCGACCAGGAGGCTGATGCCGGCGATGAGGCCGCCGCTGAGCCGGGCGTTGGCGACGAAGGTCTTGATCTGATCCGCCCAGTCCTCCTGGGTGCGGAAGGTAAAGTCCTCGATGCCCTTGTGCGTGTTCATGAGCACGTTGCGCACTTGCTGCAAGGCTTCCGGGAGCTGGTCCACGTCGGCGATCTTGAGCTCGAGCGAGGAAAGCCGCTGGTCACCGGTGCCGCCGGAACCCGACCCGCGCGCGGCCATCGCCGCGCCGGAACGAAACTTCATCCAGGCCGTGTTCAACGGCATGTAGATCGTGGCGTTCTTGAGGTAGAATACGAAGCCGCCGCGCTGGCCGCCCCGGCTGCCGCGGCCGCGGTCGCGGGCGACGCTGCCGGCAGGACTCCGCGCCGCCTGGGCCTGGGCCAACTCGCGTGCCTTGCGTTGCAGCTCGCTTTCGTAGTGCTGGAACATGCCGATGATGGTGAAGGGCAAGCCATTGATGAAGAGGGTCTCGCCGACGGGGATGATCTCGCGGCCCACTTTGTCCGGCGCGCCCCACAGTTCATCCCGTGTGGCGGTGCCGATGACACACACGCTGCGGGCCATTTCATCGTCCAGCTCGTTGAACATGCGGCCATGCGCGATGACGTGTTCCGTCAGCTCCAGGGTCACCGGCCACGCGCCGCAGCAATACCAGGGTCGAAATGACTTGCCGTTGGCGGTAACGGTTGCCGGCACCCGCATCTCCGGCGAAAGCCGGGTGACGAGCGGCGCGTTGTGTTCCAGCGCCACCACGTCGTTGACGGTGATGCCAACGGCCTGGTCGGTCAGGTGCCGTTGTTCCGTCGGCAGGGCCTGGGGCTCGATCCGCACCTTTTGCAGCCCGCCGATGGCGACGAGCGCCTCGCGGGCGCCTTTTTCCATGCCCGACACCAGGGCGGACATTGCGACCAGGCTGGAGACTCCGAGAATGATTCCCAGCATGGTGAGGAGCGACCGGAACTTATGCGCCCAGATCTCACGCAGCCCGGCCAGGATGGTGATGCCAAGCTGTGCCGATGAATGGCGGAGCGCCTCGGACGAGGCTTTGGGCCGGGGTGCGCTCATGGGGCAGCCGGAGCCGGCTGGCCGGCGGGAGCCGCGGGCCGTTGCAGGCCGGCGAGGGTGAGATCTATTTTGGTGGCGATCTTACCGTCGCGGATTTCGATGCGGCGGGGCGTGACGGCGGCGATCTCTGGGTCATGCGTCACCAGCACGATAGTGCGGCCTTCGCGGCTGAGCTGGCTGAAGAGCTGGAGGATGGCGTCCCCGGTGTGCGAGTCGAGATTGCCGGTCGGCTCGTCGGCGAAGACGATTCGCGGGTTGTTGACCAGCGCCCGCGCGATTGCGGCGCGCTGCTGTTGGCCTCCCGAGAGCTGGCTGGGCCGGTGCTTGGCGCGGTTGGCCAGGTCCACCATTTTCAGGGCCTCCAGGGCCCGTTCGCGCCGCTCCCGCGCGGAGATGCCGCTGTAGATCATGGGCAGCTCCACATTCTGGACAACATTGAGTTTGGGCAGCAGGTTGAAGAATTGGAATACGAAGCCAATCTTGCGGTTGCGGATGGCCGCCAACTGGCGCGAGGAGGCATTTTCAATCATCACCCCGTCAAGCTGGATCGTTCCTTTTGTCGGCGAGTCCAGGCATCCCAGGATGTGCATCAAGGTGGACTTGCCGCTGCCCGAGGGGCCGATAATGGAAATGAACTCGCCTTCTCCGATGTCGAGGGTGACGTCGTCAAGCGCGCGAATTTCCTCTTCGCCGAGGCGGTAGATTTTGCTGACGTTGCGGAGTTCGACCAAAGCCATGGGGAGCGTGCGGGGGGGTGAAACGCGAGCCGGCTCAGCGTGCGGCGCTGCGGCGATCCAGGCCGGAGCCTTTTGTCGCGGGCGGGCGCTCGGCTCTTCCCGGGCCGGCGGGCGGGCGGCCGGAGGCGGCGTCGAGGTTGGTGCGAGTCGCGCTCCCGGGCCCGGCGGCTCGCGCGCCCGGGCTGGGAGTCTCGCCGGTGCCTTTGTGCTCCGCTTTTGGCAGTTCGAGGGAGACGATTTCCCCTTCCTTAAGTCCCTGCTGAATCTCGGCGTAGAAGAAATCCGAGACGCCAACTTTCACGTTGCGCTTCTCAAAGGCCTCCCCCTGCTGCACATAGACAAAGCGTTCCATCTGACCGCCTTCGGACATCTTTTCCGTGAAGACCGCGGCCAAAGGGACGGCGGTAACATTCTCTGCTGACGCGACGGGAATCTTGACGTTGGCCGTCATGCCGGGGCGAATGCGGGGGTCCACATTCTTCAACATGATGCGGGCGGGGTAGCCTTTGATGTTGTTCTTGATGGTGGCCTGGGGGTAGACGCGCTCGACCACACCGGTGACGCTCAGGCCGGCCACCGCTTCCACCGTCACCTCGACCGTTCCGCCCACCTTGAGCCGGGGCACATCCGCCTGGTTGACCTGGGCGTTAATGATCATGGCATTGAGGTCGGCGATAGTCAGCACCTCGCTGCCGCTGTTGAAGCCGCCGGAGCCCGAGACGGCCTGGCCGACCGATACCGGGCGCGTCAGCACGGTGCAGTCAAACGGTGCCCGCACCACAGTCTTGGTGAGCTGCTCATCGGTCAACGCCAGGTCGCGCTGGGTGCGTTCCAGAGCGTTCCGGGCCAGGTCAAAGGCCGTCTTGGTGTCGTCGTAAAGCTCCTGCGAGATGAGATTGCCGGCCAGCAATTGCTGCGCCCGTTTGTAGTCCCGCTCCGCCTTCTCCAGGTTGAGCTTCGCCTTGTCAATATCGGTCTGATTCGCCGCCCGCTGCTGTCTGAGCAGCTTGTCGTCCAGTTTGAACAGCAGGTCGTCCTTCTTGACCTTGTCACCGACGTCCACGGGCAGGAGTTCGATGAGCCCATTGATTTCCGGGCGGACGGAGACCTGCTCGGCGGGGGCGATTTCCCCGGCGGCATTGACCGCAAAGCTGATATTGCGCAGCTCGACCTTGGCTGTCGTGGGACGGTCGGGCTTGGCGGCGGCTTGGCTGGCCTTCTGCCACTGATTCCAGCCGTAATAGGCACCCAGCCCCAGCGCAAGGACCACGATCAGAACGATAAACTTCTTCATCACGATTGCAGCGCGACAGACTAGTCAGACCACAACCCGCGTGTAAACGGCTATCTTGGGAAACGGGCAGTTTGAGTGCGGAGCGGAAACAGCTTGCCAGGGACGGTGTAAACCGATTCTGTTGCAGTCTTTTTAGGCGCAGATGAAGCCGGCATATTTGATTTTCCTGGTGTTGATGAATTGCTGTTGGGCGGGGGTGTACTCCGTTTACAAGGTCATCGGGCAGGAGATGGCGGCGGGGGGCATTGTGACCGTGCGGTTTGGCCTGGCCGCCGCGTGCCTGTTGCTGGCGTGGCCGTGGCTGCGCGGGCCAGGGCCGCGGGGGCGGGATTTGGTCAACGCTTGTCTCATGGGGGTGCTGGTCTTCGTGCTGGCCCAGCGCCTGCAAGTGTATGCGAACCAGGTCGGCGGCGCAGGCAATTCGTGTGTGCTGATGGCGATCCAGCCGCTCTTCACCTCGGTGGCGGCGGCCCTCTTCCTGCGGGAGCGCATTGGTCCGCGGCGGCTGGCGGGCTTCGTCCTGGGCATCTGCGGCGTTGTCCTGCTCAACCGCGTGTGGCGCAGTGACTTTCAATGGACGGGGCTGGTGCCGAGCCTGATATTCATCTCTACCTTCGTTTGCGAAACGGCTTATTCCATCCTCGGCAAGCCAATCGTCGCCCGTGCCAGCGGCGCCAAGACCGTTGCCGTGGGTCTGCTGGCGGGCACGGCGGTTAACTTGCTGATTGATGGCCCCCAGACCTTGCGTGCCGCCACGGTCCTGTCGCTCCAGTCCTGGGGTCTGTTGTCCGGCCTGGCGCTCATTTGCACTGTGATTGGCTACACGCTGTGGCTGGTGGCCATCCGGGAATGTCCAGTCAACGTGGCCGCCCTGACGGTTTTCATTCAGCCCGTGTTTGGGGTGGCGGTTGCCGCATTGTGGCTGGGAGAAGTTGTCCACTGGGGGCACCTGCTGGGCAGCGTCACCATTCTGGCCGGTCTGGTCCTTGGCCTTTCCCGCCAAATCCGCCGCCCAAGCGCCGTGGAAGCGGCGGAAGCCCATTCACGGAAAGAAGCGGGCGTCCAGTCAATCACTTGAAGCAATCTATGGCAAACAAACTTGATTTCGACCGGCTCACAGATGGGAATCCTTCGGAAGGCCGGGTTTCGTCGCTGAGGCGCGCAGAGGATTGCTTGTCCCACTGTTCCTGGGTGGCGGCAGGAGCGGTTTGTTACATGCTCTTGCTGGGGGTGGGGTGTTCGACTCAACCCGGCGCGTCAAAGGGCGTGGCGGGCCATTCCCGCGCTTATACGAATCCCGTATATGCGGGCTCGATGCCGGACCCGTCGGTTATCCGTTACCAGGGGTACTATTACGCCTTCGGAACGACCGGCAATGCGCGAACATCCGATGGCCGCATCTTCACGACGCTGCGCTCACGGAACCTGGTCACGTGGGAACCGCTGGGCGGGGCGCTGGTGCCGCCTTCGGCGAATCGCCGCTGCCAATACTGGGCGCCGGAGGTGACCTTTGACCGGGGCACGTTTTACCTTTACTACTCGATGGGCGGCGTCGAGACCGAGAAGTTCGAGCTGCGCGTGGCCACCAGCCGCCGGCCGGAAGGTCCATATGTGGATGTCGGGACCCCGCTGGTGGATTGCGAGTCGAACCGCTTTACGATTGACGCCTTCCCTTTCAAGGATGACGACGGGCAATGGTATATGTTTTACGCGCGCAACTTTACCAACACGGCGCCGGGAGAACATCCAGGGACGGCGCTGGTGGTGGATCGTTTGCTGGACATGACGCGCCTGGCGGGAGATTGCCGCGTGGTCGTGCGTGCCCGCTATGACTGGACGCTCTACGAGGCCAACCGCCGCATGGACGTGTATGATGCGACATTCGATTGGCACACCCTTGAGGGGCCCTGCGTGGTGAAGCACGATGGCCGCTACTATTGCTTCTACAGCGGGGCAAATTACCAGACGGCGCGGTATGGCGTGGATTATGTCGTGGCCGATCATCCGCTGGGGCCTTACGGCGGCCAGGGGGACCATGCGCGCGTGCTAGGCAGCGTTCCGGGACACGTGCGCGGACCGGGCCATCATTCCATTGTGCCGAGCCCCGACAAGAAGGGGCAGTATGTGGTTTATCATGCGTGGGACCCGGCCATGCGGGTGCGGTGGATGTGCATTGACAAGCTGGTCTGGACGCCCGAGGGGCCGCGGTGCGCGGGGCCAACGTTTACGCCTCAGCCCGCGTCTTGACTTGCCGGCACCGGCCGAACCGCCCGGCCCACGCCGCCGGCTAGAGCTTCTCGTAGTAGGCGTCTTCGTCCTCCGGCGTGATGAGGTTGTCGAAGGTCTTGCCACTGGTCGTCAGGATGGCCGCAATTTCGGGTGAGGCCCAGCGCTTGCCTTTGGCATCCTGGCGGGGAATGGCTTTGAGGCCATAGGAGCCATCCGCCCCGGTTTGCAGAATACCCCGCGCGAGCATGCGCTCCAACACCGGGTTGGCCCACTCGGGGTTGTAATGAAATCTTCGCCGGCCGCCTACACGGCGGCTGATATCGCGAGCGGTGGCCGAGCAAGGCCGTTGCGACTTCACATAGTAATAGATCGCGCGTTCGTCGGCGTCCATTTACGGGGCGGAAACAGCAGGTAACGAGCCAATGTCAACCTAACATTGCGCGATCAAGCGCCGCCGGCCAGCAGGTCGTTCACCTTGGCCATGACGGCGAAGGCGTCGGCGACGTAAAGCACGTCGGCTTTGCCGCGTGCCCAGCCGCAGTTTGCATCCAGGTTGACGGCGCGGCGTTCGTTGATAAAGCGCCAGCCGACGGTATGAGGTTCTTCGCCATGGCAGCAGGTGGCCAGGCCTTTGGGATGACGGGGGGTGGAGCCGGTCTGGCCGATCTGGTTCAGGTGCGTCAGGAAGGAAAGCACCGCCTGACCTTCGCCGCCAAGGTCCACCAGAGATTTGCTGCTGCCGAGGGAGGCGCGGGCCAGCTTGAGGCAGCCGAGAATCAACTGCTCGGCCTCCTTGACGTGCGCCTGGCCGTCGGCCTGCTTCTTGGTCCAACCGGCTCCGGCCACGAGCAACAGGTTGGCGTCGGGCCGGATGGTCTGCGCATCGGCGGCGGGTTCGCGGATGCCAACGACCGTGGTGCGCTTGCACGATTCAGGCAAGGTCACGGTGAGGGCCTGGACGGTGGCAGTGCCGGGCTGACCTTGCCAAGCCGGCTGGCTGCCCGGATCAATGAGGATGAACCAGGGGCGCTGGGTTCGCCGCAGCACCGCTTCCATGCGCTGGCGGTAATACCAGCGATTGACCGAGAGCGAGCCGTCGCCGGCGGAAAGGCCGGTGACGTGAGTGTCGGCGCGACCGCCCAGGCGTTGGGCTACGCCCGGCAAGACACGGTTGCAGCGGGCGGTGGCGGGAGCGAGAATGACGGTTGCCTGGGCAGTCTTGGTGAGCGCCTCGACCGCGGCGGCATCGCTGGCGTAACGGGAGGATGCAAAGTCTGAGCCGGTGACGCCCAGGACTGCGCCGGCGCCGCAAGTGCCGATTTGATTAGCGGCGGGCTGAACGGTCTGTCCCACTAATCCGACAACGAATTTGGAGCCGGGAATGCCGGCTGCCAGCGTCTTGGCGGCGCCCAGGGCTTCGAGCGCCGGCTTGGAGAGGGAACCATCGGTTTCAGTGTGGGCAAGCAGGAGGATTGTTTCCATGAGAAAGCGGGGAATAATGATGAAGGTCTCGAATCAGTGTCAAATCAGGCAAGGCGGGGAAGCTACTTCTTGATCCACTCGACGATTTCCCGGGCGATCTCGTCCGGCGACTTGTCTTTCACGACTTTGGTTTCGCGCAGTTGCTTGGGCAGCGAGACGCTGGCAAAAGTCAGGCCTTCGGCGGCGAGCTTCACCGACTTGGCCTTTTGGAGCGAGGGCATTACGGTGCGCATGTTGGCCATGCCCACCTGTGGATTGTTCTTCGGCTCCGGCAAGTTGCCGGTGGCCCAGCCAAGAAGGGCAGGGGGGGCGGCGCAGCGGGAGAGCTGCTGTTTGCCACCCTCGATGCGTTCGAGGATTTCCATTGAGCCGTCCGCGCCCACCTTGAGTTCATCCACACCTTGGAACTGGTCCACGATGCCCAGCCGTTCGCCAACCATTTGCATTGTGGCGCCCGCACCGCGGGAGGCGGATTCCCAACCGCCGAACACAAGCAGCTTGGAGCGGTCCAGGCCCGGAATGGCCCCAATCGCCTCGGCCAGGGCGGCGGCGACCTCTGCTGCTTCGGTAAACCCGCCGGCCGGGCAGTCGAGGGCGACGAGTTCGAAGGGCACCTTCTGTGCGACCGTCATCATCACCTGCTGGAGTTTGGCCTTCGGACCGAGGCTGACCAGCCAGACTTTGCTGCCGGGGTTGTTCTTGGCGAGGTGGGCGGCTTCGTAAAGCGCGTGGCTCGCCCACGGGTCGAGAACGGCGGGGAGCATCATCTCATTCTTCAAAGCGGGCCCGGTCGGGCCGGTCACGGGCTCCAAAGTCTGGAGCGGGTCCGGCACCAGGGTGCCACAAACGACGATTTGGTATGCGGTGGTCATGCGGCGCAGATAATCCCGACTTCCGGGGCATTTGTGAAGCCTGAAACGCGGGGCCCAGACATTATCGCTGCGGAGACGAAGAGCGCCGTCGCGCAGTGAATCTCCAATCGCATCTGGCTTCTCATTGAACGAAAAGCCGGTCTGAGTGTCTGTTATAGTGTTAGGTTTGTTGGTTTTGTTAGTGGTTTCATTGGCGCAATCCGGGCTTGCCTGGGGTTGCGCCTTCTTTTGTGCGTGATTGGTCCGCACGGCGCCGGGAGCGGCGCAACAACAGCTCACAGTGTTCCGGGATACAGGGGCCGTTTGGATGGCGAGGTGTCGCGGGACAGAAGCAGCATGCGGTCCTCTGCAGCGAGACTTATCCAGGCGCCGGGGGCCAGGTTGCGCAGCTCCAGCCCGCCGATTCGTACCCGGACGAGGCGCAAAGTTGGATGGCCAATGGCTGCGGTCATGCGGCGCACCTGCCGGTTCTTGCCTTCGAGCAATTCCAGGCCAATCCAGCAGGTCGGCACAGACTTGCGGAAGCGGATTGGCGGGTTGCGCGGAGGCAGGTCCGGCTGGGGATCGAGAATCCAGGCGCGGCAAGGCAACGTCTTGCGGCCTTGAATCTTAAAGCCCTTGCTGAGCCGGAGCAAGCTGTCCGGTGCGGGGACGCGTTCGACCTGCGCCCAGTATTCGCGTTCATGAGCATGACGCGGATGCAGGAGCCTCTCATTAAGGGCGGCTTCATCGCTGAGCAGGAGCAATCCTTCCGAGTCGGCATCCAGGCGGCCGATGGGATAGACACTCGCGGGGAAGCCAAACTCGGCCAGGGTGCGATTGGGGGAGCCATCGCGCGTGAAGCAGGACAGGACGCCGCAAGGTTTGTGGAAGGCGAGGAGCACGGTCGTCCGCGGGCAGGGTTGAGGGATCAGGGGCGAACCTGGATGCGGTAGAAACGGGGGGCCGTATCGGCGTTGGTCACAGTGTAGCGCATTGGGCTGGCGGAGGCCTGGAGCCAATCGCTGACCGGCGTCCAGGTCGTCAGGTTGGTATAGGCGGCGGGCGCAGACAGGGTCCGGTAGAAGCGGTGCACGGGGCGGGCCGGCGCGGGGTCCGGCCAATCCAGGGTGCCGCCGGCGGCATTGGTGTAGAGGGCGGTCCAGGCGTTGAGATTGGTTGCCGCCAGGATCGTGTAGGGCACGCCGGCCGGGGCGTTGACATGGAGGGTGAAGCCGCCGGTGAGGCGGTTCACCGAGCCGGACAGCGAGGGCCGCGGGGGCGCGGACCGGAGAGTGGAGGCGGTTTGCACCTGGTAAAGACGGCCGGGGATGGCGGCCCAGTCGAGTTGGACGCGCCGGTTGGCCAGGGGGGTGACGGCGAGGAAGACCAGCTTGGAGGCGGCATTGGTGGGGTTGGTGCCGGCGATGAATTCAGCATAGTCCGACATGCCGTCGCCATCCGAGTCGGTGTCTTGTGTCCGGTTGGGGGTGGCGATATCGAAGTAATAGCGTTCCCAGGAGTCGGACATGTCGTTGCGGTTAATATCCAGGAAGCTGTAATTGCCGGTGAAGGTTAGGGTGTTTTCGCCGGTGAGCGTCAGCGACTGGTCGGGCGGCGTCTGGTAAAACGTGACATCGCTGAAGTGGACCGTATAAGGTCCCGGCGGCACATTCGTGATGGTGGTGGAAGGGGCGGCGCCGGACTGAGTGACGGGGCCATTGAGAGTGAATTTGCCCTGACCGAGGTTCTTGGAGATCAGGATGGTGCCGCCGCCGGCCACGCCGGTGATATTGACATCGTCTATCAGCCAGCCGTCGCTATCGGTGACGCCCTGGTAGAACCACACCACCCGGATGGTTTGGCCGACGAACGGCGTCAAGTCCACCGTGGCCTGCTCCCAATTGGGCAGCCGTTCTCCCTGGTAGATCTCTTGGTAGGGCAGGAGGTCGGGGCTCGCAAAACCATTGGTGCTGATGCACAATTGCCCGTTCACAGAGCCCGAGCTGAAGTCGTAGCAGTGCCAGAAGGTCAGGGTGGCGGTGCTGAAGCCGGAGAGGTCAATGATCGGGCTATAAAGGAAGCTCAGTTCCCAGCCAAAGAGGCCGAGGGATTGGCCATCGAGATTGCTGCCCCAGGCGTTGGTGCCCCGGTAGGCCGAGGTCTGCAAACCGTTTTGCGGAGTTCCTAGCGACCAATTCAAAGCGGAGCCATACGACGGGCTGGGTAGCACGGTCCAGTCGGCGGCGCCGTTTTCGAAGTCTTCAAACCAGGGGGGGCGCGGGGCGGTCCGGGTTGTGAACCGGTAAAGGGCGTTGGTGTTGTTATCCACGGTCGTATTGCCCGCGGGGTCACGGCTGACCACCTGGTAGTAGTAATCGCGGTTGGCCTGAAGCCCGTTTACGGTGAGGGCATGGTTGGTGACCATCGTCCCGCTGTAGGCGGTCCGGCCCAGCAGCACGGATTCGCCGTACTGAACGAGCGAGTCTGCCGCCTTCGAGGTCGCCCAGCTCACCGTGGCCTCGCCAAAGCCGGCCACCGCTGCCACTTTGGTGATGAGTGGCGGGGCGGTGTCAATCACGGCCGTGGCGACGGCGTTGCTGCCGTTCGAGGCGTCGAAGTAGGCGGCGGTGAGGGTGTCGCCGGACAAAACCGCCAGTTGGTTGGAGCCGGCGGCGGCGGCGAGGGTGAGGAAGCCGCGGAACAGGCCGGGGCGGACGGTTTCGTTCAACAGCAGCGTGACTCGGTTGGTGCTCGAACTGGTTGAGAAGGACACTTGCGCCTGACCCGTCCCGGCGAGGTCCGAGTCCGCAACCTCTACGGTGACCTGGTCGGGAATGGAATAGAGCGGGTTGTTCAAGGTAATGCTGCCCACGCCGTTTACGCCGGGGGTGAGGAACTGGAGAATGTTGCGCAGGAGGGCGGCGCGAGTGTTGGGCGGGACGCCGTCGGCGGGAATAGTTTCCAAGGGGAACGAAAGGAAGACCACCCGGCCGGGGCTGTCCACGCCAGCGCGCGGGTAGCTCATCCCACAGGCGCGGCCCGAAGCCAGCTCGAAGAGAATGGACGTCGCGTTCGTGGTCGGCGTAAAGGTGTCGGAGAAGTCGGGTCCGAAGGAGAATTCCTCGAACTCGAAGCCGGGATACAGGCTGTAGTCATTGGTGAGCGCAAGGCCGCCCGTGAGGGGATTATCCGCGGCGCCCAGTATTGCCGGCACGCCGAAGTCCTCGTCGCAGTCGGCGCAGGACGACAGCGGGTCGGGGTTCTGCTTGAACCCGCCGACCTGCAGAACGTTCTTGCGGAACGGCACGTTGCCCACCTGGCTGAGGATGCCCATGGAGGCCATGAAGAAGGACCCGCCCTGGCCGAGGTAGTCCTGGAGCATCACCTGCTGCTGGGCGGTCAACGTGTTATTGGTGGCCGCCGGGTCGGGAAAGCCGTCTTCGTCCACACCGTAGTTGATGACATCATCCACCGTCCGCCAGGCGACCACGGGGAAGGGCAGCAGGTCGGCGAGCTGGGGCGAGCCCCGCTGGGAGACTTTCCAATGGGCGAAAGAAAAGCCGGCAGCTGCCAGGGCATTGGTATAAGTGCTGTCGGGGATGTCGGGGGAGCCGGTGACCGGGTCGTAAGCGTCCACCAGCAGCACCGTGGGCGTGGGCACGGCAACGAAGGTGAAATACTTGCCCGAGTTGTTGTTGGTGGCGGCATTGCCCGCGGCGTCGGCCGAGACAACATAGAAGGAGTAAGTGTGGCCGGGAGTCAGCCCGCCCAGCCGGAAGGAATGGCTGTTCGCGAGGGCGGAATTGGTGACCGCCAGGAAAGTTAAATTGGTGCCCTCACGGTATCGGAGAACGGAGTCGGCGAGCTCGATCGTCTGCCAGGTGATGGTGATGACGCCGAGGTCAAGGCGCGCCGTCACGGCGCTGATCTCGGGCGCGGCGAGGTCGGCCACCGCCGTTGCCAGGCGCGTGGCGGCCGCACTGTCCACGTACTCCGCCCGGATGATGTCGCCGCTGTTGAGGCCCAGCTTCCCATCCGCCGCGACCACGCCGACGACCGTGGCGACGGTTCCGGTGAAGGCGCCGTAGCTGCCGGAGGCATTCAGGACGAAGCTCTCCCCGGCGGGCTCCGTGAGCGTGCTGCGCAGCCGGACGCTGACCGCGTTGCTGGCCGCGCGGGCGGGGTCCAGGACGGTGAGCCGGATCAGGCCCGGAGCGGTATAGGCCGCGCGATCCAGCAATATGGAACCAATGCCGGGGCGGGCGAGGTCGCCGGAAACCACCAGCGCAAAGTCCTGCTCGATGGCCGCCGTGTCCCGCGGGAAGGCATCCTGCACAATGTGCCGGCCCCGGACGCGCACCAGGTAGTCGCCCGGCGACGGCTGCTGCAGGTGAACGGCCTCCACGTTGTTAAGACTGTCGGCAGAGGGGGCGTTGGGGGCTGAATCATTCCCCGCAAACTGGTTGCCGCGGTAGAGCGTCCCGTCGGGGCCGATGACCTCAAGGTCCAGGTCGTTGACGAGCGCGGGAATCGCCCCCGCGAAGGCCGGTTCATCCGTATAGGCCAGAGTGACCTTGAGCGGCTGGTCCGAACTTCGGACCAGCGTGTGCTGGAGGTGCACCTGGCTGTTGGTCAGCCGCACGCTCTGGTCCAGATACTGGTACGAGCGCGGGGCGGTGTGAAGGTTGGTGGTGATGAGATTGGTCAGGGTGACGCGCCCCCAGCCTTCCTCGGTGTTAGGAATCGGGCCGGGGCCGCCGTTCAACGGGTCCAGCTCGTTGGCGGAATTGATCAGCGCCGCCTTGACGAGCGCGGGCGAGGGCAGGGCGTTGGTGTGCTGACTCTTGTAGTATTGGACGAACACGGCTGCCGCGCCGGCGACCTGCGGCGCCGCCATGCTGGAGCCGCCCATATACACGTAGTAATCGTCAATCGCCGTCCAGGAGACGGAGGCGATGTCCCAGGCGGCGGCGGAGGCGGCGGAGGCGATCCACGTGCCCGGCGCGACCACGTCCGGCTTGATCCGGCCATCCTCGCACGGGCCGCGGCTGGAAAAGTCCGCCATGGCATCCGGGCCGTCGGCGTAAAGCCCATAGGTGAGCGCCAGGGTGGCCGGCACGTTTTGGCTGGCGCCCACCGCGATCACGTTCTTGGCCGAGGCCGGGCTGTCCAGGGTTTGCGCGCTGGGCCCGGCATTGCCGGCGGCGAACACCATGATGTAGGGCCGGTCGTTGGGCGCCGAACGGTCCACGTTCCGCACCAGTTCGTCGAACTGCGCCGCGTCGCTGTCGTATTCGCCCTGGACGTCGTTGCCCCAACTGTGCGAGCCGATGACCGCTCCGTGGTTGACCGCGTCGAGTGCCAGCGCCTCGTCGCTCGGAAACGGGCTGGCTTCGCCGGCCTGGTCGTCAAAGATGCGCTCGATGAAAAGGTTGGCCTTGGGGGCAACCCCCAGGCCATACAGCGTGCCGAAGTCCGGGTCGGTCTCCCCCGTCGCGGCGTTGCCTGCCGCAATGCCGGCGCAGTGTGTGCCGTGGCCGTAGCCGTCGGACCAATTGGAAATGTTGTCCCCATACCACTTGAAACCTGTCACCCGGCCTTCCAGGTCCGGGTGCATGGAGTTCGTGTCGCCGGTGTCCAGGCCCGTATCCGCCACGCAGATAGTGACGCCCGCGCCGTCGAATCCAAGCTGCTGCGTCACGGTGGGCGTGGCTACCTGTCCATCGTCTCCGCCGACCAGCTTGGCCGCCGCCTCGTCCACCAGCTTGCGCTTGGGCGCTTGTTCGACCCAGAGGACAGCGTCAAATTGTGTCAGCGCCTCCAGTTTTGCCGGGGGCAAGTCCCCGCGCAGATACACCCCCTGGCGCAGGTGGCTCTCCTGGGGGACGGCGGCGAAGAGCGCGCGCGCCTGGGCGATCTCGGCTGCGGAGGCCTGGGGTGAAAGCAGGGCGGTGACAGTGACTGGCTGGTTGGTCCGTGCCGCAGCGGTGGTGAGGCGCGGATGAACCTTATGGTCGGGACGGTAGCGGCCCACCCAGCGGACGTAGCTCAGCGCTCGCACCCGGCCCGGCGGCACTTTGCTGAATCTGGCCACGAACGCGTCTTCCGGCACGTACTGGAGCAGCTCGACGCCCAAGGCGCGCAGTTCCGCCTTCCACTCCGGCGTTACCGCGTCCGCGAACTGGATGAGGAATAGACCGGCGGCAGGGGCCTGGTCTGCCAATCCTTGCACCGCGGCGGCGGCATTTGTCTGGGAGTCGGGCTGAATCGCCTCGTTGCGCAGCCGAATCGGCTTGGCTTGGAGCGGGGTATTGAAAGCCGCCAGCAGCAGGGGAATACCAGCCAACCAGGCAGCTCTACGCAGAAACAACCGTAACATCACACCTTAACCGTAATCGCAACCCGGCGCTAAGACAAGCGCGGGAACGCAATCCTGCGTTTTATGAGACGATGGTTTGCCAATAACTTGCCTCAAGGCTAAGGTCTCTCTCCGAACAATGCACTCGGTAGCTTTCCTGCAAGACCTGGCGGTCGTGATGATCGTGGCCGGGCTGGTGACGCTGATCTTTCACCGGTTCAAGCAGCCGGTGGTGCTGGGTTACATCATCGCGGGCGTCATCATCGGCCCGCACACGCCGCCCGCCGCGCTCATCCACGACCAGCAGACGATTGACACCCTGGCGGAGCTGGGCGTGATCCTCCTCATGTTTTCGCTCGGGCTGGAGTTCAACCTGCGCAAACTCACTCAGGTGGGCGCCTCCGCGCTCATCGCCGCGCTGCTGGAAATCCTCCTCCTGTTCTGGGTCGGCTATGAAATTGGCCGCTTCTTCGCCTGGCCCCTGTTGGACCGCATCTTTCTCGGCGCGATGCTCTCGATGTCCTCCACCACCGTCATCATCAAGGTGCTCGGGGAGCTGGGCAAGATGAAGGAGCGCTTCGCCCAACTGATCTTCGGCATCCTGATCCTCGAGGATATCCTGGGCATCGCCATGATCGCGCTCCTGTCCGGCATCGCGATGACGGGCCGCCTTAGCGTGGGCGACGTGGGCCTGACGCTGGGCAAGCTGGGCATCTTCCTGGCCGTGACGCTGGTGGTGGGTTTGATCGCCGTGCCGCGCTTGCTCGGTTACGTGGCGCGGTTCAAGAGCAACGAGATGTTGATCATCACCGTGCTGGGCTTGTGCTTCGGCGTGTCGCTGCTGGCCGCCAAGCTGGGCTATAGCGTGGCGCTGGGCGCGTTCATCATCGGCGCGGTCATCGCCGAGGCGCGGGAGATTCACCGCGTGGAAGCCCTGCTGGAGCCGGTGCGTGACATGTTCAGCGCGATCTTCTTCGTGGCCATCGGTCTGTTGATTGATCCGGCCATGCTGATCGTTCACTGGAAACCCACGCTCCTCATCACGCTGGCAGTGGTCGTGGGCAAGGTGTTGACCTGCTCGTTTGGCGCGTTCGTGGGGGGCAACGATACCCGCACCTCCCTGCGGGTCGGCATGGGGCTGGCGCAGATCGGCGAGTTCTCGTTTATTATCGCGTCGCTCGGCGTGACGCTCAAGGTCACCAGCGACTTCCTCTATCCCATTGCCGTGGCCGTCTCCGCCGTCACCACCCTCCTGACGCCCTACCTGATCAAGAGCGCCGACGGGCTGGCGGGCTGGTTCGACCGGGTGGCGCCCCGGCCGGTGGCCAACAGCCTCGACCTCTACACGCGCTGGGTCGGCCAGCTTGGCAGCCAGCGCGAGGCCAACCTCGCGTCGAAGCTGATGCGGAAATGGTTTTGGCAGCTAGCCTTGAACGCCGTGTTGGTGGCGGCAGTCTTCATCTCGGCGGGCTTTCTGGAGCGCCGCCGGCCCGCCTGGTTAAACGGCCTGGGGCTCGGCGACGAAGGCCTCAAGGCCGGCCTCTGGCTGGCGGCCGTGGTGGTTGCCTTGCCCCTGCTCATCGCCACCTTCCGCAAGCTGCAAGCCCTCGGCCTGCTGGTCGCCGAGACCCGGGTCCCTCCGGCGACCGCGGGCGAGCGCACGGCGGCCATTCGCGCGATTGTGGCCCAGGTGGTGCCCATCGCCGGAACGGTCGTCATGGGGGTTTTTGTGCTGGCGCTCAGTTCCACGCTGTTGCCGAGCCTGGAGGTGTTCGTGGTGCTGCTCGCCATTGTGGGGGGCGTGACCTGGCTGCTCTGGCGCTCGTCCATCAGGATCTATTCCAAAGCGCAGGCGGCCCTGGAGGAAACCTTCGCGCAGCCGCCCCCGTCCCGGCCTGCGCCCGCCCCCGCCGCTCTGCCCGCCCTGCTGCGCGAGGCGGACCTCGAAACCCTCACCCTTGCCCCCAATTCCGCCGCCGTCGGCAAACTCATCCGCGAACTCGAATTGCGCACCCGCACCGGCGCCAGCATTGTCGGCATCGAACGCGGCGGCGCCCGGATCATCAACCCCGGCCCCGATGAAGAACTCCAGTCGGGGGACCAGCTCCTGCTGCTGGGTGTCCGCGCGCAGCTCGCTGCGGCAAAAGCCGCCCTGGCTGCGCAACCGGAGACCGATCAGGACGGCGCCAACAGCTAGCAGCGTGTTGATAAGCTCCTTCTACTGTAGGGGCCGAGGTGATGAGGCTCTGGTTCGCAAGCGGCGCATAAAAGCATAGCTTTTGAGCTGCTTGCGCCTTTTCGCGGCCATCTCATTGTATTCCGTCCTGCGGCCTTTAGGTTCAACCATGTCCTCATGCAACCGCATTAGCGAATAGACGGTGACCAACCCATTACTCAAAAGCGTCCGGTGGACGCGCGAACAAATCCGGTTATGCACACGATGGAACCCGGCAGCACCAATGGCAGCCCCGTCAGGGGCGATATCGTTGTAGCAACAGCCAGGGAGACAGTTCCCAAGCTCCGTGAGGAGCGGCATCGGCACAGCGAACACCCGCACCCAAATCCGCATTCAAACCGTATGCGCCAGACAGATGCCGCCCCTGCCGGGGCTGCGGATGATTGCCAGGGACACGGGGTTCTACAACGATGCCACTCCTACGGAGTTGCGCGGACGTGCCCGCGATGGAACCCGGCAGCACCAATGGCAGCCCCGTCAGGGGCGATATCGTTGTAGCAACAACCAGGGAGACAGCTCCCAAGCTCCGTTAGGAGCGGCATCGGCACAGCGACCCCTCTACGAATGGCTACAACCCCGTTGGGGTTGGCCACTGCCGGACGCGGTTTCCCAGGGTAGCTCGTGCCTCGCAACCCTGGGCTGAAGGCTTCAATCCCTTTGAGATTAGCCGTTTCGGGCGGCCCGAAATGCGGCTCAGGCTCAGGCCGAGGTAATACCCCCTCTCTGCTGGCCCACCTGGCCTATTTCACCGTCTCCTCACCGTCTACACACCGTATACTCACCGTAGTACCTCTGCAAAGTTTGCAGAGGTACTACGGTGAGGATAGGGAGAGGATACGGAGGGGCCACGGTGGTGTGCTGGTGCCAGGGGCAGGGGGAGGGGGAGTCCGAGCGAACTTGGGAGGGTGGGGTCCAGATACCCCCGGCGCGCGCGCCCAGCCGGTTTGGCCCCCGGATGGGTGGTTTTCCGGGTTTGGCAGGGATTGGGGTGAGCTGGGGGCAACCCGGGCGTTTGGCGGTTTTCGCTTTTGGCTTGCGTGGCGATTGCTACTCTCCCGCCATGCCGCTGTCCTGGAATGAGATTCGCCACCGGGCCATCGCCTTCAGCAAGGAATGGCAGGGGGAAACGCGCGAAGCCGCCGAGCGCCAATCCTTCTGGAACGACTTCTTCAACGTGTTCGGCGTCCGCCGCCGCACCGTCGCCAGCTTCGAGGAGCCGGTCAAGAAGCTCTCCGGCGACTGGGGCTTCATTGACCTGTTCTGGCCCGGCAAGCTGCTCGCCGAGCACAAGTCCGCCGGCGAGGACCTCGGCAAGGCCCATTCCCAGGCCATGCTCTACATCCGCGGCCTCAAAGACTCCGGCCGCGACCGGGAGATTCCCCGCTGGTTGATTCTCTCCGACTTCACCCACATCGCCCTGCACGACCTGGAGCCCGAGCCGGACCCCGAGGCGCCGCTCCTCCAGCGCCTGCCGCCCAGTATCACGTTCCCGCTGGCCGATCTGCATAAGCACATCCGCCATTTCGCCTTCATCGCCGGCTACACCCACCACCGGCTCGATCCCGAAGACCCCGCCAACCTCCAGGCCACCGAGCTGATGTGCCAGCTCCATGACGCCCTGGAAGCCGGCGGCTACACCGGCCACGAACTCAAACGCTTCCTCGTCCGCGTGCTGTTCTGCCTGTTCGCCGAGGACAATGGCATCTTCCCCCAGCGCGGCTTCGAGCTGTTCCTGCGCGACCGCACGGCCGCCGACGGCTCGGACCTGGGCCTGCGCCTCGAACAGCTCTTCCGTGTCCTCAACACCGACATCCCCCAGCGCCAGAAGCACCTGGACGAGGACCTCCAGCAGTTCCCCTACGTCAACGGCCAGCTCTTTGCCGAGCGGCTGGAGTTTGCCGAGTTCAACGCCGACATGCGCAACGGCCTGCTGGCCTGCTGCGCCTTCCGCTGGGAAACCATCTCGCCCGCCGTCTTCGGCTCGCTCTTCCAGGCGGTGATGATTGCCAAGGCCCGCCGCCAGATCGGCGCCCATTACACGGCGGAGAAGAACATCCTCAAGCTCATCCGCTCCCTGTTCCTGGACGAGCTGCGTGCCGAGTTCGACAGCCTCAAGGCCGACCGCTCGACCCGCCGCACCGCCCGCCTCCAGGAATTCCACGACAAGCTGGCCAAACTCCGCTTCCTGGACCCCGCCTGCGGCTGCGGCAACTTCCTGGTCATCACCTACCGCGAGCTGCGCAAACTGGAGCTGGAAGTCCTGCTGAAGCTCCACGGCCAGCAGCACGAGATGTCACTCGACGACGTGAACCGGCTCTCGAAGCTCGACGTCAACCAGTTCTACGGCATCGAGATCGAGGAATTCCCCGCCCGCATCGCCGAAGTCGCCCTCTGGCTCACCGACCACCAGGCCAACGTCGCCCTGTCCGAAGCCTTCGGCCAATTCTACCAGCGCCTCCCGCTCCGCGCCTCGCCCCACATCCACGTCGGCAACGCCCTGCGGATGGACTGGAAACAAGTCATCCCGCCCGAGCAGTGCTCCTACATCCTCGGCAATCCGCCGTTTGTGGGGAAGCATTACCAGAACGCCGACCAGCGAGCCGACATGGCCGCCGTATTCCGGGACTTCAAGAACACGGGCGACATGGACTACGTCGTCGCCTGGTTCTATCGGGCCGCCGAGTACGTTCAACGGACGGCCATTCGGGTGGGCCTCGTGGCCACCAACTCGATCACGCAAGGCGAGCAGGTGCCCGCGGTCTGGGGCCTGCTCTTTGGCCGCTTCCACGTGAAGATTCACTTTGCCCACCGTCCGTTTGCCTGGGAGAGTGAAGCCCGCGGCAAAGCGCACGTGCATGTAGTTATCATCGGCTTCGCTGCCTTTGATAGCGCCAGCAAGCGTATCTACGACTACGACTCTGATCCGGAGCACCCAATGGTCAACGAGGCGGCCAACATCAGCCCGTACCTGACCCCCGGCCCCGACAGCTTTGTGACCAAGCGCACCAAACCTCTGGCCGATGTGCCGGAAATGCGTTGCGGCAACAAGCCGTCTGATGGCGGCAACTTCATCCTCACAGACGCCGAGAAGAAGGACCTGCTCGCCGTCGAACCAGCAGCCGCCAAGTTCCTCAAACGCTTCACTGGCTCTGAGGAGTTCATCAATGGCAATATGCGCTGGTGCCTCTGGCTCAAAGACGCCAGCCCGGCAGAGCTTCGCGCCATGCCCGAGGTCATGACGCGCGTGCAGGCCGTCAAAGAGTTCCGCGCGAAGAGCACCGCTGCTCCCACACGGAAGGCTGCGGAAACCCCCGCACTCTTCTTCTACATCTCTCAGCCAGCAACTCGATTCATCGCAATACCAGAAGTTTCATCCCAGCGGCGCAACTACATCCCGATTGGACTCCTGTCGCCTGATGTGATTGTGAGCAACAAGATCTATATCATCGCGAAGCCAGACCTCAACCTGCTCGGTATCTTATCCTCGGCCGCACACATGGCATGGGTTCGTCAGGTTGGGGGCAGGCTCAAATCAGATTACCAATACTCCGGTAGCATGGTCTATAACACCTTCCCCTGGCCGCAGTCCGTGACGGCCAAGCAGCGGACGGCGGTGGAGGCGGCGGCGCAGGCGGTGCTGGACGCGCGGGCGAAATACCCGACCTCGACGCTGGCCGATCTGTATGATCCGTTGACGATGCCCGCGCCGCTGCTCCAGGCGCACCAGGCCTTGGACCGCGCGGTGGACCGTTGTTACCGCCCCGAGCCCTTCCCGAGCGACCGGCACCGGGTGGAATACCTCTTTGCCCTTTACGAACAGCTCACCGCCCCGCTGGTCGCCGCCGCCAAACCAAAGCGCAAGGGGCGAAAAGCCCAGCCCGCCCCCAGTGGCGCCGCTCAATCCTGAAAGGATTGCCTCCATCAGCCCAGGGTTGGACCGCTTGTCATTACCCACAACTGCCAGTGCGTGAGTGAAGCGCAGATTATCGCAGGATTGCCCGGGGCTCTCCTTGCCGCTTCCCATTGACCGCTGTCGTAAACCCGGCAGGGTTGCCAGACGGTAGCCGGTGGTCGGCCGGGGTGAAAGGGGGCCGACCACCGGTGCGACGCGCGGAAGGTGGTGCACCCCGGAGGAGGGTGTTCCGAAATTCGTAGCAAGTGTCGGCACTGCAGGGAGATACGCCCAAAAAGTGTGAGTTTTGGTTTGTGGCAGACAAGTGA
>CAZDOO010000026.1:0-61896 GCA_964507045.1 uncultured Verrucomicrobiota bacterium | reverse complement strand
GCCCTCCGGCGGTAGGGGCCCAGTTGCACTCACAATCTTTTCAACAAAGCACGTCCAACGTCCAACGTTCAGGGTTCGGTGTTCAGTGTTCAGGCTTCGAGGTTCAGGGTTCGAGGTTTAAAGTCCGAAAGATTAGTTCCTTCTTCATTCCCCCTGCCCTCCCCGCATGCTCTGCCCCGGCATCCACACCGGCACCGTCTCCATGCTCAGCCGCAGCATCTCCTTCTCCCCCCGCTTCGGATTGTCCTTGAAGCCCATCATCCGCGCCATCGCCGGGTCCGTCCGCGCCATCTCCCGCCATTGCCCGTAGCTCTTGTTGAGCTCCAGCCGCCGCTTCCTTTGTGCCAGTTGCGCCTCAATCCCCTCCCCCAATTGAAAATCCTCCCGCGCCTGCTTGCACCACTGGATAAACGCGTCCAGCACCCCCGCTAGCCGTGTCGCCCCCCCGCCCTCCGCCCGCGCCGCCGCCCGGAACAGCAGCTCCAACGCGTCCGCGCACCGCTCCAGGTGCCGCGGCACGCTCGCCTCTGCCGATTCCCCCCAGAATAGCCTCAGGTGACGCTCATACTCCGCCCGCGCGAACGGTCGCCGCGCCGGATAACGCGTCCGCAGCAGTCGCCCGCCCCGCAGCAGCGACCGCTCCTCCACGCCCGTCGCCAGCGAAATCCGCCGCGCCATCCCCGCCGAAAGCCGGTTCCGCCCTCCTTCCCAGCTCGCCACCGTGTCCTTCGACGCCCCGATCAGCGCCGCCAACTCTCCCTGCGTCATCCCAATCACCTTCCGCAATTCCTTGATCGCTTCATTCGGCTTGCATCGCATAATTGTATTTCACATACCTAATACTGCAAGCCGCTGCCGCCGCAAGCCCCATTTCTCTCCCCGCAAACCTTGGTCCCTCGCGTCCCTGCCATCCCTTGAAATCTGAAATCAACAAAGCCACGCCGCGCCCCTGCGCGGAACCAGTCCTGGATTGCCTTTCGCGAGTCAGTTCATCCCGGCCAGGATGAATGCAGGAAGCCGGAGGTCGCCGGGGAAACGAGGGCGGCGACCTCCGGTAACTGGCGCCTTTGACCCCGCCTTCGACGGCGCCCCGGACGGCCAAGCCAAAGAGCATTACCCCTGTCAACCAGGTCAACCAAGTCCACTCAGTCCATTTGGTCCACCCCCCCGCAAATACTACTATGCCGGTGGCCAGGTCGAAATCGCCGCCGAATTGGATGCGTTGCTATCCGCGATCCTGGACAAAGCCTTTAAGGGCGAACTATCAGCCGGCATACCTCACTTCATCCTTAACCATTCATCCTTCACTGAAGATAGGTGAACCATCAATCCCGTTCCGCGCCGCGGGAAGCATGGTTGCTCACCCGGCGGTAAGTCAGAATGCCTGAGGACCTTGGGTCCGGCAGCGAGATCGGCAGCCCGTGTTCCATCAACTCGCGTCCGCCGAATTCGAGCGGCGTCTCCGGCTTGTCCAAATCGGCCACGCGGTAGCGCGCCGTGACCTCAAGCCCGCGGAGCTTGAACCGGGCCTGTTCGTAGGGGCTGTCTCCGCGGCGGAAAGCCTGCACCAAACCTTCGCCTTGCTCCGGCAAGTCATATTGCCACGCTACCCACACATCTTTCGCCAGACTCCACGCCGCGAGCGGGTAGAAGTCGCCGAGCAGGTATTTCTCGCATTGCCGGAAGTCGGCCACGGTCCGACGCAGCAGGGCCGGATCCACCTTCCGTTCCCGCACGTCCCAGCCAAGGCGATACGCGGGCACAAAGCCGCTGCGCATGGTGTAGGCGTCGCTGAGCGGCATGCCGGTGCCGTGGAAAGGCATCCAGAGGGAAATGCCAAGTGTCTGGCATTGCTGGCCCTCGGAGCAGCCCGGCGTGAAATCCGTGATGGGATAGTCACTGCGCAAGAGAGGCACCGACCGGCGCAAGGTCTCCAGGTCGTTGCGCCGCCCGCCGCTGGCGCAGCTATCAATATACATCGCCGGATGCCGGCGGAGCAGTTCATCCCACAAAGCCAGATAGCCCGTCACGTGCTTGATCTCAGTGATGCCCTGGCGGTCCGGGTTGTCGTTGGCACGCCAATGCGGCAAGGGTGCGATGTTGAAATCCTGGCGATACACATCAATGCCCTGGCTGGTCAACATGCCGTCCACCCGCTCCAACACCCATCTCCACGCCTCGGGATTGCCCAGGTTCAGGAGCCCCCCGCCCTTCCCGCCCAGAACCCACTCCGGATGGTTCTCCGCCAGCCAGGAGCTGGCCGTGACCCGCTCCGGCTCGAACCACACGATGAACTTCGTCTGCTGGGCGTGGCAATGGTCCGCGACCTCTCGCAGCCCGCGCGGAAAACGCGCCGCATCCACTTCCCACGTCCCCACGTTGGACCATTCCCCGCGCCCGGGATACCAACCGGCGTCTATGAACCAATAGTCGAGCCGGATCCCTTCCTTCCGCCAGCCGTCAATCTGGGCGATCTCCTCGTCGGCACGAGGCTGCGCGTTTCCAAAGCACCCGGCGTAGTGCGTCGGCACCGGCTTGCCGCCCGGTCGGGGCAGGTTGTGGTCCATCATCCAGCGCCGCCAGATGTTCTGCGCCCGAATCCAGTCGCCGCCGCGCCAGAATTGAAGCGCCACCAGCGGCGTGCGGACTTCCTCGCCGGGCCGTAGCTTGAAATGGGTCAGTTCCTGTCCGGCGCGCAGCCGCAGGCCGCGGTCGGCGTCGCGCGTAAACTGTGCCGCCCACTGCCCGGGCCAGCCGACGACGGCAATCACTCCGCCGCCGGGCTGCTCAAGGTTGAAGTAGGGAAAGCCTCCGGTCGTGGGGCGTCCCCCCGCGGACGCAATGCGGTGGGCCGAGCCCGGCGTCAGGGCCAACACGTGTGGCTCGTAGCTGTCAGCCGTGCAGTTGTCGGCCGTGTGGTGGTGGAGGGTGAACTCGCCCTCCGCCGGGCGTTGCAGGCTCAGGTCAAGCGCCTGGATGTCCGACAGGATCGGCGTCTCATTCGTGCCGCCGTTCCTGAAGTAAAGCGTCCATTCGACCGTTGGGAAGTCGGCATACTCGATCGCGGCGCAGCGCACCTCCAGGCCCGTCACTGGATCGGTCCAGGTCAGCGTCCGTTCGTTGCGCCGCCCGTCGCGCGGCCGGGAAAACCGCTCCAGCTTCCACTTCGTCAGGAAATCCGCCGACGCTTTGCCGTCATAGACAAACGAGAACGGAGGCTCGGTTGCATAACGCTCGCTTTCCTGCTCGCGCACCGGAAGGTCGGCCAACCAGATTTCGCGGCCGTCCTTGAGCCGAACCTTAGCCTCGACCCAATCCGCGTGGTCGCACGCGATGCCGTCCGGCGTTTCGTCGCCCTGAATGACGAACTCCGTCGCGCCCCCGAGGTCAACGCTGACCCGCCTGCCCGGCATGCCTCCCCGCAGCACGCCCGAGCGAAACTTCTCCCTGCCACCAACATGCACCGAGAACTCCACGCTGCCGCGGCCGCCGCTCGTCTGCTCGTTGTTGTCAATGCCCACGAGGGCCGTGAACGCGTCCCCCGGTCCGGGCAGCCGGATGAGAAGCCGGCTCGGGGCGTGCCCAAGCAGTCCGCGCAGGAAGTCCTGTTCCCCGATGCGGAGCGGTTTGCCGGCCCGGCCATTCCTGATCACCGGGCCGTGATTGGCCAGCACGACGAGCGCGGCGTTGGTCGGCGGCGGGGGCTGGCGGTTTTCGAACCGTGCCTCGACCCAGTTGCGGCGCTCGGCCAGTTCCTCGGGAGTGACGGTGACGCCCGCGACTTGGAGAGGCAACAAGAACAGCGAAGCAGCGAGTAGGTGGGTGTTTCGCTTCATGAATGGCGCGCGTGAGGGACTTGGGCGCTGGCCATTGGGCTCGGTTGCGATACGAAACACACTGTCAAGGGGCTGCCGCTGGTTCATGCGAACGATGCTCGCCGAATCCACCCACGTTGGCGAACCGTTTTTCGGATCATGCCCGGAGCGCTACGACGCACCTTTTCAACTTGGCGAACGCCAGGAAACCGGGGACTTGGCGCACAGAAGAGCCGACCAGTACCTGCGCCGCACCAACCTTTCCGCCCACCATTCCCGCACTCCATCACTCCAACACTCCTGCCGGTCACCTGGCACAGTGCGAGGCGCGAGGAATCCCAGTACCTGCGCCGCACCAACCCTTCCGCCCACCATTCCAGCACTCCATTACTCCAACACTCCTACCGGTTATCCCCCACAACGCTCGCCAGCACAACAGAATGTACGTGCATTCGAATCAGTCTGCGGCAAGCTCACCTTCAACATCCTCGACTACACCGGCACCGCCACGCCCAATTTCGCCGACCCCGCCTTCGACGGCGCCCCGGACGGCCAAACCAAAGAGCATTACCCCTGTCAATCAGGTCCACCAAGTCCACTCTGTCCATCCGGTCCACCCTCACGCAAATACTACCTGCCACCGGCCAGGGCCCAGAGCATCGAACTGAATACGCTTTCAACAACGCCGGTGCCCTCGAGACCATCACCTATTCCGACTCCACCCCCGGCGTAACGAACACCTACAACCGCCTCGGTCGCCTGGTCACCAACGTCTGCAACGGCATCACCACGACCTTCGCCTACAACCTGGCCGGTGAACAACTCAGCGAAACGTTCTCCGGCGGCACTCTCGACGGCCTCTCCCTCACCAACGCCTACGACCAATACCTCCGCCGCACCAACCCTTCCGCCCACCATTCCCGCACTCCATTACTCCAACACTCCTGCCGGTCACTTGGCGCAGTGCGAAGCGCGAGGAGTGAGTGACGAGACGGTGAGCGCTCGGCGGAGCGAGCTGGACCGGCTGGGGTGCTGGCTCAAGCGGCGGCGTCCCAAGCCGAACCTTGAGGAGGTGGAAGGGCAGTTTTTGATCAAGTAGCCGGTGGGTCGCCCCGTTCAAGGTTCGAAGTTCGACGGTTCAGGGTTCAAGGTTTCGCATTCCGACCTCGCCCAGTCCTTCCTCGCCGAAATCGCCGTCGCCGAAGAACGCCAGTTCCCCTCCGAAGGTATCCAGCCTGCCGGCACCTCGGCCCAACCCGGCAGGGTTGGCAGAGGGCAGCCGGTGGGTCGTTCCAGGGTTGCAGGGGGGAACGACCACCGGTTGACAGGCGACGATCCGGTTGCATCCCGGAAGGATGCCAGAAGCCTGCCTTCCGGTGCCTGAGGGGGTATGGGTGGCGCTGCTGGCTTACCTGGCCGAGCGCAAAGGCAAGGCAGGGGCCCTGCTGCGCACCGCCAACAAGCGGGTCCGCATACGGTCCAAAGACGTCTGTGAGGTCGTCGGCACGGCAGTCCGGAAAGCAGGCTTTGCGCGGAACATCACCGCCAGGATGCTCCGGCACACCTTCGCCACGCACCTGGTGCAGGAAGGAGTAGGACTGGTCACGCTGCGCGATCTGCTGGGCCACCAGCAGATCACCAGCACCCAGATCTACATCCACCTCACCGCGCAGGACCTGCGCCAGGCGACCGACAAACACCCGGTCAGCAAACTGATCAAGCGGGTTGAGGAGTTGCTGCCCAACACCAGGCTTCCGTCCCATCCGTCCCATTGGTCCCTTGCGTCCCTGCCGTCCCTTGAAATCTGAAATCAACAGAGCCACGCCGCACCCATGTGGGGAACAAGTCGGTCCTGGGCTGCCTTTCGTGAGCCAGTTCATCCTGACCAGGATGAAAGAAGATAGCCGGAGGTCGCCGGGGAAAAGGAGGCGGCGACCTCCGGAAACCAGCGCCTCTGACCCCACCACCCTGGATGGGGTGGCAGATCGTCCCAGGTGCTAGGCGTCTTCTGCATGCGGGTTGGTTCTGCCACCCCCTGCCGGGGTGGAACACCCTTTACCCCGCGTACCGGTGGTCGTTTCCCCCTGTCACCCCGAAACGACCCACCGGCTGCCATCTGCCAACCCTGCCGGGTCGGTACGGGGCGGAAACCGCAGGCAAAACCCCGCCAGACCGTGTCTTGGCTGTGGGTTTGATGCACCCCTGGCGCGGGTTTTCGGGAACATAAAAGTGCTTGAAGAAAACTGCGCACCCGCGTAGAAAGGGTGAGGTGCGCGCGCGACCCCCCCTCGGGGGGTTCAGGAGGTGGAGAAATCCACGTCCAACGCCTTGGGGTAATGAGTAAGAAACCAAAAACTACTCACGGTGCTTCGTCAGATGCTGGCTGTATGACTCGCTCTGCATCCTGCCAACCCCCAGAGCATCGAACTAAATACGAATACGACTCCCTGGGCCAGGTGAAGAGCGGCAAGAAATACTGGAGCGACCAGACACCGGTGGCAGGTCAGCAGTTTGAATACGCCTTTGACGACATCGGCAATCGCACTGGCGCCAAGGCGGGCGGGAATGCGGACGGGGCCGGCTTGCGCAGCGCCAGTTACACCGTCAATTATTTGAACCAGTACAATCATCGAACAGTTCCAAGTGCGGTGGATGTCATGGGCGTGAGCTTTGCGACCAATACAGTGCTGGTGAATAATCAAACCGCCTACCGCAAGGGCGAGTATTTCCGCAAAGAACTGGCGGTGAATAACACGGCGGGGCCGGTCCAGACCAGTGTCAGCGTGGCGGCCAGCGGCCAAACCACCGTCAGCGGCACTTTGCTGCTTGCCCCGGCACAGGAACAGTTTGCTTATGACGCGGACGGCAACCTGCTTCAAGATGGCCTCTGGACCTACACATGGGATGGCGAGAACCGGCTGGTGGCGTTGGAGTCAACCAATGGCCTGCCGGAGTCGGCCCGGCTCAAGCTGGAGTTCCGATATGATTATCAAGGGCGGCGCATAGAGAAGATCGTTTCAAGCTGGGATGCGCAAAACTGGACATGGGTGCCGCAATACACGAATCGGTTTGTCTATGACGGCTGGAATTTGGTGGCGATGCTGCATCCAGACGCCTCTGTGATTCGGTCCTTTATGTGGGGCCTGGACTTGTCAGGCACCCTGCAGGGTGCTGGCGGCGTCGGCGGCCTGCTCTTCATCGGCGATTGCTCATCGTCTGGCTATTGTTCCCCAGCATTCGATGGCAACGGCAACGTCATGGCGCTGGTCAGCACGTCCGGCGGCACCAACTGTGCCACTTACGAATACGGCCCCTTCGGGGAAGTTATCCGCCAAACCGGCCCCATGGCCAAGGCCAATCCCTTCCGGTTCTCCACCAAGTATCAGGATAATGAGACGGACCTGCTTTACTACGGATACAGGTATTACAACGCCAGCACGGGACGATGGCCGAACAGGGACCCGATTAGAGAAGCTGGCTTTGGCCCCGTTGGAATTAGCCAGAAAAATCTTTCTAATATGTACAAGCAGCAGATCCGCTCTCAACTTATGGCCCTGATGCCCAAGGGACCGTTCGCCGAACCGGTTAACTCGGCCGTCGATAGACTCTTTTTGACCGGACCCGGCGGAAATGCAGGGGGCGAGGAATCGAATCCGTATGTGTTTACTCGAAATGACTCTATCGACCATGTAGATAAACTTGGTCTGTTGACGTACACTTACAGGTGTCCCTCTTATCGATTCTGCGCGACTTGTTGGCTGAAATTTGACGGTATTACTGGCAAGCAGCTTTATTATCTTGCAGTTAATGCACCAAGGTTTATGATCTGCGCCACAAAAGCTCACGGGATCATGAATCTCGGTTGCGCGTTAGGGAGCCGTTGGGTCTTCAATGAGGGCTGCGATGGACTAGCTGGCTGTGTTGAGCTCTATACGCGACAGATTTGGCCGCCACTCCCGCCGGGGCCGCCCCCCCTATGATTCCTCCGGGCTCAGGCTCTTTCACGCCCACAGATGACAAAGGCCCAAGCGGCCTCGCGTTCTGGAGGAAATGTCTACTCGACCGGACAGTCCTCGCTGCGATCAAGGTGTATCCGGATCAAGCAAGGAGGATATTCGGTGCTGCGCCGGTTACGCGTTCAAATCCAGTTGAACTGGGTTTCATCTTGGGCGCAAGAGAGATCTTGGCGACCGCGCCCCACCAATTACCAATCGAGAATGATGATGCTCTTTTGGACAGAGTGCGCGCAGAGCGCGATGCATTGACAGATGAGCAAAAGGCGATTGCCGAAGATTTCCTAAGAGCGGCTAATCAGGAAGAAATCGTCCGCAGTCTGGCGAGGAAGATTATCGAAAAGGCAGTTGGGCTTAGCTGACGCTCTAAGAAATGAGGCAACTACCAATATGGCTGGCGCCGGTGCAGCTTCACGTTACCTCGCGGTCCCGCATTGCGGGAACTGCTTTCAGCTATCATTCGGAACTGTGCCATGCAAGGGCTACGACAGAAATGGGTCAGACCATAGATTAGATTCTGCTGAAAAACCCCACTTCCCTAACAAAATCTGGCCGTTCCTTCCGAAACGCCCTGCCTCCAGTGCGCTTGAAGGCCATTTCTGCGCGGCGTCGGGCGTTCCTGGAAGCGATGTCGAACAGGTCGAAACCCATCCGAGAAGGGCGTTTTTCAGCAGAATCAGCTTGGTCCGTTTTGCCTTGCGAAGTTCATCCGTCTTACGTCGAGGTGTTCCAGTCTTCCCACTGGAAGTGCATCTTTTGCGGGCGTGATCTCGTCGCCGGCACCGATGCGCTCGTGGAGGCCACGGAAGAGCATCTGGTGCCGCGTGCGCTGCTCGAAGCCAACGCGGCCGAGCCAAGCGTGGCCCATAACATGGCCGCCTGCTGCGCCGGCTGCAACGCCCTCAAGAGCGAATTCATTCCCGCGGCAGATCATACGTGCTGGAAGTCGCGCCAGGCGTATGTGAGAGAATGTTGCCGGTTCATCTCCAGCCTACGGCTGAAGAACTACCTCCGCTACCGTGATCATGTGGAAAAGGTCTTGAGAGAAAGGGCGGGAGAATGAAGAGGATGCCCAAGCAACGGCGGGTCGTGGCGGAGCTAGACGGGTGGCAAGCGGGGATGGACGCGCTGAAGCGCCTCTAAATCGAAACCGCCGCCGAATTGGACGCGTTGCTACCCGCCATACTGGACAGAGCCTTTAAGGGCGAACTATGAGCCGGCACACCTCACTTCATCTTTCACCATTCATCCTTCATCCTTTCCTTCAAAGCTTTGTCCTTTATCCTTTAGCCTTCATCCTTTCCTTCAAAGATCGGCTCCCGCCCCCCCGCCCCTTCCATCTCCCCTCGCCCGCCGAACAGGATAGCCCCAACTTGATCGCGTACTGTATTTCTATAAATAAATACATAATACCGTTGACGCCGCCACCCGGTACGGTAGATTTGTATTTATATGATAGAATACATCACAGCGAATCAGTCGGAGGCTGCCCCTCCGGAACCTTCGGCCTCAGCCCCCCAGCCGCAACTCCCCACTCCGCCTGCCGCCAGTGTCCCCACCAATCCATCGCTCCACGACTCCACTGCTCCAGCACTCCCTCACTCCGCGCCCGTCCCTCAACCCTCCTTCCCCCGTTCCCCCGGCGAGACCCCGCGCGCCTTCAGCGCCTTCCTGACCTTCTTCCAGCTCGGCCACACCCGCTCCCTCCAAGCCGTCGCCGACCGCCTCGGCGCATCTCTCGGCACGGTCAAAAACTGGTCCAGCCGGTTTGATTGGACGGATCGCGTCTTGAACTTCAACTCCAGCCTCCTTCAGCAGGAGGCTGAAGCCCAGGCCGCCCTCCACGCCCGTCAGGCCGCCGACTGGGCCGCCCGCCTCGATCGCTTCCGCGACCAGGAATGGGATGCCGCCCAGAAACTCCTCGCCGCCGCTCAGTGCTTCCTCGAATCCTTCGGCGAGGAAGACCTGCGCCGGATGACTTTGGCCCAGGTCGCCCGCGCCTTGAAAATCTCCTCGGCCGTTGGCCGTCTCGCCCTCGCCGGCGCGGAATTGCCCCCCGCTGCCGAGCCAACGCTCGCCCCTATCCAGCATCAGCTCCTCGATGCGATGAAACGCGTCTACGGGGTAGAACGCCCTGCCCCCATCAATCCATCGCTCAACGACTCCACTGCTCCAGCACTCCCTCACTCCGCGCCCGTCCCTCAACCCTCAACCTCCCATGAATAACCTTTTCGATCCCGAACAATACGCCCGCGACGGCTTCCACGCCGGTTGCCCGCCTGACCAGATCGAACACTTCATCCGCGCTGGCATCATCCTCCAGCAGCGCCAGCTCGCCGCCAGCGCCGCCGCCCGACTCTGCGACCGCCCCGATGGCCCCTCCGCCATCGGCTACGGCGGCGCTCGCGGCGGCGGCAAATCCTATTGGCTCCTCGCCCAGATGGGCGCCGACGATTGCCAGCGTTTTCCGGGCCTCAAGTGCCTGCTCCTCCGCAAATCCAACAAGGCCAATAAGGAAAACCTGGAGGATTACCGCAAACACCTCTTCGCTCATCTCCCGCATACCTACAACGCCACCACCGGCGTCCTCACCTTCGCGAACGGCTCGGTCATCATCGCCAAACATTACCAGCACGAGAAGGAGATCAATGACTCCTTCCTCGGCCTCGAATACGATGTCATCGGCGTCGAGGAAGCCACCACGCTCACCCGCACCAAGTGGGAGGACATCAAAACCTGCTGCCGCTCCTCCAAACTCTTTCCCCCTTCAACCTCACACGGGCTCTCAACGCCCAACTCTCAACCCTCAACCTCCTACTGGCGCCCCCGCATCTACTCCACCACCAACCCCGGCGGCGTCGGCCATGATTGGTACCGCCAGACCTTCATCATCCCCTGCGAACGCGCCTGCGAAACCACCACCCGCTTCATCCCCGCTCGCGTCCAGGACAACCTCTTCACCAATCCCGAATACAAGCATATCCTCGCCGCGCAGACCGGCTGGAAAAAGCGCGCCTGGTGCGATGGCGATTGGGACATTGCCGCCGGCCAGTTCTTCCATACGTTCCGCTCCGCCATCCACGTCACCGATCATATTGACGAAAGCCGCGCTGTCGAATGGCTGTCTGGTATGGACTACGGTTACACCCACTACACCGTCGTTCTCCTCGGTTTCCTCGATGCCGATGGCAGCCTCTACATTGTGGACGAACACGCCGAGCGCGGTTGGGTTCCGCAACGCCATGTCCCGGCCATCAAAGCCATGTTCCAGCGCCACCGTCTCCTGGTCGGCGCCCCTTCCTCCCAACCCCTCGGCGAGTATATGAAGATCCGCATGCGCTTCGATCCCCCGTACTCCTGGCGGGTCTCCGGCATCGCCGCCGGCGGCGACCTCTTCAGCCACCAATACGACGGCTCCTCCATCGCCGCTCACTTCCGCGACCAGGGCCTCCGCGTCATCCCCGCCAACACCAACCGCGTCCAGGGCTGGGCCGAAATCGCCCGCCGCCTCGGCGACCTCGACGCCGCTATCAATCCCACCCTCTTCATTCACCCGCGCTGCGCCCGGCTCCTCGATTGCCTCCCCTTCCTCCAGCACGACCCCGACCAGCCCGCCGATGTCCTCAAAACCAACCCCAACGAGGAAGGTCTCGGCGGCGACGATGCCGCCGACGCTCTCCGCTACCTCGTCGCCACGCCGCGCCATCGTGCCTACCAGACCAAACTCCGCGGCCTTTAGTGATTTCCATGAAGAATTCAATTTCAGGTCATCCGAAGTCACGAAAAGTCACGTTTGGTTGCCTTCTCTCCTCACCCCGGCGCGGCCTTGCCGCCCCCTCAACCCTGAATCACGGTCTCGCGGACGCTGCCCCTGGCATAGGGCTTCCGGGACTCGGGCTTCGAGGCCGGATGCTGGGTCTTGCCAGCAGTCGCCGTGAGGAAGGCTTGCGGGGAACGGCAGCTCTCCGGATAATGCGGAGCGAGGCCGGGCTCCGGGAACGGCGGCGCAGGGAACTGCGCGTCTCGCCCGGAATGGTTACGGCCGGATCAAGAAAAACCTGGATGTTGTTTATGATGCATGCGCTCGGAAGTGGTTGGTCGGTGAAAGCAAGGCGGCGGCTTGCGATGGCGGGTTGCTGTTTGTGGGCGGCGGGATCGTTGGCGGCTGCCGCCGGCTTGGCGCCAAAGCAGCTTCGATGCGAATACCTCGTCAATCCGCTGGGAATTGATGAGTCTCGGCCGCGGCTCGGCTGGGTGGTCGAGTCCGATGAGCGGGGCCAGAAACAGACAGCTTATCAGGTCCTGGTCGCCAGCGACGAAGCAACGCTGGACAAGGACCGGGGGGATCTGTGGGACAGCGGCAAGATCGCCGGCGCCGAAACCTCAAGCATTGTTTACCACGGCAAGTCCCTCTCCTCCCGCCAGCGCTGCTGCTGGAAGGTGAGGGTGTGGGACAAGGACGGCAAGGCATCCGCCTGGAGCGAGCCGGCAAGGTGGTCCATGGGCCTGCTGAAAGCCGGGGATTGGCAGGCGCAGTTCATCAGCTTCAAGGACAAGTCGCCGGTGCATAAGTTCAAGGAACCGCTGTTCCTGCCCGCAGCCCGGCAGTATCGCAAGGAGTTCGCCGCCTCCCGCAAAGTGCGCCGGGCGACGATTTACGCGACGGCGCTGGGCATCTATGAACTGCATCTGAACGGCCGGCGCGTGGGCGACGAGTGGTTTGCTCCGGGCTGGTGCGATTATCACCAGCGGGCCTACTACAACACCTACGACGTCACCACGCTGGTGAAGGATGGAGCCAACGCCCTCGGCGCGTGGGTCGCGGATGGGTGGTACTCGGGCTATATCGGCTTCGGCCTGCTCACGGGCATTGGAACCGAGGCCATCGGGCGTTACACGTATGGGAAAACCCCCGCCCTGATGGCACAGCTCGAAATCGAGTATGCCGACGGCTCGCGGGAAACGGTCGCGACCGACACGTCCTGGAAGGTAACCGGGGCGGGGCCGATCCAGGAGGCGGATTTCCTGATGGGCGAAAGTTACGACGCGCGACGGGAACTGCGCGGCTGGGCCGAGCCCGGATTCGACGCCAGCCAGTGGGAAACTGCCATCCGCGCGGAAGATGCCGGGAGCGTGAAGGCGAAGTTCTACGAGTATCGGAACCCTCCAGCGGGCGGGAAGCTGAAAATCGAGGGGCGCGAGGTGGACCTCGGCTTCAAGCGCCCGCCGAAGCTGGAAGCCTTCCCCGGTGTGGCGGTGCGGGCGATCGAAGAGATCAAACCCCTCGCGATTACTTCCCTCACTAATGGCGTTTACCTCTTCAACCTGGGTCAGAACTTCGCCGGCGTGGTGCGGCTCAAGGTCAAAGGCCCAGCCGGCACTCAGATTCGCCTGCGCTACGGCGAAATGCTGCACCCGGATGGCCGGCTCATGACGGAGAACCTGCGCAAGGCCCGCGCGACGGACTTCTACACCTTGCGCGGCGACCCGGAGGGCGAGTCGTATGTGCCCCGCTTCACGTTCCACGGCTTCCAATATGTGGAACTGACAGGTTTCCCGGGCAAGCCGGGTCTGGAAGCAATCACCGGCATCGTCCTGCACTCAGACACCGCGCTGACCAGCGCGTTTGAATGCTCGGACCCCATGGTGAACCGGCTGTTCAAGAATATCGTCTGGACCCAGCGCGCCAATTTCCTCGACCTGCCCACCGATTGCCCGCAGCGCGACGAGCGGTTCGGCTGGACGGGCGATGCGCAGATCTACGTCGGCGCGGCCACCTATAACGCGGACGTCGCGTCCTTCTACACCAAGTGGCTGCGGGATCTCATGGAGTCGCAGCGCCCGAACGGTGTATTTCCCGGCTTCGCGCCCTACCCCTTCCAGCATGGCTGGGACTTCGGAACGGCGTGGTGCGATGCGGGCGTGATTTGCCCCTGGACGATCTGGCGCGCGTATGGCGACACCCGGATTATCGAGCGGTGCTGGGAGCCGATGACGCGGTTCATCGCCTGGCGCAAGAGCGCGAGCAAAGATTACCTTGGCGTCGTTCACGGCAACGAATGGGGCGACTGGCTGTCGGTAAACGAGAAGACGCCGCTGGATTACATAGACACGGCCTACTTCGCCTACTCGACAAAGCTGATGGCGGAGATGGCACAGGCCATCGGCAAGACCAGGGAGGCGGCTGAATACTGCGAGCTGCTGGGAAAGATCACGCTCGCCTTCAACCAGAAATATGTGAAGCCGGATGGCTCCCTGGCGGTTGACACCCAGACGGCTTATGCGCTGGCGCTCTATATGGACCTGCTGCCGGAAAACCAGCGTCCCGCAGCCGCGGCGCGGCTGGCAAAAAAGATTCAGGACAACGAAGGCCGCATGAGCACGGGCTTTCTGGGCACGCGGCCCTTGCTGCCCGTGCTCTCGGCCAATGGCCAGCCGGACCTGGCGGTGCGCCTGTTCCAGAGCCACAAGTATCCGTCGTGGGGCTACGAAGTGGACCAGGGCGCGACGACCATCTGGGAGCGCTGGAACAGCTACACCAAAGACAAAGGCTTCGGCGGCGCGCAGAACGCGGAGATGAACTCCTTCTCGCATTACTCGTTCGGCGCGGTCTGCGAGTGGATGTTCTCCCAACTGGCGGGCATCCAGAGCGAGGGACCGGGCTACCAGCGCATCATCATTCGCCCCACGCCGCCTTCGCCGGGCAGCAACCCGGACCAAAAGCCGATTGATTGGGTGCGCGCGCACTATGACTCCATCCGCGGCCGCATCGCCAGCGCCTGGAAGATCGAGGGTGGAAGCTTCAGCCTGGAGGCCACCCTCCCGGCGAATACCTCCGCAACCGTCTATGTCTCGGCGCGCGACGCCGCGAGCGTGACGGAGAGCGGCAAGCCGCTGGCGCAAGCGCCGGGGGTGAAGGTGCTGCGCACGGAGGGGGGCCGGGTGGTGCTGGCGGTCGAGTCTGGGCACTATAAGTTCCGAACGGTGGGCAGCGAGTGACATGAATGGCGTTAGACAACGGGCTTTGGTTTCTGGGATTACGGCGGGATTTGTGGGATTAGCCTGCGCGGCTGGCGCAGTCGAGCGGGGGCAAGATGAACGTCGCGCCCGAACCCGCCCGCCGAACATTCTGTTTGTGCTGGCCGACCAGTGGCGGGCGGAGACGTTTGGTTATGCGGGCAACCCGGACGTTAAGACGCCCAACCTGGACCGGCTGCAGCGCGAGGGTGTCCACTTTGTCAACGCCGTGTCCGGCATGCCGGTTTGCTGCCCAACGCGCGCGTCATTCCTGACGGGTCAGCGCCCACTCACGCACGGCGTCTTCCTGAACGACGTGCCGCTCAACCCGGAAGCGGTGACCATCGCCAAGGTGCTGGGCGCGGCGGGCTACGACACAGCGTATATCGGCAAGTGGCATGTGGATGCGCATGGCCGCTCCAACTTCATCCCGCGCGAGCGGCGGCAGGGGTTTGATTATTGGAAGGTGCTGGAGTGCACGCACGACTACAATCGCTCGGCTTACTACGCCGACGGCCCGGAAAAGCTTTACTGGGAGGGCTACGACGCCATCGCCCAGACGCGGGACGCGCAGCAATACCTGCGCGACCATGCGCAGGCGCGGAAGCCCTTCTTTCTCGTGCTGGCCTGGGGGCCACCTCACGATCCGTATTTCACCGCGCCCGAGAAATACCGGGCCTTGTATGACCCCGCGAAGCTGACCCTGCGGCCCAATGTGCCCGAGGCCGGAAGCGCCCAGGCGCGGAAAGTATTGGCCGGCTACTATGCGCATTGCACGGCCCTCGACGATTGCTTCGGCGAACTGCGCCGCACCTTGCGCGAGACCGGGCTGGAGGAAACCACGTTGCTGGTCTTCAGCTCGGATCACGGGGACATGCTGGGATCGCAAGGCGCCTTCAAGAAGCAGCGGCCTTGGGATGAGGCCATCCGCGTCCCGCTTGTCTTGCGCTGGCCAAGCGGTCTGGGCGTCAAAGCGCGCCGGCTGGATGCGCCGATCAACTCGGAGGACCTGATGCCCACCCTGCTCGGCCTGTGCGGCGTGCCGATTCCGAAGACGATTGAGGGGTTGGACTACAGCGGCTACGTCCGCGGCCGGAAGAACCCGGGAGACGACGCGACGGTGCTCCTCTGCGCCTCGCCGTTTGGGGAATGGGTGCGGCGGATTGGGGGCCGGGAATACCGCGGCGTCCGCACCACGCGCTACACTTACGTGCGCGACCTGAGCGGCCCCTGGCTCCTTTACGACAACCAGACCGATCCATATCAGACCAACAACCTCGCCAACCAGCCCAAGCACGCCAGGTTGCAGGCCCGGCTTGACGCGGTGCTCGTCCGCAAGCTCAAGGAGCGGCGCGACGAGTTCCTGCCCGGCGAGGCCTACATCAAGCAGTGGGGCTATCAGGTTGATGCCAACGGCACCGTGCCTTACGAACGCTGACCTCGACCCGCGGCTTGGCCACTCCCATTCGGTTCCCGAAGGTATGGACGGGATATGGCTCACGTATGGCTTGTGCGCCGCGTGATACCCGCTCGTGTTTCGCTAGTGCTTCGCTCGTGTTCCGCTGATATTCCGCTCGTACTCCGCTGATATTGCACGCCCCCTCGCGAGGTTGTGGTGGTGGCGGGACGCAATTGCCGGGGCCAGGCAGCCGGCAGCCCGCCTGAAAGTGGTTGACATTGCGGGGCGCTCGCGAAAGGAATGTTCGGCATGAACAATAGAAGTCGCACCACACCAACTTTACCGTCGTTGCTTTGCTCCCTCCTACTGGCGTTTTGCTGGCAGGCTTTCGAGGCGAATAGTGCCCCGGACGCTGGCTTTCTTCGCCCTCCGTCGGTGCCGCTGGTCGCGTGCGACCCCTATTTCAGCATCTGGTCCCCCGCGGACAAGCTGACGGACGCGGACACCGTGCACTGGACCGGCAAGCCGCATCGGCTTACCAGCCTGGTGCGGATTGATGGCAAGTCCTTCCGCCTCATGGGGAAGGAGCCCGCCAGCGTGCCCGCGCTGCCCCAGACCGGGCTCGAAGTGCTGCCGACGCGGACGATCTACACGTTTGAAGGCGATGGCGTGCGGCTGACGCTCACGTTCATGACTGCCGCGCTGCCCGATGATCTGATGATCTACTCGCGGCCGGTGACTTACCTGACGTGGACGGCCCAGGCGACGGATGGCAAAGCGCACCAGGCTGCGTTCTATTTCGATGCTTCCGGTGAAATCGCCGTCAACACGCCGGACCAGGTCGTCGCGCCTTCCGCCCAGCACACCAGCAACCTCAGCATATTGCGGCTGGGATCAGTGAAACAGCCCGTCCTGGCAAGGAAAGGCGACGACCTGCGGATTGACTGGGGCTACCTCTACGTTGCCGCGCCGGGCGCGACGGTGCACTTCCCGGTCGCCGCCTCGACCTCCTCAAACGTGCGGGAGGATTTCGGCACGCCGCATCTCGTGCAACTGCCCGCCACACCGCAAGCCCGCGCCGATTCCCTGCTGGCAACGATGGATCTCAAGGTCGTGAAGGTCTCCGCCAATCCAGTCTCCCGTTGGCTCATGCTGGCCTATGATGACGAGTATTCCCTCCAGTATTTCAAAAAGAACCTGCGGCCATACTGGCGGCGAAATGGTGATGACGCGGCGGCGCTGCTGAAGAAGGCCGCGGCGGAATATGAGCCGCTTAAGCAACGGTGCGAGAAGTTCGACGCCGAGCTGATGGCGGCGCTCACAAAGGCTGGCGGCGAGAAGTATGCGCGGATTTGCGCGCTGGCTTACCGGCAATGCGTTGCTGCGAACAAGGTCGTGGCAGACGACAACGGCCAGCCGCTCATGTTCCCGAAGGAGAACTTCAGCAACGGCTGCATCAGCACGGTGGATATAATCTACCCGATGGCGCCACAGTTCCTGCTGTTCAGCCCGTCGCTGACCAAAGCGATGCTGGTTCCGATTCTCGACTATGCGGCATCACCGCGCTGGCGCTGGCCGTTTGCGCCGCACGACCTGGGCACCTACCCGCTGGCCAACGGGCAGGTCTATGGAGGCGGGGAGCGCACGGAAGAGAACCAGATGCCCGTCGAGGAGACGGGCAACATGCTGATCCTGCTGGCCGCGCTGGCGCAAGTCGAGGGCAACGCCGACTTCTGCACGAAGTACTGGCCCGTGCTCGAAAAGTGGGCGGAGTATCTCAAGGCTAAGGGTTTCGACCCGGAGAACCAGCTCTGCACGGACGACTTCGCCGGGCACCTGGCGCACAACGTGAACCTGTCCATCAAGGCCATTCTCGGCTTGGGCTCTTTCGCCCAGCTCTGCCAGCAACGCGGCCAGAGCGCGAAGGCGGCCGAATACCAGGCGCTGGCGAGGGACTTCGCCCGGCGCTTGCGCGAGGTGTCGGTGGAGGAGGATCATTCGCGGCTGGCGCTGGACAAGCCCGGCACCTGGAGTCAGAAGTACAACGCCGTCTGGGACCGCATCCTCGGCTTCAACGTGGGTTCGGCCGAAGACTGGCGCAGCGAAATGAACTTCTACTTGCGTCAGCAGAACCTCTATGGGCTGCCGCTCGACAGCCGGAAGGACTACACCAAGCTCGACTGGACGCTCTGGACGGCGACACTCACCCAGGACCGCGCTGACTTCGACGCGCTGCTCGAGCCGGTCTATCGCTTTCTGAACGAAACACCTGACCGCGTGCCCATGACCGATTGGTATGATACCAAGACGGGGAAAAAGGTCGGTTTCCAGGCCCGCGCGGTGGTGGGCGGCGTCTTCCTGCAAATGCTGTACGACCGCGCCGAATGGAAGAAGTGGGCAAGCCGGGATGTGACAAAAGCCGCGAACTGGGCGGCCTTCTCGGCCCCGGTTCCGAAGCTGATAAAGTCTGTGCCGGTGGTGCCCACCTCGGAAAAGGAGCCGATCACCTGGCGCTACACCACGCAGGCTCCCGCCAAGGATTGGGCCAAGCCCGAGTTTGACGCGTCAGCCTGGAAAGAGGGGCCGGGCGGCTTTGGAACTAAAGGCACACCGGGCGCAGTGGTCCGAACGGAGTGGAGCACGCCACAGATTTGGCTGCGACGTCAATTCGTGATGCCAGATGCAGCCTGGGACGATCTCAAGTTGCGCCTGCATCACGACGAGGACGCCGAGGTATATGTGGACGGCCTTCTGGCAGCGCAGGTCACGGGCCATACGACGGAATACGAGCCTGTCCGTATCAAGAGCAAGGCCAAGGACCAGCTCCAACCGGGCAAGCATGTCCTGGCCGTGCACTGCAAGCAGACCGGGGGCGGGCAATACATTGATGTGGGGCTGGTGGATCTGCGGGAAGCGGACTGACGATTACAGCAGAGACCGGAAGATGAAGTTGCCCCCGGCAACGACGTCCCCGGGTGCGCACAAAGGCTTGACCCTGGCCACGGCATTGTCAAAGCTGTGCGCACGATGCCCGCGATCATGCATGCAGAGAAGTCCGAACCTGCGACTCCAATCCCCCAGCCTGGCTCGATCGGCAATTACCGCTGGGTGATCTGCGCGCTGCTCTTTCTCGGCACCACCGTCAATTACGTTGACCGCCAGGTGATCGGGTTGCTGAAACCCATTCTGGAGCAGGAGTTCAAGTGGACGGAGACCGACTATGCCAACATCGTTCTCGGCTTCCAATTGGCGTATGCGATCGGGCTTCTGCTGGTGGGCGGCATTCTCGACCGGATCGGGGTCAGGCTTGGTTTTAGCCTGGCGGTCATCTTGTGGAGCATCGCTGCCGTGGCGCACGGCTTCATGCGCACGGTGACGGGGTTTTTCGCGGCGCGCTTCGGTCTGGGACTGGCTGAGGCGGCGAACTTCCCAGCCTCCATCAAGGCTGTGGGGGAGTGGTTTCCCAAGAAGGAGCGCGCGCTGGCGACTGGCCTCTTCAACTCGGGCACCAATATCGGCGCGCTGGTGACTCCGCTGCTGGTGCCCTGGCTTTATGCCAAGTGGGGCTGGCCAGCCGCCTTCTATGCCACCGGCGCCGTCGGCGTGTTGTGGGTGTTTCTCTGGTGGCCGTTATACCGCTCGCCCGAACACCACCGCCTCGTATCGCCGGCGGAGCTTGCTTACATCCGCTCCGACCCCCCAGACCCGCCGCAGAAGTATCCATGGTCGAGGATGTTCATGCATCGGCAGACGTGGGCCTTCTCGCTGGGCAAATTCCTGACGGATCCGTGGTGGTGGTTCTACTTGTTCTGGGTCCCGACCTTCCTGAATACCCAGTTTGGCGTCACCGTGGACCCGAAGAAGATAGGCCCGCCCATGATCGTGATCTACACGCTGGCCAGCATCGGCAGCATTGCGGGTGGCTGGTTGTCCGGGCACCTCATCAAGCGGGGCTGGAGCGTGAACGCCGGACGCAAGACCGCGATGTTGGCCTGCGCGCTGGCGGTGGTCCCGATCATCTTTGCATCGAGAGTGGCCGACATGTGGTCCGCGGTCTTGCTCATCGGCCTCGCGGCGGCGGCGCACCAGGGCTTCTCCGCCAATATCTTCACGCTGGTCTCCGACACGGTTCCGCGCAAGGCGATCAGCTCCGTCACCGGCATCGGCGGGATGGCGGGAGCGGTGGGCGGGATGTTGGTTGCAAAGGTCGTGGGCTGGGTGCTGGACGCCACCGGCAAGAACTATCTCATCCCCTTTCTCATGGCCGGCTTTGCCTACCTCATTGCGCTGCTCGTCATTCACCTGCTCCTGCCGCGACTCCAGCAAATGAAGGTCGAATAGGACAGGCCAGGCTTGAGCAAGCCGGCACTCATGGTTGCGGCAGCCTGACGCAACCCCGGCCGTGATTGAAAGAATATGACAAAGAGACTCACCGGATTGGCCGTCCTCGTCCTTCTCGTGTTCGCCCGGGTGGGCAACGCGAGCAGCGCGCCCCCAGTGAAATCGCCCAACGTTCTCTTCATCGCCATTGACGACTTGAACGACTGGGTCGGCTGCCTGGGCGGCCATCCCCAGGCGCAGACGCCGAACATGGACAGGTTGGCGGCGCGCGGCACGGTTTTCCAGAACGCGCACTGCCAGTCACCGTTATGCAATTCCTCGCGCGCGAGTCTCCTAACGGGACTGCGGCCCACCACCACTGGCATTTACGGGCTAGCCCCGGGCATTCGCGACGTCGAGCGCACCCGGGAGTGTGTGACGCTCCCGCAGTATTTCGCTCGGCACGGCTACTTCACCGCCGGCTTCGGCAAGATATTCCACGATGGGTCCATCTCGGAACGGCTGCGCACCAACGAGTTCCAGGTCTGGGGCCCGGCGCCCGGCATGACGATGCCGCCGGTGAAGTTTGTCCACACCCCCAACGATATGCGCCTCATGGACTGGGGCGTCTTTCCCAAAGACGACCGCACCCAGGCGGATTGGAGGATTGCCGATGCTGCCATCGCCCAGATGAAGTCCTTGCCACCAGCTCAACCGTTCTTCCTAGCGGTCGGGTTCCGCCTGCCGCACGTGCCGTGTTTTGCGTCGCAGGAGTGGTTTGATCGCTTCCCGCCGGAACCCCAGATCATCCTGCCGCCGGTGAAAGACGGCGACCGCGACGACGTGCCGGAGTTCGCGTGGTACCTGCACTGGAAGCTGCCCGAACCGCGGCTTTCGTGGCTGAAACAGGCCCACCAATGGCGGGCACTCGTGCGAGCCTACCTGGCAAGCACCAGCTTCATGGACAGCCAGATCGGTCGCGTGCTCGACACGCTCGATGCCACTGGCCACAGGGACAACACCGTCGTCGTTCTTTGGTCAGACAACGCGTGGCACCTGGGCGAGAAGGCCATCACCGGCAAGAACACGCTGTGGGAACGTTCCACCCGCGTGCCGCTCATCCTCGCCGGGCCGGGCACAGGGCGCGGAACCCAATGCTCGCAGCCGGCTGAACTGCTCGACATTTATCCTACGCTGGTGGAACTCTGCGGCTTGCCGGCCAAAGAAGGGCTCGAAGGTCACAGTCTCGCCCCGCAGTTGCGTGACTCCAGGACACCGCGTCCCTGGCCGGCCATCACCAGCCACAACCAGGGCAATGACACGGTGCGAACGGAGCACTGCCGGTACATCCGTTACGGGGATGGCTCGGAAGAACTTTATGACCACCGCAACGATCCCAACGAGTGGACCAACCTGGTTGCGGAGGCGAAATACACCACCACAAAGCAGGACTTGGCCCACTGGCTGCCCAAGTCCCCTGCCCCGCCCGCACCGGGCAGCGCGCACCGGGTGCTGGTCAAGGAAAACGGCGTCTGGCTCTGGGAAGGCGCGCCAATCAAGTCAGGGGACAAGGAGGAATAGCGCAAGAGCGAGCAGCAGATTAATTGCGTTTAACTGCGCCCATCTTCCGTTATAGTGTTATCGCGGCTTGACGATGAAAGAGGCCCCGTCACCATTTGAAGCTTACGTTTCCCACCCGAGTTATGTGGACGAGGTGGTTTGGGGCCGGATTATCTTCGAAGGCTGGCGGCTGCGGTTCGAGTCGGAGCAGGTCACGCTGGAAATCCCGCTGGTCAAGCTACGGATTGAGAAGGACGAATCAGCGGCGGGGGCAATTGCTTTCCACGATCCGGACCGTGCGGAGTGGGTGATTCACACACCCCAAGCGGAGATTCTGGAGCACGAGTCGCTGCGGAAACAACCGCACACGCGGAACCAGATTCGCGCGCTGCATAGCGGCCAGGAGTTGAAGCGGCGGCTTAAGCTCATCGGCTTCTTCATGGCCGGGTTCGCCCTTGTGGCGCTGGCCGTGACAATGCTGATGGGGTTAATGGTGCGCTCGCTGGTGGCGCGAATTCCCTTGGAATGGGAACAGGAACTGGGCGACAAGGTGATGGCCGAGCTCCAGCAGAAGGAGACATTCGTCGAGGACGCGACGCTGCAAACGAACCTGCTGCAGGCCGTCGCGCCGTTGATGCGCGCGGTGCCCACGAACGCGCTGGGCTACAGGTTCTACCTGATGAAATACCCCTTGCCAAATGCGTTCGCCCTGCCGGGCGGGCACGTGGTGGTGACGACCAGTTTGCTGGGGCTGGCGGACCGGCCGGAGGAGATCGCCGGCGTGGTGGCGCACGAGTTGGCACATGTGACCCAAAAACACGTATTCCGGAAGATCATCTCCTCCTCCGGGCCCTACATCCTGTGCCGGCTGTTCATGCGCGACAACAGCGGCCTGCTGGGGGTGCTGGCCGGCAGTTCCCAATTGCTGGTCAGCCAAAGCTTTTCGCAGGAATATGAAACCGAGGCTGACGACGTGGGCTGGCAATACTTGGTGGCGGCGCGCATTGACCCGCGCGGCCTGCCCGACATGCTCCAGCGGCTCCAGGCGGAGTATGAAAGCATGAAGCTCGGCCACTTGGTGCCCCAGGCCTTCAGCAGCCATCCGGCCACAGACAAGCGCCTCCGTCGCCTGGCGGCAAAGTGGGACAAATTGAAAGACAAGTCGGGTTTCATCGAGTATGCCCCACAAAAACGTTAGTATTAGCCGGCGATTGATAAATGTGATTATGAACAAACATTGGCAAGTAACGGTGATCTCGGTCCTGGGATGCCTGGTGGCACAGGTGAACGGCCTGGGCCAGCCCACCAACCAGGACGGCGGTTTGCGTTGGCATGACGCGCGCGAGCTAACGGTGGAAGGCAAGGGCTGGAGCGGCACGAAGCAATTCTACGACCGTCTGCCGGCCCGCGCCGAAGGGGTGGTGCGCGGAGCGGTCTGGGGTTTGGGCCAGGATTCCGCGGGTCTCGCGGTGCGGTTCGTCACGGACGCGACCGCAATTTCCGCGCGGTGGACGCTGCGGCGCGAGCGACTGGCCATGCCGCACATGCCGGCCAGCGGGGTAAGCGGCGTGGACCTCTACGTCAAAGACAAGGGCAAGTGGCACTGGCTGGGCGCCGGCCGCGCGGAGAGGTTTCCCACCGAGGAAAAGAACCTGGCCAAGGACATGAAGCCGGCGCGGCGCGAATATCTGCTCTATCTACCGCTCTACAATGGGGTCGAAGAGGTCAAGATTGGCATTCCGGGTGATGCGAAGCTGGAGCCGGCGGCAAGCCGCCCGGCGGGGCAGAGGCCGATCGTATTCTACGGCACGTCCATCCTGCAGGGCGGCTGTGCCTCACGACCAGGCATGGCTTACCCGGCGATCCTGGGCCGGCGTTTGGACCGGGAGCACATTAACCTGGGCTTCTCGGGCAATGCGTGGGGCGAGCCGGAGCTGGCTCAACTGCTCGCCGAATTGGATCCCGCGGTCTACGTGCTCGATTCGCTCCCGAACATGAAGGAGGAATGGGTGGCGCCGCGGCTGGGTCGGTTCATCGCCATTTTACGTACGACGCATCCAAAAACACCAATAGTGCTGGTGGAGAACGTGCCTTATCCCGACGGGGACTTTGTAGGGCCACGAGGGGAACGTTTCACGAAGGCCAACGCGCGGCTGCGCGAGCTTTACCAGCAGCTCATCCGGGCGGGGGATAAACGGCTGCTTTACGTTCCGGCGACATGGTTGTTGGGCAAGGATACTGAAGGAACGGTGGACGGAACGCACGCGACGGATCTTGGCTTTATGCGGATGGCCGACGCCATCGAGCCGGCGCTGAAGCGCGCGTTAAAGCTGGCGCATTGAATATCCAGGATCGCGAGACGTCCGCCCCGCGTCGAAGCCTACGACTTGCCGGGTTGTTGAACCGCCCCTGATGAATCAGGCTTTGCCTGGGGCGGCTCCTGATGCGAGGTCTGCCGTTTCATCGCCCGGTGCGCGCGGTGGCGGCGGCGCGAGCGGCAATGCTTCACCTTGAGACATTGCAGATAGGCCAAATAGATGACCAGACCAATGGCCGTAAGCACCGCCCCCCACATCAGGGCGCTCTCCATCATGTCGTACAAGTCTGACATACCCTGGGCCTGGCCTAGGCCATCGGCACCATCGGTTCATCCGTACACAGACTCAGCCCGCGCAGACCAGAAATCAAGGTGCGAGATTGACACAACTATCCGGGTTTGACAATCCGAACGGCGCTTACAACACTGGGCTCATCTTTTAGAAGCATGAAATACTATTCTTCTCTGGCGGCAGCAGCGGCTGCATTTCTGATGACTGAACCGATGCCGAGTGCGGCCGAGCAACAAGCCCCCGCATTCATCTACGAGACCCCGCAGGAGTTCTTCACGAGCGGCGATTTTGACCGGGACGGACGCGTAGACCTGGCGATTGTTGACAAGGAAAGCGGCAAGTACCGGCTGGGCTACCAGTTAACACCCGGGACGTTCTCCTGGGTGGATTGCCGGCCGAGCGGCATCAAAGGTGTCGCCGGATTCAGCACTGGCTGCCTGCTGGCCGCGAACCGGGATGCGGCGGTCTTTACGTCCCCCGACGCCAACCAGATTACCCTGGTGGACATCTCCAGCGCGACCGCGTCGGGCAAGCCGGTAACCGTGTCATTTACGGCGGCGCTGGGACCGAATACGGTCGTGGCAGTGGACATCGGCGGCGACGGCAATACGCCGCTTGCCGACCTGACCGTCGGCTCCATCTACAATTCGCCCGACCCCTACCTGGGTGTGCTGCTGCGCAATGATGGCGCCGAGTTTCCCAAGCTGGCCGAAGTGCCCCTGCCGGGACCAGCCGTGCGGGGCAACCGGCTCCTACTCAAAGCGGGCCAGCCGGAAGTTGTCTGCGGGCTGATCCAGGGCGAAAAGGGCGACACGTTGCAGATAGCGGACTTCAGCCACGGCAAGCCGGAGGGAATCGCCACCGCGACCGATCTGCCCGCCGTCGCCGATTACACCGTCGGCAACTTCCGCGGCGCCTCCTTGCCGGGGTTCATCGTGTACAAGCCGGGGGCGAAGAGCGTGACGGTGCGGCCGGTGGAGGAGCCAACACCGGGGCAATTCCAGTTCGGCGTCGGCCAGAGCTTTGACCTGGGCCAACCCGTGCGCCGGGTTATCGCCCTGAACCAAGGCGGCGCGAAGAGGCTCTTTGTCATCTTTGGAGAGGGCGAGAAGGCTGGCGTGTATGACTTTGACGGCACCAAAGCCCCGGCTTTGGTGCAGAGTCTCGCGGCCACGAATGATTTGTTCACTTGCGCGCTGGGCACGGCAGACGGCTTTGTGACTTTCTCACGCCCGGCAGCGGGCAAGTTTTCCACGCGCTACCAGGTGTTTCAGGCCAGCGGCGGAGCTTATACCGTGGGACAGTTTGGCGGGCTGGCATCCCTGGCTGACAACGACAACATCATCATCCCTGACATCCACGCGCGCATCGCGGCCAAACCAACCCCGGCCCAAGCGAATGACATGAAGCCCTACACCAACACCATTCCCGGCACACAAGTTGCCTTTGCCCTGGTGCCGATTCCCGGCGGCGAGTTCGTCATGGGCAGCCCGGATTCCGAGAAGGCGCGCAAGCCGGATGAAGGCCCGCAGCACCGGGTGAGGATTGAGCCCTTCTGGATGGGGCAATGCGAGGTGACCTGGAACGAGTATGAGCTGTTCATGTATCCGGACGAGGAAAAGCGGACGCGCGCCACCATGCCGACGGATGCCGCCGGGGACAAACTGGCAGACGCTGTGACGCACCCTTCCAAGCCTTACGTCGAGATGAGCTTCGGCATGGGCAAGGACGGCTTCCCGGCCATCGCCATGACCCAGCATGCGGCCAACAAGTACTGCCAGTGGCTTAGCGCCAAGACCGGCCAGTTCTACCGCCTGCCCACCGAGGCGGAATGGGAATACGCCTGCCGCGCGGGCACCTCCACGGCCTATTTCTTCGGCGACGACCCCGGCAAGCTCGGCGAATATGGCTGGTTCGAACAGAACAGCGACTTCAAGTATCAAAAGGTCGGCAAGAAGAAGCCTAATCCTTGGGGCCTGTACGATATGTGCGGCAACGTGGTGGAATGGGTGCTCGACCAATACGACGCCAACTACTACAAGGCTTCCGCCGGGAACGGGATCGTCACCGAGCCGTGGAACAAGGCGACCAAGCCCTATCCGCATTCGGTGCGCGGCGGCTCATGGGACGACGAGGCAACGATGTGCCGCAGCGCGGCGCGGCGCGGTTCGGACCGCTCCTGGAAAATGCAGGATCCGCAGTTGCCCAAGAGCATTTGGTATTTCTCGGATGCCCAATTCGTGGGCTTCCGCATTGTCCGCCCGCTCAAGGTGCCGCCGCCGGAAGTGATGCAGAAGTATTGGACCAGCGGCGTCGAGCGAGACTAGGCTGGTGTGTACGGGTGAATTATCCGCACCCCGAATGCATCCAAGCTTTAACGTAAGCTAGCAAGACCGTTAACTAACAGCAGATCATGAACACACCAAACACGAATCAGTCTGAACCAAACCTCACGCGCCGCGATTTCCTCAAGCGCACTTCCACTGCCATTGCCGGGGCATCCGTGCTCGGCAGCCTGACCGCTGAGCGGGGAGCTTTCGCCGCGGGCACTGACACCCTCAAGCTCGCCCTGATTGGCTGCGGTGGCCGCGGCTCCGGCGCCGCCAGCCAAGCCCTCAGCACCGAAGGCCCGGTGAAGTTGGTCGCTATGGCCGACGTCTTCAAGGACAAGCTGGATGGGAGCCTGAAGAGTCTAAGCGAGAAGCACGCCGACAAGGTGGACGTCCCGCCCGACCGGCAGTTCGTCGGGTTCGAAGCTTTCAAGCAGGCGATCCCGCTGGCCGATGTGGTGATCCTGGCCACGCCCCCGGGCTTCCGGCCTATGCAGTTTGAGGAGGCCATCAAGCGGGGCAAGCATGTGTTCACCGAGAAGCCGGTGGCAACCGATGCGCCCGGGGTCCGGCGCTTTCTGGCGGCGGCCGAAGAGTCCAGGAAGAAGAACCTGAAAGTGGTTGTTGGGCTGCAACGGCATTACCAGGACGGTTACATCGAGACCATGCAACGCCTGCACGAGGGCGCCATCGGCGACATCGTGGCCATGCGCGCTTATTGGAATGGCCAGACGCCGTGGGTCCACCCGCGCGCCGAGCTGGAGCAGAAGTACGGGCATAAGCTCACCGAAATGGAATATCAGATGCGCAACTGGTATTACTTCACCTGGATCTGCGGCGACCATATCTGCGAGCAGCACATCCATAACTTGGACGTGATCAACTGGCTCAAGCAGGGCTATCCTGTACGCGCCGAGGGCATGGGCGGCTGCGAAGTCCGCAAGGGCCCGGATTACGGTGAGATCTTCGACCACCACGCGGTCGAGTTTGAATACGAAGACGGCTCGCGCCTAGCCAGCTACTGCCGCCACATTCATGGCTGCTGGAACAGCGTCTCGGAACACGCGGTCGGCACCAAGGGCTCGTGCGACATCAGCGCCCACACCATTCGCGGAACAAAGCAGTGGCGCTACCGCAAGCAGGGAGCCCGCGACCCTTACCAGGCCGAGCACGACGCGCTGTTCGCCGCCATCCGCAACGACAAGCCCATCAACGACGCCGAGAACGGCGCCAAGAGCACCATGACCGCCATCCTGGGCCGCATGGCGACTTACTCGGGCAAGATGATCGAGTGGCAAGACGCCTTGAACTCGAACATCAACCTCATACCTGACAAGCTGGCCTTCGACGCCGATCCGAAGGTTATGCCCGATGCCAAGGGGCTCTATGCACTGCCGGTGCCCGGCCACACGGTCGTCGTATAAAACACAGCGACTGTAGGACAAATCACAATGGCCGACCCTGAACCGGTCGGCCATTTGTTTCTCAACCCTGCGCCAGTGAAAGCCTCCTGCTGCCGAATGCCCTGCCTGAACCGGGTCGTTCTCATCCTGCTGCTCGGCGGGCTGCTGCTGGCAGGCTGCCAATCCGCGCCCCCGGCGAAGTCGCTCCAGCGCTACCAGTTTTCCCATCCGGCGATGGGCACCCTCGTCACGATCACGCTTTATGCGGCCCAGCCCGGCCCGGCCCAGGCCGCCGCTGCCGCCGCATTCAAGCGGATCGAGGCGCTGGAGGACATCCTCAGCGACTACCAGGCGGACAGCGATCTGCTGGCCCTCTGCGACCAGCCTTTTGGAACGCCGGTGCCCGTCAGCGCCGAACTGTTCGACGTGCTCCAGCGGGCCCAGGACATTTCCCGGCTCTCCGACGGCGCGTTCGACGTAACGATAGGACCCTGCGTCCGCTTGTGGCGGTTCGCGCGGAAGCGAAAGGTCCTGCCCACGCCGGCAGAAATCGCCGCCGCCCGAGCCGCAGTAGGCTGGCAGAAACTGCGCCTGGACCCGCGCACCCGCACTGTGACCTTGCTCGCGCCTAACATGCGGCTCGACCTGGGCAGCATCGGCAAAGGCTATGCCGCCGACCAGGCGCTGCGGCTTCTGAAGGCCAGGGGCTTCGACCGGGCACTGGTGGCGGCCAGTGGTGATATCGCCATCGGAAATCCTCCCCCCGGGCAGCGCGGGTGGAAGATCGCCGTCGCCGCTTTCGAAGGCGCCACAAACGGCATCTCACGCACCCTCCTGCTGCGCAACGCCGGCATCTCAACCTCTGGCGACACCGAGCAATTCATCGAGATCAACGGCGTCCGCTACTCGCATATCGTGGACCCAGCCACCGGCCTCGGCTTGACGCGCCGGATTCAGACGACGGTGATTGGTTCCGATGCCACCACCACCGACAGCCTCGACACGACAGTGAGTCTGCTCGGTGTCAAACGTGGCCTGGCGCTGATTGACTCCTGGCCGCGGACAGCCGCGTTGATTATAACGAAGGAAGACGGCCGGACCCGAAGTTACACCTCTCGGCGGTTCCCGAAGATACTTCCCACGCCAGCGCCCGAGCACTCCTGCAAACCCTGACGCTCAAGCCAGACGCAGCTGGCCTGTGATAGGCGTTTTGTCCATATTTGAGACACAAATAATCCCTAGCCAACCCTTCAAACCATGAGTTCCGCCTACCCGAGTTCCATGCCAACCCGGTCTGCCCAGCCAGTCGTGCGCGTGTGTCCACGGTGTATATCCAGTGATTCCCGGGGGTAGCGCTGAACGGGAGTGGCGGACAGACAGGACCCGCTGACGAAATATCGTCAGCGTTGCCTGCAAATCCACGTCACACCAGAAGCAAGACCTGCCCCAAGGGGAGGCGACACGCCGCCTGGCCGAAATACTCACCGCCACCGAAACCGTCTTCCCCGCCATCAACCCTCGACTGGTCTCCACACTAAACGCCCCACTCCGATTCCACGGGATAGAAAGTGTCAGCCTCGCATTTGACGTCCGGAAGGCGTGTTCTATTCTTGGTGGTATGAACATTCTTGCGGCACGGAAGGCGCGCTCGCTGTCTCTAGCGCTCGTGCTTGCGCTCGGGACGATGGAGGTAGCCGTTCCACTTCCTGCCGGAGAATTCTCCAAATCGCGCATGAGCGTCCCGGTTCCCGAATTGACAGGCGCGCTCTGGCTGAACCTGCCTCCGGGCACGCGGCTCACGCTGGCTGCTCGCAAGGGCAAAGTAACCATCGTTCACTTCTGGACTTACGGGTGTATCAACTGCCGCCGTAATCTTCCCAGCTACGACCGCTGGCAGAAGCGCTACGCGGCTAAAGGCGCCCTGGTAATCGGCATCCATACTCCCGAAACGGCCGCCGAAAGAAATCCGCCTAACGTTGTCAAGCAGGTCAAGGATCTGGGCATCACTTATCCCGTGCTTGTGGATTCTAATCGGCAAAACTGGACCCGCTGGCAGCAGCACGTCTGGCCCGCCATCTATCTCGTGGACAAGCAAGGCCAGGTACGATACGGCTGGGAAGGCGAGCTCGAATACAAAGGCGCCGGCGGCGAGGCCAAAATGAGCCGGCTGATCGAGGCGCTGCTCAAAGAGTAAGCCGACCTCAAAGCGGCATTGGGACTCGATCCTTGACGCACCCCTGCCGAGGCCAAACAATGCGCCTCAACAAAACTATGCGCGCAAGACTTGTTCTTCTCCTTGGATTCATCACCTGCACCCTCGGCCTGGCCCAGATTCCCGAGCCCAAGCCGGGCGATGCCCTCCTGAACCAATACAAGCCCCTCAAGGCACCCCAACCGCGCGCCACGCTCCTGCGCCAAGGGGATCGCCTGGCCATTTGCGGCGACTCCATCACCGAGCAAAAGATGTATTCCCGGCTGATCGAAGACTACCTGACCGTTTGCGAGCCGGAACTGAATGTGATCGTGCGGCAATACGGCTGGGGAGGCGAACGGGCGCCGGGATTCCTGGCGCGCATGACCAACGACTGCCTTCGCTTCAAGCCCACCATCGCCACGACCTGCTATGGCATGAACGACCACGAATACCGCGCTTACGAGGATCGCATCGGCCAGGCATATCGCGAGAGCTCCATCGCCATCGTCGAAGCGTTCAAGACCAATGGCGTGCGGGTGATTCAAGGTTCGCCCGGTTGCGTGGGCAAGGTACCGGGTTGGAAGAACAATACTAACGACACCCTGCTTGACCTGAACCTGAACCTCTACCGCCTCCGCAACCTCGGCATCGAGATCGCGGAGCAGGAACAGACCGGCTTTGCCGATGTTTTCTGGCCCATGCTCACCGCCGGGACAGCCGCGCAAAGGCAATACGGCGCCAGCTACGCCATTGCCGGCGCGGACGGTGTGCATCCCGGTTGGGCGGGCCATGCCGTCATGGCGTACGCGTTCTTGAAGGCAATGGGATTGAAAGGCGACATCGGTCTGTTCATGGTGGACGTAAAAAAGAACCGAATGATGACTTCCCCGGGGCACAAGCTGGTCAACGCCAAGGACGGCGAGTATGTGATCACGAGTTCACGCTATCCATTCTGCGCCTGCGTTCCCGAGGGGCAAGGCGAGCCGTCGTATCCCGTTTGCGGCAAGGATGATGCCGAGAAGGACAGTTCCATCCGTTCAGCCATGACGCTCATTCCGTTTAACGCGGAGTTGAACCGGCTGATGCTTAAGGCGAGGAGCGTCAAGGCCGGGAGGAGTTACAAGATCAGCTGGGGCAGCGAAAGCCGAACCTTCGTCGCGGAACAACTGGAGCGCGGAATCAACCTGGCCGCCGAGTTTCCCAGCAATCCCTTCAGTGCGGCCTTTGCCAAAGTGGATGCCGCCGTCGCCGCCAAGCAGGCCTACGAAACGAAGCAGATCAAGCAGTCCTTCCGCAGTCCCGAGGCCAAGGCCGACATGGCAGGCGTCGCCGCCCGGACGGAGCAGGAACGCGAGCCGCTGGCCGCCGCCATCAAGGCCGCTTTCGTGCCCGTCATGCACACGATCAAGATCGAACCGATCCCGTAACCTCGGCAGGATCAGGGGCCCGCATGCGCGAAACCGCGAGAGAACCTGCCGCATTCTCTGCGGAGCTAACCCGGCGTCAGTTCCTGGCACGCGCCTCCGGCTTGGTGGCGGCCGCCCCCCTGCCCTTCCTGCTGGCGCCATCCCAAGCTGCGGACGCACCGAAGCTGCGCGCCGCAATCATCGGACACACGAACCACGGCAATTACGGACATAGCCATGAGCTTATCTTCAAGGGGCGGGATAACATCACGGTAGTCGCGGTGGCCGACGCGGACGAGGCGGGTCGAGCCAAGGCGGCGGTGCGGACGGGCGCCCTGCGGGCGTATGCGGATTACCTGCAGATGCTCGAGCGGGAACGGCCGCAACTGGCAGTGGTCGCTCCACGGTGGACCGATGAGCACCACGATATGGCCCTCGCAGCCCTGAGGACAGGCGCGCATGTTTACCTGGAGAAGCCAATTACGCAGACTCTCGCCGAAGCGGATGAACTGCTGGCCGCGGCAGCGACGGCCGGATTGAGGATCGCGGTGGCGCACCAGATGCGGCTGGCGCCGAGCATTCTTTTCCTCAAGCAGTGCCTGGCCGAGGGACTGATCGGCGAACTGCTGCAAATGCGCGTGCAGGGCAAGCAGGATCAGCGTGCTGGCGGCGAGGACCTGGTGGTACTCGGCGTGCACCTGTTCGACCTCATGCGGTTTTTTGCGGGTGACCCGCTGTGGTGCACGGCACGGGTACTGCAGGCAGGTCATGAAATCACGGCAGCGGACGCGCACCCGGCCACGGAGCACATCGGGCCCGTGGCAGGCGATGATATCTCTGCCCAGTTCGCTTTTCCCAACGGCGTCAATACTGCCTTCACCAGCCGTATCCGGAATCGGGAGTTGGCCGAGCCGTGGGGCATGGAACTCACTGGCACCAAGGGAGCGGTCAAGGTCCTCATGGACATGATGCCGAGACTGTACGCGCGGAAGGGCGAAAGCTGGATAGCGCTGGGCAAGTCGAGTGAATGGCGCCCTTTGGACAAAGACCCCACGCTCAGGCTGCCCAGCGAGCAGTTGGGTGTGAATGCTGCGAATCAGCGCGTAGTGGACGATTGGTTGTCGGCCATCGCGGGCAATCAGGAGCCGGTCTGCAGCGGCTACGCCGGCATGAAAGCCCTCGAGATGGTGATGGCGGTCTTTACCGCCGGGCTGACCCGCCGGCGAATCGAATTCCCGCTCAAGGATCGGAACCATCCGCTGCGGCCAGGGGGGACATGAGCCAACCGAACCACTATCGCGTCGAGCGCCGCTTCACCGGGACGTTGCCTTTACCGCTCCGCCACCATCCCATAAGACCACCGCCGAGCCCCATCAGGAGCTGGCCGAAATAAAGACAAAGCCGGCATTCACGGCAGTGTGCCCGTCAGGCCTATTTCACCCGCAGCCACTGCTGGTCGAATTGCTCGTAGAACTGCGGGAAGACTTTGTGGGGCATGCTGATGCCGTGCCCAATGGCCTTGTCCTTAATGCGCAGCGCGTTGTAGGCGGAATAAACGGCCGGCGGCGGGCAGGTCTCATCAATGAAGCCGACCGACATGCGCACGGGGCAGGTAATACGGGCGGCAAAATGAGCGCCGTCGAAATAGGGCGCGACTTTGACAGCCTGTTCCTTGTCTTCGGGCTTCACGTTCTCGATCAGCTTGGGCCAGCCGGACTCGCGGCCTTTCTGGAAGCCGAGCAGGTCGGTCAAGGCCGCCACATGGATCACACCCCGGGTGAAGTGCTTATTGAGGCCGCACAGAATGAGGCCGAACCCGCCGCCCTGGCTCGTCCCGCTGTAGCCAAAACGGGTCTTGTCCGCATCCGGCCGCGCCGCCACCCAGTTGACCGCGCGATTGATGCCCAGGATGATGCGATAATAGAAATAGGTCTCCCGCCGGGCGGCGCCGGACTGGCAGTAGCGCGGCGCGCCGAATTGTTCCGCCAATCGCTTGTCCTGATCCTCATACAACTGTTGCTGCGCCTTGGCGTCCGCCGCGGGTTCAAACGAGTGGACGTTCATCACGAGATGAATGAAGCCGCGGTCTGCCATGCCGCTATTCGGCCCCACGACGCCAGGGCCGGCGCCGGGCACATTGACTTCCACCGGGAAGGGGCCTTTCCCCACCGGCACACTCAGGAACCCATACACCCGCATGCTGTCAAAGGTTGCGAAGCTGACTTTGAAACACTCGTGCTGCTCGTTGCACCATTTGGCAACCCGCTCAACCCGGGCATCCACCGGCACTTCCGCGTCCAGTTTCCTGACAGCCGCATCCCAGAAGGCGTCGAAATCGGCCGGACGTTTAGACCCGGCCACAATCTTCTCCGGCTCATAGGCGACGCCGAAGATGCCCCGGTAGTCTTTGTCCAGCTTTGCGTCAGCCACACACTTGAGGAAACCCGGCTCACGCAACGTGGCGGTGATTTTGACGGGATTCCCCGCCGCCAGGTCGAAACTCCCGTTCGTGATTATAGTGGCGCCAAAGTTGTTGACACTCACGCTTATGCGGCCGGACTTGATCGCCTGCTGGTCCGCCCCAAGCACGCGCACCGTAAAGGTGGCGGGCTCGTCGCACCTGTAAACCGCGTTGGTGTGGTCCGCTGTAATCTTAATGGATTGTGCGCCCGCCAGCAGCGGCGCCAGCACAAACCCCAATACATACCTGGTCATCATGTGTCGTGTCCTTTCTCGGCTATACCGGATCGGAAACTGCTTCTCGGGTGCCCGCAAGCGCTACTTGCCGCGCAGGTGTGGGAGAAGTACTTGCGAGTCTCATCCGGCGTGCCCCAATAGTGACAAACGCAGGCAGGGTGTCAACCAACAAGTCCTGCCGGCCTTGCCGACTGCTAATGGAGAGCTGCCCTTGTGCGCGCGGGCGGGCGTCATGGGTGAGGGCACTCGCGGTATCGGCGGAAATGACATTGCGGGGGCGGGGTGAATTGGGTAGGGTACTGTTATGAAATGGGAACCGTGTTGCGACGGCCCCGCGGTGGAAAGTATCCCTTGGCGGGCAGAAGTCGCGCAGTTCGGTCAACTGGTTAGGAATCAGAGCCGAGCGTGTTTGCACACTCCTCGCCGAGGCATTCGCCCGGCCCCCCAGGGGTGACGCAGTCCCGTCAGAACCGAATTACCAAAGGACTTTACCGTGATGACGGCCCGCTTTGGCCGCAGGAATGAAGAATATGCCCCGCCGACCTTCAATTATAATCAGAGAAATGCAGGTGGACGACATCCCCGCCGTGGTGGAACTGGGGAACACGTTGTTCACCGCCGAAACCTCCCCCACCCTTTACCGCTGCTGGGAAGAAGCCGAGGTGCTACAGGTTTACACGGCTTACAAGGAAACCTGCCTGGTGGCGACCAGCAACGATAAAGTCGTCGGGTTTGCCCTGGGGACTTTGCTGGAGAAGCCCGGCAGTTCCTGGCTCTACGGCTGGCTGGACTGGCTCGGCGTGGACCCGGCCTTTAAGCGGCGGCGTGTAGCCAAGCGGCTCACGACGCAGGTTCAGGAGCGATTCGTCGAGAAAGGAGTCCGCATCATGCTGGTAGACACCTACGAGGGCAACCGCAGCGCGGTTTCTTTCTTCCGCAAGTTCGGCTTTGGCCAAGGCATCCGACATATCTATATGTCGTTGAACCTGGATAACCATCCCAAGGCGATCGAACGGAAGTTCCTGAACGACCCCGGGGACTGATATGTTCCAGCTTCTGTTTCCCCAGTACAAGACTCGCCGGTGGGTCTATCTGCCCCTGGGAACTCTTGCGTTGGGGGAGCAGCGCCCCAGCCAGCACAATCCGCTGCTGGACCCCTGCTATTGCCAGCGCTGGGTCCGTCGCCTGCATCGGCGCTACCATGCCACTTGTTCTTACGGAGGGTGGTTTGAGGACCGTTCCACGCTGTGGCAAGGCCACTACATGCAACCCAACATGGCCTTTCATCTAGGCGTGGACTTCAACGTTCCCGAACGGTCGCGCGTCCACAGCCCGGCGGATGCCCTGGTGGTAGAGACCTGGCACGACGAGGATAGTCGGGGCGGCTGGGGCGGGCGGATTGCGCTGGAATTGAAGCCCCGGCTGATTCTGTTGCTGGCACACCTGGGAAAGATCCGGGTGCGCGTCGGCAGCCAGGTGCGCGCCGGCCAACTCCTCGGGAACGTAGGCGGCCCCACCAACAACGGAAACTGGTTCCCGCATCTGCACGCGCAAATCGTGCGCGGCAGCTTCGCCAATGTGGATGGCTACGGCACTTTTTCAGTTGGCAACCAGCGCAAGTTTCCGGATCCCTTCAGGTTCTGGCCGCCGCAATTTGACTACACCCTAGGCTAACTCTGCGGGGTTCTTTCGCTCCCCGATCCAGCGGGCGGCACTGCTGCTCACGCTACCGAACCAGGCAGGGACAGAGCGAGCGGGGGGAAACCTCAGCGCGGGCAGTGGAATCCCTGACGGCCGACACCGGGAGGAGGCAACGGGCGTGGCCTGGGCTTGTCTTGAACCGGATGTGCCGCTAGGCGCGCGGATGGGCCGCGTCGTAGGCGCGTTTGAGGCGCTCGGTGGTCAGGTGGGTGTAGACCTGGGTCGTGACGAGGTGCTCGTGGCCCAGCAGTTCTTGGACGCTGCGCAGGTCCGCACCGGCGTCAAGCAGGTGGGTGGCATAGCTGTGCCGCAGCTTGTGCGGGGTCAGGTGGGGGTCCAAACCAGCGACGGCAAGATACTTCTTCAGACGCGCCTGCAAGCGGCGCGGCGCGAGCGGCGTCCGCTTGCTGGGGTTGGTAGCGAAGACCGGGCACTCGCCTGCCGGAGACTGGGGCAGGAGTGTCCAGTAGCTTCTGATCGCGTCCAGAGCCGGCTCGCCAATGGGAATCAGGCGCTCCTTCTTCCCTTTGCCCCGCACGCGGACTACCCGCTCGCTCCAATCAAGGTCCTGCGCCACGAGTCCGCACAGCTCGCTGATGCGCAGCCCGCATGAGTAGATCGTCTCCAGCACCGCCACGTCGCGCCGGCAAGCGAGGGTGGCCGCAGCCCGACTGGTCTCGGTCTTGCCCGGCGCTGGCAGGAGCTTAAGGGGGGCGGCCAGCAAGTCAGCCATTTGTTGCGGCGTCAGGAACTTGGGTAGCCGCTTCCCGACCTTGGGCATGGCGATGTTCCGGATGGGCGACACCGCCACGGCTCCGTGCCGCACGAGAAACCGGTAGAAGGTCCGCAGAGCACTGAAGCGAAGCTGAACGGCCGCCCGGCTGAGATTCTGCCGCCCGAGGAAGCGAAGGTAGGCGCGAAAATCATCCCGTTGGAGCGTCTCCCACGCGGGCGGCTGCTGCCGCTCGACCTGGTGCCAACGGTGAAACTCCCCCACTGCCTGCCGGTAGTTGCGCTGTGTGTAGGCCGACGCGCCGCGGTCCGACGCCAAGTGCTGGAGAAACTTCCCAATCCACTTGTCGTTGACTGCGGATTCGGTCTGGGCCGGGGTCACTTTGCCGGGCTCTGGTTTGCCTCAGCCTCGCGCGGGGGGAAGTCAAAGTTGACCTTGCCTTCGTCGCCCAGCACGAGAAACGCCTGGAACGACCGGCCGCTCTTGGCTGAGACGAAGTCCTTCAGCAGTTGGGTCTTGCCCTCGGCCAGCAGACGCGCCGCCTGGGCCCGGTCAATGGCCTGCCGCAGGATGACCTTGGTGATCTTGAACTTGCACGGCTTCTTGTCGGCCTGCGAGGCCTCGCATACGTACGCCGAGCGGCCCTCGAACACGCCCTTCCCACACACCGGGCATTTGCCCAGCGGCTGCTGGCTGGCGAAGTCTATCTTCGGCTCGGGTTCCTTGGGCTGCCGGGTCTTCGCGCCTGCCTGGCCCGCCTTCGGTTCGCGCGGCTCGAATTCGAACGACACGCTGCCCTCCTTGGCCACGAGGTAGGCCTTGAACGGCCGGCCTTTCTTGGAGATAAACTTTTCCAGCAGGTCGGTCTTGCCGGTCGCCAGCAGCTTTTGCATCTGCGCGCGCTCAATCGGCCGCTGCAGGATGATCTTGCCGGACCGAAAGTCGCAGGTGGGGGTGGCGCCGACGGCCTTTTCGCAGACGTATTTCATCGGCGTCTCGAATACCCGAGCGCCGCACTTGGGGCACTTGCCCACGGGCTCCTGGCCCGCCAGGTCGGCTTCCGTCAGTCCGCCGTTGCCCTCCGGCCCACCGGAGCCGAAGTCAAACTCCGGCTTCAGGTCGGGGGTGAGCTTGATGACTGCCGCGAAGGGCCGGCCCATCTTGCTGCGAAACCCTTGCAGCGGCCCGACCTGGCGTTTGGTTAGCAGTTCCTCGATCTCGGGAATCTCCAACTGCCGCCCCGCCACGATCTTCCAAAGGCTGAACTCACACTGCTGGCACTGGAACTTCTTGTAGTTCTCATGTATCTCCCCGCCGCACTTGGGGCACGGCACCTTGAGCGTCCCGAAGTCCCCGGGCACCGTGTCGCTCTCATGTCGCTTGGCCTTGGCGACAATCTCCCGCGTCATGTCGGCAATCTCCTTCATAAACTCGGGGCGCTTCATCTGCCCCCGGGCCATGCTGCGCAGCTTGAACTCCCAGTCGCCCGTCAGCTCCGGAGACGACAGCTCGGGAATCTCGAGCCCGCGCAGCAGCGTAATCAGCGAAAACGCCTTCGCCGTCGGCTGCAGCTCGCGCCCCTGCCGCAGGACGTACTTCTCGTAGATCAGCCCCTCGATGATCGCCGCGCGCGTCGCGGGGGTGCCCAGCCCCTTCTCGCTCATCGCCTCGCGCAACTCCTCGTCCTCGACCAGCTTGCCCGCGCCTTCCATCGCGCCGAGCAGCGTCGCTTCGGTAAAGCGCACCGGCGGCTTGGTCTGCGCGGACACGACCTCCACATTGGTGGTCTGCACCGTCTCGTTCGGCTGCACGGGGGCGAGCGTGGGCGCCTCGTCGGTCTGCACCTCCTTGCCGTAGACCGCCATCCAGCCCGGGTTGGTCATGACCTTCCCCTCAGTCTTGAACGGCTCGCCCTCCACCCGCGTGATGCGCGTCGTCACCAGGAACTCCGCTGCCGGGTAAAACACCGCCAGGAAGCGCTTGGTCACCATGTCATACAGCTTCGCTTCCAGCTCGTTGAGATGCTTGGGCGCCAGCGAGGTCGGGATGATGGCGAAGTGGTCCGACACCTTTGCATTGTTGAAGATGCGCTTGTTCGGCCTAACCCACCCGCTCTTGAGCACTTGGGCCGCGAACGTCCCGTAGCTGGTCTGCTCCAGCATCCCCAGCGTCGTTTTGACCGTCCCCAGGTAATCCTCCGGCAAAGCGCGCGAATCCGTCCGCGGATACGTCAGCACCTTGTGCCGTTCGTACAGCGCTTGCGCCAGCGACAGCGTGGTCTTAGCCGAGAACCCAAACCGCCCATTCGCCTCCCGCTGCAAGCTCGTCAAATCATACAGCAACGGCGACAACTGCGTTGTCGGCTTGCTCTCTTCCGTGACCACCCCCGGCTTGCCCAGGCACTTGGCGCGAATCGCCTTCGCCAGCTTGCCTTCCCAAATCCGCTCCGGCTTCAGGTCGGTCTCGCCGTCTTTCCTGGCGAACTTCTCATCGAACCACCGCCCCGGATACTCCCCCGCCTTCGCGGCGAACGTCCCGTGCACCTCCCAATAGTCCTTCGGCACGAAGTTCTTGATGCGCTCCTCGCGCTCCACCAGGATCGCCAGCGTCGGCGTCTGCACCCGCCCCACCGTCGTGAGATGGAACCCGCCCGTCTTGGAGTTGAACGCCGTCATGGCCCGCGTCCCATTGATGCCCACCAGCCAATCCGACTCCGACCGGCACACCGCGGCGTCCGCCAGCGGCTGCATCGAGGCGTCGTCGCGCAGTTGCTCGAAGCCTTCGCGGATGGCCGCCGGCGTCATGGACTGCAGCCAGAGGCGCTTGATCGTCTTTTTCGTTTTCGCGAATTGGACGATGTAGCGGAAGATCAGTTCCCCCTCGCGCCCGGCGTCGCACGCGTTGATCAGCGTATCCACCTCCGGCCGCTTGATCAGTTTGAGCAGCAGCTTGAGCCGCGCCTCGTTCCGCTCAATCGGCCGCAGATCGAAATGCGGCGGAATCATCGGCAGATGGGCAAAAGTCCACTTCCCCCGTTTGACCTCGAACTGGTCCGGCACGCACAACTCCAGCAGGTGACCGACGGCCGACGAGAGCACGTAGTGGTCGCTCTCGTAGTAATCGCCCTGCTTCTTGAAGCCCCCCAACGCCTTGGCGATGTCGCTGGCGACCGATGGCTTCTCGGCAATAATCAACGCCTTACCCATATATTTCGATGACACTTACACCTTGTCCGCAATTGTGGCAAATCCATGCCAGTAGGCCGAAAGTGGCCCAAACCCTTCGCCCTGTCAAAGCTTTCATCATTGGCCATTTGCCCTTGGCCGCCAGTAGTTATCCTCTCCCGCTCCCGCAAACACCTCCTCCGCGCCTGTTTTTCCTTCTTCACTAGGCATTTCGCCTTCTGCATTCCCAAACAACTCCGCTGCGAAGGCGGTCTCGCCCATGGTTTCTGTCCAGGCACCCTCTGGAGGAAGGTTACACCTTGGCGTATTATGCACTTTAGGATCCCTTGTACACACAGGTTGAACGGGCTGTCAGGCCTACTTCCCAAGGCAGAACTGGCTGAAGATCGTGTCCAGTAGGTCTTCGGTCGTGGTCTGGCCGACGATTTCTCCAACGGCATTGACGGCGATACGCAGGTCCAGCGCGGCGAGTTCCAGGGGTTGATCAGCACGCAGAGCTTCGACCGTGCGCAGGGTGGCAGCACGGGCGCGGTTGAGGGCGTCCTGATGGCGTGAGTTGATCATTACCTGCAACATCTCCGCTTTGATCTCGCCTGACCACACTAGCTCTTTGATGGCGTCCTTAAGCGGCTCGGTCCCCTGTCCCGTCAGGCAACAAACGTCCACCACCGGCGCGTTCAGTCCGCGCGGCAGTTCCAGCCGGGCAGGAAGATCCACTTTGTTGCGAACCAGGATGCGCTTCTTGGCCGCAAACTCCGCGAGGTGGGTTTGGTCGGCAGCGGTCAGGGACTCGGAGGCGTCAAAAACGTGCAGGATAAACTCCGCCTGCTGGAAGCTCTGGCGGCTGCGGCGGACGCCCTCGGCCTCGATCTCGTCGCGCGCCTCACGCAGACCGGCCGTGTCAATGAACACCACCGGCAGGCCGCGGATGTTGGCGGTCTCCTCGATGGTGTCGCGGGTGGTGCCGGGAATGGCAGAGACGATGGCGCGGTCACGGCCGAGGAGCTGGTTCAGGACGCTGGACTTGCCGGCGTTGGGCCGACCGACGATCGCAGCGCGGATGCCGCGGCGGAGGATTTGCCCCTCAGGCGCAGTGCGTAGCAGTTCGTCCATGAAGGTCACGCCCTGGCCGAGCCGGGCGATGAGCTGGTCGCGGGTATCGGGCGCAATGTCTTCCTCAGGAAAGTCAATGTGCGCCTCGACGTGGGCCAGCGTTTCGAGCATCTGGTCGCGGAGTTGGTTGATGCGCAGGGAGAGCTTGCCGGCGAGCTGCTCGTTGGCGGCGCGCAGGGCCAGCTCGGTGCGGGAGTGGATCAGATCGGCCACGGCCTCGGCCTGCGCCAGGTCAAGCCGCCCATTGAGAAAGGCGCGCCGGGTGAACTCGCCCGGTTCGGCCAGCCGCGCACCCCCGGCTAACACCGCATCTAACACCGACTTCGCGGCCAGGATGCCACCGTGGCAGGTGATTTCGACGACGTCCTCGCGCGTGAAGGTGCGCGGCGCGCGCATCACCGCTAGGAGGGCCTCGTCCACGTTCTGTCCGCCGCGCACGACATGCCCGAAGTGAATGGTATGGGTCGCCGCCGCGGAGGCTTGGCCGGCGGGGGCGAAACATTGGTCGGCAATGGACAGCGCCTGCGGGCCGGAAATGCGGATGACGGCCAGCCCGCCTTCGCCCAGCGGCGTCGCAATCGCGGCAATGGTGTCGTCCAGCATCGGAAGAAAGTTACGGGCAAAGCATCACCCGTTGCAAGCAGACTGACCGCGCTACTTCAGGCTTTGAAACGAGGCCAGCCTGATGAATAGTTCTGCCAATGACGCGTCATCGGAAACAGGCAGAAGACAGATCAGCGGCGTGGTCAGCCCGGCCATCCCCGACCGAGCGGCGCCATCCGCGATCGATGAACCTCGACCGGCTGCCGTTGAGCAAAGCCATCGCGCTGATGCTTGCCGAGGAAGCCGGGGTGCCGCGGAAGCTGCTGGCCGAGCGCCGCCGGATCGAACAGGTCATCCGGGCGATTGTGCGGGCGATGCGGCGCGGCGGCCGGCTGGTCTACGTCGGGGCGGGGACCAGCGGGCGGCTTGGAGTGCTGGATGCCAGCGAGTGTCCGCCCACGTTTCGCACCTCACCCGACCAGGTGCGGGGCATCATCGCCGGCGGCCAACGGGCGCTGTGGCAATCTGTCGAGGGAGCCGAGGATGATGCGAATGCTGGCGCGCGGGCCGTCCAGTCTCACGGTGTTGGCCAGCGGGACGTGGTGGTGGGCATCGCGGCCAGCGGGACGACCCCGTTCGTGTGGGGCGCGCTGCGCGCGGCCAAACGGCGCGGCGCGACCACGGCGCTGGTCTGCTTCAATCCCTATCTGAGAATTCCCCCCGCGCTACGGCCAGCCATTGTGATTGCCCCCAATCTGGGCCCCGAAATATTGACCGGCTCGACTCGGCTGAAGGCGGGAACCGCGACGAAGCAGCTCTTAAACCTGTTCACGACGCTGGCCATGGTCCGCCTGGGTAAGGTGCGGAGCAACCTGATGATAGACTTGAACCCGGCTAACGCCAAGCTGCGGGAGCGCGCGGTGCGCATTGTGCGGGACTTGACGGGGGCCGTCGAACGCAACGCGCGAACGGCGCTGGCGCGCGAAGGCTGGGTCATCAAAAAGGCAGTCGCGCGGCTAGGTCGGTGACGATGACTTGAAGTGTCGGGAACTTGCCTTGCAGGTAGGCAGCCATGACAAATCGCAACATGCCTGTGATCAGCAACAGCAGCAGTCCACCCATAAAGAACAGCCCGAAAGCATGGGACGGATCGGGCTCCATCATCCGGGGCACACCATGATACAGCGTGGCAATGGACAGCATGATCCCTATGGTCCAGCTCACCCAGGGGGAGATGCCGGAGAATGCGTCCAGCAAACGGAGGAGAAAGAGTGGGCTGAGGCTGTAAGCGACAGCCGTGAAAGCCTGCGCGTAGGTGTGGCGGCCACGGAACGTCTCACCGATTGACTTGAGCAAGTGCGCCCCCGCAAAGACCACCAGCAGCGACAGCAGGACCTGGGCAGTCTCGACCACCACCGTCTCCGCAACGCTGAACTTCTTAATGCGACCGACCACGCCTTGCCACTTGCCCCAGTTGATCAGCCCATACCCCTCACCCGCCGCGGCAAGCAGGAGCAGGGGCAGCAGAAAGAAGATCAGAATGAAGAGGATGCTGCGCCGGGCACGAACAATTCCTTCCCACGTCCCAACCGGCTCAAAAACGAGCAATAGCGCTTTAATCATCCTATGGTAGTGTTATCGGCGACCGCCCACCCTGACAAGCAAATCCGGGGGCCCCGCTTGACATATTGACACCCGGCGGACGGTTCTGTTCAGTCACGCGCGACACAATTTTATTCGCTTCCGTTCCCGCGCGGCCCGTGATTAACTCGGCGCGGTGAAAGTCAATCTTGGCATCTGGGACAAACTTACCCCGGTGGTAATCTTCCTGCTGTTTATCGCGGGCATTCTGCTGGTGGGCATGTGGTATTTGCCGCTCATTAAGCAAAACGAACGGATGCGCCGGGAAATCCTGAGGCTCGACCAGATGGTTCGCAAGGAAGAAGACACCGGCCGGCAACTGCGCATTTCGATTGATGCCCTGCGCTACGATTCCAAAGCCGTCGAACGGCTGGCCCGGGAACGTTTGGGCTATGCCAAACCGGGTGAAACGGTCGTTCGCTTCGAGGAACCGCGCACTAACCGCACGGCCCAAAGGTAAGACTCGGCCTTGTGACCACTAGTCCGGTTTCGGACCATGCGATATGCGCCAGCCCTGACGGGTTCTTGCATACCCGCCACCACGTCACACCGTCATGATCTCCTTTTCCTTAACCGCCACGTGGGCGTCAATCTTGCCGATGTATTCGTCCGTGAGCTTCTGCAACTCCTTCTCAGCGTGCTTGGCGTCATCTTCGGTGACGCCGCTGTCGTGGCCGTGCTTCTTCAGGTGATCCATGGAGTCGCGCCGCACGTGTCGGATCGCCACGCGGCCATCCTCCGCCATCTTGTGGATGATCTTCACGAATTCCTGCCGCCGCTCCTCGCTCAACTCGGGGAAGAACAGCCGAATGGCCTTGCCCTGGATGGACGGGGTGAGCCCCAGGTTGCTCTTGAGAATGGCCTTCTCGATCGGGTGCAGCGAATTCGCGTCCCAGGGCTGGATCGTCAAGGTCCGCGGCTCGGGCGTGGTAATGCCGGCAAGCTCGCGGATGCGCATCTGCGAACCATAGACTTCCACCATGACGTTCTCGACGAGCGCGGGTGAAGCCTTGCCAGTACGCACACCGGCAAACCCCTTCACGACCACTTGCTCGGTCTTGCTCATTTTGTCTTCCGCCTCAAGAAGAAAGTCGTCGAGTGACATAGCTCTTTTAAGAATAGCAAAACGCAGGGTGATTGTATAGAGGCAACTTACAGCTCGGCCAGCAACCGTTTCTCGGCTTCCTCGTTGCCGAGCTTGTGGCGGACCCGCATCACCGAGACGCCCACCACTGGCGGATACGCCTGGTCGGCTTTCATACGCGGCTCGACATACTCCACGACCTCGAAGAGCAACTGGTTGGCGGTCTTGTAGTCCAGACCTGTGAGCCGCTGGATGTAGCGGGTCGAGCGGTCAATGAGCTTCAGGTTGCTCGGCACCACCCAGATCATGAAATTGCCCATGACCCGCCCCAGCCGCACCATGGTGCAGGTCGAGAGCGCGTTGAGGAGCATCTTAACACCCGCACGCGTGACGCCATCGAGCAGGAAGTTCGTGCTCGGAATCGGCGCCAGCACCGTGATGCATCGCGGATTCCAGTTGGCGACAAAGTCGGTGATCTCCTGGAAGGACTCCTTGCGCCCGACAAAGACAAGGCCGATCTGGGCGCCCGCTTTTTGCGCCGCTTCGAGCTGCTGCCGATGGAAGCCGTCCGGCGCCAGCAAGGAAGCCTTCTCGGTCTCGGACACAATGCCCACGGCGCTGTCACCCTGACCCAGCGGGCGGTACTTCAGGCCATCCAGCCCCACCTTGAACCGCATCAGCTCCGCCGTGCTGATCTTGCGCACGATCTCGTAGGTGCGCGCCACTTTGTCCTCGGTGACCAGCGCGCGCACTTCCTGCTCGGTCCACTCCACGCACTTGGGCTGGCGCTTGATGATCCGCTCCCAGGCTTTCGGGGTTTCCGCGTAGGGCATGAACAGAAACGACCAGGACTCGGTTGCGGTCGTGTCATCGAACTTGCGGAACGGAGGCGAGCAGTAGGTGGGCGACCGCTCCGTGGTGTCCGTCAGCACGTCAATGCCGAACCGGTCGGCGTAATAGTTATTCTTGTGCTTGGCACGGTAAACCGACTCCTCCAGGGACACCGCCTTGGCGAGCTGTGACCGGAACTCCGGTGACATGAGGTTTCCGTGCATCTCCGTCAACTTCTTCAGGAATTCGGCCGGCACGGACGCCGAGTCCAGCGCGCACGGCCCTTTCGGCTCCAGCTCCTTCATCAGGTCGCGCAACACCATCTCCAGCACGGTCAGCATCACGCAGAGCTGGATGGTGGTCGCCTGCATGCGGGTCGAGCCGGTAATGGACATCGGCCCGGTGGTCAAATTGATCTTCTCGATCCCAGGCTCCTGAATAACCTCACGGCTGCGCTTGACGTGCTGGCAGAGAATGTCGTCGGGGTTGTTATAGACGAAATAGACCTTGGCGCCCACCTCGAAACCCTTCCACGCGGTACCGATCACAAACGAGGTTTCGCCGCCTTCGGTGATGGCGAATACCACGTCCTTGGCCGACACCCCCAGATCGCCAATCTGCTTCTTGCCGAACTCGGTAAAGTCTTCGAAGCCTTCCACCGATTTGATGAGTGCGAAGTCCCCGCCGGCCATCACGCTGAACGCACGGTGCTCGAACTCCTCCGGCTGCGGGGAGCTCTTCAGTCCGCGTGCCGCCTGCTGTTGCCAGAAGTCGCGCCAGATGGACACCAGTTGAATGCTAAGGCGCCCGGTGGAGCCGCAGCCGGTAAAGAACACCTTCCCGCCGTTCTTCACCACGCCCAGCACTTTGTCCGCAATGGCCCGCGCCCGACCCGACTTGGCGAACTCCCGATACTTGCGGACATTGTCCCCGTCCGCCTCGAAGAGCAGGCCCAGCGCTGCGCTGACATCACGCTTGGCGGTTTCACTTAGGTTGGCGGTGACGGGGTGGGAGGATTCCGTAGTCAGCACGCCAAGCTGGAATTGGTCGCTAATCTTGAGAAAGTCTTCGGATCGCCGGTTGGATGATTCGCTCATGGATGTGGGGTGGTTGAAGTTGTTTGCATTGTTTACAGTGACCTGCAGCTTGCCGCGCGCAGCGAAACGGTCAAGCCAAATCGGCGGGCAACTCGCCCAGCGTAATTACCGCCAGGGGGATATGTCGCGCACCGTGCGGAAAGAGCTCGCTCCGCATCAGTTCCATCTTGTACGCCGTCCACTCGCCGAACAGCCGTTCCTTCAGGCCCGCCGCCACATGGGCTAGCGCTTCGGCTTCGGCGCGTTTGACGCTCTGGATGCGGGCAAGCGTGACATGGCCGGTGAACCGTTCTCTCTTCTCTTCACTGATGAATTCTCGACTGGCTACGTCAACCGCGGCTTGCAGACGCGGCAGATGATCGGTATCATCACGCACACCGGTCCAGATTACCCGCGGATAGCACAGGTCGGGGAAGCCCCCCACCCCTTCCGCTCGAAGCCGCAGCGGCGCGTACCCCTGGCATACGCCGCGCAACGCTTCGCCCAGTGCTTCTACTCGTGTCGCTTCCACGTCCCCCAGGAACTTCAGCGTAAGGTGAAACTGCTCACGCCTAGTCCACCGGATACCAAGCCCCGGCAGCACGCGCCGCAAATCAGCCTGCGCCTGCTCCAATTCGGCTTTAACCACTTCGGGTATTGCCAGCGCAATGAAAAGCCGGAGCTTTTGGTTGCTGGTCATGACGGTGCCACTTATGGAAGCGGCTCGCCTCGGGCCGCGATGAGCAGGCGATACCATTCCTCGCGCGTCAACTCCAGCTCCGCAGCTCCTGCGGCTGCGCGGATGCGCTCCGGGTTGACGCTGCCGATGATGGGCAGGATATTGGCTGGGTGCTTGAGGAGCCAGGCAAGCGCGACCGCCGTGAGGCTGGCGTTCCGCGCCTTGGCGATGGCATCCAGCTCCGGCAGAAACCGTTCCGGACGGTAGCCCTGCTGGGATGGCAGGAGGCGGCCGGGGCCATCACCAATCAGTCCCGCCGCCAGCGGGCTCCAGGCCATCGGAGTGATCCGCTCAATCAGGCATTGGTCCAGCGTGCCATCGGTGAAGGCGTCCAGCCTGGCCAAGCTGATTTCCACTTGGTGCACCACCAAGGGCATCGGGCAGACGGCCTGCAGGGCGGTAACCAGCATGGGCCGGAAGTTGCTCACACCAAAGCAGCGCACCTTGCCTGCAGCCTTGAGTTGCGAGAAGGCACTGGCCACCTCCTCGGGATTAGCCAGGAAGTCAGGTCGGTGCAGCAGGTAAACGTCAATCATCTCCAGCCCCAGTCGCTGTAGTGACTGCTCGCAGGCATTGATGATGTGCGAGGCGGAAAAGTCGTAACGTCCTGGCGCATCGGGCTGCGGGTCGCCCGCGGGGCGGATACCGCCCTTGGTCACGACTGCGACCCGGTCACGCATGCCGGAGACTTCCCTCAGCACCTCGCCCAAAATGCGCTCAGCTTCGCCACGACCGTAAATGTCCGCGTTGTCGAACAGGGTATAGCCCGCCTCATATGCGGCAATGATTGCGCGCCGGCCAGCGGCACGGCTTGCAGGGGTAACCTCGGACGGGTCCCAGCTTCCCGCTACCCGCCAGCAACCATAAGCCAACCGGCTACTGACCAGTAAACTGACCCCAAGCGGAATAGTCTGCATACATTCAGGAGTCCTGGCGAAAGGTTAGAAGCGCATCCGTCATGACGCCAGATCAAAAATCTGCAGCGCGATAGCGCAATTCTGCAGTCGGCTGTACGGCGACAGGAGCACACCGGGTTTCCCCGATGCGCTCCCGGCGCAATCGTAGCGAAGACCGTCAGGCCAGCAGCGGATTCTCGCTCGCGGTCAGGTCTCTTGGCGTTTCCGGCTCTTCATCGCTGATCTCCACCAGCGGCTTGATGCGCGCCTTGCGATGGTAGTCGAAACCAGTCCCGGCGGGAATGATGTGACCCATGATGACGTTCTCTTTAAAGCCGCGCAGGTAATCCACCTTGGCGCGGGTAGCCGCCTCGGTCAGCACCCGGGTGGTGTCCTGGAAAGATGCGGCGCTCAGGAAGCTTTCGGTCTCAAGCGAGGCTTTGGTGATGCCAAGCAGGACCGGTTGGGCCTCAGCCGGCTTGCCGCCCATCTTCTCCACGCGCGAGTTCTCTTCTTCAAAGTCGAGCTTGTCCACCTGTTCGCCCCAGAGGAACCCGGTATCGCCCGGCTCGGTGATGCGCACCTTGCGCAGCATCTGGCGAACGATAATCTCGACGTGCTTGTCATTGATGGTCACGCCTTGGAGGCGATACACTTCCTGGACTTCGTTGACGAGGTGCTCCTGAAGCTCCTGCGGGCCACAGATGTCGAGGATTTCGTGCGGATCCACCGGACCTTCCGTAAGCTGCTGACCCTTTTTCACATAGTCGCCCTTGAAGACGATAACGTGCTTGCCAATGGGGATCAGGTGCTCTTCCTCCACAGCGGTCTGCTGGTCTTTGATGATAATGCAGCGCTTGCCGCGCACGCTGGCGCCGAAGTCTACGATTCCCTCGATCTTGGAAATCTCGGCAGCGTCTTTAGGCCGGCGGGCTTCGAAGAGCTCGGCTACCCGCGGGAGGCCACCGGTGATGTCCTTGGTTTTCGACGTCTTGCGCGGCGTCTTGGCCATCAACGTGCCCGCGACAATCTTGTCGCCTTCGGCCACGACGATGTGCGCGCCGGACGGAATCGGGTAGTTGGCGACGGGCTCGTTTCGGTCGTCGCAAATGATGACCTGCGGATGCAGGTCTTCCTTGTGCTCGATGACGACCATGGCCTCCTGGCCGGTCGTCTCGTCCGTTTCCTGTTTCATCGTGACGCCCTCGATAATATCGTGAAACTTCACGCGCCCCGCTTTCTCGGAAAGAATCGGCACATTGTACGGGTCCCACTGCACGAAGGTATCGCCCTTCTTGACCTTGGCACCATCCTGAACGGAAATGACCGCGCCAATCACCACGAGATGCTGTTCCAGTTCCCGCCCATCGTCGGCAAGGATTGAAACCGATCCGTTCTTGTTCAGGACGATATTGTTGCCGTCTTCGAGCGTCACAAGGCGCAGCTCATTATAGCGCATCACGCCATCGTGCTTCGCCTTGATCTGCGGCACCTTGAAGACCTGGGAGGCGGTGCCGCCGATGTGGAAGGTGCGCATGGTGAGCTGCGTGCCCGGCTCACCGATGGACTGCGCGGCAATGATGCCAACGGCCTCGCCCAGTTTCACCTTCATGCCTGTGGCCAGGTTGCGACCGTAGCAACAGATGCACACGCCGTGTTTGCTTTCGCAAGTCAGCACGGAGCGGATTTTGACCTTCTCAACCCCCGCCGCGTCAATCTGCTTGGCCTTGATTTCGTCAATCTCCTCGTTGGCCTTGACAAGCAATTCCTTCGGCTTCTGGGGATTGGAGATCTCATCGCAGCAGAACCGGCCGACGAGGCGATCGCTCAGCTTGACAACCTCGTCTTCGCCTTCGTAAATGGCCTGCACCCAAATGCCGTTGGTCGTGCCGCAATCCTCCTCGCGAATGATCACATCCTGCGAGACATCCACCAGCTTGCGGGTCATGTAACCCGAGTCGGCGGTCTTGAGGGCGGTGTCGGCCAGACCCTTGCGGGCGCCGTGGGTCGAAATGAAGTATTCGAGCACGGTAAGGCCCTCACGGAAGTTGGACAGAATCGGCTTCTCGATGATGTCGCCGGAAGGTTTGGCCATCAAGCCGCGCACGCCGGCGAGCTGGCGAACCTGCTGGCGGTTGCCACGCGCGCCGGAATCAACCATGAGGGAGACCGGGTTGTACTCCTTCTTGCCCTGGTTGTACTCGAGCGTCTTGAGCATGACGTTGGCAATCTGATCCGTGCAGTGCGTCCAGATATCAATAATCTTGTTGTAGCGCTCACCCGGGGTAATAACGCCCTTGCGATACTGCTTCTCGACGTCGCGAATCTGTTTCTGCGCGGCGTCAATTTCCTGATCTTTCTCCTTGGGAATGATCATGTCGTCAATGCCAATGGAAACACCCGCGCGGGTAGCCTCGCGGAAGCCCAGCTCCTTGAGCTTGTCCAGCATCGCCACCGTCTTGTCGTGGCCGCAAATCTTGTAACAGCGCCAGATAAGGTCGCCAAGCTCGCTCTTCTTGACCGACTTGTTCGGGAAGCCCAGTTCCTCCGGCCAGATTTCGCTGAAGAATACCCGGCCCACGGTGGTTTCGATGACCTTCTTGTTGGAATCGCCAAACGTGGTCTGCTTCCCGAAATCGGGATTTGCCAGGCGAATCCGCTCATGGGTCCGGACCGCGCCATCCATAAAGGCGAACACCACTTCGGTCTTGGAACTGAAGAGTTTCAACTGCCTCGAATCCGCCGGCGCCAGCGTTCGCGGCTCGGCGGTCAGGTAGAAGCAGCCCAGGGTAATGTCCTGCGTCGGCGTGATGATCGGCCGGCCGCTGGAGGGACTAAAGATGTTATTGGGGGCCATCATGAGGAGGCGTGCCTCCATTTGGGCCTCGACGGACAGCGGCACGTGCACGGCCATCTGGTCGCCGTCGAAGTCGGCGTTGTAGGCGGTGCAAACCAGCGGATGGATGCGGATGGCCTCGCCCTCGATAAGCTGCGGCTCGAACGCCTGGACCGACAGACGGTGCAGAGTCGGCGCGCGGTTGAGCAGCACGGGGTGACCGCGGGTGACTTCCTCAAGGATATCCCAGACCTCGGTGGTCTGGCGCTCGATTAGCTTCTTAGCCGAACGCACGGTGTGAACATAGCCAAGTTCTTTTAGCCGGCGGATGATGAACGGCTCGAACAGGACGAGCGCCATCTTTTTGGGCAACCCGCACTGGTGCAGTTTCAGCTCCGGTCCGATAACAATGACTGAGCGGCCGGAATAATCCACGCGCTTGCCCAAGAGGTTCTGGCGGAAGCGCCCGCTCTTGCCTTTGAGCATGTCGCTGAGTGATTTCAAGGCGCGATTGCCGGCACCTGTCACCGCGCGGCCGTGGCGGCCATTATCGAAGAGCGCGTCCACTGCTTCTTGCAGCATGCGCTTCTCATTGCGGATGATGACCTCCGGGGTCTTGAGCTGAAGCAGGTTCTTCAGCCGGTTGTTCCGGTTAATGACCCGACGATAGAGGTCGTTGAGATCAGAGGTGGCAAAGCGCCCGCCCTCGAGCGGCACCAGGGGACGAAGGTCCGGCGGGATCACTGGCAGCACCGTGAGGATCATCCATTCCGGGCGGCTCTTGGAGGACTGCAAGCCCTGGAGCAGCTTGATGCGCTTAGCAATCTTCTTGCGGATCTGCTTGCTCTTGGTTTCGGTCATGGCCTCTTGCAGCAGGTTAATCTGCTTGCCCAGATCCACTCTTGCCAGCGCGTCGCGAATGGCTTCTGCGCCCATCTTGGCCACGAATGCCTCGGGGCCATAAACCTCAACGGCTTCGCGATATTCGTGCTCGCTCAGAAGCTGATTCTGCTTTAGCGGCGTCGAGCCGGCATCAATAACCACGTAGTCCTCGTAGTAGACCACGCGCTCGAGATTGCGGGCAGTCATGTCGAGCACCAGGCCGATGCGGGACGGCATGCACTTAAAGAACCAGATGTGGCAGACCGGCACGGCCAGTTCGATATGTCCCATCCGCTCGCGGCGCACGCGGGCTAGTGTCACCTCCACCCCGCAACGATCACAGATGACGCCGCGATGCTTGATGCGCTTGAATTTGCCGCAGGAGCATTCCCAGTCCTTAACGGGACCAAAAATGCGTTCGCAGAACAATCCGCCCTTTTCCGGTTTGAAGGTGCGGTAGTTAATAGTCTCGGGGTTTTTAACCTCCCCTTTGGACCAGGACCGGATGGCGTCCGGCGAGGCCACGCTAATCGCGACGTAGTCAACCTGATTGACTTTTTCCAAACCGAGCAGCTCGCGTGCGCTTTCTTTCGTGCTAATCATACGATCAAAGACTGGATAATGAGTTGCGGGAGTAATCGAGCATCAAACGGCGGTCAGAGTCTGAATAGGTTCAGCCGGCTGGTCCACTGGATTGGAGTAACCCACCTTTACGTCGAGACCCAGCGATTGCATTTCCTTTACGAGCACGTTGAATGACTCTGGAATGCCGGCTTCCAGGCTGTTGTCGCCTTTAACAATATTCTCGTAGATCCGAGTACGTCCCTGGACGTCGTCCGATTTAACCGTCAACAACTCCTGCAGGGTGTAAGCAGCGCCATAGGCTTCCATAGCCCAGACTTCCATTTCGCCGAAGCGCTGGCCGCCGTATTGCGCCTTGCCGCCCAATGGCTGCTGGGTGACCAACGAATACGGCCCGACTGCCCGCGCATGAATCTTGTCGGCCACGAGGTGTCCGAGTTTCATCATGTAGATGTACCCGACAACAATCTCTTGGTCGAACGGATCGCCAGTGCGCCCGTCGCAGAGGTGGGTCTTACCGTGCTCTGGCAACTTGGCTTGCTTCAGGTAACTACGGATGTCCTTCTCTTTGATCCCGTCAAACACTGGAGTGGCGAACTTCAGGCCGAGCAGTCTTGCCGCCCACCCCAGATGCGTCTCCAGCACCTGGCCCACGTTCATGCGCGAGGGCACGCCCAGCGGGTTGAGCACAATGTCCACCGGCGTTCCGTCCGCCAGGAATGGCATGTCCTCTTCCGCCACAATCTTGGCGACGACACCCTTGTTACCGTGTCGGCCGGCCATTTTGTCGCCGACCGAGAGCTTGCGCTTCGAGGCAATATAAACTTTGACAGACTTGATGACGCCGCTGTCAACGCCTTCGCCGGATTCGGCGCGCTCGAGCTCTTCGTCGTACTGCATTTGCAGGTCGTCGAACTTCTTTTTGAAGCTGCCGATGATCTCATTGATCTTGTTCCGGATGGGCGAGGGATCAATCTCGATGCGGTCGTAGACCTGCGCCAGCTTGCGCAGCAAGGTCTTGGTGATCTTGCGATTGGCAGGAATAATGATCTCGCCGGTCTCGCTGTTAACAACGTCGAGCGGGATCTTCTCGCCCAGCAGGATGTTACTGAGCGCTTCGGTGAGCTGCTCGCGCAACTCATCGGTCTTCTTCTTGTATTCCTCTTCGACCTCTTTGGCGTGTCGCTTCTCTTCGCTGGCGGAGGCCTTCATGTCGCGGTCCGACTCTTTCTTGGCCGAGACCTTCACGTCCATCACGATGCCATAGGTGCCCGACGGAACCTTCAGAGAAGTATCCTTCACGTCGGCGGCTTTCTCCCCGAAAATCGCCCGCAGCAGGCGCTCTTCCGGCGCCAGCTCGGTTTCGCTCTTGGGAGTGATCTTGCCGACCAAGATGTCACCCGGCTTCACCTCGGCGCCGACACGGATGACCCCGTCGGGGCCAAGGTTGCGCAGCGCTTCGTCGCCCAAGTTCGGAATATCGCGGGTAATTTCTTCCGGGCCGAGCTTGGTATCGCGCGCCCCAACCTCGAATTCATCAATGTGAATGGAGGTAAACACGTCTTCCTTGACGATGCGCTCGCTGACAAGAATGGCGTCCTCAAAGTTATAGCCGTTCCACGGCATGAACGCGACGAGCACGTTGCGGCCCAGGGCCAATTCGCCGCCCTGAGTACAGGGGCCGTCAGCAATGACCTGCCCCTTCTTAACTGTCTCCCCCTTCTCGACCAGGATCTTCTGGTTGATGCAGGTAGCGGCGTTGGAACGCATGAACTTCCGAACCGGGTAGACAAAAATGCCCTTTTCGGGGTCGTTCTTAATCTTCTTCTTGCCCTCGGGCAGCTTGCCATTCTCGGTGATGATGATCTGAGTGCCCGGAACCGAGGCGACTTTGCCGGCCTCCTCGGCAACAATGACAGCCCGCGAGTCGCGGGCGACGCGCTCTTCGAGGCCAGTGGCCACCAGGGGCGCCTCGGTGACCAGCAGCGGCACCGCCTGGCGTTGCATGTTGGACCCCATCAGGGCGCGGTTTGCATCGTCGTGTTCCAGGAACGGAATCAGGCTGGCCGCGACGGAGACCAACTGCTTGGGCGAAACGTCCATGTAATCAACCCGCGCCGGCTCGACATCAAGGAATTCGCCTTTGCCCCGGCAAACGACACGGTCGGTGGTGAACTTGCCCTTGTCATCAATAGGCGAGTTGGCCTGCGCGATCACATAGGATTCCTCGCGGTCGGCCGTGAGGTAATCCAGATGCCCGGTCACGCGACCGCTCTCGGCCTTGCGGTAGGGGGTTTCCAGGAAGCCGAAGTCGTTGATGCGGGCAAACGTCGCCAGCGAGGCGATCAAGCCGATGTTCGGACCTTCTGGCGTTTCCACCGGGCAAATGCGGCCGTAGTGGGAGGGATGCACGTCGCGCACCTCGAATCCGGCGCGATCGCGCGAGAGGCCGCCCGGCCCGAGAGCGGACAAGCGCCGCTTATGCGTCAGCTCAGCCAGCGGATTGATCTGGTCCATGAATTGGGAGAGCTGGCTGCGGCCGAAGAAGTCCCGGATGACTGCGGACAGGGCTTTGGGGTTGATGAGCTTTTGCGGCGACATCGTTTCAACGCCCTGATCAAACAACGTCATACGCTCCTTGACCAGGCGTTCGGTACGGGCCAGGCCAACGCGGCATTGGTTGGCGAGCAACTCGCCCACTGTGCGCACCCGGCGGCTTCCCAGGTGGTCAATATCATCCAAGCTGCCTTCACCCTTCTTGAGGCGCAGCAAGTACTTGGTGGCTGCCACAAGATCGGCCTTGGTGAGGATGCGCGAATCGCCGCCTTTGATACCCAGTTTCTGATTAATCTTGTAACGGCCGACACGGCCCAAGTCGTAGCGTTTGGGATCAAAGAACAGACGCTTGATCAGGGCGCGAGCGTTGGCGGCGGTGGGCGGGTCGCCCGGACGCAACCGACGATAAATATCCTTGAGGGCTTCCTCTTCGTTCTTGGCGGGATCCTTCTTCATGCACTTGATGACGATCCCTTCGTCCAGAGTCGTGTCCACGACCTTGATCTTGCTCACGCCCAGTTCGGCGATCTGCTTGACCACTGCCTTGGACAGCGGCTCGAAAGCGCGCGCCACCACCAAGCCTTTTTCCTGGTCCACCGCGTCTTCCACCAGCACTTTGTTGGGCAAGTCTTCGCGCTTTTCCGCCTCTTTGACACTGAGTTCCTCAACGTCGTAGAACAGCTTCAGAATCTCTTCATCAGTGCCCCGGTTCTTGTCCTGGTTGTCCTTGCTCTTGGCTTCGGTATCCAAGAAGGCGAGGGCGCGGAACAGGGTGGTAGTCAGGAACTTCCGGCGGCGCTTCTTCCGATCCAGGTAAACATAGAGCAGGTCGCTGGTGTCAAACTGCGCCTCGTACCACGACCCGCGGTCGGGAATGATGCGGAAGGAATGCAGCGTCTTGCCGTTCGGATGCTGGGTTGCCTCAAAGGCCAGGCCCGGGGACCGGTGCAACTGGCTTACAATAACGCGCTCGGCACCGTTGATCACGAAAGTGCCCTGCGGCGTCATGAGGGGGAGTTCCCCCATGAAAACTTTCTCCTCTTTCACCGCCTTTCCTTCTTTGAGGAGGAAAGTGACGTAAAGCGGCGCACCATAGGTCAGCCCTTCGCGCAAACACTCCAGCCAGTCCACTTTCGGCTCGGCGATCTCGTAGGAGTGGAAATCCAGAACGCACTTCCCATCGTAGCTTTCGATGGGGAAGACTTCGGTGAAAACCGCCTGCAACCCCAGGTTTTTCCGCTTCGAGGCCGGAACTTCAGCCTGGAGGAAATCCCGGTACGAATTGGTCTGCAATTCGATCAGGTTCGGCGGAGCGATAATCTCTTTGATCTTACCGAAGGTAATTCGTTCACTTGCTCGCGTTGACATTGGGCCCTTTAATAAGTGGCTGGCGGCAACGCCAGACCGTTATGGTTTCTGCTAAACGACACAAGGCAAGGACGCGGCGTTCAACCGCGAACTTGCCGAAACTGACGCCGCCCGAAGCGGCGTTGCTGAGAATCTGCTTTGTAATCTAAGTCTTCCGTTGGCCTGCGAAGGCCGAAGCGGGGGCGGCGTCTAGAGACCGCCGCCCCCAAGAAAAGGCCGCTTACTTCAATTCGACTTTGGCGCCGGCGTCCTCAAGTTTCTTCTTCGCGGCGTCCGCCTCAGCCTTGCTGGCGCCTTCCAGCACCGGCTTCGGAGCGCCTTCGACCAGAGCCTTGGCTTCCGCCAGACCCAAACCCGCCTTGACCTCGCGCACCGCCTTAATGACGGCAATCTTCTTGTCGGCCGGCAGGGACGCCAGGATGACGTCAAACTGCGTCTTGGCTTCGGCCGCAGGCGCGGCTACGCCACCCGCCGGAGCGGCTGCGGCAGCCGCAACAGGTGCGGCGGCGGACACACCCCACTTGGTTTCCAGTTCCTTAACGAGATCGGCGATTTCGATCACCGTTGCATTACTAAGTTCTTCTACGATTTTTGCTTTGTCTAGAGCCATTGTTACCTTTCTTTTCGTCTCGTCGCCACCCGTGGCCACGGGTGGATTATGTTCGCTGCCTGCCAACCGACGATTTACGTTGTTGTATGTTTATTCCCACCCCCATCGGCTTAAAACGGGGATGAAATCTTTCTGGCGGTCAGTTCGCTGCCGCCGGAGCCGGTGGTTCGGCCTGCTTTTCGGTGCGTGCTTGGAGCACACGCGCCATCTGGCTGGCCGGCGTATTGAGCAGGCGGACCAGAGTGCTGGCCGGGGCGTTAAACAAGCCGAGCAGCTTGGCGCGCAGGACCTCCAGCGAGGGCAAATCTGCCAGCATCATGATCTCCGACTGTTCGAGTCGCTGGTTGTTCAGGAAACCGAACTGGACGCTTAAGCGGTCAATCTCTTTGCCAAAGGTCTTGACGACCTTGGCGGCGGCGGAAATGTCACGCTGGCCGGTCACAACCGCCAATTGCCCGCTGAGGTTGCCGTTCAAGTCACCCACGCCGGCTTCTTTGGCGGCAATGCGAAACACAGAGTTCTTCACTACGTGAATCTGCGCGCCGGTCTTGCCAAGCCGCTTGCGCAGGTCGGTCAGTTGGCCGACTTTCAGGCCCTTGTAGTTCACCACAATGAAGAACGGCGAGGCGTTCAACCGGGCCAGATACTCTTTCGTCAGAATTTGTTTCTCGGGACGCATGGTCTATAAAACGGGTTAAGTGCTCCGGGGTTTGATCGCTCAGGCGGCGAATTCCTTCAAGTCCACGCGCACCGGCGGACTCATCGTTGCCGAGAGCGTGCAGCTTTGAATATAAATCCCTTTCACGCTATGCGGCCGGGCTTTGGCGACCGCATCAATGACCGCGTGAGCGTTTTCCTGGATTTGAGTCGCGCTGAAGGCGAGTTTACCAATGGGAACGTGAATATTGCCCGCTTTGTCCACCTTATATTCCACGCGCCCGGCTTTGACTTCTTTAACCGCGCGCGCCGTGTCATCCGTCACCGTGCCGGTCTTGGGGTTGGGCATCAGCCCGCGCGGGCCAAGCACCTTGCCGAGCTTGCGCACTTCGCTCATGGCCTCGGGCGTGGCCACGGCCACGTCAAAGTCAGCCCAGCCCTCCTGGCATTTCTTGACCATGTCCTCGAAGCCCACGTACTCGGCGCCAGCGCTCTTGGCGGCCTCGGCAGCCGGACCGCTCTTGGCAAAGACCAGCACCCGGACGGTTTTGCCGCTGCCGTGCGGCAGCGGGACGGTGCCGCGGACCATTTGGTCAGACTGCTTGGGGTCAACACCCAGGCGGAAAGCGAGGTCAACGGTCTCGTTGAATTTCGCTTTCGGAAACTTGGACAGGATTTCGACGGCCGTCTTGAGCGGATAGGCTTTCTTGCCGTCCACCAGTTCGAGTGCTTTCTTGTATCGTTTACTTGGCATTGATTTTGTTGCGGTGCAAGCGAGCTTCAGCTCTCCCGCGGTTGATGATCTGTCTCTTGGGTTTTCGGGAAATTGGTCACTTCTCGACTTCGATGCCCATGCTGCGGGCAGTGCCCGCCACAACGCGAAACGCCGCTTCTTCGGAGGTGGCGTTCATGTCCTTCAGCTTGATCTTGACGATGTCCATGACTTGCTTGCGCGTCACCTTGCCAACTTTTTCCTTGTTCGGCTCCTTGGCGCCGGCGGTAATACCGGCGGCCTTCTTGAGCAGGACGGAGGCGGGCGGTGATTTGGTGATGAACGTGAAGGACTTGTCCTGATACACCGTGATGACCACCGGAATGATCATGCCGGGCTGGTCCTTGGTCTTGGCGTTGAACTCTTTGCAGAACCCCATGATGTTGACCCCGTGCTGCCCGAGCGACGGGCCGACCGGCGGCGCCGGATTGGCCTGCCCCGCAGGGATCTGCAACTTAATCATTCCTGTGATCTTCTTTGCCATAATATCAAATTCTCAAATCAGGGTTTGTGACACCTCGGAGTGAGAGCGGGCAAGCCAGCGGCTTGCCACCGTTTCACTCTGTTCCAGCATCACCCCTTTTCCACCTGCCAGTATTCCAATTCGACGGGCGTGTTGCGCCCGAAGATGTTGACCGTCACTTTCAGTTTGCCGCGTTCCGGTTCGATTTCCTCAATCAGGCCGCTGAAGTTCAGGAACGGCCCATTGTTGATCTTCACCGTTTCCCCAACCTCGAAGCTAACCTTCGGTTTCTCATGATCCTCCGAAGCCGAAATCTGGCTCTTGATCGCCTCGACTTCGTCTGTCGGGGTGGGCGTGGGCGGCTCGCCGCCCACAAATCCGATAACGCCCGGGGTCTCCTGAATGAAATACCACGGCTTCTCGATCACCCGCTTGTCCTCATCGAGCAGCAGCATGTCCACAAACACATACCCCGGCCAGAGTTTGCGGGTCGAAACCGTCTTCTTCTGGTTCCGCACTTCCACCACCTTCTCCATTGGCACGAGGACTTCCTTGATGTAGTCCCCCATCTCCTCGGCCTTGATGCGCTTTTCGATGCTCTCTTTAACCTTCTGCTCCTGGCCGGAGAGGGTGTGGATGACAAACCACTGGCTTCGCATGATCTTAGAGCTTGAAGAACATGAACAACCGGAAGAACACCTGGTCCACCAGCACAACGAATCCGCCCACAAGGATGATGGAAATGGTAATCACCACTGTGGACCCCTTCAACTCATCCCAGGTTGGCCAAGTACACTTGCGCAGCTCCTCCCGAGTCTGCTGCACATAGTTGGTCAACTGCAGCAGGTAGCCCTTGCGCCAGCAGTAGGCAAACACGATCCCGATGACCGCGGCCCATATCAGCAGTGTTATCATATTTCGTTTGTTACAGTCTTAGCATGTCATGGCGGAGAGGGAGGGATTCGAACCCCCGTCGGCCGTTAAGCCGAAGCGGTTTTCAAGACCGCCGCGATAGACCACTCTGCCACCTCTCCGGTCCCGCTTCGCGGGATTGGCAGGGCGGGAGGGACTCGAACCCCCAACCGACGGTTTTGGAGACCGCTACTCTACCAATTGAGCTACCGCCCTACTGCCATCGAGTGTCGCTTTCTTTGCACCAGGCAAGCAAGGAGGCGAGGGCATCTCCCCCGCCTTCCCGGCATGTTCCAAAACCTGGTTATTCGATTACCTCGGTTACGCGTCCCGCGCCGATGGTGCGGCCGCCTTCGCGGATGGCAAAGCGCTGGCCTCGCTCCATTGCGACCGGGGCGATCACTTTCACCACGACCGAAACATTGTCGCCCGGCATGACCATTTCAACGCCCTGCGGCAAGGTCACCGTGCCGGTCACGTCCGTCGTGCGGAAGTAGAATTGCGGGCGGTAGTTGGTGAAGAACGGCGTGTGCCGGCCGCCTTCTTCCTTCGACAGCACGTACACTTCCGCCTTAAAATGCGTGTGCGGCGTGATGCTCCCGGGCTTGGCCAGCACCATCCCGCGCTCGACATCTTCCTTCTTGGTGCCGCGCAGCAGCACGCCCACGTTGTCGCCGGCATTCGCCGAGTCGAGCAGCTTCCGAAACATTTCGATGTCCGTTGCCACCGTCTGGCGAGTCTCCCGGAGCCCTACGATCTCGACCGGGTCATTGCGCTTGAGAACACCACGTTCCACACGGCCCGTGACGACGGTGCCACGACCTTCAATATTGAACACGTCCTCGATGCACATCAGGAACGGCTTGTCCACTTCGCGGGTCGGCAGCGGGATGAAAGCGTCAATCGCCTCCATGAGGGCCTGAATGGACTTCTCGCCTTCGGGCTCGCCCGCCAGGGCCTTCTTGGAACTGCCACGCACCACGGGGGTCTTGTCCCCGGGGAACTCGTACTTGGTGAGCAGGTCGCGGACTTCCATTTCCACCAGGTCCAGCAGTTCAGGATCGTCCACCAGATCAACCTTATTGAGATACACCACGATGGCCGGCACGCCTACCTGGCGCGCCAGGAGCACGTGCTCCTTGGTCTGAGGCATCGGACCTTCGGCCGCATCCACCACCAGGATAGCGCCGTCCATCTGGGCCGCCCCGGTGATCATGTTCTTGATGAAGTCGGCGTGACCCGGGCAATCAATGTGCGCATAGTGCCGCTGGTCGCTCTGGTATTCGACATGTGACACGGCAATAGTCACCGTCTTGGTCTCATCGCGCACCGTGCCGCCCTTGGTAATGTCCGCGTAGGAGATCGGCGACGCCAAGCCCTTCTTGGACTGGGTTTGCACAATCGCAGCAGTTAACGTGGACTTGCCGTGGTCAATGTGTCCGATCGTCCCGACGTTGACGTGCGGTTTCGTTCGTTGAAATTGCTCTTTAGCCATTTTTGTCTCCTGATGATGTTGTTGTCTCTGTGTTTGTGCTCTTAACGCGACTCGATCCGGCGATATACTGTTTAATACGGCATTCTATACTGTCTTGCGCATTCAGGCGCAATGCTGGAGCCCATGATCAGGGTTGAACTGATGACCTCGTCCTTACCAAGGACGCGCTCTGCCAACTGAGCTACATGGGCACCGGCCAATTCAAATATTTCATCCTGATACCAAAAAACGACAAAAACCCCTCGCCCCCGCCCTTTCACTCGAAAAAGGCTCAGGAGCCCTCGGTTTTCGACATTTTACGGCCCAACGACTCTGAGAAATTACGAAACTCCCACACCCTTGTCAACAGCTCTTGCACTTTTTTTATGATGATTCTTTCGGGCGCACCTGCCAGCTTCATTAGCCCGACTTCCGCTACTCGGGCTTGGCAACAATCGGGCGGATTGAATTTGCTGGGT
>CAZDOO010000025.1:0-64214 GCA_964507045.1 uncultured Verrucomicrobiota bacterium | reverse complement strand
ACGTTCGGTTTGGGGTGGTCGGGTGCTGGAACGTGTGGCGGGATGGTTATACGAAGGTAGGGCAAGAGTTGGGCGGAACGGAGGGAGGCGACGGTTTCTGCTGTTTCCTGGCGGCCCAGAGGGGGGTGAGGGTTCGGAGAAAGTTCGGTGTTTGGCGGTAGACCGAAAGTAGACCGAAAGTGCACCATTCTGGCGGACGGGCTGAGTTTGAGACTCGCACACACGGCCTTTGGCGCCGTGTGTGCGAGTCTCAAAGGGCGCGTCCCGGCATTTGGTCGAGAGTAAAGTCTGGGCCGCTAATAGGGCTTTAATCGAGCTGGAAGGGCTGTGGCGGGGCTTTGAAGGGCCGTTCAGGGTGAGTGGCTAGTGGGTAGCCGCCAGAATGGCGACGCGCTATAGCGCATTTTAGGAGGTGAAACGGCGAAAGTGTCCACTTTTGTGGACACTTTCGAGAGTGAGCACAATTGTGCTCGTCGTCAGGCTGGCTGCTCACCAACGATCGGCGGCGGCCCTGTCGCAGGATGTCACCACGAGGTGACATGTGCCAAACGCCACCGCCTAGGCCGCCCCGGGCTGGAGGTTGGATGACAACCATGGTTGACACTTTTCCCGTGGAGTCACCAATTGTTGACCTTTGCGACCGCGGGCCTGGCGGCTGCCTGAGCTGGCACCATGGTTCCCACTTTGTCACGCGGAGTTCTCCCCCCTCGGCTCAGGCGATGACATGCTGTGGTCAGGCACCCAGTGTCCACCATGGTGGACACGTTGCTTCCGGGCTTTGAGCGCAGACCCCCTGGGGACGGAGGGGGTCGAGCATTGGGGGTGGGTGGGGGAGCGAACGGAGCAGCAGGCCGAATGACGGCGCGAGGCGTGCGCAAGCAGGCGGAGTGACGGCGTGAGGCCTGGCCGGGGGAGTGAGCGGTTTGGGGTTGGTTCTGTTCGCGAGCGAAAAAAAGATCCCTGACCGAAGCCAGGGATGTGAGACCTATGCGGCCACGGGCTGGGGCTCGGGCGCGGGGGTGGTCTCTTGCTGGGCGGCGGGGCGGGGCTTGGTGACGCCGGCAATGAATCTCTCGGCCAGCTTGGTGGCACTCTCCAGGGAGCGGCAGGGATAGGAGCGGACATCCTTGAAGGTGGTAAGTGTGACCACGAAGGTGAGGACGCCCCGAGCTGGATTGCGGGGAGCGATGGTGACGGACGGCGCGGTGAGGTTCTTGTTGATGTCTGTAGTGTTCATATTTTGTTTTTTTGTTTCGGGCTTCTTTGCCCTTTCACCAACAGAGCGCGGCAGGCGTGGGCGGCCAGTGGGAGTGATCTTCAGAGGGCACCACGTCCGGCCCCCACGCCGTACGCCGCGCGGTGAAGGGCAAAGATGACTGAAACAAGAAACATGAACACGACATCAACAAGAACCCCACCGCGATGGAGACGAGGCACCATGCGGAAGCAAGCTGGGGCGTCCGTCGTGGTCGCCTGACGACCTGAGAGTCCGCTTCCTGCCGCTCCTTGGGGGGTGCCTCTGTTGCTGGCCTGTTCGGTAGGCGTCACCAAGCCCCGCCCTGCCGCCCAGCGGGACACCTTTGTCAGCGCCGGGGGCCGGTGGCTGCATGGGCGATTCGGCGCGGTCGGGGATACGGGCGAGCGAACTTCGTACACTCCGCGAGCGCAGCGAGCCTGGACGAAAATGGGCAGAGGGGTTGGAGATGGTTCGGAAGAGGAGGCGGGTCCAGGGCTGCAAGTCCTGGCGGGTCGAGGGCAGAGCCCCGCGTCCGGAAAAACCACGCGCGCGAAGCGCGCGAAATTTTGGCCAAGGGGCCAGCCACCGGCTGGCAAAGTAGAGTGCCGCTCAACGGACTTGCGTCCGGGTGGCTGCCCCTTGGCTGAATTGTCATGGCCTGCGACCTGGGCATTCGCGGGGTTTGGCGTCGCGGTCGGTGGTGTAATTGAGGGGCTGGCCGCATTTGTGACAGTGGGTCCAGCCTGAGCCCGCGGGGTACCAGTTGATGCCGCACTGAGCGAAGCCGGGCGGGTGCTTGCGGCGGTAGGCGGCTTCACGCATCAAGCGGCGGGTGCTTTTCTCCATCTCCTCTTTCCGCTTGGCCTCGGCTCGGGCTTGGGCGGCGGCTTCCTTGGCGGCGCGCTTGGCGTCAATCGCGGCCTGCTCGGCGTCGCGGGCCTGCTGCTCGAAGAGAAGGAAAGTCTGGCTCATGGTGAAGGGCTGGCCCCGGTTGCCCGGGGCCAGCGGTGCGGGTTCAATCCTCGTCCGGCAAAAGTATTGTGATGGCCGGTGCGGGGTCGTCTATGTCAACCGCGCCAGCGGTGGCGATCAGCTTTGTGAGGCGGGCGGGGTGCTTGTCGGAGTTGCGCACGTAGAGCGCAAAGGGCAAGCGACTGGTGCCGGGGCGGCTGCGGAGGATGGCATGGCGCAAAAGCCACACGACATCCCACAGCCTGCCGGCTTCGTCCTGGCCGGTGACACCGGGCGGGACGGCTACGCATTGCTCATAGACTCCGCGAGTGATGAATACCGGAAAGCGGATTCCCGCTTCCTGCGCGGTTTTCGTCACTTCGATTTGAAAGCCGTCCGCAATCGCTTGCGAGCGGGTGTAGGCGTGGACAAGGCTAAAGGCTAAAGGCTGAAGGCTAAAGCCGGATTGATTGTTGTTCGTGTTGTTCATAAATCAGGCGGTGGCGGCTTCGTGGATGAGTTCAAGGCGGCGGTCTTGGGCCATGCGCTCGGCGAGGGCCTGAGCGCGGGCGAAGTTGTAAACGTGGTAAACGGTCCCGGTGGGTTCGGCTTCCTCGTCGCCTACGTAAACAACCCACACGGGGATTTCCTCGCCTTCGGGGTCTTGGTCGGACTGCGGGCCGTCGAAGTAAACACCGCGCCAAGGGCCTGTGTCGGCGGTCTCGGCAAGGTCGGTGCGGAACTGGGCTTGTGCTGCGGTCATGGCAGGGCCTCCTAGACTGCAAAGTAGCCAAGCTCGCGGAGCGATGAAGGGCGAGGGTTGCCAATGATGACGTGGTCGAGCACTTCAATCTTGAGGAGCTGCCCGGCGCGGATGAGGTCGCGGGTAACCTTGATGTCGGCTTCACTCGGGGTGGGCTCGCCGCTCGGGTGGTTGTGCATGAGCACCAGCGCGGCGGCGGAGGTCATGATGGCGAGGCGGAACACTTGCAGCGGGTGGACTAGCAAGGTGTCGTGGGTGCCTACGCTGACGAGGTGATGGGCCTTGATGCGGCGGCGGGTGTTCAGCAGCAACACCGTGAAGCACTCGCACTCGGGGTCGAAGGCCTCGGTATTGGGCACGTGCAAGCGCCAATAGGCGGCGGCGGCTTCGGGTGTGTCGCAAAGGGTCATCTGGTCCGGGGTCCTGGCCTCGCGCAAGGGGACTACCTTGTAAACGTAGGGTGAGGGAGCGAAGCGGAAGGGCTTGACCATCTTGTCCAGCCCCGGCAGAGGGGGCTGGAGGCTTGCGTTCTGCTGCTCATCAGGACGGCTCTGGAGCCCTGAACCGACTTCTTGGATTTGTGATGTAGTTCTCATGGTCTTTTTTTTCTCTGCTCAGTCCGGTCTATCGCCCTTCACCCGAGTAGCCCGCGCAGCAGGGCGGCCAGCGGAGGTCGCCTTCAGGAGGAACCGCGTCCGGCCCCCTGCTGGCCTGAGCGGGCGGGTGAGGGCGGTAGACCGGACTGATGCAGTGAGAGCCGCGCCTGGCGGCGGGAAAAAGACCTGAGAGCGTCTTCGCCTTTTCTCTCGAGCGAAGCTCGCGCTGGCGTGGCGAAGCCTCGCCCGAAACGAAGCGTAGCGGAGTGATCTTTGCTTTCCGCGCGCGCGTAACTGATTAAACCAGCGGAGTTCGGGGCTGGCGTGAAGGATGCCGGAGCGACTGGCGCGCGCACTGCGTGGCCGGCGGGGGCGCAGGGTCAGGGCAGCCGGCCGCAAGCAGTGAGCGTGACAGGCGCGGAGAGGTTTCTGGACACAAGACGCTGTTATCTTTAGTGCACCGGGCCGCCGAAGGGCCTCCTGGGTTGCGCCTGCGGCAGGAGGCCTTGCGATGAGGCGGCGGGGACCCGTGTGCCGAGGGTTCCCGCGTTAGCGGGATACGGCAACGGGGCGGCACTACAGATAACAGCTCTTGTGGCTGGAGCCGGAAGCATCCTTCATGACAGCCCCGAACGGAGCGAAGTTGAAGCTGGCGCGCGCGGTCGTCATAGGGAACGGAGCGGGTCATAGGAGCGAAGTGACCGGGAGCTTTCTCACTTCTGGCGAGGAGTGCGCAGCGCCAGGCCGTGGCTTGAAGGGGAACAGGGCAAGCCTTCAGGCCTAGCGCGGAGCACGGAGCGCCAGAGGTGAGACTGATATTGGGGGCGGTAGTGAGTGCGGCCAGTTTTGCGGAGGCCCAGGCGCGCAGGCACGAGCACCGTAGCCGGAGCAGAAGCTGGCCGCTCTCACGCCGCGGGGTACAGGTCCAGCGTCATGGGGCGCGGGGTCGCGCTGTTCTGGCTTCTGGACGGTCAGGCTGAGGAGGGAGGGAGGAAGGACGAGTTGGCCTGACCGGCCAGAGGCCAGACTAACTTCGGGGGCTGGCGCATGACCAGGCCGCAGCGGAGGCCAGCGAGCTTGCGAGCGTTTCCGAAGCTAGGGCTGGTGATGCGCCGGCCGGGGGCTTTGGATTGCGCGAGCGCGAAGCGCGAGGCGTTGGCGCGCGACAGCGCGCCGTAGCGGAGCGACAGCGGAGCGTTCCACCTGATGGGCCTTCGAGCGCAGCGAGCTGATGTTGACGTTGCCCGCGAAAATGGGGGAGGGGGGCCGCGTAGGCGCGCTGAGCGGGGCGGAGCGTGCCCCCCTCCCCCCTCCATTCTGCGCGAAGCGGTGACTTTTAGGGGGGAGGGGGGTGTTAGCGGAGCCTGCCCGGCCGAGTCATCGAGGGCCGGGCACCCGGAGGGCCGCAAGCGCCGGAGCGGGTGAGGCTCACGAACCGGATACAAAAGGTTGGACGCGGGATTTGGCGTCCGAGTGGGTCGGTTTCCTTCGTTGCGGAATTTGAGCCCGTAGCTGCACGGTCCCCAGGGCCGTGCATCGGAGGGCGAACTGGTGGTGGTCGAGCCTCAGCGAGCTGGCTTCGTGTAAGGGCACGTCGAGACCAAGCGTAGCCTGGCTGTCGTCGTGCGTGCCGGTTTTCGTGGTTCCGGTGAGCGAGGTGTTGACACTATACGCCATTGGCGTATTATACTGTGCGTGGAATTTGTTGAGACGCCCACGTTCACGCGATTGATCGGGAAGCTGATGGATGACGACGAGTATGCAAAGCTGCAGCTCGCCCTGGCCCTGCGGCCTGACTGGGGCAAGGTCATCCCAGGCGGCGGTGGTCTGCGCAAGCTGCGTTGGGCGGGGAGCGGCCGCGGCAAACGCGGCGGGCTGCGATTCATTTATTACTGGCAGACTGCTGACGATCAAATTTGGCTGCTCGTGGCCTATCCGAAGAGCGAGCGCGACGATTTGTCGCACGATGAGATCAAGCAACTGAGACGATTGGTTGAGGAATTTGAGTTATGAAAAAGGAACTTTTTGAAGAGTTGAAGCAGAGCCTGCGCGAGGCGAATTTGATCAAGCGCGGACAGTTGAAGCCCGGACGCGTGTTTCGCGTGAATCCGGAGTCCAATGTTGGGCGTGTGCGCGGCAAGCTTGGTTTGTCGCAGTCCAAGTTTGCCGCGATTTTGGGAATAAGCGCTGATACGTTGCAGAATTGGGAACAGGGGCGGCGGACGCCGACAGGTCCTGCAAAGGTGTTGTTGCGTATTGCAGCGAGGCATCCCGAGGTTCTGTTGGAAGTGGCATAGGCGGGGCGAGAGCCCTACCGCAACCAACCAGAAAGACGCAGCCACCGCCAGACCAACGGCTGCCACCACGGGAGACGGGGACACCACTGAGGAGGACAACCGCACGCCCGCCACCACTGCACGGGCAAACTGACACGCTGGAAATAGAACGCAGCCACCCGAGACTGGAACTGCTGCCAACGAACGCCGACCAGGAGATGCCAACGCCTAGCGGGCCTACCGACCTGAAAATGCTCTCTCACACCTTTTTCTTGAGAGAGCATCTTCAGGGCGGTAGGAACGCGGGCAGTGCTGGAGGACGTAGGACTACGCGAGACGCCCGACAGCCCGAAGGAGTCGTGATTCTAACTTGGTCTTTGTCCGGAGCGGAGTGGCAGGGCGCATTCCAATGGTTGCAGCAGGCGTGCCAGCCGCGGGGTTAAGGGGAGGCTGGCGCGACTGCTGCATCGTGATTGCGCCCGAACGCAGAGTTCCGGGGGCGTTGGTGAAGCAGCGCGCGTCGTTGGTCGCGACGCAGTGGATCTTAGGAGCTGGTTGCCACGGGTCGGTTAAGGATACACAGTTCGATACAAGGCCGAGCTTGAAGGCGGATCGGTGGGATCTTCAGACGCGAACTGGCCTTTGGCCCCGGCGACATAGATGCGACCGTAGTCCAGGGGCCGTTTGGATTGGATGCGTAATGAAAACGGCAGGTGAGGAGGGGATGCCGGCGAAGCCAATCCGGAAATGACCATTCACAATTGCCGGAGGAAGCGTGACGTTCGGCGACGAGCTGTCACCCGGCTCGACGGTCACGAATATTCGAAGGGTGAGGTGCCTCCGTAATTTCGCCGATGGCGTAGGAGAACATGTCGGAACCCAAAAGCCTACTGCGGAATTATAGGTGATGGGTCAGTTCTCGTTTACTTAGGATCTTTGTCGTTTGGTTGTCTGTTTACGGCAGCCTATGCTCGGGCGGTTTTCCGTCACGAGGGTGTCGGATCCGGTATAGCCGAATTAGGCTGCCGAGGAAAAGCACCGCAACGGAGCCTTCGAACAGACTGGCGGGCTCCGGCACCGACGCGATGTCCAATCCCCAACTCGTCACCGTGCTCTGGTCCCCGCTCGATACGTCCGCAATGAACAGTGTCCAGTTTCCATTGGCGTTCAGTCCGTTAAACGAGCCGAGCAGCGCACTGGGCGATGCGCTGCTGAAAGTCTCGGTGGAGGATAGCGGGCTGATGTTGCGGCCATCCGGGGAATAGGGCCCCGAAGGTGCGCCCGAGCCACCGTAGGAGTGAATGTTCACCAACGCGGAATCACTTAAGGTGACGTTCATCCCCGCATCCCCGTAGCCGGCACTATTACCGACGCCCCGCCCGACCCGGTTCAGCAACACGGCAAAGCCGGTGTCATGCACCAGGTATGCATACAGGTCCCCGTTCCAGCCGCCGCTAAGGTTCAGCGTTACACTCACATCCGTGATCGGGCCAGAAGGAGCGCCACTCAGGGTCCGCGTGTCGGTCCAGCCGGTCAAAGGGCCGTCGGGGATGACGCCCCCATTCTGAAAGCCGGCATCGAAGGTCTGGAAGAAGTCAGCCTGAACGGGACGAGCGAGCGCCACCAACAGTACTACGATCACCCCAAAGGTTCTTTTCATAAATGCTTCCAATCTGTTCTCTCGGTGTCGAGGTCTTTCCATGCTTGTTAAACGCAACACACTGCTTTCAGCCCTAGTGCGCCGGATATACCGTCCGGTAAAGCGCCATTGCCCCCCCAGCCGTATCCGTGACCGTGAACAACCCGATCTCCGGCCCAGTGTCGGAGGCTCTAGCCGTGGTAAACTGAGTCCAGGGACCTGAGCTCGAGGATCGTTCAACCCCGTACGTAACTCCCGGGACGCCGGCGAATTTCACCGTGAACGTCGCCGACGCGGAATCGTAGCTGCAGGAAACCACGTTCGGCGATGCCCTGCCGATCGAGGTCACCGTCACATATACGTTAGGGGTGCAGGTTCCGCCGTAGAGGTCGCTGATGGTGTAACTGAAGCGGTCCGGGCCGGCATAGCCCGACGCCGGTGTGTAGGTAATGGTTCCCGCGTCCGTGTTGAGGGCAACGTTGTTGGCCGGACCGTTGGTACTGGTCGGACCGGCGACGGTGACACTTAGGGTGTCGCCGGGATCCGCGTCGGTCGCCTTGGCCACCAGCTTGGCAACGTCGAGGACGATCGGTTGGTCGTGCTCCGTGGTGACGTTGATGTTCGGCGAAACCGGCAGCGAGTCCACCAGCACTGAACCGGTAGCGCCGGTGAGGGTGTAATTGGCAGCCGCATTGTTGCCCAGGGCGAGGCTGCCGAAGGAGATGATCGGCTGCACCCCGCGATTCGCGCTGGCCAAGGTGCCGCTGCCGGAAGCGACATTCACGCTGTCGCCGCTCACCTTGTTCGCCACCGACAGGATGGCATACCCAGCGTCGGTGCCGCCGTTGTAAGGACGGCTGCCGCTCAGTTGCACCGGCAAGGGAAGGATCGAGATCGAGCCCCCGGCCCCATCCAGCGTGTATTTGCTCGAGTCGGCCCCGCCCAGAATCAATCCGCTGAGAGAGGTTATCTCCACCCCCGTGCCCTGATTCGCGCTGGCCAAGGGCGCGGTGCCCGAAGCCACAGTCACCTCATCACTGCCAACCAGATTATAGCATGTAAGATTCGTATACCCGACGACCGTGGTACCGTCATAATAACGCCAGCCTCCAATGTAGGGCGTCCTCGGATTGACCGTAAAGGTCTGCGAGACCGAGGCCGCTGGACCATAGGTATAGGCATCCCCGGCCTGGTCTGCCTGCACCGTGACCGAGCCCGCGCCGGCAATGGTCAGCGTATTGCCGCTGATGGTCGCCGGGCCGGCGGTAACGGTGTAAGAGACCGGCAACCCGGAGTCGGCGGTGGCGCTTAGGGTGATGGGCGCGACGCCGTAAATCTGGCCGCCGGGGTTGTTGAAGGTGATCGTTTGGACGCCGGAGGCCTTCGGGTTACTGCAGATCGAGAATGAATCAAGTTGGCAGCGGCCCGTGCCGGTGGTGGTCGGGTCCAAGCGAATGCTCTGCAGGGTCCCCGTCCAAGCGGGGCTGGCGCTCATGTCCACGACGTAGGTGGTGAACCCAGGGTCGCTGGGGACTTCGCTCCACTGCAGGTAGGCGCCGCCGCTACCCCAGGAGTTGCCGTTGACGGTGGTGCCCCAGAAAAGCTCGCCCATGGTGGAACTGGTCGGGTTTTGCATGCGGAACCGGATGAACTTGCGGGCCGCTGTATCCACGGACATGGAGTAGCCGGAGCCATTCCAGCCGCCCGGGTGGACGTACGGATCATTGCCATTGATGTCGAAGCTCCAGATGCCGTTCGCCGCGGTCCAATTGGCCGTGTTTCCATCCGTGTTCCAGCCCAGCGAGTCGCCGTTGGCATTCCAAAGCCACCCGCCGTCCACCACATCGGTGATCAGGATGCTGTCGATGTCCACATGGCCGGCGGCTACCGCGGGAACGAACTGCAGGTTCTGGATGCTGCCGGTCCAGCCGGGCACGTCGGTCATGTCAACCACGTAGGTGCGCAGGACGGTGTCATTCGGCACCACGGAGAACTGCACCGATTTGTTGCCGCTGTAACTGCCGCTGGCGCTGGTCGTCCAGTACAATTGTGCCTTGGTGCCCGGAGTGTTGTGCTGCATGGTTATGGCGATAAACTTCTTGGCGCTGGAGTCTATGCTCATGACCGGCTGCTGCCAGCCTCCCGTGACGATGTAGGCATCCTGGCTGGTGGTGTCCAGGTGCAACTGACCGCCGGAAACACCCACATTCGCCACCTGCGCGCCATCTACCCACGTGTCAGTGCGGATGGCTGGGGAGTTGTAGTCGCCGGTGTTTGCATTATCGAATTTCCACTGGCCGGGCAAGCTCGCTGGCCAGGCCGGCGAGGCCGCGCTCAGATTTCCCGCCATGTCGTAGGCTTTTACCGTGTAGACCGAGCTCGCATCGTAGGAGGTGTTGGTATACACGAGCCCGGAGGTGTCGGCGAATTCGACCCCGTTCCGGTAGAGTTTATAGCCCCGCACGCCGTAGTTATCTCGCGCGCCATCCCAGGAAAGCTCAACGGAGGTGGAGTTGATCATCCGTGACCGGGTGAGATAGAGGGGCGGCTCGGGTGGGGTGGTGTCGTTTTTGCCGATTAGAAAGGCGAGGCCAGCGCCAGCGGTGCTGTTGTTGAGTGAAATTCCCGTTATGGTAACGGTCTGCCCGTTTACGCTGTAGGTCGGTGTGGTGACGTTGATGCTATCGGCTGCGCCGATTTGTTTAACCTGCTGGATGGAGATCCAGGAAGGCACGTTGACGGTGAGAGTAAGGCCACTTAGAGATGTGAGGCTGTAGCTGCTAAGGACCTTGCTATCATTGTGGCTGACGATAATCGCCAGCATCGCCTCCTCGCCGACGATGCCGCGGGTGGGTGCTTTGGTGTTGCTTGAGCTGGTACAATCAATCGTGTCGCCATAAAGGACGATGTTCTTGACCTGCTCGAGCCGGCGGGCACAAGACTCGATGCGATTGAATTGGCTCGAGTAGCTGGCGGCATCGCCGGCGGCGGCTTTGAACCAGTGGGTGCTCTTGGCGCCGCACATCACGTGTGTCCAGAATTGTGATTCTATGGACCAGTTGGCGGGCTGAGTGCTCCAGGTGCCGGGAGCGCAACCCTGAAACCAATACCACGTCCGCAGAGGCTCTGTATTCTGCTTCAAGGCATCGCTGTACCACATGACCTCCTGCAGGAGGTGTGTCGAGGGGGCGCTGTTCACCAAAGGGGCGTAATGGCCGTAGTGGTCCATGCACGGCATATCGACAGTCCATCCGAACTCGTTGAAGACCTTGCTCGCGGCCAGATTTATCAGTACTGGCCTCGCCGAATTCCGAGTGTACTTGATGAAATCATCGTTGCAATGAGTTGAAGTGTAGCTTCTCTCCGCTTCATCGTGCAGGTACCATGCGTAAACGCTGTCGAGCCGCCCGTTATCTTGAAGAAACTGATCCGTGTTGGCGCAAGCATCCTGATTCGCAACCGCGCGATAGAAATAGTTGGTGGTGCGATCGATGCCTTCGTCGGGGAGGTTATTGTCACCGGTTTGGACCGTATGATGGTATCGATAGCGGACCTCGGTGCATTTCTCCGCGGTGTCCCAGGCGGCACCGTTCCAGGTGCCGAAATTGTATTTGGGATCCAGCAGGCGGATTGAGGCACCGACGGTGGTCGCGCTGCCACCTGAGGGTGTGGCTCGGACCCGCACCGACATGGGTGTGAGATTGGTCAGGGCTGTGGTGTAGGTAACTTTGACGATTCCGATGCGGCTCCCCGAAATCGTGGTTCCTCCCAAGAATGCGCACTGGCTGGTTACTTCCGTGTCTACGTAGACGTTGTTTACCGTCCAGGCGACGGTGTCGCGGTTGCGCAGGAAGAGATACAGGGTCTTGTAGTCCGCGCTGGGCATCACCGACCCGATTCGGAGCTTGGGCGTCGTCAGGGTCTTGGTCAGACTGGCGCTTTGGCCACTGGCGCAGTTGGCTCCGATGGTGACCGACAGCCCTTCCGCGACCGGCGAGCCGAAGAAGTGAGCCAATATAGAAACAACACCCCCGGGCGGCACATCTCCGGTCGGCTGCTGGCGCCACCATTTGAGGTTGCTGGCGCTGGCGATGGCGGTTCCATTGATGGTTACGGCGGAGAGGGTTTCAGTGGTGCTGCCGGTATTCCGGATGGCCACGCACATCGTGCCGCCGCCGCTCAAGGTGCCGCCTTCGGTAACACCAGAGGCCATGGTGGCAGTGGTGAAGTTGATGTCGTCAACGGAAATGCTGGCCCGAGCCGCAGGGAGCATGAGGGTCAGCGCCAGAAGCATGGCTCCGAGGCTCTTCAGGATGCCGAGGTGTGAGTTCGCTTTTTTCATTGAATTACGCGTGGATTCCCGAGCTACAGGCGTTTGGATCCTGGTGGGCCGTGGATCTTTTAATCAGTATCCCGGCGGGTACATTGTGGGCTGTTGCCGTAACGATCACCGTGCCATCTTGTAGGGAATTATATCTGCGAATTCAAAGCATCAGGTGTCCCTTTCTGATTAGTCAAATTCCCATGTTTTAGGGACAAATGTCACAGCTATGCCACAGGTTAAACAGGTGTGAGATCAAAACCCGAGAAACAGAAGATCGCCATGGCTCGTCTGTCGGCCGAGTCGATACTCGACGGCGGAACCCCAAGAGCCGACGGGCGCCATCGCCCGTCGAGCAGGCGCTGCTCATTGGAAATAACGGGTGCCGCAGCGTTCGTCAGTGACGCGCGTTCGCGGTCTTCCGAAGGCGGTGCATTGCTTCGCGAGCGCCAGGTTCCTCGACGATCGGCCACGAAGCGCGACGAGGATCGGCATAGGGGCCGATGCGGTCCAGCGGGATCGGTTTGAAGCCGAGGCGAAGGGCCGGTGATTCGGGCTCCAGCCGGTAGTCGTCGCGCGTTGGATCCAGGAATAGTGGATCGGCTACGACCGAATGGCGGTCCATCCCGCGGGCCTGCCAGCCTTCCCACTCGTCGCTCAACTGCGCCTCGCGAAGTGAGACATCATCCACCCAGAACTGGCCCGTTCCACTCGGGAAGGTCAGGCGCCAACTGAGGGTGTCCATGGTGGCACGGTGGGCGGCTTCCCCCTGCCGGGGCAGGCGGAACAGTATTTCATGCTGCCGCCACTCGGGCGTGAGCAGCAAGGCCGTATGCCGATCCCAGCTATGCGTGTCTTTCTTCCACGAAAAGACGCTGAGTTCCACCCGGGTGTCGGCGTTGGCGCCCTTCAACCACGCGCTCAACCGATAGGTTGTTCCCGGTTGGAAAGGAACTGATCCGAGAGTCAGGTAGATGTTTTTGGGGACTTTGTCCTCCGGCCGAAACGGCGCCGGCTCGATCGAGAGCGCACGTTTGCCCTCATGGGCGTGGTCGTCCACCACGCGCACACGCGTCGGATCATCCTTGGCCAGCGGCCCACCCCAGCCGCTGGGGAATTCGTTCAGCAAGCCATCCTCCAGGCCGGGATTCGTGAGGAGATTCGGGCCGCGCTCGGATTTGAGCACAGTCTGACCGGTGCGCAGTGGCTTGCCGAAATGGTAAAACAGGTTGAAATCCGACTCATTGCGGTCCAAAGGCACGTTGGTGAACCGGAATAGCACGGCGTCCTGGTCCTGGTAATAGAAGATGTTTCGCCGCAGCACGCTGCCATACGCAACCTGGCCATTGGGAAGCGGCACCTGGCGGGGATCCTTGAAGGCCGGCAGGCCGCGCCACGCTGCGGAGAGCCTGGCTTTTTCATAAATTTCGGCCCACTCCTTCACCTTCGTGCTCCAGAATCCCGTGGCCGTCGTCCAGCCAATGTAATCCACCTGGCTTTGCGGGCCGCCGATGAACACGTTGTTTTCGACTACATTGTCACGGCCAGAATGCATATAAAGCAGGCCAACGCCGGCGCGAACCAGGATATTGCTCGTAATCTCGACGCCGCTGGCGGCCCAGTCCGGATAGATGGCGTGAGTGAAGTACGGCGAACGCCATTGCCCGGTTTGCTCGTCGTAGCCGAATCCGATGGTATCGTGAATGTAGTTGTTCCGAATGACCACGCCCAGCCAGTCCACCCAGTCAATGGCGCCGCCACTGATCGCGCCGGTGTCTTCGCCCTCAAGGCAGGTATGGTGGATGTGGTTGAACTCAATGAGATGTTTGTTGCCCCAGAGCGTAATCCCCGCTTGCGGCGTGTCGTGGATCAGATTGTGGGAGGCGCGATGGCCGCAACCACGGAATATCATGCCCGTGCCCCGCCGGCCCACCCACCCGACATGATGGATATGGTTGTTGTCCACCAGGTGGCCTCCCGCAACCAGACCGACCGGATCGCCTCCGCTTAGTTCAATCCCATGGCAGCCCACGTCATAAATGTCGTTACCGACCACAGCGTTTTCTCGACCCTGCTGCACCGTGACCCCGTTCCCATTGTAGTCGCCCGCGTTGCGGATTGTGCTGGCGGCAATCACGCAGTTGGTGCAGTCCTCGAGTTTCACGGCCGTGTCGTCACAGTTCTCGAGGGTGAAGCCACGAAAGGTGACATGCGCGCATCGCTTCATCGCGAGGATGGACTGAAGCGTGGCGGCGTACACAGCTTTGCCGCCGATAGGTGTCGGCGGCCAGAAATAGAGCGTCCAGGTCCGGTCATCGAGATACCACTCTCCCGGCGCGTCGAGTTCCTCCAACAGGTTGCGCAGGAAATAGCGATCGCCGGGCCGGATCTCGTAAAAGCCTCCGGGCTTTAGGTTCAAGATGCCGTTGGTGGAATCAAGCGACTCGATTCCCAACACGCAGTGTTCCCAGTTGAACCTAGGGAAGACGGAGACTTCGCCCTGATCCGTCCGTTTCCAGGAATGGATGTCCGTTGGCCGGACCTTCAGCGTCCGCGTGAGGCGCGGGAGGTTCCGCTGCCAGAAATCCAAGTGCCGATTCTGCGCAAGGTAGCCGCCTTCATCCGGGCTGTCCTCATACATGCCGAAGCGTTTCCCATCCACGTAAGCCCAATCGCCGCCGTTCAAGTCGTCCGGGTTGCGGTTGGGGTAGCGCGCTAATTCTTGCCGCTTGCCATCCAATACCACCACGCGAAAACGGCTGCCTTCCCAGCCTTGTGACCGAAGGTCCGCTTTTAGGATTTGCCCCGCGTGCGGCATGAAGTTGGTGATGGGCCGTCCCCCGAGCAGCGTGACCTTCTCGTCGGCGTAAGCGCGGTAAACGATGGGGGCGTCCTTGGTGCCGGAGTCGCGAGCGTCGAGGAGAAGCGTTCTCGGCAGAAGGTATGCCCCCTGGCGCACATGAACAGTCACTGGTTCGCGCCGCCGGCCCTCAGCTCGGGTAACGCGGATGGCGTCACGGGCAGCTTCGAGCGTTTGGAACGGTTTCGACCTCGTGCCGGGATTCGTGTCTCGGCCTTCTGGCGACACATGCAACTCCGTGGCGACGGCCCCGGCGACCATTCCAAGCCAGGCCGCAGCCGAGAATGCCAGGACGCCTCCCGCGCAAGACGGAAGCCGCGAGAAGTCGGCCCGGCGAGAAGTCGCGCGCGATGAAAACCTCGCCGGCTCGCCAAGGTTACTGTGTTCCAATGTCATGTTCGGAATAGAGAACACAAGTGCCCCCTTAAGGTGACACGGCGCGGTAGTAACGCCGCGGCTGAGTGAGCGCGGCCGGATCGCAGAATGAGAAGTTCGCGTTCGTGGAGACGAAATTGGTCAAATCCTGCCAGTTTTGAAGATCGGCTGAAGCTCGAATCCGGTAAGGCTCACCGACCGTGAGCGATACCGTCGCGACAAAGCCGGTGGCCGTGAGGGCCACCGGGGTGATGACCGGCTGGACCACGGGCACGAAGCTCTCGGCGGCGACAAAAGGATAAGCCTTGTCTATCTCGACCTCATCGCGGGGCGAGCCGTTGATGGTGGTACTCACCTGATACTTGAACCGCTCCGCTCCGGCGCAGCCCTTCAGCGCGATGATCTGGCCGAGCACAGGCATGGCACCGGACCACCGCACCCGCAGCCCGTTCGGCGGCGTCCAAGCCGAGCTGTAGTTGATGCGGTCCCATATGTCCTGCAAGGTGCGGATGTCGCCGAGCGCAGTGCCGTCGTTGATGTCAAAGTAGCCCGCTGTCGTGTTCACGGCGGTGACGGCTCCGGTCGTCCGCAGGCGCCGGCCATCCAGCCGCGGGCCGGTTGGCTGGCCCCCGACAAACTCGTAGCCGTCTCCCACCTGCACGCCGTCCGCCACAATGTTTGGCGCCACATTGAAGTCGGAGCGCATGGTGCGGTGGAAGATGGTCAAGGTGTTGGCGCTGTTGGAGAGGACGTAGTAGCACAGGCTGGTGTGATTGGCGGTCTGGGGCAGGAAGACCGTCGCGTTCTTCCATTGATTGATTGCCCAGCTCTTGCTCGTATCGGTAATGCGATTGGTGCCGCCGATGCTGCTCACCATTCCGGTGACGGCTGCGCCTAACAGTTGCGCGGGTGTTTGTGCGAAGAGGGCCGTGTTATACGACTTCATCAGGTCCGCCGCGCTCACGGTGGCTGGGGCAGCCGGGGACGCTCCGGTGGAAGTCTGGGTGATTTCGTGAGCCGAAATCTGCTTTTCACATTCCGCCGAGCTCAGGCCGCCTTTGACGGACACAATGTCGCCCAGTGCCAGCGTCACCGCCGTTCCACCGGTGTTCACAGGGCTCTTGCCGGTGGTGTGCCGGACCTTGATTCCGTCCGAGCCATCCAACTCGGAGACGTAATAGCACTTCATCCCCAACCGCGGATCAGTGAAAATGCCACTGACGATCTTGTTGGTTAGCAGGCAGGGAGTGCCATCCGGATAGGTCTTGAGGCCGGTGATGCCGTTGGTCGGCGCCAGAGTGCGCTCAGCCGGAATGGCGATGGCGCCCGGCTGGTAGGCCCCGTAGGTGTAGCACAGATAATCGAGCTGGAACGTCGCATTGGCGCTAGCGGTCGGCGTCCAACCCACTTCGCAGTCCGACCACCCGCCCTTGTCCCGGTCATCCCAGGCCACTTCGGCGCCGTCAATCCAAAGCCGGTAGACACAATAATTAGTGGTGTAGGGATAGGGCGGCAGCTCGCACGTGCCCCAGACCGTGTGCCAGTTGGTGGTCGTGCCGACCTTGAGTTTGACGAGATCCTTGCCGGCACGGAAATCGGTCAGCCAGATGTCGCTGGTGCTGTTGTCCTTGCGGAGGCTGAACTCGACCCGGTAGGTGAAGTAAGGCTCATAGGAGGTGCCACCCGGCCAAAAGGGGTTGGGGACAGTTGTCTCGAATTCTGTGTTCCAGAAGCGCACATTGCTGGTCGAAGTGCAGTTCTCGGCTTTGATGCGGAAGGCAAAGGTGAACGCGTTGCGGTCGGGGCGGAAATTTTCCATCGCAAAGCTGTTGCATGGGCCCCGGTAGTATTCCGGTCGCGACCCGTAGCCGTACCAGCGGAAGCCGGTGCTGCTGGTCACAACCTCGCGAAAGGCCTGGCCTCCGCCGCCGTTATCCACGATTTCCCAATAGAAATTGCTGTTAGCGTTGGTTCCCTGGAAAAACGCGTTGTTGCCCTCCGCCGTCGGCACACACGTGATATCCGTGGTGCCGTCCCAATTGAAGAACCAGCTCTGAGCGCGAGTAACGCAGGCCGAGGTCAGGAGCGTGGTGACGAGAAGTAAGGTTGTGTTCTTCATATTTGTCTTTTAGTAATTTGGTGGAGGACTTAATCACGGATTACTCACACGCATCATCATGAATCTCCGTGCAGCAGAGTTAACCGGTGTGTTATCACGAACGGTGATGGTCTCGATGCCGTTAGTCAGTCTGCGGCTGACCTCAGTGGTGGTGGCGGTCACCGGGATCGTGTTCGAGCCCGAGTAACTCGAACCTGACAGCCATTGGATCAAATCGCCGGAGGTCCTGATAGCAAAGGTGGTGTCGGTGGCGCTGGTACTCCGCTGAAAGATCAGCGCGAGATAAGAGTTGCCGGAGTCATTGAGGATTTTTACAAACGGAAGTCCTTCGGTTGACGCAGACAAAGGGTCGAGGCCGAGAGCGTATTCCAGAAAATTCGGGACTTGATCGCCGTCGGGATCGGCGAAATCACCTGATACGGCCGGATTGCTGACGGCGCCGCCGAAGCGAACGGTGCGCCAGAACTCGATCGGCGCGAAAAGGCTGCGCGCGGCTGCCACCGCAAGCGTGGTTGCGCCGTTGAATGGGACGCGCAATAGTCGTTGGGCCGGGTCGTAGCTGTAATCAATTTCCGGAGTCAAATTCGTGCCATTGCGGCTAACGCCGCCAAAGGCGCCAAGGTAGATTTCAAGATTCCCGTTCAAGCCAAGATCGCCGAATTGAATGGCGAGGGTGTGATTCTGATTTGAGCAGGTGATGGTTTGGACGGTACTGCCGGTATAGTAATCGAAGCGGCTGCTAAAAGTGTCGGAGGGAAAGAACTCGATTCGGAGCTGGGGCGACCAGTTGGCGGTCCAATTATTATTGGCCCTGAGGATGTCGCCACGCGGAATGATGGCGCCTTCGTTGACGAACAATGGGATGGTGTCAAGAGGCGCCGCCACAATGAAATTGGTCGGGCCGGCGCAGGTGCCGAACCGGGTGTTATAGTTGATCCAATTGCCGGCGGGGAGATAGACGGAGCGGTTGGTCGCGCCGGCGGTGACGACGGGCGCGACGAGCAGTTTCTCGCCGTAAAGATATTCGTCCCAGGTGTTGGTCACGCTGGCATCGCCCGGGCAGGCGAGGAACAGCGGGCGCATCAGCGGGAGGCCGGTTTGCGTGGCCTTGTAGAGATAGGAGCGGGCATAGGGAAGCAAATCGTGATGGTCGGCGGCCTGTTTGCGGGCAATGGCAACGAGGTTGGTGCTGTAATCATACCAAGGTGTGCGGGAGTTGCCGATGAGGATTTCCATCATGGGCGAATAGGCGCTAAACTCGAGCCAGCGCGCGAAAAGTTCCTCGGTCGGCGGCCCGTTGTTGTAGCCGCCAGTGTCCGAACCCCACATTGGGAAATTGATGAGACCGGAGCGCAGGCCGCTGATGATGCTGTATTGCAGGCCGGCGAACGTTGAAGTGGTATCGCCATTCCAGACGGCCGAGTATTTGCGGCTCGTGTCGCAGACATTGCGGGCGAAGAGCAGGGTGTCGTTGGAATGGACCGCGGATTGGCCCTCAAATGCGAGCTTATGAAGAAGGGTGATGTTCCTGTTCTGAACGGAGTCGGGTTGCTCCCCCTCTTCGCCGCGGTCAATCTTGTAGCCCTTGATGCCAAGGTTCACGAACGCGTTCAGATTTGAGCGAAGCCACGTGTAAGCGTTTGTGATGCGCAGGTCGGCGGCCGAACCCGAAGCCGAACTGAACAGATAGCCTGACGCCAGTCCATTCGTGTAAAGATAGCTCGGATCCCAGCATCGGTTTGCAATCCACAACATCACGTTCATGCCCATTGCGTTCAAATTGCTGACCATCTGCGACGGGTTGGGAAATGAGCTGTCGAAGTCAAAATTACCCCAGCCTTTTCCTCCACCGCCAGTGCCGTACGGGCGGTCGATCCAGAGCGCCGAAGCGGGGATGTGGTAACTGCGCAATTGGATCGCCGTGTCCAGGACATTGCTCTGGGCGTTGGTTACGCCGGCGTGAAAATTCGCGTGGTCATCATCCTTCCACCAGAGGGTGCTAAACGCCCAGGTCGGCGGCATGTAAGAACCGCCCGCGATGGCGTTGTATCGGGCCAGTATCTTGGAGCAAGCCGGGCCGTAAATGACATGGAATTGCAACTGCGGCGCATTGAAGGAAAAACCGGTCCGGTTGTTGACCGCAACGGTAAACCGCCCCTCGGCGTCGGATTCGACATAGATTCCATATTGGCGCGAGGTCAGATAGAACGGCGCGCGCGCGCTGCAATAATTAATGTTGGTTACCACGCTAACCCCCAGGAACGGCTGGTCTATTCCTCGAATATCCAGCCTTCCCCCGAACGGATATTCCCAGACGCCGTAGACATTTTCACCCTGGTCGTTGAACTGCTGCAGAATCTGGCTTGCGCCGTTCGTGCTGATAAAAGTCACCTGGAGAATTTCCGGCTGGGTGAAGCTGAAGTTCACGCGGGCAACCGCCGAGGTTCCTGCCAGCCTCAACTGAGCTTCGAGTGTCGTGGAAGTGACCAGGAAGTTGGTCGCGACCGAAACGCCATAGGCAGTGCTGCCGAACGAAAATGCGTTGGTCGCTTGCGACAGGAGCAGCGTCGAGGTTGGCTTCTCAAGGACGCGATAGGAGAATGGACTATCATCCACTTCCAGCCTGAGCGCTGTTGATTCCAGCGTCTGAGTGGAGGCATGGGCGGTGGAGAGCCAGGATAAACCGGCCCATAGCAGAATAGGTAGAAGTAAAAACCTCATCGCCCTATTTGGCATTGCTTGTGTCATTGATAGAAATAGGGTGAGTTTCTACATCTTTTGGCGTTTGGTTCTTTTCTAACGCGCTTTGCTGCTGCGGCGGAGCCGTGCCTTCCGCTGCGTCGCTGCTAGCACGCCGTGCGGCCATGGGTAGCTACCAGATTTGATCGTGAGGGACAGCGAACTGCGCCCAGTCATCGACAGGGTTACCACGCCCGGCGCGAGTTCGGCTTTTAGCGCCGACGACACCATTGTTAGGTTTACTTTTGCATGCCTGTTGGGCCAACGCCCGCCAATCATTTAAGCGGGGAACCGCATTCACACGAAGATCTATCGTGTCGCGGCCTTGCCTAATTTGCCCCTCTCCGGCCGGGGCATCTGTCCCGGCGCTGTGGAATTGACTGCGCGTGAGCAGCAAGGCCGTATGCCTATCCCAGCTGTGCGTGTCTTTCTTCCACGCAAGACGCTGAGTTCCACCGGCGTGTCTGCGCTGGCGCCCTTCAACCACGCGCTCAACCGATAGGTCGTTTCCGGTCGAGAAGGAGCTGATCCGAGAGTCAGGTAGAGGCTTCGGCTGGCGTAAAGCGTATCATCCACGTTGGCGGTTAGAGTTCGCATTGAATCAGGACCGGATGGTCACGAGAGGCCGCCTCCGTGACTGTCCCATGCACTACCTTGCTTTCCGCGTTGTATCGCCATTTCGCTTCCACGCCATTGACCGTCACGTGCTTCGGTTGGGGGCAGTGGATCCAAACCTCGAATCCACGCTTGGCCGGCATGCCGCGATAGCTGCCCTGCCGCGGATCAATCGTCAACTTCACCCGGCTGGCGCTCGCCTGGCACCGGATCGCTGTCACCGCCACCGCTCCTTGCGCGTATTCCAGGGATTCGCCGTCGTCTTCAAACAGCGTGGCGTCGCTATTCCCTTCCGGATACACGTGCAGCTTCAGGTCTTCAACCGGCTTCTCGCCGACGAAGTCCATCTCCGGCCAGTAGGGAATTATGGCACCGGCCTTGATGAACAGCCCGCCCGCGCGATTCGTGGGATGGCTGTTGGACATCTCCTTTGGCCCATGGTGTTCGGTTCCCGTCCAATAGTCAATCCAGCGTCCGGCGGGCAAGTGGACCTTGTCTGTAAACGCAGCCACCAGCAGGAAATCCCCCAGCATGTATTGGGTCAGGCAGTCGGCCAGTTTCGCATCATCGGGAAAGACCAGCGGCATGGGCCGCAGAATGGGCATGGCGGTGCGGTGGCCGGTGTGCGCCGCGGAGTAGATATAGGGGATCAGGCTGTAACGCAGCCGGGCGTAGTCGCGATACATGGCTTCGGCTTGTTTGCCCAGGAACCAGGGCTGGGTGGCGCTGGCCCAGTTGTTGTGCTGGCTCCAAGGCTGAAGGAAGCCGAAATGCAGGCCGGGGCCGCGGCTCTCCAAGTCGCAAGCGGTGTTCATGTGGCCGCTCATCGCGTAGTTCAGCATCCAGACCATGGCCTTGGGGCCGCCACCGTTGTCGCCCATGGTGGTAGCGCCCCAGCGCTGGACGCCGGCATAGGCACCGCAGTAATGGACCATCGCCCGCTGCCGGGTGAACTGCTCGTAGCCGAGGCACATCTGCTTGTGGATAGCGACCTGGGTGAGGTTGTGGTTTTCCAGGTCAGGGCGCCCGTTGAAGTACGACCTCTCGGCGTGCTCTTCGATGAGCGCGTTGGGGTCCACCTTGAAGGCCCGCACGCCGTTCCTAACGAACTTCTGGAGATGGTTGAACCACGCCTGGGGTTCGGCGGGGAAATCCTTGTCCCGCCCCTCACACCTGGCTGCTTGACGCTCCTCTTCCACCGTCAGGTCGTCATTGCAATTCAGCCATAGTGAAACCTTGAAGCCAGTCCGCTCCAATCCACCGATGAAGGTGCCGTCCTTTGAGTCCGTCCCCATCCAGTCAGGCATATAGAACTTGTCCGGATTCCATTGCTTCTGGTGCGAGGCATCATAGAAGACTTTCATCCACTGAGGCTCGATGCCCATGAGGTCGCACGGGATGCCCCGGTCACGAAACAGACGGCTGTCATTGAGGATTTCGTGCTCATTTTGCGTGATCTGGCTGACATAGGTCAGGCCATAGCCAAACAGGGGCAGCAACCGCGGTTTGCCGGTGATGTCCGCGCAGCGCTGGATGAGCTTGGCGGGCGTGTCGCCCAGCAGCAGGAAGAAGTCGAGTTGGCCGCCAGGCCCCCAGAAAAAGGCCTCGTCCGCCTGGTAGCGCCCGAGGTCGTAGTAGTGGACCCAGGTCGTATTGACGAATATCCCCCAGCCCCCAGTGCTGATGAGCAGGGGCACCGGGCCCTCGGTCTGTTCCCAGCCTACTTGCGCCTCATTGAAGCCGAAATTGCCGCGGTATTGCGTCCACAAGCGATACGCATGGCCGCGCAACTGGATGCGTTTGGATGAGGCGGTGCCCAGACCGTAGAAACGCTCTTCCTCCCGAAGGGCGAATGTCGCGCCGAAAGATTTCGTCGCCGGGGGCAAATTGAATTCATGCATGGATTCCGGCAGCACAGCCTTCTTCTCCTCGGGCGCCCCAATGATCTGAATCTGCCCTTCGTTGCGTTTCTCGCCCTTGAAGAAACTCGCCAGGGCAGCCTGACGTTTCTGATAACCGGCCGCATCGGCGGGCCGCGACGTCAGCGGCAGGATCTGTTCACAGAGCACTTTGCCCCGTGAGTTCAGCAGTTGCATGCGACCATCGCTGGCATGCAAAACAAGCGTGCCCTCGGTGGTGCTGAAGCGCGTGACATCAGCGTCATCGTGACGCGTGAACTTGCAGGAGGGCCACTCGGTCCGGACGATTCCGTACCGTTCCATGAGCGACGGCTCGAACTTGCCGTCCGGGCTGAGCCGGACGCGGAAGATGTTCGCGGCTACGGGCTCCACGCGCAACGTGTCGCCGCTCTTCAGCATGAACGTCGCAACCTCGCCAGCATGGGCGGCAGCCACGATCGCTGCGAGCGGCGCCAACCGCAACGCGGCAGTTGAAAGCAGGGCGGTGAGGGCGAAGAGATAGTTCATGTCGCCCTTTCGGCTTATTGGATGTTCTCGACCCAGATGTTGCGGTATTGAACGGGGTTACCGTGATCCTGCAACAACAAGCCGGCAGGTTGCCCCTCCTTTTCGTCCACGGCACCGCCAGTGACTTTGGGGAGCTCGAGGTTTTCGTGGATGACCACACCGTTGTGAATGACCGTGATTCGGGCGTTCGCCATTTTTCGCCCGCTGGCGTCCAACTTTGCCGCGTGGAAGGTGATGTCATAAGTTTGCCATTGCAGCGGCGGGGCACACATGTTCACCAGCGGCCTGGCCACCTGGTAAATGCCTCCGCATTCATTGTCCGCGCCCTCGAGGCCGTAGCTGTCGAGCACCTGCACCTCATAACGGCTCTGGAGATAAACGCCACTGTTGGCCCGGGCCTGCCCAGACTCCCTCGGCATGTAAGGAAGGCTGAATTCCACGTGCAACTGATGGTCCCCGAACTTTTCCTTGCTGATAATGCTGCCGCCGCCTGCGACTTCCACCACGCCCCCCGGAAGCAGTCTCCACTTAATCTGCTGGCCAGCGTTCTGCGATTCCCACGCGTCGAGATTCGTCCCGTCAAACAAGACGACGGCGCCGGCGGGGGCTTGCTTGCCCAGGGTCGGTGAAACGCGGCGGGTCTGTTTGAGGTCGAAACTTCCTTTCTGCCGGCCAGATACGACGCCCTGAACGGAACCCTCCGCGAGCTTGCCGGACCAAAGGGAGACATCGAAAATGACTCCCCGGTCGGTGGTACCCGACACTCGCCCTGGGTCGAAAGGTACGTCGTCGAGAAAGCGGAACTGATCTTCGCGGATGAAGCCACGCAGTCGGACGAGGTACGGACCGCGCTTGTCGAAGTCCGTCACAAACCGGGCCTCGTAGCGTCCGTCGCCTAACGGAATCATATACACGCAGATGGACTGGGCTTGACCATTGAGGGTCACATGGCCCTGCCAATCACCCATGAAGCGATCGACAGGCAAGGTGGCTGGCTGGCTGAAGGCGGGAGGAACGAGCAGGGCGCTCACGGTCAATAATGCAAGGATTCTCATAACGTTCATTCTGCTGTTGCTTGTTAGTCGGTGGGGTTTGTCAGGACTTTGACAGGCGAGAAGCTCACATCATGGTTCAGTGGTGATGTTGTTTATCCCTCTCTCAGGTTCCAGCGTTTGTGCGTTCCTTCGCGGCGCCTGGTCTCGATGCTTTAGAATCGGGGCGCTCGATGACCAGCAGTAACCCAGGTTCCGAAAGGTCGCCTGGGGTCGCTGCGGAGAGGCCGATACGGTCTATCAAACCGCCCGCCAGTATTAGAGTGTTGGTCCGGCGTTGAACCTCTTTGCTGATGTCCGCGGCCTCGTTTCCGGCCAGGTCTTGCGCCCAAAGAACCCAATCTGCCACCGGTTGATTGAATTCCAGCGACAAGGAATGGTAGCGCCCGAAGATGCCTATCGGATGGGCGGGAGAACCGGCAACCACTTTCACGTCGGCACGAGGAGTGCGAACGCGCCCGCCTGGAAGCGTGCGCTGAAGCGTCGCCACAGTGACCGCCCCGTTTGGGTTCCGGGATGCTGCTGTAAAAGGAAGTCCATCCCCGGTATCGGCAACCACCGGCAGCGCAATGTTGCGTGCGATGAGCGCAGGCGCGCGCTGGAATACTTTCTTTCCGACCACCTCGCGATACCAGGTGTGGCCCTCCTTAAACTCCCATTCATCAGACAAAACTTGTTCGCTCAAATGCATGGGCTCGTTGCGCCGGGCAAACGGCGGTGCAAGACGCATCCAGCGAATCGCCCGCGTCACCTCGTCGATGCGATGTCCTGATTTGGGAAAGTCGTTGTTGCGTCCATCGCTCAGCGGCCAGAGTGGATGTCGCATCACACCCAGAGTGCCCCCCAGGCTGGCCCCCACATATGCTTCATCCTCGCAATTGACCAATCCAAGACTGCCCGACTCGGAAGGCACGTTGTTCATTACCCATGCGGCTCGATCCAGCAGCGTGACGGTGCTCAGTTGCGCGCAGGTGTCGTAAAGGCGGAACACATCCGCAAACAAGGCAAAGCTGCGCGCCAATCCGGATTCCCGAGGCCAGGAGCCAAACCGACCGTCGCCATTCCAGTTATTGAGCGGCATGATAATACCGGCGTGCTCCACCACCAGGTTAGGAGCTTCCTCCCGGGCGATGCGAGTGAGCATGCGCCGAAAAGACTCCCGGTCATCGCGCCGGCCCCAATCAACTTTCCAGTAACCGATGCCTGCCTGGCGGGACCATCGAGCTCGCTCACGCCAGTAGGTCTCAAGTTGGGCCTCACTCAGCATCCTGCCGTCACGCCCTTCGCCCACGGCCTGGGCCGAGACCCATAGCCCGGCCCCTCGCCAGCCAGCCGCCCGAACTTTGTCGTTGAGTTTGCGCAGCCTCTCCGAGGGCGAACCGGTGCATGACGGAAAACGCTTCACGTTGAGCTCCAGGGAACCGAAGGCCCATGGTTCCTGCGAGCCATCCGCTGCCAGAGGCACGTCCCAGCCATCATCAAAAACAACGAACAGGTCCCCGCGAATCAGCGGGAAACAGTTCGTGATCCAGCCGGGCCGTTCAAACACCAGGGATTCGGTCAGATGATCTCGCGCCGAAGTTTCAGTTTCCTGGGCGAAAAGCTGCGCGCCCCAGGTGCAGTAGTAGTTTGGTGCCGTGCAGGGCGATTGGGGAATCAGGTTCCTCTTGCCGGGAACCTGACACGAGGCTGAATCGCTGCAAAAGAACGCCGCAAGGAGCGCCGCTATCACACAACATCTCAAAACTCGATTGTCTCCCATGGCTGTCATCCGGGGATCGCACCATGGTCCCGCACACTGAGAGCAAAGGCAGGTAACTGAGGCAACCCGATGACCATTGCAGCAGGCAGGTAGAGCCTGAGGACTATCGCGGGTGTGATGCTCATCAATGCGTCTTAGTTGTTCGATTTCTCATCCGCCGCTTTCGACCTGACCAAAGTTACCTGGAAATCCTGCCACCTCTGGTTGTGTTCCAGTTTCTCCACTTCGATGTTGAATCTCACCAGAAGGACCTGATTATCGACGATGTTTGCCCTGACGGTGTTTGTTTGAGCCAGCTCCCAGCCTTCGAACCGGCCCCACTCAGCAACTCCGAAAGGCATGCTGTAAAAACTTTGAATTCGATACCGGTAGGTTCGACTGTCGCCCTGGCGCGAATGCTGCCAGTCCACCAGCGTAGGAGAGACCTGCACCTTTGGGTAGGGCTGGTTCGGCCCGGCTTCATGCTGGGCGCGGTAGTTGAGCACCGTCCGGGGCAGAACGTCCGGATGCACAAACACCAATTGGCACTCGTCATCGAAATGGAACAGGGTATCCGGGAAATGCCCTGCCGGCCCCATATTCCCATGCTGAATGCCACGCGGCAGGGGATCGGCATACCAGTTGATGGACCCGTGCATTTTATCCCTGGTCAGCAGCGTTGATGAAATCGTTTTGCCCTTAGCCGCCTCTCGATATGAGTCCACAGCCTGAGGCAGGGTCGTGATTGTCGCCCCGCTCTTATGGGCATACCGAAGCCATTCCTTTATCATTCCGTACATGGCATCGGAATCCTGCTGGTTGGCGCCCTCGACGGAGTGGCTCTTGCCTGGAGGAATGAAAGGACCGCCGGCCTCCTCATGAAGGCAGCAGTAAACGCGATCGTTCCATGGAGTATTGGCCAGCAACTCATCGTAGAGGTCCTGAAACAAGGTGATGTCCTTACCTGTGCAAAGTGTTTTAGACCGGACCATTTCTATTGGATCTATTCCGAAGTTGATGGCGTTGCCCAGGTGGTAACACTTGTGGAGATCGCGAATGGTCCATGGGGCGCCGACAACGGTACCGGGGCCTGCAGGAGGAATGAATGGGGTCTTTGGGGAGAGATAGAACAAACCCCAAGGACAACCCCAATGCGTGATACCATCGATGCCAACCTGCTGATCACAGTATCCCCAGATTCCGGCGACACCTTCTTTTTGGGCGGATGTAAGCCCTTTGGCATCAGGCCGAGCGCCACCGGTCATATTCAGGCGTGCCCATGGAAACAGCTTCTTCCAGTCCTCGATCGACTCGGCACCCCTGAGCATGATGATTTCGTCGCCAAACTGCTTATGGTAGCTGTCCAGCTGTTCCTTTTCGGTTTTCGCAGTTTCATAGTTCAGAATCCATCCGACAGGGACATGTTCGCTGTGGGCGACCAGCGCCATGCGCTCCATGGCGGGGGGCATACATGCCCACTGTGACACAGAGTAGGTCACAACCACCTTGCGGGGATCCACGCTGGCCGCGCCAAGGCAGACTTCCCGGGCCCCGAAGAGCGCGGTTAGAGACAGAAAAAAGAAACGCAACATACCTCCATTATCCGGGTAGAACGAGAGATGCCCACTCGCGAATTGCCCTCAGAGAAAGGTGGCATTTGTCCTGCCCAGACCTGCAAAAAGAATTGATAAGAAATTGCTTTTTGGCGTGCTCCTGTATTGGGCGCTGGGCGGGTCAATCGGTGAACTGCCATGAACCATCGCCCTGCGGCCAGCGTCACCAGCGCCGGACATTCAGACCGATCAGTTCGTCATCCACCACATTCCCTTTTGCCCGGTCATTGGGGACAAAATAGATCGCCTGCCCGTTGGGATCGATGAACTCCTTCAGAATCAGCGTCATGTCGGGATCCTGAAAGAGCGGTTGGCGGAGACTCCAGGCCTTTACTTTGGCGCATAAACCGTTGGGGCGCAGCGTCTCGTCCTTAATGGGCTCCGTCAAGCTCCCGAGGTCCAGAACAAGATTGCGCCGATAGTCCTCTTCGCTCAGTTTGTATCCCTCTTTCGGATCCTGATAACCTTCAACATTGACCGGTTTGAAACAAAACGCCACCGGCCCGCGCATCAGGGCCACACGGCCCTCCTGCAACATCCGTCCCTTGACCCAGCGCCAGGGCAGCGGCATACGCAATTCCACCACGTCGCCGGGTTGCCAGGTCCGGTTGATGGCGTGGAATTGTCCACCCTTGACGGTTTGTGGCAATTCGCCTTTGACCACGACCACCGCCTCGGGGCACCAGCGGGGAATCCGCAACGACAGCCTGAAGTCGACGGGGCGGGCGGGCTTCACTTCGATCTTCACGGTTCCAGAAGATGGATAATCCGTCGTCTGGATCAGTTGGACCTCCGCCCCCCGTTGCTTGAAATTCATAATCGAGCTTTCATAAAGATTGACGGCAATGCCCTCCTTGTTCTGGTAGTAGATCATCTCCGGCAATTGGCCCAGCAACCGCCGATAGTTGTTGGGGCAACAGTATGTATCGACCGAGAAATACTCGCGCGGCCCGGTAAAGGGGACGTGATAATGTAGTTTCCGTCCATCGGGGCTCTGCGCGGCAAACAACCCGTTATAAATTGCCCGTTCCATCACATCGCCATAAAAAGAGTCGCCCTGGTTCGCCAGCATCAAATGCATCAGCCGGATCAGGTAACAGGTGGCGCAGGTTTCCGAGAATTTCTCGCCCTTCTGCTGGAAATTCCAATACTCGCCCCATTCACCCGTCCCCGTGCATGTGCCGGGAAGCAGCATTCCGCCTTGCACGAACAGACTGCTCAGGCTGGTCAGCCAATGCGTGGAATAGGCGGTCCGATCGGGAAAGGCTGGCATCAGCTCCAACTGGGCGCAGGTTAGTTCCAGATCGGTATAGACATGAAAGCCCGGTTTAGCGGCGGCGCCGTTGCCGGCGGGGGCTGACGTCTTCGAGGGTTGAATCAAGCCCTCGACATCGCGCAGCCAATTCACGTAGCGCTCGTCCGGGCTCACTGCATAAAGCCGGACCGAGGCGCTGGCCAACCCGATCTGATGGACGCCCTGCTTGCTAAGCGGCGCATTGGCGAGAATCCAATCCATCAGTTTGCGGGCGCCCGTCAAAGATCGCTTCTCATTGAAGCATTGGGCATCCGTGACCAGGGCATGCACCAGGTAGCAGGCCTCATGAATGATCCAGGGTCGCTCGTTGCGTTCCTGCCCGTCGCACCAGCCGATGAAGCCATCCGGATCCTGGCTGGCCAACAATAGCTGGAAATAATCGTCTTTAAGCTTGAGCAACCGTTCGTTACGCGTGTAAGCCGCCAAACGGACCACCCCCTCGAGGTGTTGGCCCAATCCAACGTAATCGCCCCATACTTCCTTGGAGTGGATCCGTTTGCCATCGACTTTCAGGAACGGCTTGAGGAATTTTTCCCGAAACACCCCTTCATCTTCCAAGGCCAGGACATTCCGCTGAACGGTCAGGTCGATTCTCCGGCCGATTTCACCGTGCAGCTTCACGGCGGTGGCCGCAATGGGCTGCATCGTGGTTTCCTCGCCACGGCCATTGACCTGCCCGAACAGCATGAGCAGGCAAGCGATCAGCAGCGCCGCGCGACGGATTTTTCCATGGATCAGAGTAGTCGACACGGGACCTGAGCTTCTGTTGGGTTGGGGTATTCGTTGCAGCGCCATTAGATTGACTTCCACCGGAAGACAAACGTCTGCGGTTGTGCGCTATCGCGGGACGGATGCATTGCAACTTGTGCGCGCAGCAGGCCGGGGCGACCTGATACCGACGAAAGTCCCTGACTATGGCTTTGAAGGCGCTCGCCAAACAGCCCTAACTCGAGATCAATCGACAGCGGGGCCGTACTGCCGGTCCGCACGATTTCAAAGAAAAAGCCATTCTGATCGGTGCGCACCAGCTTCATTTGGATTTCCCCGTGCCCGGGCAGCGGGATGCGGCGCGTTTGCCAGCCTTTCCAGTCAGGAGGAAGATGGGGCTGGAGGGAGATTTTCGCGTTGGGGATATCTGCTCTCAGTCCCAGCAAGTACTGAATGAGCGCCGTGGCGGCAACGGAGGACTCCCACGGCCTGAAAACACCGTCATTCGGCCAGATTTCATGCCGGTTGTAGAAATAGTATTCATTGAACGCGCCGACGCCGGACGCATATCGCAACAGCAGCTCGGCAGCCTGGTGGGTCTGCGGATGCTGACAGCGGGACATCGCATAGAGCAGGTAGCCGGGCTCCATTCCCGCCGCCAGCTTGGTGGTCGTCGTCACGCGGAGTGGATCCAGCAGATGTTTGAGCACGGCGTTTAGGCAGCCGATTGACCTGGGGTCAAATGGATCGCGCCGTTCAATCCAAAAGTCCCTCAACAGCGGGTCAAAGACGGGCCGCCGGTCGATAAACTCGGAATCGTCGCGGTCATCGCGCGCATAGGCATAATGGCCTTCTTCCGACAGCCAGAGCCGCTCCATCAGGGCGCGCCCGGTGCGCTTGGCGAATTCGCTAAACTCGTCGGCATCCTGATTGCGCCCGGTCAGACGGGCAAGATCGATCATGAAATCGCAGGCCGCCAGGTACAGCAGGGTTGAATCGGTCATTTCCTGCTCGTACCGCGGCTTGGTGTCGGCAAAATTGCTGTAGGATTCGTCGCTGGCGTACGGGAGGAGATGATTGCGGCTTAGATGCTGGACTCTTAGATTGTAAGCCAGCCGGGGATACAGAGGCACGATCTGTTCCAGACGGCCGGTGGCGCGATAGTAATCCCGCGCAAACAAGATGACGTAGCTGGGCACTTCGGCGCGCTGCCAACGGCCGTCGAGCCGTCCGTAATCCAAATCGGGATTCCAGTTGTCTGCAGGGATCGCCTCGGAGGGAATGTCGTAGGCGTTCTGAATACCCAGCTTGTTCTGCATGGCCGAATAAAATGTCAAGATGCGATAAGCCCGGTCATAGTCGCCCATCGCCAGCATCAACCGAAAGGGCCCGTACTGGTCGCGAACGTAACACATCGGATACATAAACGACTGCGCGAACACACCGCCCGGAAGAGCCTGCGAGGCAAGCACGATGCGGGGAGGGGTTTCGATGGCCTTGAGCATAGGACTCGTCCCATCGAGGCGCTCAATCAGCGGCGCCGGAAGGTCGCGCGCTGAGGCCGCCATGACGGCGTCCAAGTCTTTGGACTTCCATTCCGTCAATCGCCTAAGTGCGTGATCTTCCAGGGCCGACTCCTGTCCGGTAACGGTAACAATCCAGACGCCCAGAGTTACGGTCTGCCCCGGCGCAAGGATCCCCAGATCCGCCTCCATTTTACCCGGTGCAACAGAAACACCAACCTGCTCCTGCGGGGAAGTGATAGTCGTGGCCAATGCCCGCGGCAGAAACATCGCTCGATATTCACTGTCGCAGGGAACGGTGATGGACATCTCCTGATACAACGCCCGTGCCGGGCCGCGATGAACGATGGCTTTATCCGTCTCAAAAATCTGCTGAAGCTTTTCCAGCGGCACCGAAGGACGGTCTTTTATGTGCGGGCCGACATACCTGCTCCAGTTTTGAATCTGTTCCGCATCGACGGGCCGCCCGTCAAACATCGTAAATACACCGTTCCGCGGATCGGGGTGAACCGGCAGCGTAACAGTAACCCGCGCAGGCGAAAGGCCGTCGGGGCGCTTTATCCGGATACACCGCACCATCGCAGCGGAATCCGGAGCCATCACATCATGCAGAACGCACGTCAGTTCGCTATGGTCGCTTCGGACGCCCCAAAACGGCGATTTTCGCGTCGGCTCCATGACGGCCTCTTTTTGCCAGCTGAGCGGCCGGCCATCAACAGCGGCCTCGACTTGCCAGCCATATCCTAAATTCCCGATGGTGTACGCCGGGCCGATGATCCAGGAAAGTTTGCTCAGGGGCGCCTTTTCAGGCGTCAATTTGCTTTTCCCGACGCGCGCCATCGACTGGCCAAGCCCCGCCACCGCGTACATCCGGCCGTTTCCGACAATGTAACCGTCATGCAAGTCCGGCCGCACATAACGAATCGTATCCAGCACACCGGACTGCTGATAGGTCTTCAGCGCGGGCGCTGAACCGCCGGACGAACTGACGGATGACCTCTTCCCGGAACGCTCAAGACCGCACCCCAACAGGGAGATTCCCAGCCCTATCGCCGACAAACATTGTATTTTTGACCACAGAGACATTGAAACATTGGTTGGGTGGTAGCGAGCGGGCCACTTAGGCTCAACGATGTAAGTAATTGCATGTCTCTTTTGATCCCTCATTCTGCTATTGCCCTTGGTTCAGCAAGGTGGTCCAACTGATTGGAATCGCTTTTCGCGCGCCCGATTTACTGAGCGCTGGTTGCATGAACGTCTGAGGTCGCGGCTAAGTCTACGAGCGTCTCTCTTCCTTCAATCGGCAAGGGGTCAGTTGCGTGCAGGTCCAGGACAATAATCTCGTTTAAGCCGCGTCGCAAAAATGGGGCGGGGCAATATAGCCGCTGCTGCGGGCCGATTTTCCAGTAACGGCCGAGGTTGTGGCCGTTCACCCACACGTATCCTTTCTGGTAAGGCGACAAGTCAAGATATGTATCGGCTACTGCGCCTATTTCGAATCTGCCCTTGAAGAACGCGCCTGGGCGGCTAGCTGGCGTTTGGCTGGCGGGCAGCATCGCGACCCACTGTTCATCGAGCGGGAAGCCGAAAACCTCCCAGTTCATCAGCGTCATGTCGTTGAGCGTTGCCCTCTCGGTAATGCCTTTGCGGTCAATCAGGAACTCGCCGAAGTTAATGTGCCCCATCGACTCAACCAGGATTTCGAGCGTCGGTTGGGAATTGTCCGCCCGGGGCAGCTCGATGGAGTTTTGACCCAAGCGGCGATCCACCGTGCCGATGAACCTGCCGTCGAGGAAAACGAGGGCGTAGTCGTTCAGCTCCCGAAGCACGAGCAATCCAGATTTGCGGCCCACCAGCTTCGTGCGGTAGAGCATCAGGCCGTGCGCCTGACCGAGCATTTCGAAAGGCTTGGGCTGCGCCAGCTTTACCGGCGCCGGCAGGTTGTCCCATAAGGTCGTCCAGCGGGTCAGTTTGATTTCAGGAATCGCCATAGCCGAAACCGGCATAGGCACGGCGGGGAGCGTTTCGCCGAGGGGCAGGTGCGAAGCAATGAGTTCGCGGAGCGCGGTGTATTTCCCCGTAGGCCGCCCCTGTTCGGTAACCGGGGCATCGTAATCGTAGCTCGTCACGTCGGGCGCGAAACTGCACGGGATGCCGTTCGAGGAAACCGCGAGGCGATCCGCATTTGCTCCGGCGGTGAAACCGAAATGAGTTCCGCCGTGAAACATGTAGAGATTGAAAGACTTCCTATTCTCGAGCAGGAACTTCACGTCCTTGCAGACGGCCTCGGTCGTGACGCGCGCCCACGGTTCGCCCCAATGCGTGAGCCAGCCGGGGTAAATCTCGCTGCCAAACGCCGGCACGCCCGGGTTCATCCGCTGCGCGAGCTCGAAATCCCTGGGCTCCAATCCCGGATCGAGTCCCACCGCGCAGCCCGGGAGTGAGCCGGCTTCGAGCATGTGCGGTGTCGCGCCGTCACCGGTTGTGAACGGCACGGTAATACCAAGCCTGCGCCAGAGGTCGCGAAGCCAATTTAGATACGCGCGATCGTTACCGTAGCTACCGTATTCGTTCTCCACTTGAAGCAGGATGATCGGGCCGCCGTTGCTGATCTGCCACGGCCTAATGATTTTCGCCAGCTCCAGACAGTAGCGCTCCGCCGCCGCAGTATAACGCGGGTCCATGCAGCGCACTTTCAAATCGGGATAGCGCAGCAGATAGGCGGGCATCGCGCCGAAGTCATACTCCGCGCAACAATACGGCCCTGGGCGCAAGAAGAGGAACATGCCCTCCGCCCGCAGCAGACGGAAGAACTCCGGGAGGTTGCGTGTGCCAGTCTTGAAATCAAAGCGCCCTTCGGCCACTTCGTGGTGATCCCAAAATATATAGGAGGCGATGGTGTTCAGACCCATTGCCTTGGCCATCCGGATGCGATGTTGCCAGTACGCCTTCGGGATGCGACTGGGATGAACCTCGCCGGAGCGGATTTGAAACGGCCGGCCGTCCAACAGAAATTGATTTGTGCCGAGGGTAAAGGTTTGTGCCGGAGGTTTTGCGGAAACCGTCAGCGCAATGAAGCAGAACGCCAAGCTGGCGATGGTTGGTTTTGGGAGCTTCTTCATTTGCCCTCAGATTCAGGAGAGCAGAACGGTGCCAGCAACCGAACCTGGCGCTTCCTATGAATACTTGCATTCATGTCGGCCAATCGGCCTGAGCTTCCGTTGGATTGGGGTATTCGTCGTGGCGCTATAAGAGCCGAGGGGTGTTTTCAGCGGACCGGCTGTGAAAACCCCGGCCATGTGCCAGCAAGACCCGGGTAAGGCATTCAGCGCCCCGCCGCCGACTTGCTCAGCATTTCCAATGTCGCTTTGGCGTCCGGATCACCCTTTTTCTCCATCTCGACCAGTCGGACGTAGGCATTGCCATTGGCGTTGTGGACGGCCTCGAGCTGCTGCGCCGTGAGCCCTTTGGTCGTACGGAGTTGGGTTAAAATGGGCACGGATTTGGGCCAGTCCTGAGCGCGGATCGCGGCGACTGCCTTGGCGGCCATTGCAGCCGGGGTCTGCTCGTCCCCAGGGGTTGCACCGGGCTTCAGGGCAAAGGCACGCTCCAGCTCGGAGACGTCTGCCTTGGGTGAGGCTTTGTGCTGGCCGCAGCCACAAAGCGCGATTGCCGCGACGAGGGCTGCGACGAATCCGAGGAGGGTCTTGCGCATGGGAGGGGGATACGAAGTCACCTGCCGTCTTGAGTATCAGGGGCGCACCACAGCCGGTTCTTGTCGCAATCGGCCAAGATTTCGTAGTACTTCTTGTAGCGCATGTATTCGACGCTGCCGCCAAAGAGGCCAACCGTGGCGCCCTGGCTGTGGCGGGTGGACAGGCCTTCGTCGGGGTAACTCCCCCCGTCGTTGAAGAACACCGCGGGGAAGCGCTCATCTGCCTCCCACAGGAGGATGCAATCGGGCTTGAAGGCGCTAAGTTTGTGCGATGCATCCTGCATCCGGTTGTAGCTCGAAACGGCACCGTTCATGATGTAGCTGGTGAACTGGATCGTCCTCAGGGAATACAATGCGTCCGGCTTGTCCATCGGGCACATGAAGATCTTCCACGCGTCCGGAACGTTCGTTCCGAGCACCTGGACTTCCTTCCCGTTGCCGACGTACGGCCAGAACACTCCGCGCTGCGGGCCGATATAAACGGAACCGACCTTGTATTCCCGTGGCTTGTAGAGCCATCCTGGCTCCCGATTCTTGCCCCCATTCTCCAGGTTGGGCAGGGCCATCACGTCGTTGTTGTCGCCCACGTACATCATGTGGGCCAAAAGGGTCTGCTTCTGGTTGTTAACGCACTGGGTGCGCTGCGCCTTTTCCTTAGCTTTGGCCAGTGCGGGCAAGAGCAGCGCCGCCAGAATGGCGATGATCGCAATTACCACCAGTAGCTCGATCAGTGTGAAGGCCCGGTTGGGCCCTTTGGACCGCAAGCCGGCGGCGCCGGGGCACGACGCCCCTACAAGTTCGGCCGTCAGCTCAACTCGCATGTTTTTGGGATTCATATTCGCGCGGGTGTCTCTAACGCCAGATCGGCCTCTATTGTGAGCGCACTCGATAGAATCGCACCGGGGCCCCCGCTGAGGCCGTGTCTGTGAAAACGAACGAACCGGTGTTGGTCTTGATGGGTGTCCAAACAACCGTTGGCGTCAGGTTAGTGGTTCGATCCACAACGTAGGTTTTGCCCGCGACCCCGGTGACGTTGAACTGGAAGTCTGTCCCGTTGCCGCCGCCGCTGGGACTGCTGAGGTAACTCTGGCCCACTCCAGGCACGATCTCGCCGCTGGGAAGTTGGAAGCCGCCGGACACATCGCCTGAACCGAAGGGATTGACCCAATAGACCTGTGCCAATTGCGCCGACGACAAATTGGCGCCTGTGCCCACGAAGATCTGGTCCGGTCCGCCGCCGTTGGCGTCACCGTTCCAGTTGTTGATCGTCAGGGTCTTCCCCGCAGTCCAAGTGCCCCCGGAAGTGAAGGATAGCTTTACCCCCGCACCGCCGCTTGTGCCCATTTCAATGGTCGCGTTTTCCGACAGGACTACCTGTGCCAGGGAGACTGTGGCTGCGTCATCGAGGGCCACGGTGCCGCCGAGCAGGTGCAGGTTTTTGGCCATGACCAAGGCGTCCTGGAGCTTAACGCGGGCGTTTTTGACGACGATACGGTTCCAGTTGGTAACGGTGGTATTGGCCGCGACGACATATTCGGGACTGCTGCCGTCCTGGTTGTCGAAGCCAATGGCGATGTTCGAAAGCGTATTCGTCGGCCCGGCCGAGACGGTGTAGGTGGGACTGTCGGTGAAAGCGAGCGTCAGAACACCCTGCGATCCACTGATAGAATTGAGCCGTGCTTCCGTCAACAAGTTGGCGACATAATCGCTGGTGCCTTGGACGCGGAGGCCAAGGATATTCGGGGAGACGGCATTGATGGTGAGATTGGCGTAGCCAGGATAAAACTTGACGCCCGTGCTGTTCTGGTACTGGCTTGGATCGTCGATGAGGGTGCCGCCTCCCTGCGAGCCTCCCGGGAACAGAGTTACGGGGTCGGTGTAGGCAGAATCGTTCCGGCCAAACTGGTCTTCGCGCGCTAGCGGCAGGTCGACGACCAAGACGGAGTCTTTGCCGCTCGTGCCGTTGCCTTGGCCTTCGATGCTGCCGGTTACCACAATGGGCCTTCCGGCGTACCCGGTGAAGGTCCGCTTGATCTGGAGGGAGCCGCCCGCCTCAATCACTGTCTTGGCGTTCAGCCGGACGCCCGCTGAGCCCTGGCCGCTGTAAGCCTGCTGATCCAGCACTGCCGTCGCCCCGTCCTTGATGCGCAGGGTGGTGTTGGTCAGGCCTGGATGATCCCCGGTGCCGATATTGAGGGTCCGCGTGTTGGCCGTCGCGCCCCCGCTGAAGAGCGTGGTGCTGTTCTCGATTGTGATATCGGAACCGAGAAAGCGAGGGTTGCTGTTCCGTTGGAGGAAGAGCAGAACATCACGGCAATAAATGCCGCCAGCTATAAGTTGGATGTTGCCCCGGTTCGTGTGGTTACTTGAGTCCCAACTATTGCCCCACCTGGCCGTCATGAAGCGTCCTATGCTGGTGCTTGAATCACCCAGCGATGGATCACCGCCCGGTTGGCCGAAGATAGTCAGTTTGAAGTCGTTCCTGGTGAAGCTGTTGGTTTGCGGGTATGTCGGGGCGTAGTAATAAGGCAACCCACCATCGGGAGGGTTGCCGACCATGCTGGCTATGCCTCCGTTGGTCACGATTACCTGCGCATTGCCCGAGCCAGTAGAGAAGCAGGTTAGCTGCAGCGATTGCTCGTTGTCAAAATAGCCGGCCATCGGCACGCCATTTATGAGCCTTGCAGGGTTGTTGCCGTTGTTGAAGCTAAACGCTGCCGGCCCACCGGCGAACGCGACTGACTTGTTCCAGATCAACGTGCCACCACTCGCGCCGAAGGTGACCGTCCGGCCTGCGAAATCGTCAACGGCGCCTGCCGGATCCTCAGTGTCAAAAACCCCCGTGCCACCATTGATCGTGAGAGTCTGGCTCGTGCCGATGGAACTGGCGCTGCCAGAGCCGGGGAGCGTCAGATTGCTTCCGAGACCCGCAGCCCTGATCTCCGCCGTCCCGCCGGTGTTGACGGTCATCCCTGTGAAGGTTCCGCTCACGTCGCCGAACACGTAGTACCCGCCGTCAATCCTCACTCCGGCGGTGCTGGCAATCGAGCCGTTGTTGAAGTTCACTTTTCCTGAGCCGCTGCCTTTGAAGCTGCGGTTGGCGGCGCCGAGATCGTAAGCGACGCTGGAGTTGGTTATGTCGCCATTGCCGCTCTGGGTGATGTCCCCCCCCAGGGCGAGGATGCCGTCGGAACCGACCAGGGTTGTGCCGGCGGTCGAGTTGAAAGTCAGGCTGCCCAGGCTGTGGTAGCCGGCGCCGAGGCCGCTATTCCAGGAGGTGAGGTCCACACTCGCAGTGGCGCCGAGGACGATGTTGTCGCCGGTCGCCGGAAAGCCCGGCGTCCAATTGGCAGCGTTGGTGAAGTAGGTATTGGCGCTGCCAGTCCAGGTGGAGGTGGCCGCCTGGACTCCGCCGGGGCGGGCGATCGCAAGGATCGCCACCACGCCAATAAGGCTCAGAGTTGTGTGTTTCATGTTGGGCATATTGCAGTTTTAGCTGGTGAGCATCTTATCGCGAGCATCGCGAAATGGCCAAGTGGTCTTACGCACTAAAGAGCCACTCTTTTGACTCTAATGGGTGTGGGGCATTTGCCTCTAGCGCTTTGTGGGCGGCCAGGTTCGGCGCGTGGACTCTTCACTTCCGGGGCACTGGGGTGATTCAGAAAAAGCAACGCCCGGCGTGCCGAGGCAGCCGGGCGGCGAGATGAGCAAATGTCTCTGCTGAGGCAAGTGCCACGCAGATTAGCGGCGGCGGCGGAGCATCAACAGAAATGCCGCGCCCAAGCCGGCGAGGGTCATCGTGCCCGGTTCGGGGATGACCGAGAAAGCCGTGCCGAAGTAGTTATAACTTTCACCCTCCGTGTAGATGGAATAGGAGGTGCCGGTGATATCCCGATACCAGATTTCGGAATACTGGTTCAGGGTGAGGCCTGAGACAACATTCGGTCCGACGTTAGGAACGTTGTTCGGGGACGCGCTGAGGCCAATAATATCGCCCACTCCGAGGTAGTCGCTGGGCTTGGCTCCGGTGATCATAGGGGCCCATCCGTCGTCCAAGACCCACTGGGTCAGGTTTGCGCCCGAGTTGCCGAGGGTTGGGCCATTTTGATCCACACCATCCCCGATACGGGTATCAATGAATAGGTAGGCTCTGCCTGGGCCGGCGGTCGTGATGTCAATTCGGAACGGATTGTTGTTGCGATTGTCGTTCATCGTCAGCACGTAGTCCAGACCCAGCAGGTAGCTGGGGATGTTGGCACCGTTCAGTTCGGCATTGGCTGACCCGAGGGTGCCGCTGGCATTGTAGCCAACGTACTGTTGTCGGCGGTCAGTGTGGCTTTGGGCCAGGTTGCCAAAGCCTCCCACCACCTGGTTGGCGTTGGTAAACTTGCCGGAGCTACCGCCCTGCACGCGCGCGAAATCCAGGGTGTCGCCTGTTATTGCCGTGCCGCTCCATGTAGGGATGGCGTAGGCATCACTTCCCGTTGGTGTTGCGGAGAGGATGGACGTGCCGGCGTGAGCAGCGAACGTGACACCACCGCCAATAAGAGCGAAGAGGATAGCTTTTTTCATAGTGTTATTTTGGTCGTATAAATTACCGGTCTTCAACGTGCCGCGCCCATTTGAACACCGTGGTCCTTTCCGGTCTAGCGCACTAACGTCCCGAAGTTGCGCTCATTTGTCCCGGCCCTGAGCGGACATTTGTCCCGGTCGATGACGCAGTGCGTGAGGGGTAAGACCGAACCGGTCACTTGGTGTATTGCTGGGCAAACGCTGGCTACCTTTGGGCCGAACGTATCGGAGGCAGCGTGGGCTTAGCCTGGGCGAAACGGGTAGCATTGGTGGAGACGACGAGACAGTAGATATTGCCCTCAAATTGGGTACGGAGTGTTACGGAGCCGGGCTTAGAAAGCGTTCGCCCGTAGACGGCATAGACCTGGTTGAGCGTGCCATTACATCCTTCATCAATTCCCACATAATCGCCTCGGTTGGTGGCCGTCATCACCGGACTGAGGCCGGTGTTGACGCGCTCCCAGCCATCGTTCGGTATCCACTCAGTATCCGGTGGGCCGAAGACCGGGTCGCTGTAGGGTTTGTCTGGACCGAACTCATTCACCCGGTTATCGACCAGCAGATAAAAGGTGGAGGGACAGTCCACGGTCACGCGGCAAGTGTAGTTGGTGTAGTGGCGCACATCCTGGAGAAACAATACGTATTGTTGGCCCACAAGGTACGCCGGAAACCCATTGGTGCCCGGTCGCACGATCTCATCGGCCGCCACGCTTAAATCAAGTCTCCCCGAGAAGTCGAAGGCGGCTGGTTTTACACAATGCGGTCGGTTGAGGATACATTGCGCTCCGTCTACGAACCTATTTGTGCTGAGCCTGGCTGCCGGAAGTGTAATGGGGTCGCCGGACATGTAGTCGCTTCCAGCGCCTTCATCATGGACCTCCACCACTGCCGCCCTGAGCACGCAGGAGCAGGCAAGGAACAGGAGGGGCCCCAGCCGCCGCAATCGGGTCGGCGGGTGTCGGCGAACGAAGGCTGTCGTAGTGCAAGCGGACATGCGCGGAGACATCGTGAACTGACCCGGGCGAAAAGGCGCGACATTTTCTGCCCCAATCAACCCGGGACATTTGACTCTATATCCGAGCTCCTTATACCCTAATAGCATCCGCTGTGTGAAACAAAGCCGCCACCAGATTTGCGATGCTTTATGACAAATTGCTAAAGACCTATGCGCTCGCATGGGTGATACTGGCTCTGGGGCTTTGCGTCACCGCCGGAGCTGCCTGGAGCCTCTTTGCCAAAGTGCGCGCGTTGGATCAAAACCGGTTTGAGCGGCAGGCGGGCCAGACCGTTGAGACTCTGCGCGACCGTGTTGATAAATACGTGCTGGCGCTAACGGGGCTAGCTGACTTCGCGGCATCACGTCCGAATCTGAGCCGGGCAGAGTGGAACTACCGGGTTCGGCTTCTCCTGCCGGAGAAGAACTACCCTGGATTGCTAGAGCTGGGTTTGTTGGAGACGACCGCAAGCCAGCACCCGCAGCCCGCATCTGCGCCGGAGGCTCGACCTGTTAATGGCCTAGGCGAGGACACTAACAGCTTTCGCCTCCAGTACGGCTGGGTATGCCCGCCTTCGGCATTTGACGGTCTCAGCCCGCGCTTCCTGGGCGATCCTGTAGTTAAGCAGGCCGCGCAGGGTGCTCTGCGCACGGGCGATCCCTGTTACTGCTATCGTCGGGAACTGGCTACCGAAATCGCAGGGAAGCCCGCCCGGGGGCTGACCATCTTTGTGCCTGTCATGGAGCCGCGGGTGGATACAGCCCCGACCACGCGGCTCGCGCCTGCGGAGCAGCGGGTCTCCCAGCGGGGTGAGGCCCGTGCTCAGGGTATCGTGTTCGGGTCCATTGAGCCGAACCTGCTGCTGGGTAATCTCTTTGGCACCGCCCCACGGGAGCTGGGCTTTGACCTATTCGGCGGCCATCCCCTTTCTACCAAGACCTGGCTGAACGTGAGCGGTTCTTCGCCGCCGACCCTCTCCCCGGGCTTCAGGCCATACCTCCGGTCTGAGGTTCCGCTGCAAATCCACGGACAGGAATGGACCGTGGTCCTCTATACAACGTCGCTCTTCGAGCAGGGGTCCTCACGTTACCGCCCGTGGACGGCGATTGTTGGGGGCACGGCTCTCTCAATCCTTGTGGGGGCTTTGCTCTTTGTACAAATCCAATCGCGCGTCCGACAGGAAACCATCGCGGCTGACCTTAGGTCCGCCTGCGAGGATCTGCAGCAGGCGCAGAATGAACGAGAGCGCATCAGCCGGGATCTTCATGATGGTGCGATTCAATCTCTTTATGGGCTGCAACTGAGCCTCGGTCACTATGATCGGCTGCGTGCGCGGGATGCCGAAGGGGCCGCTAATCTGTTCGAGCGTTGTCGCCAGGCTGTGGATGCGCTGATTGCCGAGCTCCGTACCTTCATTGTTCAGCAGAGCTCTACGCAGGAGGAAGCCGACATGTCTCCGAACCCAGCCGTAACCCTCCGGAAACTTGTGCAACGCTTCCAGAACTCATCTTCCATACCCATCGAGCTGGTGGTCGCTACCGCGCCCACCCTCACAGTGACTCAAGTCGCCCAGTCGCATCTGCGGCAAATCGCCCAAGAGGCCCTCAGCAACAGCCTCCGTCACGGCCGCCCCCGCCACATCAAGGTGGAACTGCTGAGCAACAACGGCCATCTCCAGCTTCGCGTCTCCGACGATGGGCAGGGTTTTGATGCTGCGCAGGCGCACGCATCAGGGCGCGGACTCGCCAATATGCAAGGCCGCGCGGTGCAGCTTGGCGGCACGTTGAGTATCGAGACCCGCCCTGCCCATGGCACCAAAGTACTGCTGGACATTCCCCTCAATTCATAAACCTTTTCATGAGTTCATGACCAAAACAGCGAGGATCACAGTGTTGCTTGTCGATGACCATCCGGTTGTTCGCATGGGCCTTCGGCTCATCGGCGACTTGGATGCGGGCGTCAAGGTCGTTGGTGAAGCCGCAACGGGTGCTGAGGCGCTGGCGGAGGCCCGGCGGCTGCGGCCCGATGTGGTCTTGTTGGATTACCGTCTCCCCGACGTTGGCGGACATGAGATTTGCCGCCGACTCAAGGCTGCACTGCCCGAGGTCCATGTGCTGTTTCTTTCCTCCTATGCGGTCGACACAACGACGAGCGCGGCACTCGAGGCGGGAGCTGACGGGTATTTGCTAAAGGAGAACGATGCACAGAAGATTGTGGATGCCATCCACGCGGTTTGCCGGGGTGGGTTGGTCATCGATCCGGCCATCGCGCGGGCAGCCATTACCCACGCATCTGGCCCAGCTGGCTCGGCGGCGCAGCTCGTTGCCCAGCTCTCGGAACAGGAGCGGCGCGTGCTGAGCGAAGTGGCGACCGGCAAGGCCGACAAGGAAATTGCCCAATCGCTCGGCCTGGAAGCTAAGACTGTCCGAAACTACCTGGTGCAGGTCTACCGCAAGCTGAACGTCCATTCCCGAACCCAGGCGGCGCTCCTTTATCAGAAGGCCACCCAGAAGTCGGAGCCTGACTGAACCCGAAGGAAGTGCCGCGATAGTTCCGGCTTGGGAAACTAACTGGGTTAGGGTTGTCCAAAGCTCTCTTGGGAGTGCCTGCGAGGCGAAGCGAGCTTCAGCATGTTTTTTGCCTCCATTTCCCAAAATGGCTCGGCATCGTTGTCGGGAGAGGCTCTAATAAGACCTTTGGGAGGCTGGGCGGCTTTCTGGCGCGTCTTTGGTCGTAGGGTGGGGAAACAAGGGTGCAGGATGCCCGGACGAGCCTTCTCAGGGCGAGGTGTCGGCGTGTCTTGACCTGGGTGCCGGTTGCCAGAGGTTGCCATAATTGAACTATTTCACCCCATTCGAGCCAGTTTCCTGTGATTGACTAGAGGCGCGGCGAACATGCAGATCACCATTGTTTTATAGGCAGTTACTGATTGTTTTGGGCTTTCTTTGCGGCGTACGATCTCGGATGGCGTATAGTCCCTTTGGGATTCTCGGGGGGGCATTCTTTCCCTGGTGCAATGCAATCGTCCGTCACCAGTGATGCGGGGTCGGGGTAATTCTGTGGCAGGCCGGGGGCGGTGACGGGGTCGCCGCGCTCGATCCGGGCGGCGACTTCGAGGTTCAGGGCGAGGAGTTGGGCGAGGAGGTCTTTTCTCGGGCTGAAGCCGTAAGCGGCGAGGACGGCGGCGTCCAGGGCGGCGTGGGCGTCTTTGAGGGGGTTCGCGCCGGGGAGATCGAGGGTGCGGTAGAGGGCGCGGAGGCCGCCTTTGATTTGGGGCAGGGCTTCGGCGCGGATGCGGCGGATGGCGCGGCCGGCTTCAGCGACGGCAAGGATTTTCTTGATAGCCGTCTCCGGGAGGGCGGTGGAGGAGGCGGGGGGACGAGGTGACACAACCCCTTCAGGGTTGGAGGGGGTGTTTGCGTGGTCACCCAGGGTAGCGCCCCGCATCCCTCCGCAACCCTGGGCTGGCTGATGCAATCCCGTTGGGATTGGAGCGGCGAGTTCGGGGAATTGGGGCCAGGGGAAGGTGTCGAAGACCGTGCTGGACGTATAGTTGAAATCAGACTTCAGCTTAGAGCATTTGGTGACGAACCATAGCCAGTGCGCGTGCGACTGCATGATGCCAAAACTGTAGTCATCGGGGAACGCGAAAACTCGCAGCTTGTGATCTGGCCGAATCTCTTGGGAGATGAACTCAAAAACGGGCCGCTTTGTTGTATCCGAACAGACAATGTAACGTGGCATCGTGGCGAGAAGATTGATCATCTCCGGGCGGTCAAAGGAGTGACGCCACCAGTACTTGAGAAATCCCTTGTGATGCGAGCGTTGCTCGCCGCCAGTGGTCTTGCCTTGTTCAGATTTCTGTTCGCGTGTCGGAAGCACAAGAGATTGAACGCGCGCGAATGGTTGAGGATATACGCTGGCTTCGAGCATCGTACGGGTCTGGAAATCAATGACCCACTCACTGAGTGAACCATTGCCCGTGAGCATATCCCGACCAATGAGAAATGGGTGGATGACTTCGCGATTGCGCGCGTCCGCTTGAACCATTGCCGCCGCCTCTTTGGGCGAAAGAATGAAGCCTTCGTGGCCCGGCACTTGACCAGAAAAGCAGACTTGCGGCTCGAAGTTGCAGATGAGGCGTAATGCGCCGCTCACATCTGTCTGGTCAGAAAGTGATGCGGAAATCTCCTCGCACTCGCGGACATCAAGTTCGTATTCCTTGGCAGCCGGGCCGGAGCCACGTTTGCGGAGTTTCTTGGCAGCGGCAGGGGGCTCGGCCTTGAACCAGAGCTTGCGGGTTTTGGGCAGGAGCGCGGGGTCCTGGGTTTTGACCCAGTTGGCGATGGAGACGTGGACGTTGGCTTCGCCGGACCAGGGCTGATTGTCCACGGCTTCGACAATCGTGCCGGTCTTCGCGATGGAATCGAGTCCACCGACGCGGGATTGGTTGTTGCGGATGTTCTGGGTGCCGACAAGGCCGGCGCGTCCGGCGAGTGGGTCGTCAGCGGTGCAGGGTGGAAGGTGGTCATGAGCCTTGCGGAACCAATAGACGCAGAAGTCGGCCATGCCGGGGACTTCGGGGTAGGCGCTGCGCAAGGCGTTCACGTAATCCGGTCCATGTTCGGGCTTGAGTAGTTTCGCGCCCAGGAACGGTGGATTGCCGATGATGACATCGGCTTTGGGCCAGGGGGCGGGCTGGCCGTCGGGGGTGATGAGAGCGTCGGCGGCGATGAAGTTTTGGTCGAGGTTATCGAGGGGGAGGGCGGGTTCGGTGATGTGGAGTTCGTCAATGGCGAGTTTGCGGGCGATCATCATGGTGACTTTGGCGAGTTCGACGGCGAAGGGCTGGATGTCGAGGCCGTAGAAGTTCTGGGCGCTGAGGAAGCTGAGGGGGAGCTGGCCGGGTTCGGCGCGGCTGGGGTATTCCTGGACGCGTTCGAGGAGGCGGGCTTCGAGGCGCTTGAGCTCGCGGTAGGCGATGTAGAGGAAGTTGCCGGAGCCGCAGGCGGGGTCGAGCACCCGGAAATGGTGAAGGCGGTCGCGCAGTTCGATGAGGCGGTTGAGGGTTTTGGCGCCTTCGATCTGTTCGCGCCAGGGCTGGACGATGGTGGGGCCGACGATTTTCATGATGTCGGCGGGGTGAGTGAAGTGAGCGCCGAAGGCGTGGCGCTCGGTGTCGTCCATGGAGTGCTGGAAAAGGGTGCCGAAGATTTCGGGCTGGACCTTGGTCCAGTTGAAATCGGCGGCTTTGCGGAGGAGGACGAGTTCGTGGTCGTGGAGTTCGAGGCGGGCGGGGTCGGCGAAGAGGCCGCCGTTGAAGTAAGGGATGCCCTTGTAACGGCCGCCGCGAGCGGCTTCGCGGGAGTTCATGGCGGCGAAGAGGCCGCCGATGAGGTCGTAGGTGTCGGTGGGGCTGTGGCACTCGTTGAGGAGGTTGGTGACGAAGTACTTTTCGAGCAGGCCGATGTCCTCGGCGAAGAGGGCCACGAGCATTTGGAGGATGAAGCGCTGGGCGACCGGGCGCGGGACCGGGGGCGAGCGATCGGGCCGGACAAGGCGGCGGAAGCAGGCGGCCAGGGAGTCGGCGGCTTCGCGGGTGACGGCGACGCGGTCGTTGTTGAAGGTGGGTTTGTGGTCGCCGGGGAAGAGGAAGGCGAGCGGGCCCCAGCGGGCGGGGAGCTCGGCGATTTCGAGGGTGTCCACGGGGGCATCCATCTGGGTCTCGAAGTCGTAGATGCGGAACTGGTCGAAGTTGCAGAGGACGACGTAGCGTGGGCGGTTGGGGACGAGGCGGGTCCAGTAGTCGAAGGCCTGGCGGTAGTGGCGCTGGAGATCAACGCCGCGTTTCTTCATTTCGAAGAGGACGACGGGTTTCCAGACGAGATCGGCGAAGGCGGTGCCGCCGCCGTCCTCGGCGGCCTGGCGGATGCGGAATTCGGGCTGGCCGCCCACGTCGAGAACGCCGGGATGGCCGAAGGCCTGAAAGAGGTGGTCGAGAAAGATGTGGGCCTGGCCTTTTTCGTCGCCAGTGATGTGGTGGCGAGCCCAGTCAACGAATGCAGTGAGTTGGTCCTCGCGGGACATGGGAGGGTTGTACAGGAAGGTGGGGGCGATGTCAGCAAGGAAGGGCGGGGTTGCCGGTGCGGGGGCCGGGGGGGGAGATAACTGCGTGGGGAGCATCGCGCTACTGAATGCTCAGAGGGTGGTCTGGTAGCCCAGTGCCGCCGGTGGTTTCGGCGTCTCACTAATGGCCGTAGATGGAGTCGTACGGGTGCTTACTCCTTCTTCCGAAGATGGAAGATAATGGGCTTGTAAGGGTCCGACCGGAAGCCCTTGGCGATTCCGTAATACGCAAAATGGTGTTCGTTGGTTCCCGGCGTCTCCTCATATCCGTCCTTCGCCACGGAGACGCTGAGTGCCTGACCGTTGATGCCGTGTAGCGTGAATAGTCCGTTGACATCAGTGGAGATGTTAGTCGTGAATTGACTTTCAGGGAACACGAGGCACCTGATGGTGGCGGTCGCAGCGATTAGGGGCGCCCCAGTTTCATCCATGGCCTTGCCGTAGAAGGCTATCGGGCGATTTAGTTGTGCGGAGTAAGCCTGAAAGGCATTACTGAGCGCAGTAACGCGCTCGTTTGCTGGCACGTTGGGCGGTCTGGGCCGAGGAGCTGTAAACATGTGGAAATGGGCGTTGGATATATCGTTCTGAGTAAGTCCCGGCGGCAGTTTATCGGGTTTGTGGCCAGCCATGTGGGCGAGAATGTAACTCATCGCTTGCGCGAAGGTTTTGTTGGTTTTCGCCATTGCCAGGCAAGGGTTCTGTTTTTCAAGCACTCTGTTTTGCTCGGCGGCGAGCCGGTTCAAATCATCTGCCGTAATGTTGCTGGTCGCGATCGGGGCGGGCGCTTTATGGATGCGAAGAGGAGATTGTAATTGTGCCCAGCAGACAGGCAGGCCGACGGCGGTTCCCACCACTAGGATAAGCGACTGACAGACCTTTCTCATTTGGGTTCTAAACAACGCGAGCCGTCAGGCTGGGCTGGGGTTGGACCTGGGCTCGGGCAGGGGTGAGGGCGAAGAAGAGAATGCCGGCCAGGGTGAAGGTTGTCGCGATTGTGGCCGCTTGTTTTGAAAGTTTCATAATCTGTATTCTAGTTATGTTGACGCTCCTGCAGCGCCCCTTTCAGCGGTGCTGATGGTGCACGGGACGGAAATGCACACAAGAAGAAAGTTTTGGCGTACCCCCGGCAAATACGCAGTATGCTGGGTGGTTAGGGGTTGCTGTTCCTGCTCTGGTAACAGAGCGTGCACGGCCAGTCCAATCCGCAACTGAGCCCATTCTCATGCGAGGTTGTTTTCGAGATGCTCTGGGTGCCAGGCGTCTTGTTCATGCGGGTTGGTTCTGCCACCCCTGCCGGGGTGGAATACCCTTTGCCCGGCGTACCGGTGGTCGTTTCCCCCGCTTACCCCGAAACGACCGACCGGCTACCATCTGCCAACCCTGCCGGGTTGGGGGATATGTGGGGGCGGCGACCTCCGGAAACTGGCGGCTTTGACCCCACCACGCCGGATGGGGTGGCAGATCGTCCCGGGTGGCAGGCGTCCTCTTCATGCGGGTTGGTTCTGCCACCCCTGCCGGGGTGGAATACCCTTTGCCCGGCGTACCGGTGGTCGTTTCCCCCTGCGACCCCGAAACGACCCACCGGCTACCATCTGCCAACCCTGCCGGGTTGGGGGATATGGTGTCGTCGTCCTTCAGCGCGACGCGGTAGCTGCCGGCCGAGCAAGCGTGGAAGGTGTTGACGCGCGGGATCAGGCTGGCGCGGGCTGGCGGCACGGGCCGTGACAAAGTCGCCCGCGCGCCGGGACGATGGGAGACTTTGTCACTGGCCCTGGGCCCGGCGGCAGGCTAGGCTTGGGTCATGTTGCCTTTTGTCCGGATGCTCGCCAGGTTCCTGGGTTTGGCGGGAAGGGGCTTGGCGGAAGCCGAAAAGCCGGTGAACGGAGCCGGATGAGCAGGATGCGCAAACGAGCGATGAGACTGGTTTGGGTGGTTCTCCTGGTGGTGGGAAGCAGGGCCGCAGGGGCCGAGCAGTTGATGTGGCATGAGGCGCGGCTGGACGGAGAAGGCAAGCTGCTGAGCTGGGTTGAGAGCGGCGCGCCTTACCACCGGATCGTTCGGAACGCGTGGGAGGCTTTCAAGCACATACCGGTGCAGCCGGACGGTTACCGCACCTACTTCACGCATCCGACCTTCTACGGGCCGAATAATCCGGCGCATCCGGCATACTCCGGCCGGCCGTGGGTGCACCATCCGGCAGGCCTGTTTGCGATGCTGACGGACTCGGCGATCCTCTATCATGCTTACAGCGGCGACCGGGCAGTCCTGGAGCGGGCGCGCGAGATGCTGGACCACATCATGGCGCACGGGACCACCGGGGTCAGCGACGCCTGGGCGCTGGTGCCGTACTCCTGCGCGAATGCGGGCCAGCTCGAGTATCGCGGGGCCGATGACACGGTGTATTGCGACCAGGAAAACCATACCCCGTGCGGACGCGGCGACGGGGTGGGATTTCTGGAACCGGACAAGGTCGGCGAGCTTGGCTATGCCTACCTGTTGTTCTACGAAGTCACGCGGGAGAAGAAGTATCTGCGCGCCGCGCTTCATTGCGTGGAGGCGCTGGCCCGGCACGCGCGTTCAGGAGACGAAAGCCACTCGCCGTGGCCGTTCCGGGTGGATGCGAGGACCGGCACAAAGATACGAGAGGCCTACACCGCCAACACCATCGGCCCCATCCGCCTGTTCGACGAGCTGCTGCGGCTGAAACTGGGGAATACCAGGGCCTATCGCCAGGCGCGCGGGCTGGCTTGGAGCTGGCTGATGACCTACCCCGTGCGCAATCATGTCTGGACGCAGTATTTCGAGGACGTGCTGATCTATCCCGACTACCGGACCAACCTGAATCAATACTCGCCGCTCGAAACCGCGCGCTACCTGTTGCAGCACCCGGAGCTGGACCCGGCCGGGCGCGCGAAAGCCAAGGCGATACTGGACTGGGTGAGCGGGTTTTTCGCGGCAGACTCGGTAACCATGGGGGGCATCCCCGAGAAAGGACGGCAATGGGGCGCGGAAGTCATTTCCGAGCAAGTGAACGACATGGACAAGATGTCGAGCCACACGGCCCGGTTCGCGTCGGTGCTGGCATTATGGCACGAGGTGACCGGCGACCCGGATGCCAAGGAGCGGGCTTTCCGCTCGTTCAACTGGGCCACCTATTCGTCCCGGGAGAATGGCTTGGTCAAGACCAGCCTGGACGAAGGGACCGGCTACTGGTTCTCAGACGGCTACGGGGACTACATGCGGCATTTCCAGCGGGGCATGGCGTCGGTGCCTGAATGGGCGCCGGCGGATGAGGATCACCTGCTCGGCTCGACCTCAGTCGTGCGCTCTATCCGGTACGGTGAACACGAAATCAGCTATACCACGTTCGACCGACGTGCGCGGGAAGTGTTGCGCCTCCGCCGCCCGCCACAAACGGTTCGGGCCGGGACCGTTTCCCTGCCCCGAAGGGCGTCTCTGGATGACGATCGGCAGGGCTACAGCGTCGAGCCCATCGCTCCCGGCGGCGTTGTGGTTCGCATCCAGCACCAGAAGGCCGAGACCATCACCATTCAGCAATAGCAGGCAACCCGATTCCCGGTGAAGACGACCCGACGCGGCTTCCTCCAGCAAACCGCGGCACTGCTGCCGCTGTTGAGCGCCTGGCCCGTGCGCGCCCGCCCGGCCGCTCCCCCGTTCGAGTTCGACCCCTCGAAGGACATTATTCCGGCACCCGATGATCCGGCGCAATGGGCGGCCTATCGCAACACGCTGGCCCGGTGGCGCGCGGAAACCAGGGGACGGTTAAACTACAGCGATGCACTTTATGGCCGGAAGGAATTTGCCTGGGCCTCGGCGAACTACTGTTGTTGCTTTCTGATGGCGTGTGACGAGACGTTCTACAACTGGCGGGCGGGGCGTTACGAGGTGGACGCCTTGATCGCCCACGGCCGCCGCGAGTTCGGCGGCTACGACAGCGTGGTGCTGTGGCATGCCTATCCGCGCCTCGGGGTAGATGAGCGCAACCAGTTTGATTTCTACCGTGACCTGCCCGGCGGCTTGACCGGCGTCCGGCGCGCCGTGCGCCAGTTCCACCGCCGGGGCGTGAAGGTTTACCTCGATTACAATCCCTGGGACACCGGCACCCGGCGCGAGGAGGCATCGGACCTGGAATCCCTGGTTGAGCTGGTGCGGGGCCTGGAGGCGGATGGCATCTTCCTGGACACGATGGCCAAGGGCGGGGCGGAGTTCCGCGCCAAACTGGACGCCGCGCGCCCCGGCGTAATCCTGGAAGGCGAAGGCGCGGTCCCGCTGGACCGCGTGCATGATCATCACGCCTCGTGGGCGCAATGGTTCGAGGACAGCCCGGTTCCGGGCGTGCTCCGGCTCAAATGGTTTGAGCGTCATCACATGCAGCATCAAATCCGCCGCTGGGATTTCGATCATACCGGCGAACTGCAGACCGCCTGGATCAACGGCAGCGGCATGATGGTTTGGGAAAACGTGTTCGGGTCCCGGGTGCCCTGGAGCCGCCGCGATCGTTCGATCCTGCGGGCCGTGCTGCCGATCCAGCGGCGGTTCACCCGGCTCTTGAGCGGCGAAGCCTGGACTCCACTCGTACCGGTTGAACAACCTGGCGTCTTTGCCTCGCTTTGGGAAGGCGATGGCTTGCGGCTATGGACTCTGGTCAACCGCACCCGGAACACGGTTACGGGAGCTATGCTGAGAGTCGCCGCGAAACCGGGCCATCGTTATTTCGACCTGATCACTGGCAGCGAGGGCGCCGCGAGGCCGGTGGGAACCGACGTGCTCCTGTCGGGCACGATTCCGCCGCGCGGGGTGGGTTGCTTCCTCTCCGGCCAAGACAAGGATTGCGGCAAGGACTTCCGGCAGTTCCTGAGGCGGCAAGCCCAAGTGAACGCGCGGAGCGCATTCGACGCCGCCACACCGCAGGTCCCGACGCGGCTGGTGGCCGTCAAGCCCACCCGGCTGCGGGCCGACGTTCCTGACGGGATGATCGGGATTCCGCCAACCACGCTGGAGTTGAGGATTGAAATGCGGGTGCGGGAATGCGGCTTCTACGAATCCATGCCGCCGTCTGGTCACGACTTGCAGGACTCGTACCGTTTCCATGTGCAAACGTTCCACCGGCGGGTCCAGTTCAAACGATTTGCAATAGACGAAACACTGGTTACCAATGCCCAGTTTGCCCGGTTTATCGAAGCCAGCGGTTACCGACCGCGGCACAGCAAACACTTTCTCAAGCATTGGCAAGGGGGACAGCCACCCCGCGGCCAGGAAGATCATCCGGTGGTTTACGTGGACCTCGACGATGCCCGGGCGTTTGGCCGATGGGCCGGCAAACGGCTTCCCACCGAGGAGGAATGGCAATATGCAGCGCAGGGAGCGGATGGACGGAATTATCCCTGGGGTGAAACGATGGGCCCGGGGCGGTGCAACGGCGGCGAAACCAGCGCCACCACGGCCGTGAAGGCGTATCCTGACGGGCGCTCCCCCTTCGGCTGCTACGACATGTGCGGTAATGTCTGGCAATGGACGGAAAGCGAGCGCAGCGACGATCGCACCCGGTTCTGCATCATTCGCGGCGGCGCCTTCTACGCGGCCAAGGGATCAGGGTGGTATGTGGACGGCGGCCCGCGCCCGGCGAATTTTGCCACCAAGTTCCTGCTGACCTGGCCGGGGTTAGATCGGTGCAGCACGATTGGGTTCCGTTGTGTTGTAGATCTAGAGAGACTATGAAATCGATCAGCTTGGGAATGCGAAGGATCATGGCAGGGACGTTGGTGGCAGGTGTGGTTTGGTCCAACGCCCCGGCGGCGACCAACCTGCCGGCTTACTACGCCCACACTGCCGTCCATGACCAATATGGCGTGATTGCGCCCTGGTATCAGGGACTGAATGGGCAGTTGGACGAGCGCCTGAACATCGCCGTTAATGTCTATAAGCGCTACCCTTGGGTGGACAAGCCAAAGGCCGTGATGGCCGCGCCGGATTTCATCTACAACTCGCACTGGAGCATCAAGCCCGACGGCACCATCCTCATTCCCCCGACTACGGATTGGATGTGCGGCGATTTGTGCGCCCGCGCCTGGAGCATTGTGAAGGGCCTTACAGCCTATTACCAATACAGCGGCGACCCGATCGCCTTCATCTACATCCCGCTGGTGGTAGATTACATTCTCGATTACGGACTGACCGACGCTCAGGCCAGTTGGCCTTCATTCCCCATCAGCACGCCGACGCGCGGCAAGATCTATGGCCAGTGCGACCCCAACGGCCGCATTCAGCTCGACCTTTGCGCCATCACGGGCAGCGAGGTGCTCCGGGCCTACAAACTCACCGGCAATCCCCGCTACTTGCAGATGGCCAAACACTGGGGCGATGTCTTCGCCGCCAAGTGCCAGTTTGCCCAGCCTGAAGTGTCACCGTGGAACCGGTACGTGGACGCGTCCGTAGTGGGCTGGTCGGACGTGCTAACCGGAACTACCTCCATCATCGTTGATTTCCTGGACGATTTGCTGGGCGCCGGCTATGCCGGCAAAGACGGCGCCATCCGCAAGGCCAGGGATGCCGGGCGGCGCTTTCTCAACGAGCAGATGCTGCCCGCCTGGTGGGTGAACGATACCTGGGGTCGGACCTACTGGGATTGGGACAACCCGATGATGTGCGGGATGGTATCGATGTGCGCGGATCATTTCATGAAGCACCCTGAGGTCTATCCCAATTGGCGCAATGATCTGCGGAACATGCTTTCATTGGTTTGGCACCGCAACGGGGCCGACCCGGCCTCGCATGGTAACGTGTACAGCGGGGCTTGGGCGTTTCCGGAATCCTCTGTCTGCTGTGGCACGTCCCTGTCCTACAACCAGTACACAGCGGCGCCCAGCCTCATCCGCTACGGGGTGTTGGCCGACAGCGAATGGGCCCGCGAAATCGGACGGCGCATGATGCTCCTGGCCACTTACGACAGCTTGCCCAACGGCGTGGTGAAGGACGGCCTGTTCGGCGAGTCGGTGGCGACGGGCGAGTGGTCCAACCTGGCGCACCCCTGGCCGTTGTGCCAGGTGCTGGAAGCCATCGCCTGGATGCCGCGGGAGTTTGGCCCGAACCGGGAAAACCATATCGTGCGCTCCACCACCGTCGTCAACGAGGTCCTCTACGAGCCAGGCCGCATCAGCTACTCCACCTATGACGCGCCGCCGGGAACGCACGAGGTCCTGCGGCTGGCCTTCCCGCCGGCCCGGATTCAGGCCGATGGCCGGCGGTTGAAGGAACGCCGAGACCTGAATGCCAACGGCTATACCCTGGCCACACTCTCAAACGGAGACTGCCTCGTGACCATTCGGCATGACGGACGGAAGCACATAGTGGTTGAGGGCCCGGACCCGCAGCAGGTCGCCGATGACGATTCTTTCACGTTCACAGGCCCCTGGAGCGCCCAGGCCAACCCGTCCGCACATGGCGGCTCGTTCCAATCCGCCAGCCAGGCGGGCGCCACGATGATCTTCAACTTCACCGGCAACCAGGTCCGCCTGCTGGGCATGGCAGGGCCCGACGGCGGATGGGCGGACGCTTTCGTGGACGGGGTCAAAGAGCCCACCCTGGTGGAGTGCTGGAATCCTTCCCGCCGTTACAAGCAACCACTCTTCCTGAAGAAAGGCCTGTCCAACGGCCGGCACGAGCTGAAAATCGTCGCGCGCGGCGAGAAGAACCCCCTGGCGCGCGGGACGCAGATCGGGCTCGACGCGGCCCAGTATTCAGACGCAACCGGCGAAGCGGACTTGGGTTCGGGAGGCGGCCCCAGGGAACCCCAGCGGCTCATCTTCGGCTACACCGGCCGCCAGGATTACATTGACTCGAAGGGACAGGCCTGGCGCCCGGCCACGGAGTGGGTCACCCGGCTTGGTTTTGGCGTGGACACGGTGGCCCGGTGCTGGTGGCGCTCCCGCCGCAGTATGTATATTGGCGGCACCAAAGACGAGGAGATCTACCGCTACGGAGTCCATGCCCCTGAGTTTTGGGTGAACCTGACCGTGGCCCCAGGCCAGTACCGGGTGCGGCTGCATTGGGCCGACACGCCTGAGACGCCCTGGGTCGAACGCGAAGGCAAATGGGACCCCGTCTCGCGCCCGACAACTGTGGCCATCAACGGCGCAACCGTGATCGCGAATCTGAACGTGGGCAAGGAGGTGGGAACGTTCAAAGCCTGCGTTCGGGAGTTCTCCGGCATCCGCCCGCTAAACGGCGTCATTGAGGTGCGGTGCAGCTCAACCCCCGGCCACGAGGCCATGCTCCAGGCGCTGGAAGTGCTGCCCACAGGCGCGGGCGAGTAGGGGCCCATGACTCTGCGTTCCCTGCCACCCCCGGGCTCATTCCGCCCTATCCACACCGTCACCTCACCGTCACCTCACCGTATCCTCACCGTCTCCTCACCGTAGTACCTCTGATAGGCTATCAGAGGTACTACGGTGAGGAGACGGTGAGGATACGGCGGGACTACGGCGGTGTGCTGGTGCCAGGACTAGGCCCCGGAGAGGGAGTCCGGCCGAACTTGGGGTGGGGGGTGTCGAGAAACGCCCGGTTCCGACTCGAAAGGCTCCAGGCTCCGCTCGCCGTTACGCTTGCCAACCGACCGTAAGGCTTACGGGACCTGCAGGCGATAGAAGCCGGCCCAGGTGCTGTTCGTCGGCAGCACCACAGTACAGGTTCCATTTGAACTGGCCGGGCGGTTGGTGACGAGGGACCAATTGACAGGCGGAACCAGATTCGTGGCGCGGTAGAGGGCAAAAGGCGCCGACCGGAGCGGCCAGGAAAGACTGAAGCCGCTTGGCACGGAGGTATTGCTCAATTCGGGCAGAGTCGCATCGTTCACAGCATAACCAGCCAGCCAGGCAAAGGCGGAATTCCAGTACACACCCGGTTCGGTCATGTCGGCGTCCTGCGTGTTAATGAACCGCTTCCAGGGATATTCGACGACCGGCTTGGCGGAGCCATCCACATGGATGTTGCCGCCGAGGTAGCCGGGCGGCAGTTGCAGGAGATTGGTCCAGAATTGCGAATAGAAGTCCGAGCTGTGCTGGTAATCGCCATACCCGCTGACAAAGACGCGGTTGACCGGGTTGCGCCCGCAGATGAAGTGGAGGGCCTGGAGGGCAGCCTCATGGTAGTTGGTGTTGCCGGTCCATTCGAAGGCACGGGCCAGCACGATCGCCGAGGGCGCCAACACACCTCCGCTTGACCCCCAAAACAGATGATACGGATAGAGCATTGGGATCCGGTACCCCGAGCAAGCGGTGTAATTGGTCAGGACATCCGCCTGGTGAAGGAACGCGCTCTTCAGGGTGGCCTGCGTGGTCGCGTCCACCGCGCGGGCGCTGCGGGCGTAATCCATAAACGCGAAGTTCAGCGCGTGGTTCAGATAGCTCAGGACGTTGTCGCTGCCGTAGCCGGTCTGGTTCCCGCCGAACACCGTGCCGTTGATCGGCGACCCGCCATTCTGGTTGAACTGGCCCACAAAGTAGGTGTTGAACGACGCCTGGCCGGTGGCCTCGAACAACTCGACCGCCGCCAGGGCGCGGCAGCGGTGGTCGTAAGTCGCGTCTCCCCAGGAGGTGTCATCCGCGCCGGGATCAACGCCGTTTTGGAGCGCGAGCCGGGGCTGGACCATGTTCGCATTGGCCTGGAGCCAGGACCAGGCCAGTTGCGCGCGGGCGAGCAGGTCCGCGCTCTCCGTTGGAGGGAGCGCGCCGCCGAGCACGACATAAGCCTTGGCGAAAACGGCGGCAGCACAGGCGGTGGCGAAGGAGCTGATGTCGGACACCTGCTGGGCGGTGCCATTCGCGTTGGCCAGCACATACTGGTGCACGCTGCCATTGGCGTTCTGCATCCGCTTTAGCCAATCCAACCCCCAGCCAATCAAGGGCACGAGGTCGCTTTGCTGGGGGTTGGATTCCGGCAGGTTCAAGCCATAAGCCGGCACGCAGCCGCCAAAATCGCGCAGGGCTTCGAGCAGAAACCAGCAGGCCGTGGCGGTATTGGGGACGTCCACATGCGTGTCGCCCGCGTCGAACCAGCACCCGAGAACGTTGCGGTTGGTGTTGGCGCCAAAGTTGAAGTGACCATAGGCGGGGGAGTAGTTGTAGATCGCGTTCGTGTTGTTGGCGTAAAGCGCGGCGCGGGTGTAGCCTTCGGCAAACGGTGCCGCGATGGGCACCCCGGAACGCGAGTAATAGAAGAAGCGAAGCGCATCGCGGAAGAGCCCCTGATACGCGTTCGTCGCGACGACAAAATTGGCCGACTGGGCTCCCAGTGCGGGGATTTCCAGCCGGTAAGTGCCGGGCGTGCGCAGTGCTCCAAAGTTGGCTTGGTAGTTCGTGTCGCCATCCAAGGTCCATCCGGGCGCCTGCCAAATGGCGGGGGCGACGAACCGGGTCAACGCCCCGGTGAACACGACCTGGCTATTGGTGACATTGACGACCTGAAACGTCGTGGGCGGATTGGCCAGGGTGCCAGGTTCCCAGCTCACAACCCCGAGCTTGGTTCCCATGAGCGGGGTGTAACCCACCTGATTCACCTTCACGAACTCCCTGTATGCCAGTTGAGTCGCCGAGGGGACGAGGTCCAGCGCGGCAATGTCCAGCACACAATGGTCCCGGTAGTTGCCCGCAGCCACCAGGCTGATGGCCCAGACATGTGTCAGGTCCACGTTCGGCTTGGCCGCTTTGAAGTCCGAGGCTGGAATGTAAATGTCCTGCCAGACTGAGGTCGAAGCGGTAACGTAGGCATTCAAGAGGCACTGGGCGCCTTCGACCTGGACGATCATGTTCCAGGCGTTGTTGGTCGGGATGGCGCCCCATTTGAGGCGCAGGTGCACGGCGGGATTGGTGCCGGTGCGCAGGAAGTTGAGGGAATTCCCGCTGACCTTGAAAAGCACGTTCCACCAGGCCCCGGGCGGGTTGACGGCATCAAGCACCAGCGCCTGCGTGCCGCCGACGTTGTCCACCGGCACGGTGCCGCTGACATTGCGCACCACAGCGCCCGAGCCCTGGTAGATCGCCGATCCCCATCCGCCCCAGTTGGTCGGGTTCTGATACGGGTTGAAGTACTTGACCGACCCGAGCGGGAGCTGGGCACAAAGGGCTGAGCCCGCCCAAAGCACCACAACGGACAGGCTCAGCCCCAATCCCCCAAACTTGCGAACCGGGCGTGTCATTTCTTCAAATCGCCGTCCCGGCTTCCCCGGCAATGGGGCCATCACTGTGCGCGGACGGTCTTTCGCTACTTGACCAGGCGGAAGAACTTGGCAGCGCTGCCCGTCGAGACCACCACGGCGTTATTGGTGACACCGGATACAGGCACCCATTGCGGGGAGGTCAGGCTTTCGGCCTGTTCCAGCGCGAAGCCGATAAGACCGGCGGACCAGGAGATTGTTGCGCCACCACCGGATGTGCGGATTGCCATGGTTGGCTGGGACGTGAAGCTCGGGACCAGGATTCCGTCCGCACTGGGCCCGCCAAGTGCCGCGAGATCGGCCGCACTGAGCACCTTATCGGTGAACGCCACGCTGCTGACGTACAGCTCGTGGGTTTCCTTAGCCCCGCCCGGGGTATCGTTTTCATTAAAAAGCAGCAGGTCGGGACCATAGTCCGCGTTTGAATACAGACCGTATCTGCCATCCAGGCCGGATGTGCCGGACACAACATTGGTGCCATTCACGTAATACTTCACGGTGCCGGCCTGCAAATCGGCCACAAACGCCACCCGATACCAGGCATTCGGCGTTATAACACCGGCACTTGAATAGCCGATTTCGGCGATGCCGATGGAACCATCCGCCTTCAAGTAGAAATCCGCATCATTGGACGGCGTATTAAGCGGATCGGTTTGGAAGAACGGGGTCCAGCTCAATGGCGCAGGAACCAGCGCATCAAAGAGAATGGAATAACGATTGATGTAGTCGCCGCCACCATTCGGGCCGGTGCTGGTGAAAGTAAGCAGGTAACCACCCAGCGCATCCGTGAACGCCGGCACGTGCATGTACTTTGCCGGGCGGCCATTGATATGGGGGAGCGTGCTGCCGTCGGTGGTTCCAAAGGAGGTGATGCTGGGGGTCGTCTCGTCGGTGTATTCCATGACACCATCTCCCAAATCCGCCGTTAGATCGCCCTGGGTGAAGCGCCATTCATAGTTAGCATAGGTGCTGTTCTGTACCGTGAAGGTTGTTTCATTCGTAGCATAGATGCCGCCCGCGCTAACAATCAGCGTGTACGTGTGTGTGGAGCCGTTCCGGAGCACGCCGCCTGCGGAGAATTTCACAAAGACGGAGGCCTCGGGGCCTGAAACAACCGGTGTCACTGGAACCCCATCGAGCAGCAGTTGAACGTTGGTTCTATTAACCAGCTTAACGGGGTCGAAGATGAAGGCCTGATAGGCAAAGTCAGGAGCAACGTTGGTTGCGCCATTGGCAGGCGACACGGAAACAACTTCCGGAGTATTGTTGTAAACGAGCGGCGTCGGCGTCGCAGCGCCGTCAACCCAACCGCCCATGGCGGCCACTTCCGCGGAGGTCAAAGCGCGATTCCATGTCGCTGCCGTGCCGACGTAGCCCCACAAATCATCCCAAGTATCGTCGGCGAAAAGATTGAACCGATCCGGATACAGGGAGTACCTGCCATCAACAGTCTGGGGTGTGCCGTCGAGGAAGAGGGTGCCGTCAACATAGACTCTGAAGAAGTTACCATTGTCAACGGACCATACAATTCTGTGCCACTTATCATTTCCGTCAAAGGTCGCAGTTGAAAAACCAATATCGCTTGCGCCAATGACTAGGGCATTGAGATTCGTCCCTTTAAGCCACAGATCGCCGTCACTGCCAGTGCCATTGCGCGAAGTCTGAAACAGACTATTAGAACCGTATCTGAGCATTGTTTGCTTATAATCTATGGCAACCGTGTACTCATTTACGTAGCTGCCGCCGCCGTTGGCGGTGAAATTGGGGTTGATCGCCATGTAGTTCCAGCTCGACTCCTGGAACATAAGATTATCGCCATACCTTGAGAGCCATCCCTCGCCGCCTATGTCCGTCCAACATTCCGCCACGAACCAGCCACCATAGACGGCATTGGAGAACATGATGTCGCTGCCGACCGTCGCGGCGGCAAGATTAGTAGTGTTCTGGAAGCGCCATAAGCCGGTTAGTCCTGAGGGGATATTGACCGTTGCCGCGCCGGCAATGCCTGCCACCGTTAGAGCCAGGGTAATAAGAATAGTTCTTTTCATTGTTCTCTCCAATCCAGTTACTTCAAGTTACTACTTTGCGGCACCCGCCGCACAAAGGGCGCCTTCGCGTTCAGTCGCTTGGCAAGATTTCAGTTTGATCGTCTTAAGTTCCAGTCTAACGGACAATTCTTTAGCGCGCATTCTACGGCCCGGTCTTTGTCGCGCCCCATGCCTTCAGATCCTGTTCGCGCGGCGCGCGCATGGCGTTGACCAGCGGCCCCTGGCACTGTTCGCAAGCCAGCGGCTTGTTATCGCCTCTCTTGGGCCGAACTGTCAGGTGATGGTCCTTCGGGCATTCGTAGCCGACCACATCCATGAGTGATTCCTGCTGGCATTTAGGACACTGCGGCCCGATGAACACCGACCGGTCAGTGTATAATTTCACGCCGCATTTGAGGCACAAATAACCATTGGCATCTGAATCCATCGCGTCGAGCCCGGCGGCCTTCTTACACGCCGTTGCCATCAGCACCAGGGCGACCAACCACACCGCCAACCCCGCCCATCCAAGCTTTGCCCGGGTCGGCAGGAATGGCGCGGCTAACAGGCCCGTCTGGTTGTGTTCAAGGGTCGGCATCGGTGGCAAGGTAAATCATGGTGATGTACTTCGATTCCGGCTTTGCGGAGACAAACTCGGCGTGGCCGTCGCAGAAGGAGACATTGCCGCCGTCCGCCCCGTGGTTGTCAACCGGATCGGGGATGTTGTTCCGCGTGCCGGCATAACCGGAATCGGCATCGAGAAACATGCACGCCTTCGAAGGCCCCCCGACAGTTCCGATATAGCCGTTGAGGTATGAATAAGGGCCCGACTTCCAGTGGTAGCGCCAGTTCTGGACGTTGGTGCGCGTCTTCCGCATGGAGGGAAAATTCGGGTCGTCTGGTTTATACAGCCTGCTGTAACCCCAAAAAGAGAAGATCTCGTAACTCGTGCCCGTCAGCTTCAGTTTGCAGCCGGCGGCATAGCTAAGATCGTACACCGTAATCTGCTGGGTGTTTGAGTTCTTGAACAGGTTGGTGCGAACGAAGTTCTGCGTCGAGGGACAAAGATAGCTCTTGATGTTGCGAACGTAGCCGGTGTCGTAGGCCCACGTCGCGTCATCGTCCCCGTCGTCCTGCGTGTTGGCAAAGGCCCCTTTGGAGTCGTCATCCGAATACATCATGCTGGCCAGCATGAGCTGCTTCTCGTTATTCATGCAGGAGATGCGCAAGGCCTTCTCCTTGGACTTGGCCAAGGCCGGAAGCAACAAGGCGGCCAGAATGGCGATGATGGCGATCACCACCAGCAGCTCGATCAAAGTAAAGCCTTGAGAGGCCTTATCCTTCAAGGCTTGCCGCTCAGTCACTGTTCTAGCTCTATCTGAATGCATACGCGCAGCGTGGCAGTAATTAACCATAATACTCTCCGCTTTCGCGCTCGGTTTTTCAATAACATGTTCTAGGGGTGGTAAGGAAGCGGTGCCGAAGGTTGACGGTCTGGTTTATCTGCTTGCCGGGTAAAGGCCGGCGCGGTAGAAGAAGCTGGTGTCTAAGAAGTGTCCAAGACAGGCGTCGTTGACCGCCGGTACCGCCTTGGCGGCGGGGTCCAAGCACGAGCCCGCTTACTGGCGCGGACGCCTGTTCAAACCTTGCTACACCTATAGGGGCGAACTCCGCGAGGTTCGCAATTGGTCGGTGAAGATCCAGCATCTGGGTAAACGGAGGACATTTGCTTTGCGGTCGAGCGGTCGCAACGCGGCGGCGGCTGAAGCCTGCGAGCTGTACCAGGCACTGGTAACACACGGCTGGAAGAATGCCGCGGCGCAGGTCAGCGCCGACAAGCTCGACAGCGACTACTGGGCACAAAGGTTGATCTACCGGGAATACACGATGAGCCTTCAGCCGGCGACACCCCGGGAGCTTTCGGTGTGGGTGGATCACGGGGGAATCGGTCATTACTTCCCGCTGGGAACAAACAGCTATCGGCAGGCCGCCCGCCGCGCATCGCGCATCTATCAGGCCGTCGTCCGCCAGGGATGGGAAGCGGCCAACCGGCGGTTCGCCCGTGAGCTTACGGTGGCATTCCATTGGCTTGACGTTCCTTTGGCCTGGACCTACACAACCATCCACACCTTGAGCCGCGCGGCTGCGTTGTCACCCGGCGAGCCCCTCCAGCAGGCCAGCGCCGGCTTCCGGGTGGCGATTGCCGAATCAGACGCCCAGATCCGGCGGGCATTGGAATGGTGCCTTAACCAGATGGATGGATTGTGTTGTGTCGCGGCTTTCGCGAGTGCGGAGGAGGCGTTGCGGGGCCTGCGGCCAGGCTCTGCTCAGCTTGTGCTCGTCAGTCAGAACCTCTCAGACCGGACCGGCGCAGCCTGCCTTGAAGAGCTGAAAGCGGCGGCTCCCGAAGTGGCCGGGTTGCTCTATTCCGTTTACGAGGACAGCGAGGAACTATTCCGGCGAACTCCCGGTGGAGCCGGCACCTATTTGTTACGGCGCACCGGGCCAACGCATTTCCTCGAGCCGATCCGGTCGTGGCTGAAACAGGGGCCGCCACCGGGAGAGCCGATGGCTTCCGCGGCATGGCAGTACTTCAAGGATAGCGTGGCTGCGATGCCAGTCGGCGGCTCCGCCCGTCATTTGGCGAGTTTGACCCAGCGCGAGCACGAAGTGCTGGGCCTGCTCAGCCAAGGGCATCCGGACAAAGAGATTGCCGATCGGCTTGGCATCAGCATCTATACCGTCCACGAACACGTGCGGAACATCCTGGACAAGCTCGGCGCCCACAACCGCACCGAAGCCGCCGTGAAGTTCCTGCACAAGTAACTGCGTGCGGGAACCAGGCCGCCGTCGCATCGAGGGCTCCGATGCCAGGTGCAGACACCGGGCGGGGATGCCGTGGTGACCCCGCGATTGCAGGGACGGCGCGAGCTGGCCCACGCGTGGAGGTTCCCGCAGGCGGCGGGGGACCGCACCCTTCTGGCTCCTTGCTATCCGGCGCGCAATGCCCTACAAGACCGCACATGAATCCGCCCCTGGCCGCTGCAACTGCTGCCGAGGCTCCGAGTCTCGAAGCCCGTACCTACTCCAAGGTGGACTGGCGGCTGCTTCCCTTTCTCTTCCTCTGTTATATCCTCGCCTACCTCGACCGGGTCAATGTGGGCTTCGCGAAACTGCAGATGCTCCAGGACCTGGCTTTGAGCGATGCGGCTTTCGGCATCGGCGCGGGCATATTCTTCATCGGCTATTTTTTGTTTGAGGTCCCCAGCAACCTCCTGCTGAAGAAGTTCGGCGCCCGGACGTGGATCGCGCGGATCATGGTTTCCTGGGGGATTCTTTCCGCGGCGATGATGTGGGTCAAAAGCGAATGGGCCTTCTACGGGCTGCGCTTTCTGCTAGGCGTGGCCGAGGCGGGCTTCTTCCCGGGGATCATTTTCTACCTGACCCTCTGGTATCCGTCGAGGCTGCGCGCCACGCGGACCGCGTGGTTCGTCTCGGCCATTGCCGTGGCTGGCGTGCTCGGCAATCCCGTCTCCGGCCTGATCATGGATGGGCTCTCCGGCAAACTTGGCCTGGCGGGCTGGCAGTGGCTGTTTCTGGCGGAGGGGCTACCCTCCGTAGGGGTCGGCATCTGGGTTTGGTTTTACCTCGACAGCAACATCGCCCAAGCTAAGTGGCTGGGGCCGGAGGAGAAGGCTCTGCTCGTCCGGAACCTCGATGCCGAGGATCGGCACAAGCATCAACACAAGGTGCGGGATGCTTTCAAGAGCGGCCGGGTTTATGCCCTGTGCGCGATCTATTTTACCCTCATGATCGGCCTGTATGGGATTTCGTTCTGGCTGCCGACCATGGTCAAGGCCATGGGAGTCAAAGGCTATTTGGGGGTTGGCTTGATCACGGCTATTCCCTACGCGGTGGCGGTGGTGGGGATGGTTTTCCTGAGCCGGAGCTCCGACCGCACCGGCGAGCGCCGGCTGCACTACGTCCTCAACGTGACCGCCGGCAGCCTGGGGCTCGCGTTGAGCGCCGTGTTCAGCAACCACCCGATCCTTGCGATCGCCTTTCTGGCCATCGGCACGCTGGGCGTCATCGGCTCCATGCCCATTTTCTGGCCGGTCCCCTCGACCTTTCTGGCTGGCACCGCTGCGGCTGCCGGAATCGGCATCGTGAATTCGGTCGGGAATCTGGGCGGCTACATTGGACCCAACATCCCGGTGTGGGTGAAGGGTTTCTCGGGAGACCCCTCCGTCTCGCTCTATGTCATCGCCGGAGCCTTGCTGATCAGCGCCCTGATTGCCTTCATGGCCATACCCGACCATGCCTGCTGCCGCAAGCCAACTGTGAAACAAACCCAACGGGGCTCTTGACAGAAATCACGACTGCCATAACTGTTGTGGCTCCTATGGCTTCCACCTCAGCCTTTGGTTGAGGGCATCCCGCGAAGCCGGCAAGGGGGCCTGGAGGCCCCCTTCCTTTTTCAAGCCGCCCAGTTGGGCTTTGAACGGCTGGTCTCTGCGCCGCTCAAAACGCAGCGCCGCCCGGCCTGGAAGCCGGACGGCGCTTCAATCACCCGGGAACTCCGCCCACCGGCGGCTCATTCCCGTCGGGTTCCGCGCGCTTAGTAAACGTGCGTGCTTTCCTCGGCGATGACCGGCGTGGTCAGCATGTCCGAGTTCAACT
>CAZDOO010000024.1:0-64258 GCA_964507045.1 uncultured Verrucomicrobiota bacterium | reverse complement strand
AAATTATGAGAGGTGCTAGGGAGGGGTGACGGTGAGGTGACGGTGAGGTAGGCCAAGGGGGAGCGGAATCTGACCCGGATCGGGATGTTACTGGGCTCTTGGGCCAGCCGGACCGCGAGCCGAATCCGGCCCTCAAGGGGTGCGGCGCGCATCCCGGCCTGTAACAAACGCCTGTATTCCTGTCGGCTCGGCCCGGAGTTGACCCGAAGGCCGACCAGAATGTCGGCGCCTGGCCCCTCCCCTGGCAGGAGAGTGAAATGCGCCTACACGGCTAGCGAAGCAGATTTTAGGTTTGACCCGCCTGCACAAAGGCGGTTACGGTGCCCGTTCTTAAATTGTACTGAATTATGTTTGGGACCATTCGCAAGCATCAAACCTGGCTGTGGGCGATCATTATCACGCTCACCATTATCAGCTTTGTCATCTTCTTCTCGCCCTATTCCAAGCTGAACGACAGCCGTCGCGGCCCCATCAACCTGGGCTCCATCAACGGCGAGCGCATCACCGAAGAGCAGTTTATTCATGCCCGGAACGAGGTCTTCTTGCGTCATTACTTCTCGACCGGGACCTGGCCGGACGAAGAAGCCAGGAAGACGGGCGGGCAGATCGAGCGGGAAACCTATCAGTGGCTGCTGCTGCTCCAGAAGCAACAGCAGTTGGGCATTCACCCCAGCGCTGACATGGTGGCGCAGGCCGCCCGGGCGATGGTCAGCCAGTTCCAGCGGGCGGGCATCTCGTCGCCGGACGTATTCATCCGCCAGATTCTCCAGCCGCGCGGGTATAAGGTGGATGACCTGGAGCGCTTTGTGCGGCATTACCTGGGTCTACAGGAGCTGATCAGCACGACCGGGCTGACCGGCAAGCTGGTCACGCCGCAGGAGGCGCGCGACCTGTTTAAGCGCGAGCAGGAGGAGCTGGCCACCGCCGCCGTGTTCTTCTCCGCGTCCAGTTATCTGTCCGATGTCACCGTGCTGCCGGACGCAGTGACGCAGTTCTATTCCAACCGCCTGGCGAATTACCGCCTGCCCGAGCGCGTGCAAGTCAGCTATGTCAAGTTCGACCTGACGAATTTCGCGGCGGAAGCCACCGCGGAGCTGGCCAAGATGACCAATATGGACCTGCAGATCGAGGAGGCGTATCGGCAGGGCGGGACCAATTTCCTGCGCGAGTTGGACGTGCCAACCCTGGCGGAGGCGAAGGTGAAGGTGCGCGAGAACCGACTCCGGCAGCTCGAATACCAAGGCGCCCGGAAGAAGGCCGTGGATTTCGCCACGCCGCTTTTCGACATGAATCCGCTGCAGGCGGACAACTTGAACAAGCTGGCCAAGGAACAGGGGCTGGCCGTCGGCGTCACGGCGCCGTTTGACCGTGAGAGCCCCCCAGCGGAGCTGGGCGTGGCGCTGGATTTCGCGCAGAAGGCATTTGCCCGCACGCTGGAAGACCCGCTAGCCGGGCCGATCGTGGGCTCGAATGCCGTGTATGTCATCGCTTTGAACAAGAAGATCCCGAGCGAGGTGCCGCCGCTGGACAAGATTCGCCCGCAGGTGGTCAACGAGTACCGGCATAGCCAGGCGCTGAATCTGGCGCGCCAGACGGGGATGAACTTCCACCAGTTGCTGACCAACGGCATTGCGCAAGGCAAGACGCCCGAAGCCGTTTGCGCTGCCGCCAAGCAAACATTGGTCAATCTGCCGCCGATATCGCTCAGCACGCGCCAAGTGCCCGAGGTGGAGAATCATCTAAGCCTGAACCAGTTCAAGCAGATCAGTTTTCTGACGCCGCCGGGCCAGGTGAGCAACTTCCAAATGACGCCCGAAGGCGGCGTTATTGTCCACGTGAAGTCTAAGTTGCCGCTGGACGAGGCCAAGATTACTGCGGGCCTGCCGGCTTTCCTCAGCGCTGTCCGCCTGAACCGGCAGAACGAGGCTTTCAACGACTGGTTCCGCCGCGAGGCCGAGAAAGGGCTCCGGGACACCCCGCTGGCCCAGCAACAGCCACCGCCCGATCTGAAGCAGACGCCCAAAGCGGCCAAGAAGTCGTAGGCCCGGGCCGAGTGCGCCGGCAGGTTGTCGGTTCCGGGTTTCGGCCTTCGGGTGTTGGTTTCGGCCCTCGGATTTGTCCGCCCGCGCCAAGCGCACCCATTATGAACGCCGCCATTAAGCTGTCTGCGCCCGCCAGCCACGGGTTCTGGGAAATCCCCGTCCTCTATGAAGACGCCCACCTGCTGGCGCTCGACAAACCGGCCGACCTGCCGGCCTCGCCCGACCGCACGGAGCCGGATCGCCCGAACCTCCTGAAGCTGCTGTATGACGCCATCAAGCGCGGCGCCCCCTCGGCCGTGGCCGGCGGGCGGACTTACCTGATGCCGACGCACCGGTTGGATGCCGAGGCGAGCGGCGTGATGCTGCTGGCCAAGAGCAAGCCGGCGCTCATCGCGCTGCTGAACCTGTTCGGCGAGGCGAAGCCCGGCAAGCGGCATGTGGCGCTCGTGCAAGGCGCGCCGGCGGAAGACCGGTTCCAGGTGGAAGCCAAGCTGGCCCCGCACCCCGCGCGCATCGGCCTGATGCGGGTGGATTCGAGACACGGCAAACGTTCGCTGACAGTCTTCACGGTCCGCGAACGGTTTACCCGCCACACCCTGTTGCAGTGCGAGCCGATGACGGACCGCCCGCACCAGATTCGCGCCCACCTGCGCGACGCAAGGCTGCCGGTAGTCGGCGATCAGCTATACGGCGGCCGGCTGCTGCTGCTCTCGCAGTTGAAGCAGGAGTATCGGCTAAAGCCGAACCGGACCGAGCGCCCGCTGCTTGCCCGGGCTGCCCTCCACTGTGAAAGCCTCGCCCTGCTCCACCCGGTCACCGGCGAACCGCTGACCATCACCGCCCCCTGGCCGAAAGACTTGACCGTGGCGGTAAAGTATTTGCGCCGCTACGCGCTGCCTCAAGCGCCTGGCTGATAACACGATCTCGGGGGGGAGAGTTCAGTCTCGCGGCCGGGTCAACGCCTTGCACTCGCTGACGGGAACCCGCATGTCCATGTCGGTGCCGGACTCGCGGTGGTCGAGATACTCGGCAGCGCCACCGGCCACGCGGCCCAGGGCGAAGGTGAGGAAGGGCAGGTCCACCGCGCGGTCTATAGTGATTCTCTTCTCCACCAACAGCGGCCAGGCCAAGCCCATGCAGACGCAGGTCAGGACAGCATCCACGTTCACGGCGTGGACCTTGGTTGTCACGCCCTGGTTCATCAGCTCGCGCGCGAGACGGTGGTAGAAGTCGAGGAAGACGTTGTACAGGCCGTTCTCCTCCAGGTGCCGGCTGATGACGCGCTCGCGCGGATCGTAGTTGACCGTTTCCTGGTTGAATACCGGATGCCCCAGGCACGGCACCTTCTCAAGGTCCACGCCCGCGTCCCTCGCCGCCGACTTCCGGCGGTGGTAGTCGGCCACGCAGGCCTGTGCCAGCTTGTCGAGGTCCGGCGCCTGTTTCCGGTCATACGGGTCGGTCAGCCCGGTGTCGCGGAAGACCTTGATGAGGAAGCAGGCGGCATCTTTGCCGTTGCCACCATGCACCGAGCCGATCGCACCCAGCGTCGTCATCATGGCGGTGTTGGGCTCGTTGCCCGCCGAGGCGGCGAGTTTGGCGCCCTGGGCCGAGATGGTGCCCGGGCCGTTGGTGATCGAGGCCGTGAGGCACATCTCGAAGAGCCGGAATTCAAAGTCGTGCGCGGGCGGGGAGCCGAGCCAGGCGAGCAGGACGCTGTACGCGAAGGGCCCCGGCCGCTGCATCAGGGCCGGCAGCGAGCAGCCTTGGATTCGCGGCGTGGCGCCATCGTTGGATGACGCGTGCGAGGCGTGGCGCATGGGCTGGCGTGTCACAACCCGCCCCAGGCCGCCTTTGAGTTGCTGGGCGAGCAGTTCCTTGTAGGGGCTGGGCACGCTGCCCGGCTGCAGGGCAAGCGGCTTGGGCAGTTTGCCGGCCAGGGCACCGAGGTCAACAATCCAGGGGTTCAGCGCCACCGCGCGGACGGGCTTGAAGTCCGGCTTGATGCGCAGCGCTGCCATCAGCACCTTCGCCGCCGGCACGAGCGCGTGCAAGGTGGTGGCGCGGATGCCGCGCCGGGCGCGCGCCAGGTGTTTGCGCGCGGCTTTGGGATCGGCGGGGTCAAACGGGGGTATGCCGAAATACTCGTCGAACAGGCCCATTTTGTCGGTAGCGGAGGTGCAGCGGCCCTCGACGACGCCGCCCGCGTGGCCCAGCGAGATGTTGCGCCCTTCGGCAAAGGCGCCGGCCACGAACACCAGCAGCGGCTTGGAGTACTTCCGCCGCGCCATGAACTCGATGGCCTCCCGCTCGTATGTGCCGCCGGGCTCGACGTAAAGGACGACGATCTTCGTGCGCTTGTCTTTCTCAGCCAGGGCCAGGAAATCCTTCAGCGGGGTCAGGATGAGCGGGTCTTTGCCTGTCGAGATGCCGAACGAGATGCCCAAGCCGGCCGACTGGAGATAAGAGGCAATCGTGTTCACCAGGTTGCCGGAGTTTGAGATGATGGTCGCGCTGCCGGGGATGAACGATTCGCCGGGCGTGTCGCCGCCCACGGCGCCCACCCGGACGCCCGCGTGGGCGTTGATGACGCCCAGCGTGTTGCACCCGATGATGTCCATCCGGGCCAGGTCGCACAGGCGTCTGAGCTTGGCGGTCACCTCGACCGACACGTGTTCGGTAATGACGAAGATGGTCTCGACGGTGCCTTCGCCGTTCTCAACCACTTCCTTGACGTCACCGTACACGGCATCCGGGGGCGAATAGACGATGACCTTGTTGGGCCGTTCCCGGGCCGGGAGGTGCTTCAGGAGATCCTCGAACTGGCCGAACACGCGGATGTCGCGTCCGCCGGGCACCTTGATCAGCTCGTGGTCTTTGCCCAGGGCCCAGCCCCCCACAATGTTGCCGCAATACTGCTGCGAGACAATGCTCACCCCCATCGCCTCGCGGCCGGTCACGTTGGAGACGGCCACGCGGTCGCCCTTGTTGAGAATGCCCGAGAGAGTGGTTGCGATCATAACCGGCCTTGTTGCTTAAGCTGTTCGCACGCGCGCATGAGCGAGACGGCGTATTCCGCCACCAGCGTGATGGGGGTGTCGGGGCCAAAAAACACATGGGGCAGGCGCAGGTTGGCGAGCGTTTTATCCAGCGCCACCATTCCCTGCACCAGGTGGGCGCCGCCGCGCCCCACCACGACCGGAATCGCCACGGGGCCTTTGGCGTCCACGCATTCCTGCAGCGCATCCGCGATGGCGGAGAACGTCACGTCAATCAGCGTGTTGTTGGCCTTGCCGCCCAGAATCAGCAGCAGCGCGCATTGATGGAGATGGTGGTCGAAGCAGAGCGCCGCGGTCTTCTTCATCCGCTCGTACGGAGGATTGCCGCCGAAGTCCGACAGGAATATCGGTTCGCCGCCAAGCTGGCTCAGCGTTTCCGTGACGATGGTGCTGGCACCGCCGCCAAAGAGCAGCGGCAGGATCTTCCTACCGCCCAGCGAGGAGACGTGGGCCTGGCCCTGGTGGCTCGCGGCGGCCCAGGCGTTCATCTCCGCCTCGAAGGCCGTTTCCTGCGACGGGTATTCGGGCCACACCAACCCGAGGTCGCGCGCCTTGAAATTATTCTCGTCGAAGGTGGCTTTGAAGTCGCACGCCCAGATGCGGCCGTCTTTGGTCACGCGCCAGGGATTGACCTCGCAGCTCAGCATGCCGGTGGAGATGAACATGTCCCACAGGTTCACGAACACGATGCTAAGGCGGGAGTTGAGCTTGCCCTTGAGCCCGAGTTTCGTCAGCGCCTCCGAAGCCTGGTAGGCGTTGAGGCCCTGGAAGACGTTCAAGGGCACGGTCACCTTGTCCGCGTCGGCGATCGCTTCCACCTCCATGCCGCCCTTGAGCGACACGGTGAACGCGGGAGACAGCGTGCTGGTGCTGTAGCTGATGGAGGTAAAGATCTCCAGATCGGCCGGCACCGACTGGACGATGTAAGCGCCGCGGGGGTTCTGGCCGTGAATCTCCTCGGCGGCCACATCGCGCAGCACGTGGAGCGCGTCGTGGAAGCTCTCCACTTTGCGCACCAGGCCCGCTTTCCCGCGTTTGCCCGCCAGCACGTCCGGCTTGACGATGCCCGCGCCCCATTTGCCCAACTTCTCCTTCAGTTTCGACTGCGTCACCGGTTCGGACAAGTATTCGGGCACCGGGATCTTGTACAAGGGCGCGAAGTGTTCGAGAAAGACCAACTCGCCGATTCGAGTGCTTGTCATGTTACGGATACGGACAGACTGACCTACGACTCTCCACGAGAAACGGAGAGACCGTCTGCGTCAATGTTGATGCGAGCAGTCTGAGTTTGGCCGGCTTCCATGTCAAGCCGTCCGCGGAGGTGGGTGGTGTACTGATTAGTCGCCGAGCAGGGTTGCGCAGCTGTACAACTTTCTCTCGGTGTGAGGTAGTGCTTCCATGCGTCCTGTGGTGCAGGTTTCCAAACCCGCCGGCGTGCGCGCGGCTGTTCGGTGATTGTGGGAGACAACACCGCCCGCCAGGGGGCAGACGGCGGCAACAGACGTTATGGGTGGCAGGTGCATGCCGGTGCGGCCTCTAACGATTGCCAGCCTGCTTTTCAATGGCCGCCCGCCGGCGCGCGCCAAACCTGGCAGCCGGGTGTATCCTGGCACTGCCACTCCATCCCACCCGGGGAATTCGTGAATTCCTCTGGGATTGGCCGGTCCGGGCGGCCCGGAATGCGGGTCAGGCTCAGGCCTGGGTAATACCCCCTCTCCACTGGCTCACCTCACCGTATCCTCACCGTTACCTCACCGTTGAACCTCTAACTTGAAGTTAGAGGTTCTACGGTGAGGATAGGGAGAGGATAGGGGGGGGCCAGGGTCAACCCCACCATGCACCAGCCATACGTAATCCATACGTGCCGGGGCAACTCGAGACCGGGGGCCGGTCACACCCAATGTCGAGCCTGGCGTTTGGGCGCGCCGGAGCGGGTCTCGGTGAGGGACGGACTCGCGGTATCCGGGGGCAGAAGGTTTTTCAGGAAGGGAGGCTTGTCGCGGCGGCCGCCACGCTGGTAATCGCGCCATAGCGCCGCGGCGGTTTGCGCCGGGTCGAGCTTCCTTTCGGTGGTCAGAAACGTAAACAGGAACTCGGCCAGCCGGGCCAGCGCGATGCTGTCGGTGCGGCCCGTGCGGGCGTGCAGCCAGTCGCTACAGCGCAGGAAGGCGGCGAACGGGGTTGCGTTGGACCAGATCAGCGGGGTGGTTTCGCGGAAGTTGCCGCTGTTGCCCACCAGGTCCCAGTAACGCGCAAACCGGCGCAGCTTCTGCATCGTGGCGAAGTCAATCAGCCGGTTTTGCAGGATTTCGTACGGGGGGTGCGGATTATAGACCATCTGCCATTCGCCGTCGTGGCGGGCGATGGGTGCGCCCCGCAGCCGCTTGAGGATGCCCACCTGAATTTCGTGCGGGCCAAGCCCAATCAGCCGGTCGAAGCCCGCGGCGAAGCTTTCCAGGCTCTCTCCCGGCAGCCCGGCGATCAAGTCGGCGTGCAGGTGGACCCCGGCGCGCTCGCGCAGGAAACGGAAGTTGTCTTCGAGGCGCTGGTTGTCCTGGCGGCGATGAATGCGCGCCGCGACTTCTTCGTTGAAGGTCTGGACGCCGAGCTCGAACTGCAGCGCCCCCGGCGGGAAGCGGACGATCACTTCGCGCAGCGCCTCCGGCAGGCGATCCGGTATGAGCTCAAAATGGAAGAAGTATCCGGGGCGGTGGCGTGCGAGCAGGAATTCGAGAATGGCGCGGCTGGCGTCCAGGTCGAGATTGAAGGTGCGATCCACGAACTTGAACTGCCGCGCGCCGCGATCCAGCAGGCGCTGGAAGTGTTCCAGCAGCCGGGGCAGGGGCGTTTGCCGCACCGGGATGTCGAGGGAGGAGAGGCAAAACTCGCAGGCGAATGGGCAGCCGCGCGAGGCCTCCACATAGAGAATGCGGTGTGCAATATCGTGGTCGTCGTAGAGATCATACGGCAGCGCCAGCTCGGAGAATTCGGGCGGGCGGGCGCGAATGATCCTGGTGGCCGGGCGCTGGCCGGAAAGCAGTTGCCGGCAGAGGGCGGCGAAAGCCAGGTCTGCCTCGCCAGTGATAACGTAGTCGGCCAGTTGCGTGATGCGCTGAGACTCGGTTTCATAGCTGACCTCCGGGCCGCCAAGGACGACCGTGAGGTCGGGCCGCAGGCGCTTGAGGATGGCGACGACTTCCGTTGCCGGCGCCACATTCCAGACGTAAATACCCAGCCCAATAACCTTCGGGCCCCGTGCCAGGAGCGCTGCCGCGATGTCGAGCGGGCGCTGGTTAATGTCGAACTCCGCGATGGCGGCGGCGGGCTGCAGCGGGCCGAGGTTGGCCAGCAGGTAGCGCAGTCCGAACGCGGCGTGGAGGTGCTTTGCGTTCAGCGTGCTCAGGACGATGTCAGCCATGACAGCCGGCTTTGCCGGGGGGCGGGATGGCGGCACTGGTGAGCTGGATGATCTCCCGCAGTGGCGTGGCCGGGCGGAAGCCGGTGACCCGGGCCAGCTTTTCCACGCAGGGTTTGCGACGGCGCATGTCCTCGAAGCCCGCACTGTAGGCCCGGCTGTAGGGGAGATACTCGATCGTCGAGCGCGAGCCGAGGACATCAATCACCAGCTCGGCCAGCTGCCGGATGGAGACTTCCTCCGTGCCGCCCACGTTGAAGACCTGGCCGCGGGCGGACGCAGAGCCTTGCAAGCGCACCAGCGCCTCGACGGTGTCGGTGACCAGGCAGAAACAGCGCGTTTGGGAGCCGTCGCCATAGACCTGGAGCGACTGGCCGCTCTTGGCGGCGGCGATAAAGCGCGGCAGCACCATCCCGTAGCGGCCGGTCTGACGGGGGCCAACGGTGTTGAACAGCCGGGCCACGACGACCGGCAGCGAGCGCTCACGGGCATGCGCCAGCGCCAGGAACTCGTCCATCAGCTTGGAACAGGCATAGCCCCACCGGGTCTGGTGCGGCGGACCGATGAGCAAGTCGTCCTCCTCACCAAAGGCCGGCTGCTGGCTCTTGCCATATACCTCGGAAGTGGAGGCCAGGAGGACCGGCACCCCCTGCGGCACGGCGGCGTCGAGCAGGGACTCCGTCTCGCGCAGGTTGGTCAGCAGCGTGTGGACCGGTGAATTGAGCACCATCTCGACACCGACGGCGGCGGCGAGATGATAGATGGATTCGGCGCCAGCAGCCAATTGTGCCAGCTCTGCGCAACCGGAAACGGTGGATACAATGACCCGCAGGCGAGGATGCGCCTGCACAGCCTGCAGGTTGTCAAGGCTGCCCGTGGACAGGTCATCAACCACCACCACCGCCTTGCCGTCCGCCAGCAACCGCGCAACGAGATGAGAGCCGATAAACCCGGCGCCGCCGGTGACGAGCACGTGGGACTTGGTGGGCTCAGGATTCAGCATCCGGCTATTATCGCGCCTCGGCGGGGTGAGTCGAGCGAGGAATGTGCCGGAGGGCGGCCTTCCGCGCTAGCGCGGCTTGGCGGCCAGGTATCGTTCGGCTTCGATGGCGGCGGCGCAGCCCATGCCTGCCGCAGTGATGGCCTGCCGGTAGACCCGGTCAGCGCAATCGCCCGCCACAAAGACGCCGGGCACATTGGTGGCCGCGCCGTGCCGGGGCAGAATGTAGCCGGCCTCGTCCATATCCAGGACGCCCTTGAAAAGTTGCGTGTTGGGCACGTGGCCGATCGCCACGAAAAGGCCGGCGCATTCCAGAACAGTCTCGGCGCTGGTCTTGACGTTCCGCAGGCGGATGCCGGTGACCTTGTTCTGCGTTACGTCCAGCACTTCGGTGACGACGGAGTCCCAGATGGGTTTGATCTTCGGCTGGGAGAGCGTCCGCTCCGCCATGATCCTGGAGGCGCGGAGGGTGTCGCGGCGGTGCACGAGGTGCACGCTGGAGCCAAAGCGGGTGAGGTAGAGAGCTTCTTCGCAGGCCGAATCGCCCCCGCCTACCACAACCAGCGGCTGATTGCGGAATACCGGCAGCGCGCCGTCGCAAGTGGCGCAGTAGGTCACCCCTTTGTTCTCCAGCTGGTGCTCGCTCTCCAAACCCAGGTGCCGGTGGCTCGCGCCGGTGGCGATGATGAGCGTCTCGGTTTGGACCGGCTCGCCATCTACGCTCAGCCTGAAGGGCGGGCGGGACAAGTTGGCTGATTCCAGCGTGCCGAATTTGACCTGCGCCCCGAAGTGCTCGGCCTGCTTTTGCATCCGCGCCATCAATTCGTAGCCCTCAATGCCTTCCGGAAAGCCGGGATAGTTCTCCACCACCGTGGTAGTGGTTAAGAGCCCGCCCGGCTGGGTGCCAGTCAGCACGAGGGGACGCAGGTTGGCCCGCGCGGTGTAAAGGGCGGCAGTCAAACCCGCGCAACCCGAGCCGATGATGACGACTTTTTCCATAGCGGGGCGCAAGTTAGTTTTGCCGTGCCCGGTTGGCAAGCGGCGAGTGGGAACGACGAGAAGCGAGGGCCGAGTTTGCTGTGGTTTTAGGGCGCGAGGCTCGGTTATCATCGCCCCATGAAACAACTCCGTTTAGCCGGTGCCTTGGTTGCCAGTCTGCTGCTCGTGTCGCCGGTTGCGCGCGCGGATCGGGTGGATCATTACCTCAAGACCCAGATGAAAGAGCACCGCATCCCCGGCGTTGCGTTGAAAATCATTCGGAATGGCAAGCCGATCAAGACAGCGGCCTACGGCCTCGCCAATCTCGAACTGAACGTGCCGGCCCGGCCTGAGACGGTGTTCGAGATTGGCTCGATTACCAAGCAGTTCACGGCGGCGGGGATTCTGCTGCTGGCACAGGAGGGTAAGCTTTCGGTGGACGACAAGATCAGCAACTATCTGAAGGATACCCCGGCAGCGTGGGCCAACGTGACCATCCGGCACCTGCTGACACACACCTCGGGCATCAAGAGCTACACCGGGTTGGACGGGTTCCAAGTGTGGCGACACCTGACGCAACAGCAGTTCATACAGGCCATTGGCCGGCAGCCGATGGAGTTTGCGCCGGGGGACTCCTGGAAGTATTGCAACACCGGCTACAATCTTTTGGGCCACATCATTGAGAATGTGAGCGCAACGACCTACTGGAACTTTATGAGCGAGCGCATCTTCCAGCCGCTGGGGATGCACGCCACCACCAACCGCCTGCCGAGCCTGGTCATCCCCAATCGCGCCGCTGGCTACGAGCAGACTAACCGTGTCTGGATGAACCGCGACTCCGACCTGACGGAAGTGTTTTCCGCCGGGGCGATTGCCTCCACAGTAGGCGACCTGGCGAAATGGAACGCCGCCCTGGACGGTGAACGCCTCCTGACTGCCGCCAGCAAGGCCCAAATGTGGACGCCGGTGACGCTGAACAGCGGCACAAACAAGACCTACGGCTTTGGCTGGAATGTGGTAACCACGGAAGGGCACAAGAACATCGGCCACGGCGGCTCCACCTCTGGCTTCTCCGCCTCGATCCAGCGCTTCCCGGACGACCACCTGGCCGTCATCGTTCTCACCAATACAGACGAGGAAATCGCGACAATCCTGGCCAGGAAGATCGCAACGTTCTTTTTCTGAGCTTGCGTAAGCGCGCCTGCACAATCACGATGGTTCTCACGCACGCATATATATCCCAACGCGGCCACTCGAAGGAACAGCATGCTACGTAGTCCCTCCCGCTCTCATCCGAAGAATCCCTGGATCAGCAACAGCACCGCGGCCCGGCTGCTTATCTTCCTGACCCGGCACCGGGTGCCGGTGCTGAGCCGGCTGTATATGTACTTTCTGGGCTGCGATATCGGGCTGGGGCTTCCGAAGACCGTATTCCTGCCCCACCCGATGGGGATTGTCATTCACCGGGGCACGCGCTTTGGAAATGACGTGGTCATTGGCCACCAAGTGACACTCGGCGGGCGAGATCTGACAAACGCGGCGCCCCAAGTCGAGGACGGGGCCTACCTCGGCGCCGGGGCAAAAATCCTCGGCGGCGTCCGCATCGGTCGTGGCGCAACCGTGGGCGCCAACGCGGTAGTGACCAAGGATGTCCCACCGGGTGCCACGGTAGTCGGCAGCAACCGCCTGCTGCCCAAGCGCAGCCCGTACGCGATGGATTAAGCAGCAGAGCATTTACCCGCGAGCCAGGGCTCGCAAGAGGCTTTCCTTTCTCGGGTCACTTAGGCACGGGAGATGGGGTGTGAGTGGGGAGTGGCAAACTCAGGGCGAACAAATGGCGACCTCGAGCTGCCCAGCCATCGGGACCGGGGTGAACCACTGCGCGCGTGCGATGAAACCGGCCTGGCTATTTCCAGCGACTGGCTTCCCCCGGGCGGCACTTTAGCTTTGACGATGACCAACGGCACTGATAGGAGTTGCCTGTCTTGCATGACTGAATTTGAAGGAAAAACCGTTCTGGTCACTGGCGCCGGCGGCTTCATTGGAAGCCACCTTACGGAGTCGCTGGCGGAACACGGCGCCAAGGTCCGGGCGTTGGTGCATTACAACGCACTGGGCTCGGCTGGGTGGCTGGATCAATCGCCCGGGCGCGACAAGATCGAGATCCTTGCCGGAGACATCTGCGACCGCGACAGTGTGCGGACGGCCATGCAGGGGGCGGAGGTGGTTTTTCATCTGGCGGCCTTGATCGCAATTCCCTATTCCTACCGGGCACCGGATTCCTATGTTCGCACGAATGTCGTTGGGACGCTAAATGTGCTCCAATCCGCGCGCGAATTGGGTGTGGGGCGCGTCATTCACACTTCGACTAGTGAAGTCTACGGTACCGCGCGCCATGTGCCTATTGACGAAACGCATCCTTTGCAAGGCCAGTCCCCGTACTCTGCCAGCAAGATCGGCGCAGACAAGATGGCGGAGGCTTTTCACCTTTCTTTTGGTTTGCCCGTCGTCACCGTCCGCCCTTTCAACACATTTGGTCCGCGCCAGTCGGCCCGGGCGGTCATCCCCACCATCATCAGCCAGGCGCTCGACGGAGGGGGTGTCCGACTGGGCAGCCTCCATCCCACGCGAGACCTGAATTTTGTGTCCAACACGGTGGATGGCTTCCTGCGAGCGGCTCTGGCCCCGGCTGCCATTGGGCGCACCGTCAACCTGGGCTCGGGACGTGAAATCAGCATCGGCGACCTCGCGGCCTTGATCGGACGGCTGATGGATTGTCCGCTGAAGATCACCAGTGAGGATCAGCGCATCCGTCCGGAAGGAAGCGAAGTCGAACGCCTATTGGCCAGCAATGCGTTGGCGGCTTCCTTGTTGAAGTGGCAACCGGTTGTTGGTCTTGAGGAAGGCTTGCGGCGGACGATTGAATGGGTGAAGTGCAACCGGGAAAGATACCGCCCCAAGACTTACACCATTTAGAGCGAGCCTCCCTCTTAGAATGAAAGCTATAATTCTGGCTGGCGGCCTCGGAACGCGATTGAAACCTTTCACCGAGGTCATTCCCAAACCACTCCTGCCCGTTGGCGAAAGCTCGGTCCTGGAAATTCAGATTCTCAGCCTGAAGAAACACGGCATCCAGGACATCATCATCGCCACCAATCACATGGCGGAGTATGTCGAGGCGTTCCTTGGCAACGGGGATAAATACGGTGTCCGCCTCCAGTTCAGCAAGGAGCGGGAGCCACTGGGCACTTGTGGCCCCGTGTCTCTGGTGCGAGAGCAACTAACCGAACCGTTCCTGCTGATGAACGGCGATATTCTCACCACGCTCGACTTCTCCAAGGCCGCTGCTTTCACCCAAGCCACTGATGCAAGCCTGGTCGTAATGACCCGGGAGATCGCCGTGCCGTTTCAGTTTGGGAAGATCATTTCCGAGGGGGATTACATCATTGGGGTGGAGGAGAAGCCCGACTTGAAACTGGAGATTCTCGCTGGGGTTTACTTCCTCAAACCGGCAGTGCTCGCGTTGATTCCGAACGGCAAGTGCTACGGCATGGACACGCTCATCAAGGACATGATTGCCCGCAACTTAAGAGTTGCCAAGTATCCCATCCGCGAATACTGGCTCGATATTGGGCGCAGAAACGATTACGAGGTGGCCCAGGAAGCCTACCGCGAGCATTTCGCCGGGCTGAAGAAACCGGCGGTGCCATGAAATGCCTCATTGCCGGAGGTGCGGGCTTCATCGGCAGCCACATTGCCGAACGGTTTGCGCAAGCCGGGCATGAGGTAACGGTTATTGATGGCCTGCTCGCCCGCACTGGCGGGCGCCGAGAGAACCTTGCGGGCTTGCTCCCCATCATCCAATTTCTTGATGCGCCGGTCGAACAGGTGTCGAATCTGGCAGGGTTGGTTGCGGAAAACGACCTGATAGTGGATTGCATGGGCTGGACTTGCCACCGCCTTGCACTCCAGGACCCGCTCTACGACATGCAGTTGAACATCGGCTCGCACCTAGCGCTGATCAACGCAATCGCCCACAGTTCGGGGAAGAAGGTGATTTCGCTCGGCTCTCGCAGCCAATATGGTAATCCTAAAGTCGAGCGAATTACGGAGACGACGCCGTCGAACCCCCAGGATGTGCAGGGTTCGCACAAACAGGCGGCGGAAACGAATTGGGAGGTCTTCTCAAGAATAAAAGGCTTCGCGGTCATCAGTCTGCGCCTCGGCAACTGTTTCGGGCCGCGCCAGCCCGTGCAGGGGGAGGACATAGGGTTGATCGGCGGTTTCATCCGCGATCTGCTGCAAGGCCGCCCAATCGAACTCTTTGGCACCGGACGGCGGCGCCCGGTGATTTATGCTGGGGACGTGGCGGAGGCGGTGTGGTTGTGCGCTCAGATACCCTTCCACGGCTTTCAGTACTTCAACCTCGCCGGCGAGGACGTTATCCTGGAGGAATTGCTGGATCTGTTGATCTGTGAGGTCGGCTGGGGCTCCTACCACCTTCGGGAATTCCCGGACGAAGTCAAGTCCATTGACGTGGGTAATGCTGCCTTTTCCGGCGACCGGTTGGAAACACTCTTAGGCAGTGTGCCACGAACTTCTCTGGAGGCAGGCATAAGAGGGACGGTTGAGTATTTTCGTAAAGCATTATGATTTGGCGTTGCGACCGCATTCTTCCAGATAAAGCTTGCGCTGGTGAGGGGGTGTATCATGTCGTCCCCACGAACCGATGAATGATGTGAACAACAGTCGAGTTGGTAAGGACATCAACCTCGAGAGCTTGGAGGTCTTTTTCCAGGAAGCCAAGCAAAACGGCTATGCGTTCGTCGGCTATGAAACGGCGAGAAACTTCTCACGCTTTGTCATCATGCGCCACGACGTGGATGTCGATTTGAACTACGCCAGGCAACTCGCCCTGCTTGAATCGCGCCACGGGGTCCAGTCCACCTTTTTCTTGATGCTGCGCAACCCCCTCTACAACCTGCTCGCGCCTCGAGCCTCAAAGTGGCTGCGTGATATTCTCGATGGCGGTCATCAGGTGGGATTGCACTTCGATGTGTCTGCCTATCCGGAATCGGACCTGCCTGGGCTGCTGAAATCCATCAGCCAGGAACTTGCCCTCCTCAAGCAGTTGGCGGGCGCGAGCCAGGTCAGTCGATGCGTTACTTTTCACAAACCCAGCCAGAACATTCTGAGCACCGAGATTTCCACAGATGAGTTCTTCAGCGGGTATAACCGCTCCTTCTTTTCGAAGATCCGCTACATCGCGGATTCCGGCGCCACCTGGCGCGAGGAATCCATACTTGAACTCATCCGAAAGGCACAGACTCCCAGAATCCAGTTTACCTCCCACCCTGTCTGGTGGGTCGCTCCGGGCCAGACTCAAGCGGAAAAACTCGCCGCTTTGTTGAAGCACCGAGCCGCCTGCGGGGAACAGGACTTGGCAGCCACAATTAACGATCCCAGTCGTAATATCATTGTCTTCCGTCCATCTTCACAGCCTCAGGCCTTATGAAAACCACGGTGCGAGAAGTGGCAGCCTTTCTTGGGCTCGATGAGCACGTCAGACGCGATTTTCCGCTGGTTCGCCTGGGTTCTCCCACCAGTGTGGCCGACGGCACGCTAACGCTCGTAACCCGAAAGTGGGAGTCGCTCCCAAATCTCTTCGCGAGCGCGGCGGCAGATGTTTTGGTGTTTGCTCCGTCATTGCTCAGACCACAGTCAGAATCGCTCCCGCAGGTGTTCTTCTTCTCCGACAATCCGCGCCTCATGTTTTGTCGCGTGTTCAATCGCTTCTTCTCGGAGCCGTTTGTTCCGCAGATTGCTGGTTCGGCTGTGATCCGCACGTCGAAGCCCCTGAATCCGCTCGTGCGCATCGGCGACGGGTGCGTGATCTCCGGGGATGTCACGATCGGGGATCGCACCGTTCTGGAGCCACACGTGACCATTTCAGGGAAGGTGAGCATAGGTTCCGACGTTTACATCAAGTCGGGAGCGGTCATTGGCCAGAAGGGGTTTGGTTTTGAACGGGATGATTCAGGCACTCCGGTCCTTTTCCCTCAACTGGGCGGCGTTAGGATTGGGAATCGGGTTGAGGTCGGCGCGCTGACTACCATCGCGCAGGGGGCTCTGGGGGATACCATTGTCGCCGACGATGTGAAAATAGATGACCACGTGCTTGTCGCGCACAATGTCGAGATTGGCCCGCGTTGTCTTGTCCTCGGCGGTGTGCTGATTGGGGGGAGCGTTAGAATTGGAAACGATGTATGGATTGGGGGCAACGCCACAATAACCAACGCCATTGAAATTGGCGGGGGCGCGACGGTTTCGCTGGGAGCGGTGGTGGTGCGGGATGTGAAACCGGGCAAACGCGTCTCCGGGAATTTCGCCGAGCCTCACGATAGGTTTCTGGAGCGATATCTTAACATCAAACTGCCACGCCCCCCTGAAACTCAATAAGCCTCAATACCGACTGGACCGAAGGCAAGCCGATCGGTGGGCGTATCACGCAGCAGGCGGGCGGAGCGCAGCAGGAGAGACGTGATTCCGAATGCGGCACAGCGCGGTCAGGATAGCGGAATGGCGAGGTCCCAGTAGGCAAGACGCAAGCGCTCCACGCCGGCCACGGTCTTCACCAGTTTGCTGAACGCCTCTATGAGGCCCAGAAAACTCAGACCGCCTCCTGCCTCCTGGGCCGCGGGCGCGGAAGCGGCCCGAGGTCCAGCCAGGGCCATGTGCAGCACGAGGATTTCGGGATACTGGAACCGGCCATAGATAATAACACCCTCGAGAACATCACACCGCGGCGGGCACACGGCAAAGAGCGTTTGCGTCGTCTCATGTCCGCGCAGCGTCAGCGTGACCTCACCGCCGACACTTTTGATCTCGGGCACGCCGTAATCTTCGACGACCCGCCGGATTTCCGCCGCCCACCGTGACTGCCGGGGGTTAAAAAAGAACACAGCCTCAACTTGGTCCCGCATGAGCGCCGGGAGTCTCGATTTAAAGGTGACGTCCAAGGTGTTCGGGGCGGTGGATTGTTGAGTGGAGGCCGGAGCGATTCAGGCCGGTCCGGCAGGGCGCGGTTCAATCCACTCCAGCAGGCAGCTTGCCCAGGAGGCGCCCACGCCGAACCCCGCGAGGAGCACTCTTGCCCCGCTGGCGAGTTGGCCGCCTTCAAGCGCGTGAATCAGCGCCAGGGGAATGCTGGTCGAAACCGTGTTGCCGCACTCGGCCATGGCGACCACGAATTTCTCGCGAGGGATTCGGCACTTTTGCCGCAGATGCTCCAGCATGTACCCGTTGGCCTGGTGGAACACGAACAGGTCAATCTGTTCCAGAGTAAGACCAGCCTGAGCCAGAACGGACTCCACCGAGGGCGGCACGACTCGCAGGGTGAAAGCAAAAATCTCCGGGCCGCTCATGCGCAGGCAAGGGAGGGCATCCGCGGACCGGCCACGCATGGCCGTGCCGGGGGCAATCAGGTGGTTCGCACACGAACCGTCCGTCCCGAACTCAAACGGGCCAATCAACGGCCGGTCGGATTCGATGCCCTCGATGAGTGTGGCCGCCGCGGCATCCCCGAAAAGGGTGCGCACCGACTGATCCTCCGGATCCAGCAGCTTGCTGTAGGTGTCAGCGGTGATGAGGAGCAACCGGCGGCTCGACCCGCTCTCGATCAGGCCCTTGGCGACGCTCAGCGCATAGACAAATCCAGAGCAGCCGAGGTTCAGATCAAAGGCGGCCAATTTGCACGGCAGCCGCAATTCCTGCTGCACGATGCAGGCGGTCGTCGGCAGCAGGTAATCAGGCGTTTGGGTAACGAGGATCAGGGTATCTACGGTTGCACGGTCCACACCCGTTTGAAGGAAGAGCCGCTCGGCCGCGGCCACCGCCAGATTAGAGGTGTATTCTTGCGCGCCCGAAATCCGGCGCTCACGAACGCCCAGCTTCTTCTCGATCTTGTCCGCCGGCCAGTCTGGGAAGGCTGCGGCAATGGCGTCGTTGGTCAACACCGCTTCGGGAAGGTGGGAGGCGATGGCTCGAATGGCAGCCTTCATGATCAGATTCAGTGAGCGGTGTAACCGCCGTCAACCACCAGCGTTGTGCCCGTGATCCAACGCCCGGTGTCAGCCAGAAGGAACGCAATGGCATTGGCAGCATCCTCCGGACTGCCCAAGCCCAATGGGTGGTAGTGCTCAATGTCCTTCAACTGCTCCGGGGTCAGCGCATTTTGGCTTTCGAAACTGAGCATGGCGCGAACGAAGCCGGGGGCAACACAGTTCACACGGACCTTTTCCCGCGCCAACTCCAAGGCCACGGCACGACAAAAGGCCTGTACGGCTCCTTTTGATGCGCAATAGGCGGAAACGCCAGGCTGGCCCACAAGCCCCATCACCGATGAAACCAAAACCACACTTGAGTGCTCAGAGTGAATGAGTGGCTTCCGGAAGGCCGTAACCAAAGCCACCGCGGCGAAGTAGTTGATGCGCCACAGTGGATCATCGATGGCTGGCTTCTCAAATCGAATGGGCATGGTCCGGTGAAGACCGGCGCAGTGGACAAGCCCTGCAAGCGGACCGACGGTGGCAACCACCTCCTTGAGCAAGGGCTCGACACCTTCGACATCCGAAAAATCAAACTGCTTGATGAGGTGACCCTTTCCCGTCATCTGGGCATGGGTGGCTTTCAGTCGTTCTTCGTTTCGGGCCACGAGGACGACCTGGCAGCCCAATTCCGCCAGCAGCTTTGCGGTTGCCTTTCCGATGCCCGAAGAGGCTCCCGTGACCAGCACACGGCTTCCGGTCATATCCAGCGGGTTCTTCATGGCTCGGGAAGCTCCAGAATCGGGGGCAGAATGAGTGATCCCATTTCCGTGGCGCAGGCCGCCCATGACCAGCCCACGCCGAAGCCCGCAAGCACGATTTTTTGCGGTGTCGCCTGACTCAGTTTCTCTCCGAGGCAAGCTGAGATGGTCAACGGGATGGAAGCGGAACTGGTATTGCCATATTCAGCCAAGGTGAAAGGAACCTTCTCCGGCGGCAGTTTCATCTTCTTGGCCAAATGATCCACCATGAAGCGGTTTGCCTGGTGGAAGACATATTGGGCGACGGAAACACGATCCCAGCGAGTAACCGCCAGGATTGTGTCAATAAGGGGCGGCACCTCCCGGAGGGTAAACGCAAAGACCTCCGCACCATTCATGTAGAGATTCTCGTCACTGCGCCAGTTCCCGTTTTCACGTTCTTGCTGCCGGGCGGTCTCGGCGCTGTGGGGCATACGGAAGCAGCCAGCCGGGACCATGAGGTGTGTGGCCCCGCCCCCGTCGGTTGCCAAAGCAAATGATATCTCAGAATCCTGGGCCGATTCAATCGCAGTCGCCGTGCCCGCATCCCCGAAAATCGGGAAGGTAGAGCGGTCTCTATCCGACTGACAGCGGCTGATTGTGTCGCCCGCAAGCAGCAGCACTCTGCTCAATCCACTGGCCTGGACGAACTGGGCGGCCAACCAGAGCCCGTAAACGTAACCTGAGCACCCCAGATTGACATCGAACGCGACGCAACCTTTGGCGAGGCCGAGTTCTCCATGGAGCACACAGGCGGTGGCCGGCAAACGGTAGTCCGGTGTTTGGGACACGAAGATCAGTCCCTGGATGGTGCCAGGTTCCCAGCCAAGATTGGCTATGAGCCGTTGGGCAGCCGCTAAGCACAAATCCGAAGTGCAAAGGCCGTTGCCGGCAATCCGGCGGCGGAAGACGCCGGTGGATTTCGCCAGTTTCGATGCTTCCTCTTGGCCGAACAACGCCGCCAATTCGGGCACGCCGACCTTCCTTTCGGGCACCGCTGCTGCAATGCCGGCAATGCGTGACCCGCGCAGGGTGGTTGTTATCATGCCGTCGGGTCTGCCTAGGCCTGCCCAACCAGCGCCGCCAGGTCGCCCACCGTGGCACACTGCTGAATCGCGGACGGAGCCACAGCCTTGCCGTATTTCCCGTCGGCAAGGGCCAGGAAGCCTACGGCCGCCATGGAGTCCCAATTGCGAATCTGCGCCAGCGGCGTTGCGGGTTGGAGTGTGCCCGGTTCGACTTCGAGCATGGCTTCCAGTGCCTGGATGAATTCGTTCATATTCTGGCCTTTTGTGCTAAACCTAGTGCCTCCTGTTTCCACTGGGAAGCCTTTTTTCCGGATTTCCGGGGAATGCCGACGAAATTTCGTCATCGGTTCGGCTCGGCAGCCACGAACCAGCAGGCTTCTGGGCTGGCGCTACCCCCCTCTCCACTCCCTATCCTCACGGTTACCTCACCGTATCCTCACCGTTGAACCTCTGCAAACCTTGCAGAGGTTCAACGGTGAGGAGACGGTGAGGATAGGGAGAGGTGAGCCTGAGGATAGGGTGTGGTAACGACGTGGATACGGCGGGCGACAGGAAGCGCCGAGGGGACCGGCAGGAGTGAGGCTAAAGAACCATCCTTGTCTCAAAATAGGACAGGGCGCTCCATGCAGAGCGGGAGACATCCCCTGAGGAGAGGCTAAATCAAGGCCGGGTCATTCGCGGGCGTCGGGCGTCCGCACCTGCACGGAGGATAGTAACGACCGAGGGGTCTGGGCGTTCCCCGGAAATCCGTGATGAGCCTTTTTTTCCGGGCGAAGTGCACATGCCGCGATTCTTACATAACAAGCTCGGGTTCTACGCTTTTGTCAGTGGAACGGGGTGCTGGTCTGGGATCGCAGCTCCTGGCGGAGCTTTCCTCAAGGCCCTATTCCATTAAGAGCAGCGTGAAACGTCGTCAGCCAACCTCAATGCCCTGGAGCGTAAGTTTGATGACGTATCCCGAATCGTGCTGAGACAAACCGTCAGTCCCTCGGCAACTGGTGCTTGGGGAGAACCTGCTCCTGGACGGCACCCAAACCCAAGTGCCTCGGGTTCAATCTGAGACCCGTCCCTGCCCACCTTCCAAAGGCGGGCCGCCTGGATAGGAGTCGGGTGCCCACGGGGAGCGATACGGGTTCCAGGCCGGCGTTGTAGCGGGACTGCAACGGCTCTGTTCCGGTGTGGTCCCCATGGCGTCCGGTCCCCAAGGGGGGGGCCACACCGCACCGGAACGGCGCCCTCGGCCACAGTGTGGTCGGAGCCACGAGGGGGTGGAAGTGCTTGGGTAGAGGGCGCCTTTCCTCAGTGCCACCGTCGCCGAATCGCTCAGGGCTGGAGCGCCGACATTCTTGTCGGCTTATTCCTGCAATGCGCAGGTGCTTCCACCCCAACGGGCTGACACGAATGTCGGCGCTCCCAGGCTTCATGCATACGCATTGACTCGGTAGGCGCTGCTGAGCTTCAGGCTCGACACCACCGCGCGCCGCCCGATAGAGTAGGCGGGATTGAGCAACGATGAACGCGTCAACGAACAGACTGCGCCACAGCCCTGCAAGCCGCGGAATGGCGGGACGAACCACTGCCGACAGATTCCGGCTCGGCAATCATCCGTCGCTCCCAAGTGCGGTCAGGGAGCGAGACAATGAACCGGTGCGAGGGGCAAAGCGCCGCTCGCCGGCGACGCAAACCTGAATCCTGGCTGCAACTGACCGCATGAAAAAAGGAATATCCTGGTTTTCCATACCGGCAGAGCTTTCGACCCGGGAGAAATTTGAGCTGGTGAAACGTGCCGGATATGACGGGATGGAGCTGCGCACGGTCAGGTCGGAAGCGGAACTGCTTGAGCTGAAGGCAGCAGCCGACCAGGCGGGCCTGGAAACGCCTTCGTTCATAGAGACGATCCACTGGAAATCCCCCCTGTCGAGCAGCGATCCTGCAGCCAGGAGGAACACCAGGGAAATATTCGAGGCAAATCTGGAGTACGCCGCCCGGATTGGCGCCACCACGGTCCTGTGCGTTCCGGGCGTTATGAGCCAGGATGCCTCTTACCGGGAGGTCTATGAGACGGCCTTGAGCGAGATCCGAATTCTGGCCAAAACAGCCGAGCGGGTCAAAGTCACGCTGGCAATCGAGAATGTATGGAACCGCTTTCTTCTCTCCCCGCTGGAATTCGTTCGTTTCCTGGATGAAGTGGACTCGCCTTATGTCAGAGCCTACTTTGACTGTGGCAACAGTTGTTTGTACGGCTACCCGCAGGATTGGATCCGGACTTTGGGGAGAGCCAGAATCGCGAAGATTCACGTCAAAGGCTTTCTGGATTATCCGCACACCATCGGGTTCCCCAAGTCTTTAATCAGTGATGTTCCCTGGGGACGCATCATGGAAGCGCTGCATAACATTGGGTACCAGGACTACCTGACGGTTGAAATCAAAGCCGAGGGAAAAGAGGCGGCCGACCAAGTATTCCAATACTCCGAAGAGCTGAGCCGGATCATCGAAGGCAAGCTTTGACATTCGTATTGGCCCGCCAGCATGCCACCACTATGAAGAGTGAAACACCAAACCCGGAATACATCATGCGCTGCCCGTGGGTGCCACAATACCGGGCGTACGAGGGCGAGATCAAAGAGGCGATCGAAGCCGTTCTCGCTTCAGGCCGATACATCAACGGCCCCAATGTCTCCGCCTTCGAGGAGGAGTTCGCCCGCTACATTGGGTGCGGGCACGGGATTGGTGTCAACAGTGGGACTGATGCGCTGATCATGGCGCTGTGGGCATTGGATCTGAACAAGGGGGATGAGGTCATCACGACCCCGTTCACGTTCTTTGCCACCTACACTGCGATCCGACAGTTAGAGCTGACGCCGGTCTTTGCGGATATCAACCCGGACACCTTCCTGATGGATGTTGAGAAGGTGGCTGAGCTGATTTCCCCCAGAACCAGGGCGGTGTTGCCGGTCCACCTGTTTGGCAATGTGGTGGATATTCCGCGCTTGAGAGAGATCGTGGGGAAGGAGGTTTACATCGTCGAGGATTGCGCCCAGTCCCATGGTGCAAGCCTCGCCGGCCGACGTGCCGGAACCCTTGGAGACATCAGCGCCTTCAGTTTCTTCCCCTCAAAGAATCTCGGAGGTTACGGTGACGGGGGCATGGTGCTGACAGACAACGAAAGCCTTGCGAACACAGTCAGAAGCCGACGGACCTTCGGCATGAAGAACAAAGATGTGTTTCTGGAACACGGCGTCAATTCAAGGCTCGACGAATTACAGGCCGCCATCCTGAGAGTGAAGTTGCGCCATCTCGATGCGATGAACAACCGAAGAAAGGCACTCGCTTGCCGTTATGCCGAATTGCTGGACCCGCGTTACCTGAAACCGCAGAAAGTGGATAACAAAGTTGACGCGGTCTATCACGTCTATTCGTGCATCTGTTCGAGCCGGAGGGATGAACTGGCCTGCCACCTGGAAAGCCAGGGCATCCAGACGAACGTGTATTATGCCAGTTCAATCACAGATCAGGAAGCCTATAGGAAATACTATTCGAGAACCTTTCATCTACCCGTCACCGATCAGGTCTCAAAATCAATTATTGCGCTACCGTTCTATGCGGAAATGGACCTTTCAATCCTGGAAACGGTTGCCAATAGTGCTAACCGTTTCTTTCATGCCACCCGGTAACCTGTGCGCATTCGAGAAATCCATGTTGAGGAGATAAGCAGGGTTTTGGGTCTGCCGTATTCGGGGAATGATGAAACCATCAACGGTTTGATCAAGTTGGTTCGTTCCGACACGAAGGCGGATTCATTGATCACCTTTTGCGGCAGCGCGGCCATGCTCCCGGAAACACTGTCGAACCCGAAGGTCAAGGCGCTGATCACTAAGGCTACGATTCACAGGTCCAACGAGACGGTTCTGAAATCGATGTCAGTTATCTTCTCGGATTCGCCGATGGAATCGTTTTACTTGCTGCATCAGTACCTGTTCGAGAAGACGCCCTTCTATAATGAATTCGACTTCCCTCGGGAAATAGGGGCTGGCTGTTCAATCCATCCCTCCTCCGCAATTGAAGACGGTGTGAAGATTGGGAACAGGGTGAGTATTGGACCGTTTTGTTATGTCAGAAAAGGAACCACGATTGGCGACGACTGCAGGATTGACGCCAACATTGTGATCGGCGGCGATGGATTCGAGGTTAAGATGCTAAATGGAGTCCGCAGAACCATTCCTCACTGTGGGGGTGTGCGCATCGAGAGAAATGTGGAAATCGGTTCAGGCTGCGTGATTGACAAGTCAATGTTTGATGGAGCAACGGTCATTGGCGAGAATACGAAGATTGATAACCTGGTGCAAATTGCCCACAATTGCACCATAGGCAAGGATGTGCTGATTTGCGCCAATGCGCAGGTATCCGGCAGTGTAACCATCGGCGACGGCTGCTATTTGGCCCCAAGCGTGAGCATTCGCGATCAAATCAATATTGTTGGGAACGTGTTTATTGGAATTGGCGCCGTGGTTACAAAACACCTTTCGGAGCCCGGCACGTACGTTGGCATTCCAGCAAAGCGCATCCCGAAGCCCGTGGCCGGAAGGGGATTATGAGCAAGAACCTGACCATTATTTGTCTCCTGGAAGCCCTTCAGAACGCTAAAAGGCGTTTCTTGAACCCAGGCAAGCCCGTTTCGTTGATTGAGAATATTGATCATTTCAAGGCACACTCTCCCACCAGCAAGCGCGCCTTGATTTCACTTACGCCGGTAGCTTGGTTGATGGCCCTGCGCGAGTACCCTGCAATCAAGCAGTTCAATGTGAGCGGCCTCACTTATATCATGGTGAAAGTGCTGAATGGATACGGATACACCGTTGATATCGTGGATCGCACGTGCACCGATTTCCAGCCAACCAAGCGCTATGACATATTCATCGGCCACGGAGGACGGCAGACACCGCTGGTTGATCTAATGCGGAAGAACAACACACTCATCCTGCAATATGTCTCCACTGCGCACTTGAAGGAGGCTCTCAGGCAGTCAACGGAGCGCTACGAAAACCTTTGTTCCCGAAAAGGCGTGCCGCTCATTACAGCTCATGCGCGCCCACAAACCGAGGAGGAGAGACAGGGTGAAGATTTCCTCTCGGAACATGCGAAGTACTTGTTCACTGGGAATTCTCCGCGGATGATTAAGGCTTATGGCAAATACACCCATAAGATTCGAGCGGTAGGGTGGGCGGCGTACGTGGAAGACGATTTAATCGTCCAAGATCGTGATTTTGATGAGGGCAGGAAGGGATTCATCTATGTGGCTGGAAACCTGGGCAATGTGCAAAAAGGGCTTGATGTGTTACTCGACACATTTGCTCGCACGCCTGAGCTGAACCTTTATATCTACTGCAACGTGGAAGAAGAGGTGCGCCAGTTGTTCCGAAAGGAATTATCCTTACCCAACATTCGGTATATCTATCATTATCGGTTCAGCCGCCTGCGCCGGCATCTGCGCGCGATTCTGAAACGCGTGAATTTCACGATTACCGCTCCCATTGATTCAGGTATCGGGACGGCCTTTCTGGGAAGTGTCGGGGTTGGGCTGATCCCGGTTGGTTTTGTTGACATGCCCACTTCTCCTGCCAGCAGCCACCTGGCGGATTCCTGGCAAATTGAAAGCCTGGTTCGTAATGTCAGAGAAGCGAGTCGCATGCCCGTGGAGTGGTGTCGCCAGGCTTCGGCGTTGAGCATGCAGAACTATCGGGATAACTGGAGCCCTCAGGTGTTTGAGAAGAGGTTCTCTGAATTCATGGGAGAGTGCATAAGCGAGTGCTGACAGAAACGTTTGTGCCCGGGGTTCGGGTGGTGAGGCGTCGCGCTTCCTCCCGTCCTCAGCCTGAGGTTGGATTGGCAGGGTGTGGACCCCGTCCCGTTCCGCAGAAAAGTATTCAAGGCAGTCTATCGTTACGCATCTTCTCGAAACGTCATTTGCTAGGTTGCTATGTCTGACACCGCGTGAAATATGAGAGTGGCCATTACTACCACCGACAACCGGGAGCCTTACAAGCAGTATGATCGGGAGGCGCCGTGGATTTCCGCCAACATTGAGGTTCTGTTGGAACCCATTCAGTCGGCTGGCATCGAGCTTCACATCGTGTCCTGCGCCCGGCGACCAATGCGCTCGCCCGAAATGCTTGGGCCGAACATCTTTTTTCACAGCCTGCACGTGCCCAAGATTGGCTGGATGCGCACGCTCTATCAGGGGTGCATTCGCGCCGTCCGGAAGAAACTGAAGGAAATCCGACCGGACATTGTCCACGGACAGGGCACGGAACTCGACTGCGCCATGGAGGCGGTGTTCTCCGGCCTGCCCAATGTGGTGACGATCCACGGCAACATGGCGGAGTATGCGCGCCTGCTCGGAGCCCGCATCGGCAGCTTCAATTGGCTGGCGGCCAGGCTGGAGAATTTCACCTTGCGACGGACGGACGGAGTGTTCTGCAACTCGGAGCACACCGAATCCCTGGTGAGGCCTCGCGCGAAACGGACCTGGCGCGTGCCCAATGCGCTCCGACCCGAGGTGCTCGACCGCCCGGTCCCGGGGGGCGCGAAAGCCGGCACCGTGCTACTGAACGTGGGCGTGGTGTGCGAAAACAAGCAACAGCTTGCCTTGCTGGACCTTGCGGAGAAGCTGCACAAGCGCCACCCGCGGTTCTCGATGCACTTCATCGGCGCTGCCAATCCCCAGAGGCCCTACTCGCGAACGTTTCTGGATCGAGTCCGTGAGGCGCAGCGGCAGGGCTTCGCGTGCTACTCGGCCCCCATGCCGGTCAGCGAGCTGATTGCCGCCTTCGATGCCTCGGCTGCCCTGGTGCATACGCCGCAATCCGAGGCGTTCGGGTTGGTGGTGGCGGAGGCGCTCGCGCGCAACCTCAAGTTCTTTGGATTCAGGGCAGGCGGCCCAAAAGATATTGCGGAAAGCGCGGCGGGAACAGTGCTTGTGGACCCGGGTAACTGGTCGGCGCTGGAACGGGAACTATCTGCATGGCTCGCGCAGGGTTGTCCCCCCGCTCCGCCAAACCACGACCTTATGGCCAGCCGGTATCACCCGTTGGTGGTGGCTCGCCGTCACGTGGAGATTTATCGGGAAGTGCTGAGCAACCGCAGGCAGAATAATTATGCTCGCCGGTTGTGACCGATGTTTTTGCCTCTGGCCGAGGTCAAGCGGCGCCACGGGGTCTTTTACGTGTCGGCCGCTGGTCAGCATGAGGATCAGGCAGGTTGGCTGTGGCTGATGGAGCCGGCGCCACAGCCTGAACCGTTGCCCCAACTTGAACTTGACCCAAGAGGGTCCAGGGGCTTATCTGTGGCCTATGATGCGTAGCTGTCACTGGTGGTCTTTCTTGCTTGGGCTTGTCCTGGTTTTCAATGTGGCTGGGAATTGCCCCGCAGCGGTGCTGAGCATTGGCCATCGTGGCAACTCCCGGTTCGCGCCGGAGAATACGGTCGCCGCCTTCAAGTCGGCTCTGGGCAAGGCGGACATGGTGGAAATGGATGGCCAGCTTTCCAGCGATGGCAAGCTGGTGGTAATGCACGACGCGACCGTGAACCGCACCACCGATGGGACCGGCGGTATTGCGACTAACACTTTGGCGTGGCTGAAGACCCTCGACGCCGGCTCCTGGTTCTCCACCAACTTCATCGGCGAGCGCATCCCCACACTGGAGGAAGCCATCACCAACAGTCTCCCCGCGGCCGTGCCACTGATCGAGCAGAAAGCCGGGTCAGCCTCGGCCTATGTAACTGAATTGCGCCGCCTGGGCGTGGTCACCAATGTCGTGCTTCAGTCCTTTGACTGGGGTTTTCTTTCCACGGTTCACGGTCTGGAGCCCGCGATCGAACTTTGCGCTCTGGGCGACGGCACCTTCACCGCCGCCAGCCTGACCAGCATCACGAACGCCGGCGCGCGGCGGGTCGCGTGGGAACAAGGCGAGGTCACTGCGGACATGCTGAACCTGGTCCACCAGGCGGGCCTGAAGCTCTTCGTCTGGACGGTGGACGGCCCGGCGATCAAGACGTTCATTGATATGGGGGTGGATGGCATCATCTCGAACGATCCGGCCATGGTGCGGCAATTTCAGGAGCCCACAACCAACGGCCCAGTCAATGTCAGGGAAGGATTGCTCACGTATTGGAGAATGGACGACGGCCTGGCAAATGCCATGGCGGTTTCGGTCGCTGACAGCAAAGGGAGCAACACGGCCACGCTGGTGCGTGGCGACGGGCTTTCGCATTGGAGCGGCGTGGAGACCGCGGTGTTTGGCGGGTGCCTACAGCTCGACGGCGCGAGCGCCTCCGTAACAGTCCCGCCGTCAACTAGCCTGGACATCGGCACCAACGCGCTGACGATCGCCTTGTGGGTGAAGCTTGCCCGCCTGCCTTCGCAGCTCGCCACCAGCTTCGGGGCCATCTTCGATTCCACCAACGATTGTTACGTGGTATACCTGGATAAGAGCAACAAGGAGCTCCGCTTCAAGGTGACTGATGTGAATAACCACGCGGCTCGGCCCGGCATTTCCGAAAGTGCGCTGCAGACCAACCAATGGCTGCATGTCGTCGCCACTTACTCCGGGCAGGTCAGCGCGACCTCCGGGGAGACCTGGATTTACCTCAATGGCCAGGCCAAGGACGTGCATTACGGCCACGATTCGACCACACCGGTTGGGCTTACCCGGAACGTGAAGCCCGGTCAGACCGCGGCCATGGGCCGGGAAGGACCAATCGGAGGCAATTACTTTTCGGGAATGGTGGATGACGTCGCGATTTGGACCCGGGCCCTGAATGCCGCGGAAGTCGCCGTCCTCTACCAATCGGGGCTCGCGGGCTTGAGCCTCGGCGACCTCCTCCGCCAGCCCAGTTCTCTGATCCTGCCGGGGCCAATCAGCCTAACAGGCAGCAATCAGGTGGAGATTGGATTCCAAAACCAGGGCACCTGGACCACCTTCCGCCTGTTGCGCGCAAGCAGCTTGTCGGGACCATTCCTTCCGGTTTACGGGCTGGCGCCAACCTTTCTTGGCCAAGGGATGTACCGGTTTGCCTGCACACTCGATAGCGGTTCGCAGTGGTATTTCCGGATCGAAGGGAACTGAAGCTGCCGGCTGGACAAGCCGGGCGAAACGTTCCTGGATTCGGTCCGCACTCCTTTGTCAGTAAACCAGGTTTGCTCCGAAGTCGGGAATCTTTCCTTCCTTGACCTCCTGACTCCATTCGTCCAGCCGTCGGAAGTTCCAAAACTTCTTGCATCGCACGAAGTAGTCCAGGACTGCTTGTCGCTCTCCCTTTTCCAGCAAGTCTTTCGCCAAGCTCATGTTTGGGCCGTAATCCATCTGCCCCGCGCCGGGTGTGCGGATTGATTCAAACAAATAGCGCTTGGCGTCGTCCAACCGTCCCTCGCGCACGGCAATTCGGCCGAGCGTCAGATTGGCGTCATGCACCGCATTGCCGTATTCGTGGTCCTGCCGGAAGCCGGGCAGCAGAGTCATTAACTCCTGCGCGTGCTTCCTGGCGTCCTCCACCTTGCCCGCCGCGAAGCTCTGTTTGGCGGCGTCACCCAGGGCATGAAACCTCTGTTGCGGCGAACTTGCTGCGGCCAGCTTCGTCATCGCAGCCTGAAGGCGCTGATGGGATGCGTTGGAGCCTGCTTTGCCGCAGCCCATCAGGAGGCTGCACAGTATGAGTGTGGTGATGTATCGCATGGCTGCGTTAATGCCTGAACAAGCCCGCACGGGCTCAGGGTATTCTGCGCGTGCAGTTCTCTTGCATCCAAGCCACATCAGGGTTGTTCTCAGACGGTTTGAACTGGTAACTATAATAACTCCCCTCCATGAGCGGCGGCATGGTCCGAGCATCGCGCCATTTCTTCAATTCAGAATGACCGTCGGCAAAGGAGAAGCCACCTGCCTGCCCGTGATACGCCGCCGGGTAGTCATGGAAGCCGTAAGCCTCGGGAGTGGGGGCAGCCCCCGGACGCGGCGCCGCACCCTGCATGGCAATGACGAACATGCCATCATTAATGCTGTCCTGTCGCTCGTCGAGAAAGACGGCGGTTCTCGCCGGACCGGGATCAATCATGTCTGAATACTTGCGGTAGATTCGGGCTTCGCCCGTCGTATTCCCATAATAGGTGTCAGACCAATTCATTGCGGCGAGGGCCCCATTTCCATCGCCCCGCCCGCCCACCCAGTTGACCATGGACATGCTGCGCACCCGCGGCTTCACGATTCCTTGCACTTTCACCGTGCTCCGGTCGCCTGGACACTTGAAGATGGCGGCGTTCTTTCCGCAGTAAGGCCAGAGAATGCTCTGCGTGATATCATGGGTGATGTCCCAGTTGTCTCGCGCGCTGGAGGTATCCAGCCAGCCGTTTACCCAGGCGTAAGGGTCATAATTGTTGTTCCCCTTGGTGAAGGGCAGGATTTCCCGGCTGTCCTCAACATACATTTTCCACGCCAGGAGGAGTTGACGATGGTTATTCAGGCACATGATCCCCTGCGCCTTCGTCTTCGCTCTGCTCAGTGCGGGCAGCAGGAGGGCCGCAAGAATCGCGATAATCGCGATAACCACCAGCAGTTCGATCAGGGTGAATCCTTTGGACGAACACGGGCGATTCTTCATGCACTTCTTGGCCGAGGCGGAGCCGGTACCAGCGGTCGCCGGCTCCGCCACTAGGCGTTTGTATAGGTTAACGGCTTATGGTCGCGGTTATGCTCCGGTCATGGGATGATCACCGGTGTCGCCTGCACCCGGTAATAGGCGCCGGCTGCCGGCGCGTTGGTGTCCGTAAACTGCCGCAGGCTCAGATTGGTGGCAATGGTCTGGAAACTCCCCGCGCTGGCCACGTTAAGGCTCCGCTGGACGCTGTATTTCACAGCGCCGGCTGATCCCCAACTCAGTTGGCAGCCTTGCGCTGCGGGCGTAACCGAGGTGATGGAGAACGGCGGGATCGTGAAGGGCTCATTGTGGAAGATAATCACTCGCCCCCCGCTGCTAGTGCTGGTGTCGCTAACCACCAGGAAACTGCCGTCGGGCGCAAAAGCCATTCCGGGATCATGGAAATCAATCTGGCGGTCCGTTCGCAAAGGATCGGTCAGCGGAAACCCGATTTCGCGCTGATCCTCGCTGGTGCTGCTGTCAATGGACCAGATTTCATCTTTCAGATCGTCCGCTGCCCAGATCTTGCCGGTGAGCGGATCCTCGGCAATCGCCTGGCCGGCGGCCGGATCGCCCAACGGCCACAAGTTGGACGGATGCAGGTAGGTCAACCCGCCGTCGGCACTGATCAGCGTCAGCCAGCCATCCACGCTGACCGTCGCCACTGCGTTCGCGCCTACCGGGGTAATTGCGGCCAGGTCGCCCCCCAGGTCGGTGGTGGGGTTGACCAGGAAAGTGCTGTAGTTTGTCTGGCTGACAAGAGTCGTGGCCGGATCAATGACATATACGCCGTTGTTGGCATTACCATCCACTCCGCGATCCGCTACCACGATCATGCCGGGCTGGACAACGGAGCCGCTGAAAGCAGACGGGGCGATCGTCAAGTCAATCGCATCATCGTCCGTTTCGACCAAGTCGGGGCCTACGTCGGCGATGATCGTCTCCACGCTGTTGCTGACCCACGGCCACTTCAGGCGGGCGACCGAGCGCGTGTAATCATTATTGTAGTCGTGCGTCCACCAGAGCGTGCCGTTCGTCTCGATCGCCAGTCCGGAGGGTCGGTCCAGACCGCTCACAATCGGTGTCGGGTCTATGCTCCAGTTTCCGGGCGCAACCTTCACGGCCCGATAGATGCCGCCCATGGCTCCAGGAGCCGCGTCTACCGTGCAAAGGATCGTGGTATTGTCCCGCGGGTCCACGATTGGCTTGCCGACCGCCACCCCTGCGGGGAGGATCGTCCAATTTGTGAACCGGGTCCCGTAGTTTGTAATCGCGTAGGCTTCGCCAAGCGGCTGCACGTTGGAAACGAGTGATTTGATCTCAATGTCATCAATATACGCCGGGGGATGGCCGCTGCCGTTCGAGGAACTCCAGGCAGCCATGAATAGCGGAGAGGTGTTGGTTGGGAACGGAGAGGTGTTGCCACCCATCGCGCCGCGATCCACGATGACCGTAGGGTTGGCGCTGCTCGGATCTTTTATCAGGGTATAGGCATTGATCGCCGTGTGGGTGACGAGGCGATATTCCTCCCAAGTGCTGGGAGTGTAATCAATCTTCGAATCAACCCAAACCGTGCCGGGCGGATACAGCAGAAGTGAAGTCGCGTCACCCACGGTGGCATCGCGTGAACCGTAAGCCAGCAATGACGCGTCCCCTTTCCAGCTGCTGAGGTCCTCGACTCCATACAGCGACATTCGCAAATAGAGGGCCTGCTGCCCTGCTACCGACTGGGGCACATAAGCCCACCACGTAATTTGCACGTCCGACTGCGGTGGCACCCCCCAGGCGATGCTGGCGCCGGCGCGTTGGCCGCCTTCGACCTTCAGGCACTTGGTGCCCGAACGAGGCTTTACTCCTGTGGCGGCCTCATCCACCACCTGCACTTTTGCTGGCGCACGCTGTGCTCCCGACCCTGCGGCACTGGTCTCGCTTGTGATCCACGATCCCTGCGGATCGGCATCGTCCGTGGTGCTCGTCCGCACCGGATAGTTCTCGAATCCTTCAGTAAAGGTTGTCGTCAGGTCCACTGCGTTCTCGACCGTGAAGCTGATGTTGTCAATGGCATAACAACCGTCTTGCCAGTCATTGGCTTCATTTATAATCCGGAGTTGTGTGGGCACCCCAACGTCGGGCCGGGAGATATCCCCGTTAGCAACTACCGGCGTCTCCATGTTATCCACATAAAGCGTAAAGGTCAGGGCGTTGGGATCAATCACTATCCTGTGGTGCTGCCATTGGTTGGTTGTCTGGTTGGCGGAGGTGTTGACCCACGCCGCCCCACCTACGCCGTCATAGTAGCGTAGAACCGTCGAGCCAACCGCGCGATTCACCTGGTACGCGAAGAAATCATCCCCATTATTGTCGGCGCCTTCGCCTCGCAGCGCGACGTAGAAATTCCGGTCGCTGGTCGGCTCCCGCATGGCGTAGGTCCAGAAATCAAGCTGGTAGCTGGTGCCGCTGCGGGCGTTTCGGAACATTATCTGCGCCTCAGTGGCGGGCCGCACCAGCAAGGCCTGGTTCGCCCCGCCGCTCGCATTGGTCAGCCAGTTAATGACCTGTATCCCGGCGCTGAGGTTCGTAGGGTAATAGGCATCGTCGTCGGCTATGTTCCACTCCAAGCCGGTGGGATCGGCGTCCGCCGTGTCGGAGAAGCTCGTAGCCACCGAGGTGTAGCTCTCGAAATCAGTCGAATAGATGGTGGTCGTTGCTGCCCCTAACTGGCCCGCCGCAACGCAGGCCAGCGCCGCAAGCCAAAGCGGCCAATGGCCGCAAGAACGAACGCGTTTTACAGTCGAAGTAGTCTGGTGTTTTGTTTTCATAGTTGTGAGTGCGGACTATTGTCTAACGTATAACGGCCATATCCCCCGCCTGCCTATCCCCCAAATGGCGTATTCTTTCTTTCTAGCCATTGCCGCCTGCTTTCAAGTACTTGGTGACCGCTTCGGTCCGTCCCTGCACGTGCAGTTTCTCGTAAATCCGCCCCAGGTGGGTGCGCACGGTCTCCGCGCTGATGCCTAGCCGCACGGCGATTTCCTTGTTGGTAATGCCCTCGGAGAGCAGACTCAGGATTTCGGTTTCCCGCCGGGAAAGCCCTTGCTCCTCCATGTCCGTAGCCGGCTGCGACTGAAACGATTGCACCACCAGGCGCGCGATTTCCCCGCTCATGGGCGCGCCGCCTGACCGGACCTCGGCGATGGCGCGCAGGACTTCATTTGTTTGCGCCCGCTTCAGCAGATACCCGCTCGCCCCCGCCTTCAATGCCCGCAGAATTAACTCGGTGTCTTTATAGACCGTGAGAATGATCACCTGTATTTCCGGCATCCTGGCTTTCAAACGGGCGGTGCAGGAGATGCCCGATTCGCCTGGCAGATGGATGTCCATCAACACCACCTCCGGTTTTAACCGCGGCACCTCCACCATCGCCTCCTTGGCGGTGGCACAGGTGCAAACACAACGGTAACCCGGCGTCGCCTCGATCAGTTCGCTCAGGGTGGTTCGCACCGTCTGGTTGTCTTCCACAATAGCCACGGTGATCATAAGGACCTTATGCAGGGTTCGATTCGACCGGCAGCGGCAGCAACAGTCGGACGCTCGCGCCCCCGCCTGGTTGCGCGTGAATCTCGCAGCGGCCGCCGATTCCCGCCACGCGCTGCCGCAGGTTGGCCAAGCCGTTGCCTTCCGCCGGCGCCGACGGGTCAAACCCCTGTCCGTTGTCCGTAACAGTGATCTCCAGCGCCTCCTGGCGCAGCGCAAAGGTTACCAGCACCTCACTGGCGTGGGCGTGGCGCACGATGTTGTGCAGCACTTCCTTGACGGCCAGAAACAGGTTGTGACGCACGTCGGCGTTCAAGCGCAGCGCCGGCATGTCCAGCGGAATCTTCAGCCGGCAGCCAATCCCCGACGCGCCCAGGTATTCCTCCGCGTAGCTGCCCAGGTATCCCGCCAGGAACGGCAGCGCGTCCTTGCTCGGGTTTACCAGCCACACAATCACGTCGAGAGCTTGCACAAGCGCGCGGGCTTTGGCCGCGATCGCGCTAAACCGATTTAGGGCGCGCTCCGCCAGGGGCGGATGGCCCAGCCCGGCGTCCGCCAGAAGGCTGATCTCGGTCAGGCTCGATCCCAGATCGTCGTGCAAATCCCGCGCGATGCGCGAGCGCTCCTCCTCGATGGCGCGCATCTTCTCCGCGCGCTCGCGCTCCTGAATCTCCACCCGCAGTTGAGCGGTCCTTTGCTCCACTTGCCGGCGCAGCATCGTGATCCAGACCATCGCCACCAGCAGCACCCCGACCAGCACGCCCACAACAATGATCATCCGGCGCAGGGTGGACCACACCGGGCGCGCCAGCAGGCGGACATCGGCGCGTGAGTTAAGCAGGAGTTCAAAGGAGTCCACCGCTCCGCCCGCGGCCCGGTCTCCCATCCGCCCGGCAAATGTGCCGGTCAATTCCAGCTTGCTGCCCACGGGAAAGGAGAGACCCGCCGCGTTGCTGGCCGGCATTCGCGCCACAAACACGTGCGGCCCCGCCTGCAGCCCAAACACCTGATCCTGCTGATCCTTGCTCAGATTCAGCAACCAGGCCTTCGTTCGTACCCGCGTGGCGTCCAGCTCTCCCACCGGCCAGGAACCCTCTGCCAGGTCCCTCGGCGGCGGCAATCCAGCGTGACCGGTCCGCTTCACCAGGGCCTCACACAGCACTGGCGACGGCCCGCCCAGTTCGGGAAACCCCACCACCTCCACCTCGTTGCCTGCGTCCAATCGCACCGCGGCGCGCGGCACAAACCGCAGCCCGTTGGTGCCGTCCATCAGGAAATACTCGCCCGCCCGCACGTGAATCACCTGGCCGGCGACCTTCACCTGCTTGAGCATCGCCGCCCGCGCGTCGAACAGAAGCAATTCCGGCGCCCGCTTCAGTGGCGCGGCAAACGGATAGGCCGGCGGCGGCTCGTCCACGTTGATCACCGCCGAGTGGATTTGCACTTCGCCAATCTTGACGACATGCGTTACCTCATCCTTCACGGCCCACAAACATCCTCGGAGGCGAATGAGCGCCCCTTTGTGCTGCTGGATTTGCTCCGGCGCGGTCTCCGGCAGTCGCGCCTGTATCTTGCCGCCGCCGGTCAGCAGGGTCACCCGGTTTGATTCCACGGCGGTCGCAATTCCCCGCAGCTCCACGTAATGCGCGTCGAGACTTCCGTTCATTAACTGGTCCCACGTCGGTTGCACGGGCTCCGGCATCACCCCGCGGCCCAGCCGCACCGCCCGCCGCGCGCGGACCATGGGTGCGAACTGCGCCACCGTCACGCCTTCCACTTCCCAATACTCTCCCAACCGGAGGTGGTAGCTGTCGTTCACCTCCACCTCGTCCACGAATATCCCCGCCGTCGTGTCCTGCAGCACCACCGCCGTCCGGTCCGACCAGGTGATCACCCCGCGAATCTTCACCGGATAGCCGCGCATGGCCTCTTCGCGCTTCAGGTGCTTGATCTGGGCGACGGCAGTCAGGGTTGGCAGTTGACCCGACTCCATTTCCGTCCCGTCGGCAGGCGGCTGCGGCGCGGCAGCCAGAACCTCGACCTGCTCCGGGTCCGGTGCCCAGAACACCCCGGGGATTCTCTGTTCGTCGAGGGTCATAGCGCTCCAGCAGACCCCCTGCAACCGGACCCGGCTGCCGGGCATGAGTTCCGGCAAAATACGCGTGCCCTCTGCAACCTCTGCCCGCAGTCTGCCCGTTCCCGAACTCAGCGACAGGGTCAACCCGCCGGCCTCCCCGCGGCTGAGGAAATCCACCTGGCCTTCAACCTCGGCCCAGAAGCCGGCCGGTTCCGAGGTCAGCGTCTGTCCCAGGTTCACGTGTCGGGCGGCTGGCAGCGCCGCGCTCCCCACCACCTTCAATTGCGGCAAGCCGATGTACAATTGACTTCCGCCTGCGGACCCCACGGTGAACGTGTAAACGCCGGCTTGAACCACCTCCAGCCAGCCGTCAAAGCAAAGCGCGACAAACGCATCCCGGCCCCCCACGCCCGGATCGAAGTTGGCCGCTATCCCCTCCTGGCACACGCGCAGCCGATCGAACGCCGGAACCTGCCACCACCTTCCCTCGTAGCTTCGCCACCGCACCCCGGGAGACAGCGCTGGCCTCGCCTCCCGGGCCCGCGACCCATTCTGGAACAGGACGGCGTCGGGAATCGCCTGTCGCGCGATGCCGGGGCCCTGGTAGGAAACCCGCAGCGTCTCCGTGTTCGTGCGGTTGAACCAGGCCACCCGTAAAGGATGCTTCCCCTTGTTCAGGAAAACCTCCGCCGACTTCTCCTGCCAGGGGTGCAGGCGATCATTGTTCACGACCAGGGCTTTCCCAATGCTGAAGCCATCGCCGCCGCCACCACCCGTGCACATGCCTTCCACCGTTACCATGTCCCCACCCCGCACCGCCGGACCTTGCGGGTCCGTTTCCATGACCGCCGCGCCCGACTCGTCCTGCAACACAACCAGGTTCCCGCCCGGGCTGGCCCAGCAAACGGCGCCCCGCAATCGCACGTGCGACGCGACCCGCTGCTGCGTGGTCGCCAACTCCTGAAACTGGTGCAGGTTGGTTACCACGTCCGTTGCCGCCGATGCCTTGGCTGGCAGCGCACCCGCCAGCAACAAGTTCACGGCTACCCCTAGCCATGTCCACATGGCAGGCGACTTCCAAAGCATGATCCGATTATAGTGCATGCCGGTTCGCGCTTCCACGCCGTAAATAAGGGTCTGACCCGGCGCGCTACCCCTTCCGCGACCCGGTTTTCGATGGGCGCAAGGAGCATCGCCTTGCACTGATGACCCCGCGCCTTTGGCAACGCCCATTCAATTCGACCCTCTCCAGTTCTCGAATTGATCGATCGTGTGGGTATCGCATTGGGCCGCCAGGACGTTCACCGCTGGTGCCTGGCTCGCAGGGCTCAAGCCCGCGGCTCGCAAGCCCGGCAGAGTGGCGCTCAGATTACGTGGTCGAGTGCGTGTCATGGCAGTTGCGGTCGATGGCTGTGGGCTGTGTGAATTGCTGCCCACTGTATAACGGACATGTTCCCCGCCTGCCTATCCCCCAAATGGCGTATTCTGGGATCCGATTGTGTTCTTTTGGCTGGCCCAGCGCTCCGCGCATCGGCTGCGGCATTACGCGGGGCGACCAAATGACTAAATGACTTGTCAGCCGCCGCCGCCGCCACACTTGCAACAAGCTGCGAACCAGAAGATGGTTGGTTGGTCGTGTGCCGTCAAACGGAGGGCATGCGCTACTTGTGCATTTGCGCGGGTAAGTGTGTTGCGAAGCTTTCGCCAACCCAAACCCGGTATTGGGCAGCGCCAATCAGCACAACCGATGAAGCTCAGTTCAAGTCTTGGACCCAAGGTAACGGCAGGCGCGTTGGTCGCCTTTCTGGTGTGGTTGATCCTGGCCTTACCGCACGATGCCTGCGCTCAGTCGGCCCCCGCTATTTCGGTCGAGCCACAGGATCAGATCTCGATCCAAGGCTCGAACGCCTTGTTTGCAGCCCGTTAATAAACCCGCCCGGTGAGGGCACCGGGCCTACAATGCGCATCGAATTCCGAGGAAATCCTGTAGGCCGCGTGCCCCCACGCGGCGTTCCGGCGGTTTTTCAAGGGGCTGCTAGAGTCCCAAGTCCTTTTGCTGCCCGTGCTTTTTCTTCGATTCCGGCGCCCTCTTGAACGTCACATCCACCGCTGCCGCCTCCGACGGGCGCTCGATGCCCTTGCCCTCCATCAGCTCTTTCACCGTCCGGAGCTGCAACCGGGGATACTGCTGGCGCGTCAGCTTATGCTCGTAGAACCCGACATCCGCCGCCTCCACCTCCATCGGCCCCGTCGGCGGCTGCAACGAAATCAGCACGCCGATCGCCGCCTTCTCCCGGTCAATCACCCCGCGCAAGTCCCGCACGTCCTTCACCCCTGTCTTGCCGCCCTTGACCTGGATGATGATCTGCTCCGGCTTGGCCGCCTGCGGGTCATCGCGGAATAGAATCTTGCCGTCAATGCCGTGGTCGGCCCCCTTCTTCTGCTCGACGGGCCGGGCGCCCACCAGCCCCAGCGCCCACCACTGGAACTGGAACTTGTCCTGCTCGGCCAGCGCGGCGGCTTCGTTGGGCGTGGTCGGCTCGCCGACGGTGATGATCTCGACCTTCCCCTTGTAAGTGTCGCGCAGCCGGTTCTTAATGAGCGAGGTGGCAAGCTGCGTGATGTCTATCCCGATCCACTTGCGCCCCAGCTTCTCCGCCGCGTCAATGGTCGTGCCGCACCCGCAGAACGGATCGAGCACCACGTCGCCGGGGTTGCTGCTGGCTTTAATGATGCGCTCAAGCAGGGCGACAGGCTTTTGGGTGGGGTAATGCAGTCGCTCCTTGTCCTTTGGGGAAAGCCAGCGCACGTCAGCGTCAATGCCCTCGTCGCTTCCCAGAACCGTCCCCTCCGTGTAGGGCTGGTAGGCCCAGACGTCCGGAGTCGCTGGCCCGTCGGTCTCCTTGATGTATCGCTGATAGATTGGCCATGCCGCCCCCGGCTCTATGGTGACGTAGCCCTTCTCGAAAAGGTAGTCGAGCTTCTGGTGCTGCGACAAGTGACTGATGTCCTCCTCTAGGTCAGAAAGCAGCGCGCCGGGGATTGCCCAGTGCCTGCCTTTCGCCGTGGGGTCAAAACCCCGCCAGGGCTTACCGGATTCCCCGGTCCGCGTTCCGGAGCCTGTAAGAACATTGCCATAGTAGTTCGTTCGGTACCCCTTGCTGTCCTTAATGAGGAAGCTCTCTGCGTGGCCTTTCATGTACGGACGCCGCGGAAACTTCCAGGTGAACTTGTCCGTCTTCGTGTAGAACAGGATCACGTCGTGAATCGGCGCCCAGCGGACCGACTTCCCGTGAGTTCCAGTCCGGCGCCAGATGATTTCACTTTGGAAGTGGTCGTGCCCGTACACCGCATCACACAGCAGCTTGAGGTAATGGGAGGCGGTGGGGTCGCAATGGAGGTAGAGGGAGCCGGAGGGTTTGAGGACGCGGCGCAGTTCGACCAGGCGCGGGGCCATCATGGTGAGGTAGGCCATCATGTCGTTGCCGCCCAGGAAGGTGTAGAAGGCCTGCATCACGTCCGACACCTTGCCCGGCTGCTCGGTGATCTGCTTGTAGGCGGCCATGGTCAGGATGTCCCAATGCCAGGTGTCCTCGAAGGCTTTGATCTGGCTGGCGGCGTCGGTGCCGTCCTTCTCGTGGAAGAAGGCGTTGTAGGTCTGGGCGGAGTTGAAGGGCGGGTCGAGATAGACGAGGTCCACGGTCTCGTCCTTGAGATAGCGCCGGAGGATGTCGAGATTATCGCCGTAGTAGAGCGTGCCCATGCCGGGAGCTTAAGACAGCGGCGGGCGGAGGACAATCCCCGGCGTAAGTCACCCAGCCGACCACCGGCTGCCGTTTGTCAACCTGCCGGGTTGATCTTGCCAAAGGCATCTACCTCCGCAACCGAAAGGGTTGCGCTGGGGCGCAGACGCTGATAAATCCGTTTAAGAGCCTATTTGAAAAACCAGATTGGGGAGAGCGAGCGTCCTCGCGAGCCCTAACTTCGACCCCTTCCACCAGAGCATTTGGGCTCGCGATGGCCCACGCCATACATCTTCAGGTTCGGTATCAAGCCAGAGATTAGCCAAACGATGACCGGATCAAACGCCTGCTGCCAAACGCCAACCGGTGCGTAAACTCGCAATAACCCATCATAAACCCCTCGTATACCCCTCATATACCCCTCGTATACCCCTCGTATTTTCTATACGAGGGGTATACGAGGGGTATACGAGGGGCTTAGGAGGGGCTACGGACGGACTACTTTGAGGGTTCATCCTGGTTGGCGAGCGTTGAGAGTTGAGGGCTATACGCCGTACCTGAACGTCTCCAACCCGTTCACGCAGGCCGAGGTCCGGGCCCTCCCGATAAACTCGATGAGTTGATCAAGCCCAGTGCTGCCTTGACCCGCAATCATTTCCCAAACAGGCTGAGCCATGATTCTGCACCTCAATCAAGGCAGGCTTCTTTCAGGCAGCACGGGCCGCTTTGTGGTCAATAGCTTCATGGTGCTGTGGCTGATGGCGGTGGCGGGCGACACGGCTTGGGCTGCAGCGGCGGGTGGCTCGCGGTTCGATGGCAAACATTACCGCGGGGGCGGGGACGTGGAGTATTTGCGGTTGCTGGAGACAGCGCGGCGGATGTTTGCGCCGGACCCGGAGCTGCAGAACCTGGCCATGCTCTACGAGCCGAAGTGGAACGGGCTGGTGGAAGGGCCGACGTGGGACGCGTGGTGGATCCAAAACTCCTATGGCACGACCTACGCCATCCTGCCGCTGCTGCAGGAGCCTTTCGTCACGTTTCTCCAAAATGCGCAGGACCTGTGGTTCGACCAGATGGGCGACGGCCAGCGCGTGGGAGCCAAGCCGCCGTTGGACTGGGTGGCGCCCGACGGCTGCCTGTGCGATGCGGCGCGGCCGGGGTGGATTGTTTACAAGCAGGGCGACGGGCGCACGGCGATTCACGATTGGGGCATGGAGTTCACCGCGGCGGGGGTGGTCTTGCAGGCGGAATTGTTGTTGATCAGCCGGGATGCCAGGGCGATTGCGCATTACCTGCCCAAGCTGGAGCGAAGCGCTAATTTCATTGAGACGCGCCGGGACCCGGCGAACGATTTGTTCCTGGCCGGTCCGGCGGGGAACCTGCTGGCGCCAAGCTTTGCGGGATGGAAGCGGCCGGATGGAAGCTACGACAAAGCTTACCTCGCGGGGCTGTCGGTCACCTGCATCGCGGCGTTGGACCGGCTGATCGAGCTGGAGAAGCTGGCGGGACGGACCGAGCAGGCGGCGCTATACAACCAACGGCGCGAACTGGCGCGGCGCGGTTTGCCACGGCTGACCACGGAGGAGGGCTACTTCATCATGTCGTTGGACCCGGATGGCGTGAAGCACGGCGTCTTGGGCGCGGAGCGGCACGGTTACTTCGAGGCTTCGCCCAACCATGATGCGATCGCCTTCCGGGTGGCGGACGACGCACAGGCGGAACGGATATACCGGAAGATTGCATCCCTGCCGGGCCTGCGACCGCATGATTTCATCCTGCCCAACTACCCGTCCTACGATGACATGTATGAGAAGCCAGAGGGGCTTTGGGGCTACGGCACCTGGGTCAACGGGGGGCATTGGTCCACGTGCGAGGCGCGGATGGTGCTGGGCTACTGCCGGCTGGGGAAGTTTGAGGATGCGCGCAAGTCCATGCGCCAGTTGCTGACCTTCGCCGAGCGGTTCCGGATGGACAACCCGCTGACCAAGTGCGGGAGCGATGTCTATCAGCCCAACGAGCCAATCAACCTCTGCTACGACAGCTTTGGCCCGGCGGCAGCCCTCATGCGCGGGTTGTTCGAGTATCTCTACCGGGCCGACGGCGTCACGCTGGTGCCGCATGTGCCGCCCGGCATCACCGAGTTGGAGCAACTCGATCCGGTGCGGTTCGGCAACAAGCGGATACTGCTGTCCACCGTCGGCGCGGGGCCGATCACGGCAGTCAGGGTCAACGGCCGCAAGTGGAAGCAGTTTGACGGGGCAACGGTCACATTGCCCTATGCCAGGACGCCGGAGCTGGCCAAGGTGCAAATCGTCCTGGGTGATGGGAAGCTGGGAGGGCGAGCGTCCGCGCGAGCCCAAACATCTTCGGACATGCCGGGAATTCAGGGCTCGCGAGGACGCTCGCCCTCCCAGGGTGAGAGTCAATCCCCAGCAACGGATCTCGCGGTGCTGGAGAAGCGTGCCGCCAAGCTCCGGGCCTTTGAGCGGCGCCTGGCGGCGGCGGGCCTGGAGAGGAGCTATGCGGCGGCCCACGCGCGGCTGGCGGCGGAATGTGTGGCGGCGACGGGCCGGCGGCGGCATCTGATCGAGAAGGGGCAAATCAAGCCCTTGCCGAGTGCCAGTGAGACGGCGGCCAACCGCCTGTATGTGCAAACCGCTACCAGGCTCTGCGACGGCCTGGAGACGGTGCTGAATGGGTATGAGAGGTCAGCCAACCGGGAGCAGCGGAAGGTTTACGCAGCGTGGGTAAGCGCTGGCCGATAGTCCAGCCGCGCGTGAGGGGCGAACCGGTACAAGAGAACAGGCAGGCCGTTGCCAGCCTGCCTGTCTGAATCCGTCCGAACGGCCGAGCCGCGGCGGTTACTTCGGTTCTTCCTGCTTCGCTTCGTCGGCGGCGTCGAAGGCGTGCTGGAGGGCGACGAGGTCCTCGCCCGGTTTCAAGGCGTCGAGGGCGGCCTGCTCAGCCTTGAGTTGCTCGTTCGAGTAGTTGGCCGCCTTGATGGACAGGCCAATGCGCCGGTCGCTCTTGTCAATCTTGATGACGCGCGCGGTGACTTCCTGGCCGACCTTGAGGACGTTCTTGATCTTGTCAATGCGCTCCTCGCTGATCTGGGAGATGTGCACCAGCCCGTCAATCTCGTGCTGCAGGCCAATGAAGGCCCCAAAGCTGGCCAGCTTGGTGACACTGCCGGTGACGAGGTCGCCGACCTTGTAGAGCTGGTCAATGCCTTCCCACGGATCGGTCTCGAGCTGTTTCATGCCCACCGCGATGCGCTGGTTGGCCTTGTCCACTTCCAGCACGATGGCTTCCACCTCGTCTCCCTTCTTGAGCACTTCCGAAGGATGGTTGATTTTGCGGGTCCAGGACATGTCGGAGACATGGATCATGCCGTCCAAGCCCTCTTCCAGCTCGATGAAGGCGCCATAGCTGGTAAGGTTGCGAATCTTGCCTTTGACGCGGGTGCCGGCGGGGTATTTCTCCTGGGCCTGGTCCCACGGGTTGGCTTCGAGTTGGCGCAGGCCGAGCGAGATCTTCTGCTCCTCGCGGTTGATGCCGAGCACCACGGCCTCGATCTCCTGGTCCGGCTTGAGCATGTCGGAGGGCTTGGCGATGCGCTTGGTCCACGACAGCTCGGTGACGTGCACCAGCCCTTCGACGCCAGGTTCGAGTTCCACAAAGGCGCCGTAAGGCACGAGGTTGACGACCCGGCCCTTGACTTTGGCGCCCACGGGATACTTCTGCTCGATAGTGTCCCACGGGTTGGCCAGCTTCTGCTTGAGGCCGAGGCTGATGCGCTCCTTCTCCCGATTGATGTCGAGCACGACGACGTCAATGTCCTGGCCGACCTTGAGAATCTCGGACGGGTGGCCGATGCGGCCCCAGCTCATGTCGGTAATGTGGAGCAGGCCGTCAATGCCATTGAGGTCAATGAAGGCGCCGAAGTCGGTGATATTCTTGACGGTGCCCTTGCGGATGTCGCCCGGCGTCATCTCGGAGAGCAGCTTCTGGCGGCGCTCGGTCCGTTCCTGCTCGATCAGTTCGCGGCGGGACAAGACGATGTTCTGGCGCTCCTGGTTGATCTTGACGACCTTGAAATGGTACGTGTTGCCAACGTATTGGGTGAGGTTCTTCGGGGTGAGGATGTCAATTTGCGAGGAGGGAAGAAACGCTTCGACCCCGATGTTGACGATCAGGCCGCCTTTGACGATGGCCTTGACCTTGCCGGCGATGGTGCCGCCTTCGTTGCAAATGGTAAGGATGCGCTCCCAGTTCTGTTTGAACTCCGCCTTTTCCTTGGAGAGCACAACCATGCCCTCCTTGTCTTCGAGTTTCTCGATTAAGACGTCGAATTGGTCGCCCACCTTGACGGTCTTGATGTCCTCGAACTCATTGCCTGGGATGACACCCTCGCTCTTGTAGCCGATGTCCACGAGGACTTCTTTGGACCCGACTTCGATGACGGTGCCTTTGACGATGCTGCCAGCCGCAAAGGGCAGTTTGCCCGTTTGCCGCATGGCTTCTTCCATGGTCAGCATAATATGATAACTGCTTCGATTCCGACGATTCTGGGGGAGACTTGGTCAGCGCGGGGCCTTCCGAGACTCCATTGCCTAACGGCCCAAGCGTTGCGGTGGCAACAGAGGTTGAGGGTTAGGTTTCTTCGTTAACTTCACTTTCTCAGCCTTAATGAACGTCCGCACACACGGCGTTCAGGCGGGCTTAACATAGCCGGATCAAGCCTGGATGCAAGCGCAAAACATCAGAAACAATCGGGAATTGAACATACCCCTTTCCCAACCCTTATGCCCCGGGATTGGGATACGTGAAAGGGAGACAAGTTGACGCACTCCGGCAGAAGGTCGCTTATGTCCATAGCCAGAGCTGACAGGCAGCCGCGAGCCAACGCTTGGCCTGTGCGCGGAGAGTCTCGCCTGATCCACCAGGCGCGTGAGCCCTCCCATCGCGGTGCCGACAGGAGGAGACGCGCGTTGCGGGCTTTGATCGGTCTTGGGTGCCGGACGGTTACTTGGCGGCGTCTTTGTCAGCCTTCTTGGCGTTCTTGAGGAACTTGAGGTCTTCTTTGTTGGGATTGCACTTCTCGCAAGACTTGCCCTCTTTGTGGGCGGCGATGCAGCACTTGTTCCGGCAATCCTTGCCTTCGGCGGCGGCCTTTTCGCAGCAGGTCTGTCTCTTCGGAGCTTTGTCGGCGGCGATGGCAGACCCCGCCAGCAACGAACAAACGCACCCCAGTACGACAAGTGTCTTGATCAATCTCATAAACTTAAATGCTCTGATTTCCCAACCGGCGACCAGGCCGGAGACGGCTTGGGCAACAGCAGCCAAACCATTCTGTTAATCAGACGCAGCTCGTCGAGTTGGAATTCAAATGGGCTCCCCCTGCCGGGGGTGCCCCTTCCCAGGCTTCATGCACACGCCCTGGCTCCCTGCGCCAGCCCCTCTCCGTTGTCACACCGTCACGGAGAGGTGACGGATGCGGTCGCGAGGAGTGGGCCATACGGCAGATGCGGCAAATCCTGTAACAAGCACATTTGCAGCATCTTAGCCTTGATTCCGTTTGCGCGGATTCGCCGTCCCGGGTTGCGGGTTATAGCTCGTCCTGTGGAGCAGAGGTTTGGGTTGCGGCGCCCGCGCCCGCGCATCGCAGGAAATCTCGGGGTCAAGGCGGTGGTAGTGCCGCGCCACGCTTGGCCCATAATGCGAAAAGTCACAGATTCAACTTGCCGGCGTAACAACCGCTGCTAGGCTGATAAGGGCGGAGCGGTCCCGGGCTCCGCTTGATCCGATGCAAACAAGCACAGAACTTGGCTATAACTCGAAGGTGGAGGGCGATGTGATCGTCACCCGTCGCGAGGCCGCGCTCGACTGGTTCCGCAAGGGGCTGGATGCGGGCGTGAACTGGGGCCGCAAGAATTCGCTTTGGCCGATGCCGATGGGGCTGGCCTGCTGTGCGATCGAGCTCATGGGCACCGGGGCCAGCCGATACGACATCTCGCGCTTCGGGGCGGAGGTCATGCGCTTTTCCCCCCGGCAATCGGACGTGATGATTGTTTCGGGCACGGTCACTTACAAGATGGCGCTGGCGGTAAAACGCATCTACGACCAGATGCCCGAACCCAAATGGGTCATCGCCATGGGCGCCTGCGCCTCGACGGGCGGCATGTATCGCAGCTATGCGGTGTTGCAGGGAATTGACCGGCTGCTGCCAGTCAACATCTATATTGCCGGCTGTCCGCCGCGCCCGGAGGCGCTGCTCGACGCCCTGATCAAATTGCAGGACAAGGTGGCCAAAGAACCAGCGCTGGCCACCTTAAAGAAGGTGGCTTGATTTCAACCACAGATAGACACAGATGAACACAAATAGGAGCCCTGCCTTTGCCGGAGCGCGGACATTCCTGTCCGCCTTTGCCGTGCGTCCGCGGTCGGGGCGGACAGGAATGTCCGCGCTCCAATCTTGTCCGCAGCATCTGGGTCCAGCTATGTCCATCTGTGGTTTTACCTCGCAGAAATGACCGCCCTCGAACTAGCGCAGCAGCTCCGAGCGAAGTTCCCCGGCTTGATCTCCGAGCCGGTGGAGTTCCGGGGCGAGGTCACCCTGAAGGTGGCGGACGCCGAGCGGATGCCGGAGGTCTGCGCCGCGGCCAAGTCCGAGTTGGGATTTGATTACCTGGTGGACATCACCGCCGTGGATAACTACGGCGGGGATCCCCGGTTCACGGTCGTTTATCACCTCTATGGCTATGGCCACCGGTGCTGGCTGCGGCTCAAGACCGACCTGAGCGAGGAGAAGGGCGAACTACCCACCGTCACCAGCGTCTGGCGGACGGCGGACTGGCATGAGCGGGAGGCTTACGACATGATGGGCCTTCGCTTTCGCGGGCATCCCGACCTGCGCCGGATCCTGATGTGGGAAGGCTATCCCTATTTCCCGTTGCGCAAGGACTTCCCGCTGGCCGGCAAGCCGTCGGATGTCCCGGAGGTCGCCTTTACCAGCGCCGCGCCGTTGGAAGGCGGGCCGTTTGTGACGGTGGCAGGGGGCAAGGACACGATCGCGCGCGAGCCTCGCGTGCGGGTTCCCGAAGACGACAGTCCGAGAAAGTGAGCATGGCTGAGGCGCAGGAAATCAAATTCAAGGACACGGCAGCGCGGCTGGCGGATGCTGCTGCGTTTTCTGTCCCGTCGCAGGCCGGCGAGGAACGGGGCGAGCTCCCGGGCGAGAAGATGGTCCTGAACGTGGGCCCTTCCCACCCCGCCACGCACGGCGTGTTGCGCCTCGTCATCGAACTCGACGGGGAGATCATCACCAAGGTCCGGCCCGAGATTGGCTACCTGCACCGCGGCGACGAGAAAATCGCCGAGAATTTCACCTACACCCAGTTCATCCCCTACACCGACCGGCTGGATTACCTGGCCCCGATGGCCAACAATGTCGCCTACGCGCTGGCGGTCGAGAAGCTGCTCGGCATTGACCGGCAACTGCCGCCGCGCTGCCAGTTCATCCGCGTTATATGCTGCGAGCTGGCGCGCATCTCCTCGCACCTGCTGGGCGTCGGCTGCTACGCGATGGACTGCGGGGCGATGACCGTCTTCCTGCACACGTTCACCGAGCGCGAGAAGATCCATAACCTTTGCGAGTCACTCACCGGCGCCCGGTTTACCACCGCCTACACGCGCATCGGCGGACTCTCCCGCGACCTGCCATCCGGCTGGGTCGAGCAATGCCGTAAGTTCCTGAACGAGGTGGTCGTCAATATCGAGGAGACGGAGACGTTCCTGACGCGCAACCGCATTTTCATGGACCGGACGCAGGGTGTGGGCGTTATCCCGCGGGAGGTGGCGATTGACTGCGGGCTTACGGGCCCGAACCTGCGCGCCAGCGGCATTGAGCACGATCTGCGGAAGGCGCATCCCTACCTGGTCTATGACCAGCTGAAATTCGAGGTGCCCGTCGGCACGAAGGGCGATTGCTACGACCGCTACCTGGTGCGGATGGAGGAGATGCGCCAGAGCGTACGGATCGTGCACCAGTGTCTCGACCAGTTGCCGGGCGGCCCCGTCAATGTGCCGGACGCCAAGATCGCGCTGCCGCCCAAGGATCGCGTGCTGACACGGATGGAAGAACTGATTCATCATTTCATCAATGTGACCCAAGGTGTGAACGCGCCGCCGGGCGAGATTTACTTCGCCCACGAGAATCCGAAGGGCGAGCTGGGCTTCTACATCAACAGCCGGGGCGGCGGCACGCCCTACCGGCTAAAAATCCGCTCGCCGTCGTTTGTGAACCTGAGCATCCTGTCGTGGCTGCTGCCGGGCCACCTGCTCAGCGACGTGGTCGCGGTGCTGGGCTCGTTTGACTTCGTAATGGGGGAGTGCGACCGATGAGCGAAATCCACCCCATCGAGCCGATCCCGAGCCCGCTGCTGGACCAGCCGGGTTTCGCGGTGCCACCCGCCCTCGAGGCGGAGATTGACGAGCTAATCACGCACTACCCGAAGACGCGGAGCGCGTCGCTGATGCTGCTGCACGCGATCCAGGAGCACTTCGGCTGCATCTCGCGGCAGGCCGTGGAGTGGGTCGCCGCCAAGCTGGAGCTGGAACCCATCAATATCTACGAGCTGGTGACCTTCTACCCGATGTTCCACAAGACGCCGGTGGGGAAGTATCACTTCAAAATCTGCCGCACGCTAAGCTGCGCGCTGGGCGGCTCCTACCAGCTGCACGAGTATTTTTGCACCAAGCTCGGCCTGGACCCGCACCAGCATGGGCCGCAAACCACGAAGGACGGGAAGTTCACGGTCGAATTCGTCGAATGCCTCGCCGGCTGCGGCACGGCCCCGGTGATGATGTGCAATGACGCCTTCCATGAAGGGGTATCGGTGCACAAAGCGGATGAGATATTAGGGGGCTGTAAATGAGCGCGCTTCACTCCGCATTCCCCATTCAATACTCCGCAATGAGAGGTTGGCTGCCCGACATGGATTTGAACCATGACAAACAGATCCAGAGTCTGCTGTGCTACCGTTACACCATCGGGCAAGCCGGAGCGGGCATAAACGTAGGGATTTCTGCAGAATAGTCAAGCCGCTGATATGCCGCAAGAATACCGCCAGATCCTGAAGCACGTTGACCAGCCGGGCTACACGCCCGATCTGGAGTGCTACGTGCACCATGGCGGCTACGAGGTCCTGCGGAAGGTCCTGGCGCTCCAGCCGAAGACGGCGCCCAGTGGCCAAACGCTCAGCGGCCCGGAGCAACTGCGGCATGAAGTCACGGCCTCGGGGCTGCGGGGCAGGGGTGGGGCTGGCTTTTCCTGCGGGTTGAAATGGTCGTTTGTGGACCGCAAGAGCGGCAAGCCGATTTACCTCATTTGCAACGCGGACGAATCCGAGCCTGGCACGTTCAAGGATAAGCAGATCATCCACAAAGATCCGCACCAGATGCTGGAGGGCATGATCATCGCCAGTTACGCGAATGACGTGCACCTCGCCTATATTTACATCCGGGGCGAGTTCGTCGAGGGGGCAAGAATCCTGAATCGCGCCCTCAAGGAGGCCCAAGCGAAGAACTTCCTGGGCAAGAACATCCTCGGGTCGGGCTACGATCTCGACATCCACGTCCATCGTGGAGCCGGCGCTTACATTTGCGGCGAGGAGACCGGCCTGATCGAGTCCCTGGAAGGCAAGCGCGCCTATCCCCGCATCAAGCCGCCTTTCTTCCCTGCCGTGCTGGGGCTCTACCTCTGCCCGACCATTGTTAACAACGTCGAGACGCTGTGCGCGGTCAAGCACATCGCGGCGATGGGGGGCGCGGAATACGCGAAGCTCGGCACGCCCAACAATACCGGCACCCGCATCGTCAGCATCAGCGGCCACGTTCGCAAGCCGGGCTATTACGAGGTTGAGGTCGGTAAAGTCACCATTGGTCAGCTGATTAGTGACCCGGTCTTCGGCGGGGGCTTGCGCGAGGGGCGGAAGCTCAAGGCGGTGATCCCAGGCGGGTCATCGGCGAAGGTCTTCAGGGCGGGGGAGACGTTCAGGCTTAAACGCCGCGGGACCAACGGCGCGGAGACCGAGCAGGTTTTGGATATGCTGGACTTGCCCTACGACTTCGACTCGCTGATTGCGGCGGGCAGCATGTCCGGCTCCGGGGCGATCATCGTGCTGGACGATTCGGCGGACATGGTGGCGGCGCTGTCGAACATCGCCGAGTTCTACGCTCACGAGAGCTGCGGCCAATGCACACCCTGCCGCGAAGGCTCGCTGTGGATGGCCAAGGCCCTGCACCGCCTTACGCATGGGGAAGGGCGCCCGGGCGACGCGGATTACCTGGCCCACATCGCCGACAACATCCCCGGCGGGCGGACTATTTGCGCCTTTGGCGAAGCCTGCGCGTGGCCCGTGCAGAGTTTTGTCGCCAAGTTCAAAGACGAGTTTATCGCCCGCGGTGCGGCGGACGAAGAACGCCGGGCCAAAGCAGCGCAGGAGAAGGCCTCGCCATCCGGGATGCCCCGCGACGCGAGAGCGGCGGTGCTTGCCCAATCACAGTCAGAATGACCATGTCCACCACCGCCACAGCCAAAACACAGTCAGCGCCGCCGCCCGCGGACACCATCAAGGTGCGGGTGAACGGCACGGCAGTGGAGGTGCCGAAGATGACACCGGACCCGGTGTCCGGCAAACCGGTGCCGACGACGATGATCCAGGCCTGCTTCGCCGCGGGGGCGATGGTGCCGCATTACTGTTATCACCCGAAGCTGCCGGTCTCCGGCAATTGCCGCATGTGCCTGGTCGAGTTTGGCACGCCGGCCCTTGGCCCGGACCGCAAGCCGATCCTGGGTCCGGACGGGACGCCGCGGATCGCCAAGGCGCCACGCCCGGCCATTGCCTGTGCCACGCCGGTCTCCCCGGGCATGGAGATTTACACGGACACGCCCGCCGTGAAACAAATGCGGGAGGGGGTGCTGGAGTTCCTGCTCATCAACCACCCGCTCGACTGCCCGATTTGCGACCAGGCTGGCGAGTGCAAGCTGCAGGAGTATTCGGTGGACTACGGCCAGGCACAGAGCCGCTTTGTCGAAACCAAGGTCCACAAGCCCAAGCGCGTTGACTTGGGCCCGCGCATCGTATTGGACGACGAGCGCTGCATTCTCTGTACGCGCTGCATCCGCTTCACGCGGGACATTGTGGGCGATGACGCGCTGGGCATTGTCAACCGCGGCAGCTACAACACCCTCACGGCGTACCCAGGCAAGGTGTTCGACAACAACTACACCCTGAACACGGTGGACCTTTGCCCGGTGGGTGCCCTCACTTCCAAGGATTTCCGGTTCCAGATGCGCGTCTGGTTCCTGAAGGAGAGCAAGAGCCTCTGCACAAGCTGCGCCACGGGCTGCAATATCGTCATTGGGTCGCGCGAGGACAGGATCTACCGCTATGAGCCGCGCGAGAACGACGCCGTCAATGCCTGCTGGATGTGCGACTATGGCCGGCTCAACTACAAGTGGATCGGGCGGGAGGATCGCTTGTCGGAAATCCGAAGTCCGAAATCCGAAGGCCGAGGTCAACCGATAGGATGGGCAGGGGTATTACAAGAGGTTTCGGAGAAGTTGAAGCAAGCACCGGCGGGATCGGTTGCGGTGGTTGCCTCGGCGCGGCAGACCAATGAGGAGCTTTATCTGCTGACGAAGCTGGCGAAGAAGCTCGGGGCGCTGACGGATTCGATGCCGCGCACGGGCGAGAGCGACCGGCTGCTGCTGAATGCGGACCGGAATCCGAACAGCGCCGGCGCGCGGCTCACCGGCATCGCCGCCGAGCCGATAGGCTCGAACCTGCCCAGGATTGCCGAAGGTATTCGCAGCGGGCGCATCAAGACGCTGCTGGTGGTGGGCGAGGATGTGACCCGCCATGGGCTGGGCGCGGACGTGCTCAAGAAGCTGGAGACCCTTATCGTCAGCGACATTCTGCCCAACGAGACAACCCGGCTCGCGCATTACCTGTTGCCTGGGCGCGCCCACGCCGAGAAGCGCGGCACGTTCACCAACGCGAAAGGGCGGGTGCAGAAGTTTATGAAGGCGGTCGAGCCCCGCGGCGACGCCCGGCCCGAGTGGGAGTTCCTGCACGAGCTGGCGGCTAACGTCGTCGGCCCGGACGGCAGTGTGAGCATCGAAGGGCTCTTTAACCAAATGGCCAAGGACGTTCCCGCGTTCGCGGGGCTGAGCTGGGCGGGGCTTGGCGACCTGGGTGTGACAATCAGGACTTAGGCGATGATTCAGGCAATCCTAGACTGGTTCGGGACCGAGGCGGGGCAATTCACGCTGTTCGGCGCCCTGAAGATTCTGGGCGTCTTTTCAGTGGTCATGTTTATCGTCGCCTACGCGGTGTGGGTGGAGCGCAGGACCGCGGCGTTTATCCAGGACCGAGTCGGCCCGAATCGTGTCGGGCCGTTTGGCCTGCTGCAGCCCATTGCCGACGCCATCAAATCGTTCCTGAAGGAAGACTTCACCCCGGCGCATGTGCGCAAGGCCTATTACTGGCTCGCCCCGGCGATTGTGATGATCCCGAGCCTGCTTACGGCGGCCATCATTCCGTTCGGCTCGCTGCTCGGCAACCAGAAGATGGTCGTCGCGGACTTGAACGTGGGCATCCTCTACACCTTTGGCATCGTATCGCTCGGCGTGTATGGGATTGTTCTCGCCGGCTATGCGGCGCGGTCGAAGTATCCGCTCATCGGCGGGCTCCGCTCCAGCGCGCAGATGATCTCTTACGAAATCGCCATGGGCATGGCGGTCATCCCCCTGTTCCTGATCGCCGGCGGCTTGGACGCCGGGCAATTGGGCGCGGGCTGGGAGAAGCTGCTGGCGGGAACCAGCAGCTTGAACCTCGGCCGGATTGTCTCCTGGCAGGCCGTGCACGGCTGGTTCATCTTCTATGCGCCGCTGTCCTTCGTCATTTGCCTGGCCGCCATGTTTGCCGAGATCAACCGGATGCCCTTTGACCTGCCCGAGTCGGAGCAGGAACTGGCCGGGGGCTACAACGTCGAATACAGCTCCATGAAGTTCGCGCTCTTTTTCATGGGCGAATACGCGAACATGGCCGCGGCCGCCGCCCTGATGACGACGCTGTTCCTGGGCGGCTGGAGCCTGCCGGTGGCGGGCCTGGACCAGCCGGCGACGACGATTTGGGCGGGGCTGTTGCACATCGGCATCTTCCTGGCGAAGATGTGCTTCATTATCTTCATGATCATTTGGGTGCGTTGGATGTGGCCGCGCTTCCGATATGATCAGTTGATGAATTTGGGCTGGCGGCGGTTCATTCCGCTGGCGCTGGCCAACATCGTGGTGACGGCCGCCGTGCTCTGGGTGAGAAGCTAAATGATCATCGAGCGCAAGAAACTGAATCTTTGGGAACGGCTTTACCTGCCGGCCATCCTCGGCGGGTTCAAGGTCAGCTTGCGCCATTTCTTTAAGAAGAAGGTGACCATGCAATACCCGGAGGAGCGGTGGGTTGTGCCCGAGGGCTATCGTGGCGCGCCGTACTTGGTGAAGGATCAGGATGGTAATACCAAGTGTGTTTCCTGCCAGCTTTGCGAGTTTGTCTGCCCTCCCAAGGCCATCAAGATCACGCCGCCCGGACCTGAAGGCCCCGCGGCGGATCGCCCCAATGCGGAGAAGATGCCGCGGGAGTTCCAGATCAACATGCTCCGCTGCATTTTCTGCGGCTTCTGCCAGGAAGTTTGCCCGGAGGAAGCTATTTTCCTGATGAAGGATTACTCGCTCACCGGCGCCAGCCGCGCCGAGATGATCTACAACAAAGAGAAATTGCTCGCTCTTGGGGGCGTGCATCAGGACAAGATAGGGAAGTGGCAGCAGAAAGCGCGCGAGGCGCGCGTCCAGGGTCTGGAGCCCTGAGATGGAAGTTGAAGGGTGAGAAGTTAAACAGATTAAGCCGTGAAATGACAAGCAGCAGGACAGCATAGCAGATGCAGGACGCCCTTTTTTATATATTTGCGTTCCTGACGCTGGTGTTTGGCTTCCTCGTGGTGGTCAATCCGTTCAGCCGCAATCCGGTCACCAGCGCGATGTTCCTGGTGCTGACCATTGTCTCGCTGGCGGGGCTGTTCGTGCTGCTGCACGCCTTCTTCCTGGCAGCCGTGCAGGTGCTGGTCTATGCGGGCGCCGTGATGGTCCTGTTCCTGTTCGTCATCATGTTGCTGGACTTGAAGGCGGAGGAGCGGCGGAAGCTTAAGGCGTTTGCGGTTGCAGGAGGATTGGTGTCGGTCGGGAGCATTCTTGCCATTTTCCTCAGCAGCCTGTGGAATGCCCCCCTCGGCGCCAGCGATTCGCCAGTGATCGAGGGCGGCACTGTCCGGCTCGGCAAATTGCTGTTCACGCAATACCTGCTGCCGTTCGAGATCGTGTCCTTGATCCTGCTCGTCGGAATGGTGGGCGTGGTGTTGCTCAGCAAGAAGGACCTGAAATGACCATCGGCCTGGAACATTATCTCGTGGTCAGCGTGCTCCTGTTTTGCCTCGGGCTGCTGGGGGTGATCGTGCGGCGCAACGTGCTGGTCATCTACATGTCGCTCGAGCTGATGCTCAACGCGGCCAACCTGGCGTTGGTGGCCTTTTCGCGCTTCACCAACAACCTCGATGGCCAGGTGTTCGTGTTCTTCATCATCACCGTTGCCGCCGCGGAGGTATCGGTCGGCCTGGCGCTGATTGTGGCGCTCTACCGCAAGCGCCAGAGCGCCCACGTGGAGGATTTATCCACGCTTAAACTCTAGCTGATGCGCCCGGACCTCATACCCTGGATCGTCCTGTTCCTGCCGCTGCTGGCGGCGGCGGTGATCACGCTGTTCACGCAGCATGATCGCAAGCTCAGCGCGGGCCTATCCATCGGGGCCGTGGTGGCGGGGTTCATCCTGAGCATCATCTTCATCGCGCTGACCGGGTGGGGGCCCGCCCGCGAATCTTCCGTCACTTGGCTGACCATTGGCAACTTGCAGGTGGACTTCGGGCTGCGCTTCGACCCGTTGAGCTTGCTCATGCTGCTCATCGTCACCGGCGTTGCCAGCGTGATCCACATTTACTCCTGGGGCTACATGAGCGAAGACCGAAGCTTCCCGCGCTTCTTCGCCTTTTTGAGCCTGTTTACCTTCTCGATGCTCGGCATCGTGCTGGCCAACAACTTCCTGGAGTTGTTCATCTTCTGGGAACTGGTTGGCGTGTCCAGCTACCTGCTCATCGGCTTCTGGTTTGAGCGCCCAGCCGCGGCCGACGCGGGCAAAAAGGCCTTCATCACCAATCGCCTGGGCGACTTCGGCTTCCTGCTGGGAATTCTGACGGCCTGGGCGTGGTTTGGCTCGCTTAGCTTCGCCGAGGTCAACAGAGGGATGATGGACTGGAAGGGGGAAAACTGGTGGTTGACCGGCGCCGGTCTCCTGATCTTCTGCGGGGCGATGGGCAAGAGCGCCCAGTTCCCGCTGCACGTTTGGCTTCCGGATGCCATGGAAGGCCCGACGCCCGTCAGCGCCTTGATTCACGCCGCGACGATGGTGGCTGCGGGCGTGTACATGCTTTGCCGGGTGTTCTTCATCTTCACGCCCGATGCGCTGACCGTCATCGCGTGGATCGGCGGGTTCACCGCTCTGCTGTCGGCCGTCATCGCCGTTCAACAGAACGACATCAAGCGCATCCTTGCCTACTCGACGCTCTCCCAGTTGGGCTACATGGTAATGGCGGTCGGCCTTAGCGGCCCCACGCCAGCCATGTTCCATCTGACCACGCACGCCTTCTTCAAAGCCCTGCTGTTCCTGGGGGCGGGCTCGGTCATCATCGCGCTCCATCACGAGCAGGACATCTGGAACATGGGCGGGCTGCGCGCAAAGATGCCCGTCACGTTCTGGACTTTCATGGCGGGCACGCTAGCACTAGCGGGGGTGCCGCCTTTCAGTGGATTCTACAGCAAGGACAGCATCCTGGCGCTGGCTGCTCACCACAGCCTCGGGCTGTTCATCCTGGGGGCCGTGGTTGCCGCCCTTACGACCTTTTACATGTTCCGGCTGGTATTCGTTGCCTTCCTGGGTTCGGCGAAGTCTGAGGCGGCAGGACATGCCCGCGAATCAGCGCCGGTCATGGCCTGGTCGCTGCTAATCCTGGCCGTGTTTAGCGTGATCGGGGGGGTCATAGGCATTGAGCAGCTCTACGCGAAACAGTTTGCCGGCTCACATGCCGCACAGGATGTCTCGCTCGTCGGAGAGTTTATCGCGCCGTTCGTTCATGCCCCCGTTGCGGCTTGTTCCGGTTTGCTAGCCGTGCTCGTTGGGTTTGCCGCTGCTTATGCCCTTTATGCAAAGGCGGCCAAAGACCCGCTGCCTGGGATGCTGGGGGCGCTGGCGCGCGCGATGCGGAACCGCTTCTACTTCGACGAACTCTACGAGGCCACCGTCATCCGTCTGCACGATTTTCTGGCTGCGGTGGCGGATTGGTTTGACCGTTGGATCATTGCCGGCGTGGCGGTGCGCGGGACGCACGGCACCACCGAGCTGGCCGGACGCGCGTTGCGGCTGCTGCAGACCGGCAACCTGCAAACCTACGCCTTCCTGTTCGCGCTGGGCGTGGCGCTGGTCCTTTACCTGGTGCTCTTCTAAGCATGTCGTCGCTCACCTACATTCTCGGCTGGCCGCTCCTTGCAGCAATTATTCTGCTGCTGGTGCCGCGCACCTTCCGGCCGGTGATACGCGGCATTGCAATCCTGGCCACATTCATTTCGGCTGTGCTGGCGCTGACGATGTTCCTCCAGTTCAAGATTGGCGCTCCCGGCTACCAGTTTGAGCAGCAGGTGCCCTGGGTGGACGCTTTAGGCATCAGCTACCACGTCGGCGTGGACGGTATCAACGTCGGCCTGATTCTGATGGGTGCCATCGTCGCCTTCGCCGCGGCCGGCGTTTCCTGGGAAATAAAGGAGCGCGAGAAGGAGTTTTACATCCTGCTGCTGGTTATGGCGGGGGGCATCCTTGGCGCCTTCGCGTCACTCGACCTGTTCTTCTTCTATTTCTTCCACGAACTGGCTCTGGTGCCCACGTTCATCATGATTGGCGTCTGGGGACGCGGCGAGCAGAAGAACTACGCCACATTCCAAATCACCCTCTATCTCAGCATCGGCGCGCTCATTGCGCTGGTGGGGCTCATCGCGCTCTACGTGCAGTCCGGCGCCGGCACGTTTGACATTCCGAAGCTGGCCGAGCATCTCCGGCAGCATCCTCTCTCGCTCGGGGTGCAGAACTTCATCTTCCCGTTGCTGCTGTTTGGATTTGGCATCCTTGTCTCGCTCTGGCCGTTCCACACGTGGGCGCCCCTGGGCTACAGTTCTGCCCCCACTGCCACCGCCATGCTCCATGCCGGCGTGCTCAAGAAGTTCGGCCTCTACGGCCTGATCCGCATCGCTCTGCCGCTGCTGCCGGATGCCGCGCGCGGCTGGATGCAGGTCCTCGCCTGGCTGTGCCTGGGGAACCTTCTCTATTGCGGCTGGGTTGCCATGCGGCAGAAGGACTTCAACCGTCTGGTCGGCTATTCCAGTGTCGCGCACATGGGTTTTGTATTCCTCGGCATTGCCGCCCTGAATCTCGTCGGGGTGACGGGCGCGGTGCTGGTGATGATCGCGCACGGCTTTCTCGCCGCGCTGACGTTTGGCCTGAGCGGCTACCTCTATCAGCAGACCGGCACGCTGGAGCTGGACCGGCTCGGCGGTTTGCTCCGCCGCCTGCCGTTCATCGGCGCAGCGCTGATGATGGCGGCTTTTGCCGGCTGCGGCCTGCCGGGCTTCGCGAACTTTGCCGGTGAGATCACTGTCTTCTTCGGTGTGTGGCAGAGTTTTCGACTGGTGACGGTCCTGGCCTGCTGGGGCGCGCTGATCATCGGCGCGGTGTACATGCTGCGCGCAGTCCGCGCGATGTTGCATGGCCCGCTCCCGGAACGGTGGGCCAATGTGGCGGACGCCCCCCATCTCTGGCGCAAAGCCCCCTTCATCCTCCTGCTCGCCGGCCTGCTGGTTTTCGGCTGCTTCCCCCGCCTGCTCACTGACAAAATTGAATTCAGCGTGAACGAGAAGGTGATTCCGATGAAGGCCCAACTTGCCCGCATCACTGGAGTGCTCCCGTCCTCGGGCGCAGTAGCTTCCGTCCAATCCGGCGCGCTGGAAATCTCCCAGGCTTCACTGCTTGCGCACGTCGCTGCGCCCGAGGACGTGCGCACTCCGGCTCAGTCGCCCCGGGTGGCACTGACAACCTACCCCCTCGCAACGAAGGCGGGTGAAATCAAACCCTGATGAACCTGCTCTTGCTCAGTCACGAATTGCTGGTGCTGGCGTTGGCCCTGGGGCTGATCCTCGTGGATTTGTGGCTGCCACCGGCCGCCAAACGCAAGCTCGGCTACGCCGCTGCGCTGGGCGTGGGGTTGATTCTGCTCTACAGCGTGTGCTGCGTGCGGGTGTCACCGGACGGGCCGCTACAGTACGCCTTTGGCCAGATGTACGCGCTGGACGCTCTGGCGCTCTTCTTCAAACGCTTCTTCCTGCTCGCCGCCCTCATCGTCCTGCTTCTCTCAATGGAGTTTGCCGACCGCATCGCCGACGGCATCACCGAGTTCTATGCTCTGGTTCTGTTCGCCCTGTCGGGCATGCTATTCGCTTCCTCCGTGAACGACTTCGCCCTGCTGTTCGTGTCGCTTGAGCTGATCACGGTCACGTTCTATGTCCTCACCAGCTTCCAGCGCGCCCGGGTTACCTCCCTGGAGGCGGGCGTGAAGTATCTGATCATCGGCGCGTTGTCCGCCGGATTTACGGTGTTCGGCATCGCGCTGGTCTATGGGATGTCGCACACGCTCAACTTCGGCGCGTTGGTCGGAATGGCTGCGCAGTTTGGCGGCAACAAGGTCTTCCTGTTCGGCCTCGCCCTGGTCCTGGCTGGGCTGGGCTTCAAGATCGCCGCTTTTCCGTTCCAGATCTGGGCGCCGGATGTTTACCAGGGCGCGCCCACGCCGGTGACCGCATTCCTCGCCCTTGGCTCCAAAGCGGCGGGTTTCGCTCTGCTGCTCCGCGTGCTCTTTATTGCCGTGCCGGACATCACGGTTCAATGGTCTCACCTGCTGATCATCCTTTCCGGCGCCTCGATTCTCTACGGCAACCTTTGCGCCATTCCGCAGCGCAACCTCAAACGACTGCTCGGTTATTCGAGCATAGCGCACGCCGGCTATCTGCTCCTGGGCATCGCCGCTCTTAGCACGGCGGGCCGGACGGCGGTTCTCTACTACCTGAGCGGCTACCTGTTCACAGTGCTGGCTGCGTTCACCGTCATTTGCATCGCGTTGCGCCATGTGGACGGCGAAGACATCAGCGGTTTGGCTGGGCTGCATCGGCGCTCGCCCCTGTTGGCGGCGACGATGACCCTGGCCATGGCCTCGCTTGCGGGGATCCCGCCACTGGCGGGCTTCTTCGGCAAGTTTCTGCTCCTCAAGGCTGTTCTCGAACAAGCGCCCGCGCACCCCGGTTACTACTGTCTGATCTTCACGGCGCTGGCGGGCGTGGTGATTTCACTCTACTACTACTTCGGCGTCGTACGAGCCATCTACTGGTCTGACGACGCGCCGGATCTCTCCCCTATCCCCGTCTCACGGACTATCCGTGTTACCATCTACGGGTGCATCGCCGGGATGCTCTACCTCGGGTTGTTCCCTGGCGCTGTCGTGAATATTGCGGCTGAGGCGGTCAGGGTTCTGCGGTAAGTTCAGCCGGCGTGGCGTGGCGGAGTTGCTGACGGCGGGATAGCCCGTGCTGGCACCGGTCGCAACACGCAAGGGACTTGTTACGCCAACAGCAGAGCGGATGTTCTGTGGTGCCACTCGCCCGGCCGATTTCGCGTGGCGGGGCGGGGGGCGAGGGGCCTGTCCAACCCGATTTGAAAAACGCTGTTGACTGCAGTTCATACGGCTGTATGACTCATGCGTGCGTAGGAACCTGAAGACATGCACCGCACCGATGAAAAGGGCGGCAGGGCCCAGAGCCGACACCCGCGAACGGGTGTCGGGCGTGGCCGAAGGATTGCTGGCCGGAAGCGGTCCGGATGAGGCATCTATCCGGAACGGCACCGGGGTGGCACTTAACTTCCCTCTGTCGCTCGTGAAGCGCCGACGGACAGCGCTGATCATCGCCGGCTTGGCCGCTCTGGGACCGTTTTCCATTGATACGTATTTCCCCTCCTTTCCCGCGATGGCGGCGCATTTTGGAGTGAGCGAGATTAGAGTCCAATCCACTCTCAGCTTCTATCTGGCGGCCCTGGCGGGTATGAATCTGTTTCATGGGTCACTGTCGGATTCGTTCGGGCGACGGCGGGTGATCCTGGTGTCGCTAGGTGCTTATACGGTGACGGCGCTGGGTTGCGTCGTGGCGCCAACCTTCGCCTGGCTGCTCGGACTGCGGGTGATCCAGGGGCTGGCAGGCGGCGCAGGCATGATCGTGAGCCGGGCCTTGATCCGCGATTGCTTCCAGGGTGCGGAAGCGCAGAAGTTCATGTCGGAGGTGACGATGGTCAGCGGGCTGGGGCCGGCAATCGCGCCGATTCTCGGCGGCTGGTTGCATGTTTGGTTCGGATGGCGGGGACCGTTTGTCTTTCTCGGTATGATGGGCGCGGCACTGTGGTGCGTCTGCCAGATTGGCCTGCCGGAAAGCCTGCCCCGGCATCGGTGGCAGTCGTTCCATCCCGGAGTTTTGTTTCGATCTTACCTGCGCACCATGAGCCATCCCGGTTTTCTGCTGCTGTGTCTGGCGTTGGGCCTCGGCGGGGGCGGATTCCTGCTCTACGTGGCGACGGCTTCGGACGTGGTGATCAATGTCCTGGGCTTGTCCACGACGCAGTTTGGCTGGTTATTCCTGCCGATTGTGTCCGGGATGATTCTTGGCTCGGCGGCGAGTGGGCGGCTTGCCGGAGCCTTTCCTCCGGCCCGTTTCGCGAAGTATGGCTTCACTTTGATGGCACTGGGTGCGGTCTTCAGCATCGCCGCCGTTCTTGGGCACACTCCGCGAGTGCCGTGGGCAGTCCTGCCCCTGGCCGTTTACACCTTCGGCTTTGCGTTGTTGGCGCCAGTGGTCACGATTCAAGCATTGGACCTGTTCCCGGAACACAAGGGGCTGGCTTCGTCGCTGCAAGGCTTCAGCCACACTTTGCTTTTTGCCCTGATCGCAGGCCCGGTCGCGCCGTGCGTTGCTCACTCGGGCCTCAAACACGCCGTGGGACTGGCTCTGTGTATGTCCCTGAGCTGTCTGGCCTACTGCGGATTTCAACTGCACGCGGCGGGTGCGCCCCGGGTGACACCCGTGGGTGCGCGGCTGAGGTGATGGCAGCTCATACGATTCTTCATATGCAAAAGAGCATAATTGCAGAGCCAGCGTTGGTGGAAGATCGACGCTCTTCGGAAACCCGCGAGCGCGTGCTGGACGTGGCCGAACGGTTGTCTGCTGAACGCGGCTTGAATGCGGTATCCGTCCGTGACATTACCGGGGCGGCTGGAGTGAATCTTGGTGCCATCAACTACCACTTCGGCACCAAGGAGAAGCGGATCGTGGCTGTGTTGAAGCGGCGATCAGTGCCGCTGGGCCAGCGGAGGTTGTATGCGCTGGAAGTCGTGGAGAAGCGTGCCGGAAAGGGGATGCCCACGCTTCGGTCGCTCAGGCGCAGGCGGCCTTGAATGTCGCCCGCACCGAGGTCTCCAAGGCGGTCATCGTGTCGCCGATCAACGGCGTGTTTCTAAAGCGTGCCGTCGAGCCTGGCCAGACCGTGGCCGCATCATTCCAATCGCCGACCCTCTTCACACTGGCGGAAGACCTGACCCAGATGGAACTCCAAGTGGACGTGGATGAGGCCGACGTGGGCCGGGTGCGCGAGGGCCAGGAGGTCACGTTTACGGTGGATGCTTACGCCGACTGGGCCTTTCCGGCACGCATTACGCAGGTGCGTTTCGGATCGCAGACCTGAAGACGGTCGCCCGGCATCTGCGCCGTGCGAAGCGGCAGTCCGTACAACGAGAACTGAACTATTTCGGAGCGAACTTGCATCGGATGAACTATCCTCAAGAAGTCAAGCTGGGGGAGCCGATGGGTAGCGGAGCGATTGAGTCCACCTGCCGTCAGTATCAATGTCGGTTCAAACGGCCCGGGCAGTTCTGGACGACCTCAGGGGATGAAGGGTTAATATGTCTGGAGACCTTTTGGCGCAATGACCGCTGGCCCCTGCTATTCCCGCACGCCGCCAGCGACCCCTCCAAACACTGAGATGCGCCCCGCGGGGGGAGCAGCAGGTTACGCCTTGTTAATCCTCAATGCCGTGCGGACGGCGGCCAGTTCCTTGCGCTTGGCGCGGCTGACCTTGGGGTAGGTCAGGTCGAGAGACTCCAGGGCTTCCACAATCACCTCAGCAACCACCAGGCGGGTAAACCATTTGTGGTCAGCGGGCACGACGTGCCACGGGGCGCAGTCGGTGGCAGTATGGCGGATCATGTCTTCGTAGGCGCGCATGTAGGCGCCCCACTTCTGACGCTCACGGAGATCATCGAGGGAGAACTTCCAATTCTTCTCCGGCTGTTCGAGGCGGCTGAGCAGGCGCTGGCGCTGCTCCGGTTTGGAGACGTGGAGGAAGAACTTGCGCACGATGATGCCGTTGCGGGTCACATAGCGCTCGAAGGCGTTGATGTCGTCAAAGCGTTCGCGCCAAATGTCCTTGGTGACGAGGGTGGGCGGCAGCTTCTGGCGGGCCAGCAGCTCGGGATGGACACGCACAACCAGGACTTCCTCGTAGTAGGAGCGGTTGAAAATGCCGATGCGGCCGCGTTCGGGCAGGTGCCTGGTGGTGCGCCACAGGAAATCATGGTCCAACTCTTCGGCCGAGGGCGTTTTGAAGGCGCAGACTTCGCAGCCCTGCGGATTGACGCCGGACATGACGTGTTTGATGGTGCCGTCCTTGCCGGCGGCATCCATGGCCTGGAAGATGAGCAGGAGCGCCCATTGGTCCTGGGCATAAAGCTTGTCCTGCAACTCGCTCAGGCGGGCGGTGCCTTTCGCCAGCCATTCCTGGGCCTGGTCTTTAGACTTGAGCTTCCAGGTGTCCGCAGGGCTGATGTCTGCCAGGCGAAACTTGTGATTGTCGGCAATACGATAGCGTTTAACTAATTCCGTTCTTTTCATAGCTTCCTTGGTCGTTTGCACCGGGCCGGGCGGACGCTTAGGCTCGCAGCCAGCAACGCGAGCACTGTAAGGGATGCCGGGGGAATGCCAAGGCTGAAGGGGGCGCGTTTGAAACCGCCCCCGGAGCACCGGGTTCATTCGGCAGCTTGATCGTCTGGTTTGACCGCTGCCAATTCCATCCCCCACAGGGAATCCGTGAATTCCTGTGGAGGGTGTTCCGAAATTCAGAGCATGTGCCGGTACCGCAGGCACATGAGCGCAAAAAGTGAGGGTGGGAGGGCCAGCGCAGAACAGGGTAGGCTCGAAGGGATAGGCACAGTGAGCGGGGCGACCCTTGCAGGACCGACACAAAATGCACTTCCGCGGCAGCACTGTGATGACCTGCCAAGCACGGGAGCCGTTTCCGGACTGATGCATTTCAGCCAATAGAATCAAGAATGGCAGGTTTGAATTTCGGAACACCCTCCTGTGGGATTGGCCGGTCCGGGCGGTCATGAATGCCTGCTCCGGCCCGGGTAATACCCCCTCTCTGCTGGCTCACCTCACCGTCACCTCACCGTATCCTCACCGTTGAACCTCTGCAAACTTTGCAGAGGTTCAACGGTG
>CAZDOO010000023.1:0-66255 GCA_964507045.1 uncultured Verrucomicrobiota bacterium | reverse complement strand
GGGTGACGGTGAGGTGACGGTGGGGGGCCGGTGCAGGGATGGGGAGGGAGCCCGGGCGAACCGGGAGGGGTCGGGTTGCACCGCGCACAATGGGCCCATCCCGGTTTATTGCAGGAAAGTGAGATGCGCCCTAATCGTGTGTGGGGGCTTCGAGCAGGCGGGGCTTGCGCTCGTGGAGGGGCAGCCAGATGCGGAAGGTGGTGCCGCGGCCGGTCTGGCTCTCCAGTTCGATGCGGCCGGCATGGGCCCGGACGATGCGCTGAACGATCATGAGTCCCAGGCCGGTGCCCTTTTCCTTGGTGGTGTAGAACGGCTCAAAGATGCGGTTGATCCGCTCCTGGGGAATACCGCCGCCGGTGTCGGCCACGCTGACCCAGACGCCATCAGTGCCCTCACCGGTCTGGAGCGTGAGCGTCCCGCCCTTGGTCATGGCCTGCATGGCGTTCTTCACCAGGTTCACCAGGACCTGCTGGATTTGGGTCGGATCAATCGGGGTGATCGGCAGCTGGGTGGCCAGCCGGGTGCGCAGGTTCAGCCCGCGGTTGTCAAGCTCGGGCTGGAGCAGGTCGAGGGTCTTCTGGACGACGTCGTTAAGGGAGGCCAGCTTGAGCTGCGGCAGGCTCGGCCGGATCGCCTGCAGGAACTGGGTGATAATGTAGTCAAGCCGGCTGATCTCACCGCGGGCGACGGCGAGGTATTGCTCCAGCTTCGGGATGAGTTCGCGGACTTCGCCGACGCCAGCATCCACCGGTCCCCGGACACGCCCGCGGACGGGGGGGGCGGGTTTGGCGGGCGGCAGGCCACAGAAGCTGGCCTTGAGCTTCTTGAGCTCGCGTTCCATGAGCTGCAGGTGAATGTGCAGGGCGTTGAGCGGATTGCCGAGCTCGTGGGCAACACTGGCGGCCAGCAGCGTCAAGGCCTGGATGCGCTCGCTTTCCATGGCCTCGAAGGTCTTCTGGCGGGCTTCGGTGGCGTCGTGCAGGATGAGGGCGACGCCGGAGCTGCCGGCGGTCTCGCCATCGAGCGGCGCGGCGTAGAGCCGGAGAAAGCGCGGGCGCGGATACTGGACCTCAAATTCGTGCCGGACGACGCCGGAGCCCCCGGCGTGATCGAAGCGGCGAATCTTCTCCCACTCGAGTTCGGGAATGAAATCGGTGATGGGCTGGCCCTCGACCTGGGGCTGCAAGCCGAGAAAGTGGGTGATGGCCTGGTTGAAGTAGAGGATGCGGCCAGCCTCGTCCACCACCAGCACACCGTCCTCGATGGTATTGAACAGGGTTTCAAGAAAGCGGCGTTCGCGCGCCAGGCGCTGGACGACCGTTTGCAGCCCGGCCTCATCCAGCCGCCCGATGCGGGGCAGGACTTTGTCGAGGAAACTGGATTTGCCGGCCATGGCAGCAAGCGGCTACAAGGTTGCCCCGGCTGCCCGGCTTGCGGGGAGCCCCGGGTGCCGGGCTTCATGGCTGATCGTGGCGCGGTGACCCATGTGACCGTGTACTCCGGATAACGGAATTAGAACCACCCTCTCTTCCGGAAATACCACCACGTGGCAAGGGTGGACAATGCCGTGATGACAAGAGCGGCGGAATAGCCGTACTTCCAATCCAGCTCGGGCATGTGTTTGAAGTTCATGCCATACCAGGTGCCGATCATCATGAGCGGGGTGGTGATGACGGTGATCAGCGTTAGCAGCTTGACTACCTCGCTCGTGCGGTTGGAGGACATGTTCAGATAGACCTGGAGAATGCCGGTAAGCGTATCGGTGTAACGCTGCGCCAGCTCGGAAATGTGGAAGAGACCGTCGTAAACGTTGCGGTAATACGGGACGAGATGAGCGCGAATGAGCTTGAACTCGCCGCGCGCAAACCGGGCCAGCACCTCCCGCTGCGGCCCGATGATCTGGCGAAGGTGGAGCACCTCCTTCTTGACCTGCAAAATCTTGTTGAGGGTCTGCTGAGTCGGGTGCCGGAGGGCCTGCTGCTCCAGCTCGGCGATTTCGAGGGCCAGCTCATCCAGGGCCGGCTTGTAGTTGTCAACAATCGAGTCCAGGAGGGTATGCGCCACGCGATCAGGCGCGCGGGCAATATTCGTGGTGGCATTGACGGCGCACTCTTCGGTATGCGACACGCTGCGCAAGGGCCCCTGATGGTAGGTGACCAGAAAGTTCTTGCCCAGGAAGAAATTCAGCTCGCCGGTGGCGAACACGCCGTCCTTCCGGCTGTAGTCCACCGCGTGGATGACCATGAAAAGATAAGGCGTAAACCAGTCTCCCTCCTTGGGCGAGTACTCGTCCACCTTCGGCGAAGGACTGGCGGTCACACAATCCTCGATGGACAGCGGGTGGAAGTGGAACACGTCCCCCAGCACATACTTGGTTTCTTCGGGCGTGGGGCTTTCCAGATCCACCCACAGGAACAGGTTGGTGTCGTGGAGCAGGGTCGGCATCAAGAACATCTCGATGTCTTTGCTGTGCAGTCGGCCTTGAGTTGTAAATACTAGCGAGCGAATCATGCGACCATGCGTGTCCCGGCGAAGGACAAGACTGGCCGGTATGGTAGGCTCCCGCGCGCATAAAGCAAGCGGGTTCAGGCTGGCCGGCCGCCGGTGCTCAGGGCTCGTGTTTCACCCGCGCCACGCCGCTGGCGGCCAACGCGCCGGTCTAGCGTTTGATGCCGTAGCGCTGCTCGAAATTGGCTGGCTCGGCGGCGGGCGGCGCGGCGGGCGCTGCGCCCGCATCCGGCGCCGGGCTTGCCGCCGTCGCGCCAGCGGCATCCGCAAGGCTGGTGGCGGCTTTGAACACGCCGGCCACGACGCTCTGCTCGGTATCCGGCGGCACGGCCAGGAAGATCCGGCCCGAAATGGTGCCGTTGTTGACGGCACCCAGTTCCAGCTTCATGGCGTAGCCGGAGGATATGCGCTTTTGCTGAGCCGGGTAGCGCGGGTTGCTCTTCCACAGTTTGACTATCTGGGGCACGGTCCGGCCTTTCATCTCCTGCGAGACCGTCCAGGTGCGGCCGGTAACGCCTTCCTTGGCATTCCAGGGCAGGTAAATCATGAAGCCCATGCTTGGTGAGGCCGTGGAGCCCTGCAGCAACCGCAGCAGGCAGATGTTGCCGGCCATGTCCAGGCGGGCCGTTTCGACGACGAAATTGGTGCCGGCGATCATGCCATTAGCCTTGCCTTCCGGAATCCTGGCCTTGTCCGTGTCCAGGGTCCAGACGGCTGGGAGCATGGGCAGCTCCTTTTTCTGCTTCTTGGGGGCTGGAGCGGGGGCTGCCTCAGCTGAGGCGGCGACTTCTGGTTGCGCGGCCTTGGTGCTCGCGGCTTTGGCCGCTTCGCCGCGCTTGGCCTGCCACTGCTGCAGGTAGGGATAGCCCAGGTAGGCGCCCACTCCCAGGACAATCACCACGACTCCAGCCACGATCCATTTCTTGGCGCCCCCCCCCCGCCCGGACTTCGCCTGGACCAGCTTCTGTTCCAGCGCTGCGGCCTGCGGGGCTACCGCTCGTTCAGAGGTGGCGTGTTGATCCCGGGATGCGCCGATCGAGAGCCGTGCCTGCCCCGGCTTGGCAGCGGCGAAAGTTGCGTGCGGGGGGGCGTCGGGCTTGGGCGGCACCATCAGCTCCTTCTTGCAGGTGGGACACTGGATCTCGTGACCGCTCCAGAGTTCGTCGCATTCAATCTCCTGCCCGCAATGGGTACAGGTAAACTTCAAATCAGCCATAGTTTTCGTCTGTTGCCGCCGGGCCGGAATCCGCCACCGCCAGGTGGGCGTGCGGCGCCGGCGTCAATTGGGGATCATATACAACATGGCCGGCCCGCCGCGTCAAGGAAATGCGAAGACAGAAACCTTGACTAGGGAGCGAAAAATGAATTCTATGCTGGGCAAGCGAGTCTGAAGCTTCGCGGATGCGTCCGCGGGTGCCGGGCTATATATATGAAGACATTACAGATTGCCTTGCTGCACGGGCCATTGTTGGCCGGATTACTGGTGAGCGGCTCGTTCGGGCTGGCTGCCTCGGCGTCGGCTGCGCCCAAGCGGGTGCTGGTGGTCACTGTAACCACCGGGTACCGTCACAGCTCGATTCCCACCGCTGAGAAGGTGCTGGCGGAACTGGGCAAGGAAAGCGCCGCCTTCAAGGTGGAATACGCGCGGGTCGAGCCCAGTGACCCGCAATTCAAGGGCGCCGACGGCAAACCCGACAAGGAGAAGGTCAATGCGGCCATCGCAAAGGTTCTGGCCGAGAAGATGAATCCCGCCGCGCTGAAGCACTACGACGCGGTGATCTTTGCCAACACGACGGGCGATTTGCCGCTGCCAGACAAGCAGGCTTTCCTGGACTGGATTAAATCCGGCAAGGGGTTTGTGGGGATGCACTCAGCCGCGGATACCTTCCACGGGTTCGCGGGGTATTTGGACATGCTCGGGGGCGAGTTCAAGACCCACGGCGCGCAGGTGGAGGTGGACGCGATCAATCAGGACCGCGAATGCCCGGCCTGCCGTCACCTGCCGGCGAACTGGAAGGTGTTCGATGAGATCTACCAGTTCAAGAACTTCGACCGGGCTAAAGTGCACGGCCTGCTGACGCTGGACAAGCACCCCAACGATAAGACGCCCGGCGATTACCCGGTCGCCTGGTGCAAGGAATATGGCGAGAAAACAGCGGCGGTTCCGGCAAACGGTGCCGCCTTGTTGGTCCAAAGAGACTGGCACAAGAATGCCGGGCGCGTGTTTTACACCTCGCTGGGGCACCGCGAGGACGTGTGGGACCCGACCTGGCCGGACCGCAAGAATCCCCGGGAAGTGGCCCAAGCCTACCAGAAGCATATTCTGGGCGGGATCAAGTGGGCGTTGGGCCTGGAGAAAATGAACGCCCGGCCGCAGAAGCCGGCAGGGGAATAAGCTGAAGTCTAAAGTCTTGAGTCCAAAGTCTGATATGAACGAGAACGAGAGCGAGGCGCTGGGATATAACCGGCGGGATTTCCTGAGAGGCGGATCGGTCGCGACGCTGATGACGATGCTGGGTGGGGTGGAGCTGTTCGCCCAAACCAACGCCGCGCCCGCCGGCGAGAGCAAGGCCCCGGTGGTGAAGATCAAAATCGGGGTCATTGGCTTGGGCGCCTGGGGCCGCGAGATTCTCAACACCCTGGCTCGGCTGCCGCAAGCGGATGTCGCCGCCATTTGCGACACCTACCCGGCGTCGCTGAAACGCATTGCCAGCGCCGCGCCCGCCGCTGCGCAGACCCCCGATTACAAAGCCGTCCTGGACAACAAGGACATCAGGGTCGTCATCATTGCCACCCCGTCGCACCAGCATAAGGAGTTGGTGCTGGCGGCGCTCAAGGCCGGCAAGCACGTCTATTGCGAAGCCCCCTTGGCCAACACCATCGAGGACGCGCGAGAGATTGCGCGGGCGGCCAAGGCGGCCAAACAACTGGTCTTCCAATGCGGCCTCCAGATGCGCTCCGACCCCCAGCGGCATTTCCTGCTGCCGTTCATTCGCTCGGGGGCGCTGGGCAAACCTGTCCTGGCCCGCGCGCAATGGCACAAGAAGACGAATTGGCGCGCCGCGTCGCCCAACCCGGAACGGGAGAAGGCGCTCAATTGGCGCCTGAGCAAGGCGACCTCCCTCGGCCTGATCGGCGAGATCGGCAGCCACCAGATTGACCAGGCTGGCTGGTTCCTCAATGCGCTGCCGACCGCGGTCACCGGCTTCGGCTCCATCAACTTCTGGAAGGATGACCGGGATGTGCCGGACACCATTCAGGCGGTGCTGGAGTTTCCCGGCGACGTGCGGATGATCTACGACGCCACGTTGGCCAACTCGTTTGACGGCGAATACGAGATGCTGTATGGCAGCGACGCGGCAATCATGATGCGCGAGAGCAAGGCCTGGATGTTCAAGGAAGTGGATTCGCCCCTGCTGGGCTGGGAAGTGTATGCGGACAAGTTAACCTTCTATAAGGAGACCGGCATCGCGCTGGTCGCCGGCAAGAGCAAAGCCGTGCCGGCAAATGACCAGGCCAAGCCATCACAGGAAGAGCCGTTCACCAACACGCCGCTTTCCTACGCGTTGGGCAACTTCCTTCGCAATGCGGTGGACCTGGAGGCAGCGGCGGAAGATTACAAGGCCAGCTACGGCGCGGACGATGTGGACGGCCTGATGGAGCACCTGTCCAAAGTGCCGCTGCGCGCGGCGGCAGGCTGCCTGGAGGGCTTCCAGGCGGTGGTCACTGCCGTGAAGGCCAACGAGGCCATCCTGGGCGCCAAACGGATCGAACTAAAGCCCGAATGGTATGAATTGGGTTGAGCGGCCCAACGTCAAAACAAACACAGTAACCTGATGCGTTAAACCAATAGAGCAAACATGAAGCGATACACACTGATCACAAGCACTATCACCCTTTTATTGCTGGCAGCGGCGTCCTTGCCGGCGGCCGGCCAGATGACAACCTACGCTGCCAGGTCGGGCAGCAAAATGAGAATCGAAGGCACCTCCAACATCCATGACTGGCAGGTGGAGAGCCCCTTCATCGGGGGCATGATGGAGGTCGGTCCGGGCTTCCCGATGGAACCCGGCCAGGCGGTGACGCCGGGCAAAGTGGAGGCCAAGGCGGACGTGTTTATCCAGGTGCGTTCCCTCAAGAGCGTCGAGAAGGATGGCAAGCCCTACAGCGACAAGATGGATGAGATTATGTGGGAGCATCTTAAGGAGGCGGATTACAAGCGGATCGTCTATCGACTGACGGAGCTGACGCTCAAGGAAGCGCCGAAAGCCAAGGACGCCCCCTACGTGTTCGACGCGAAGGGCGATCTGGCCGTGGCCGGAGTGACCAATAACATTCCCATGGTCGTGAACGTCCTGCCGCAGGCGGACAAGAAGCTGGAGATCACTGGCACCGTCACGTTCAAGATGACGCAGTTCAAGGTGGATCCGCCCGCCCCGAAGATCGCGCTGGGCCTCATCAAGACCGGCGACGAGGTCAAACTGATCTTCAAGTGGGTGCTCGGGCAGCGGAAGGCCGCTGCTGCCGGAACCCCGTAGAGCGACAAGCGCTTCCAGGTTGAAGTGGATTTGGCGCGGCGTGCCGCGGCTGAGCGACTTCGGAATCGCCTCGCGTGAGGTTACGCGAAGCGGAGGTTTCCGAAGCAGTCCGGGCGGTGGAAGTTGAGTTCGTCCACCGGCGACCAGGCGGCCCAATGCGGATGGGAAGTCTCATCGCCGCACTTGAAGAAGTTCCCGCGCCATGCCTGTCCGGGCATCGCGCCCAGCGGGCCGACGTAGTGCTCGAAGAGAGCGAAGGGAATAAAGAACCGCAGTGTCCACTCGACCGGCGCCGCAATTTCGGGGTCAACCCGCGGCGGCAAAGATGACCAGGCACGGATAGTCTGCCCGAGCTTGCCCGGCACGCGGGTGAATTCTTTGAACCCGTCCGGCGTGCGCTCGCAATTGGTGATGTAGCTGCACAGGAATGCGCCGCCGCAGTTGAACTCGAAATTGAGGTAGCCCCGTTCCGGCTTGGGCCGGGCGAAAAACTCGACGCAACTGTCTTTCCAGACCTCGTCCAGGTATTGGGTGCGTACGCACCGCACGTAGCGGTCCTCGACGCGAAAGATGCCGTGAATGCCAGCGGCGTCATAAAGCAGCCGGGCTGAGGTCTGGGGGCGGTGATTGCTGCTCTCGGGGCGGAATTGCCGAATCTTCAACGTGTCGGCACGCGCCCAGACCGTGTCAGACCATGCTGCATCGAGGGCGGGGGCAGCCGTGGCGGCTTGCACAAGGTAATTCATCGAATCTGGCCGGGGCCTGCTGGGGCGACGCCGGGCCCTCAGGGCAGGGCTTCGATCAGCGCGACCTGGCCGTCAAAGTCCGTGACGAGGACCTGAGTCGCGCTGAGCGGCACGACTGTGTTCATCACGCCGTTGCCCAGCTTGTGCTCCCACTTGATGGCGCCCGTCCGGGCGTCGAGCGCAAAGAGCAGATCGTTCTTGGTGCCGTAGAACAGGACGCCATCCTTCTCGGCGAGCATGGCCGAGTTGATGTCATAGCCGAAACCGGCATTGCGCTCCCAGACCTTTTCCGGGCCGGCCGCCGTCGTGGAGAAGGCATAGAAGAAATCATTCATCGTGCGGATGTAGAAGTGGGTCTGGTCCGCGGAGAGGCCGATGGATTCACGCGCGACATACGCGCCCGTGCGCCAGACTTGTTCCCCGGTCCGGGCATCCAGCGCGGTCATCTTGCGGTCGGGGGCCACAATAAACACCTTGCTGTTGGCGGCCACCGGCCAGCAGGCGGCGGGCGAGAGCAGCGTGCCGGGCTTGTCCCCCTTCCATTTCCAGGCGAGCTTTCCGGTCTTCATGTCGAGCGCATACAGGTGCTCGTCCCAGGCCCCGAAGATAACTTTGCCGTCATAGACCAGCGGTTTGGTCTCGACAAACCCGGCCAGGCCGTCGAACTGCCAGACCAGCTTGCCGGAAGCCAGGTTGAGGGCGCGGAAGCTGCCGTCGCTCGAACCGACGTACACCATCTCTTCGGCAATGCGCGGGGAGGCGACGATGGGCCGGTCGGTCGCGTAACGCCAGACCTCCTTGCCGTTTGCGGCTTTCAGCGCGTAGATGCTCCCGTCCGTCGAGGCCAGGACAACCAGGTTGCCGCTTGCCTCCGGCGTCGCATAGACGGCATTTTGGGTCTTGGCTTCCCATTGCACCGTGCCGGACTTGAGCGACAGCGCGTAAACCCTTCCGGAGGCGTCGCCGACGATGACAAGGTCTTTCCAAACCGCCGGGGTGCTGGCGATGGTATAGCCGGTGTTGTAAGTCCAGCGCGGCTTGACCCTGGGATAGCGGGCGTTGACGGCGAAGTCCGGGCGGGGGTAGCGGTTGGTGTCGCTGGCGTAATCGTGCCGCTGCAGCTTGACGGAATGCCACGGGGGCAGGGTTTGCTGGCCAATGACGCGCTCGGAGCAAATCAAGGTGCCGTCTTTGATCTCGACGAGGTTAAACCCGCCCACCGGCGCGTGCCCGCGCAGGTTGGAACGGCCCATGATGCCCGGCACGCCCTCGAAGAGGTAAGGCTGGTTGGCGTGGCCGTGGCCGCACAGAACAACCTGCGTGTTGCACCCCTTGAGCAGGTCCAGCACGACATACCAGTTGGCGATGCCCTCATCTATGGGGTAATGCGTGATGAAGATGAGGGGCTGCTTCGGGTCGGGCAGCTGCTTCAAGGTTTCCTTGAGCCAGCGCACGTCCTGGGGCGCCCAGTGGCCGTCGCCCATTTTCATCAACGGCCCCTGGTGCAAACCCACGAAGCGGAACCCGCCCTGCTCGAAAACGAAGCGGTCTGCCTGCCAGAACCGCGCGAAATCCGTCGCGCCGGACTCCGACCACTTGGTGTCGTGATTGCCGGGCAGGATGTGGCATGGAAGCTTCAGCTCGTCGAGAATTTCCTTGGCCAGTCGGAACTGCTCGCGCGAGCCATACTCGGTGACATCGCCGGACAGGACAACAAAGCTCAGCCCCGTCAGCGAATTGATGTCGCGCACCGCCGCGCGCAAATCCTGTTCGCCGGTGCCGGAGCCGACATGAGTGTCCGTGAGCCAAGCGAAACGCAACGGGCCGCTTTCGGCCAGAACCAACAGCGGCAGCAGGCAGAGCAGGGCGGCAAACCAAGCCGCACGCCGCAGGCGGCGCGAAACTCGGGCCAAGGAACGTTGTGACATCGGTGAATCATCGTCCGCCGCGAGGTTGAATTCAAGTCAAGATACGAAGATCGGCGGCGGCGGCAGTTCCATCGTTGCTTAACCGCGCATGGAGAGTGGAAAGCAATAAGCAGCAGTACGAGCGGAATATCAGCGGAATACGAGCGAAAGACGAGCGGAACACCAGGGGGAGAGGAAGTCCGGCCGAACTTGGGGCGGGGGTATCGAGATAAGCCCCACCAAGCAAGCGGGCAAGCCGCTGGACACAGTGCTCGGCAACCGGGAGGCGGACTGGCCTTGGCAGGATGGCGGCGTGGTGGAACTCCAGCCGCCGGTGATGCGCCTGGCCCTGCACGACCTCACTGGTTTTGAGGGACGCTGCGACGCCCTGGTGTTTGCCGCCGATGCCGCGCTCGTGCCGCCCAACCGCGATCCGGAGATGGCTGCGTTCCGGCATCGGGCGCTGGGGCAGCCGGACCCGCAGGAAGAGGCGGGCCAGTTTGACCTCGTGGTGACCGGCGGCGGGGTCCCGGCGGACGTTTTTGCTGGCCGGAAGCCGATGCGATGCCCGAGAATGCGGCATTCTCTGCAGCAAACTGAATACGAAACGCGAATGGCTCGTGGTGGTGGCGGCGCTGGCGGCCGGCCTGGTTGGCTGCGCCGCCCCTGATTCCCGAGACGCCGCCGGCGCCAAGGCCAATGCCGCAACCATCCATCTCTTCAACGGCAAAGACCTTGGCAACTTCTACACGTTCCTGCAGAAGCACCGATACGAGGACCCGCTCCAGGTTTTCAGCGTGGTGGCAGTGGACGGCGCGCCCGCAATCCGGGTTTCAGGCGAGGAGTTCGGCGGTTTCATTACGCGCGAAGAATATGAGAACTACCGGCTGGTGGTTGAGTTCAAGTGGGGCACGCAAACCTGGGCCTCACGGCTTAACAAGGCCATGGACTCGGGCATTCTCCTGCATTGCACCGGGCCGGACGGAAACTACGCGGGATACTGGATGGCGTCGGTGGAATGCCAGATCATCCAGGGCGGCTGCGGCGACCTGCTGGTCCTGTGCGGCAAGGACGCCGCCGGCCAGGTGATTGAATCAGCGCTGACGGTCGAGTGCGAGCAGCGCGGCGCGGAATGCTACTACCATCCCGGCGCGCCGCCGCTTACCCGCACCAGCGGCCGTTTCAACTGGTATGAGCGGGATCCGCAGTGGCGGGATGTGGAAGGGTTCCGGGGCCGGCGCGATGTTGAAAGCCCGGCCGGCCGGTGGACTCGGCTGGAGGTGATCTGCGCCGGCGGCACGATCACCAACCTCGTCAACGGGCGGGTCGTTAATGTGGGCAGCAGCTCGCATCTGCGGAAAGGCAAGCTGCTGTTCCAATCCGAAGGCGCGGAGATTTTCTTCCGGAGAATCGAACTGACGCCGCTCACGAACCGCCGCTAGATGCCTGGCGCCGGGAATCGCGCCCGGGACGAGCTGGCAGGACCGGCGGATCCCATGATCGCGGGTTTGCCGCCGGACGGACACGGGCAGTGACAAAGTCGGCGGCGCGCGGGCGTCTTCGCCCGCTTCGGGCCTGGGAACGTCGAAAACATGCCCCTTCGTGTGCGACTCCCAACTGTTTAAGCGGGCGAGGACGCCCCCGCGCCGGCACTAGGGGGACTTTGTTACTGGCCCTGCCGGACGGACGGGGTCACTGACCATTTGCTTGCTGTCGGCAGGCTAACGCACTACGGTGCGGGCCTGATGAACATATCCGCGACACCTGCGGGGTGCAGCCCAGGCCCGGATCGCCCGACCATCGGCTTGGGCCACGATTGCAGGACATGTTCTTCCCAGCCCGCTGGTCAAAACGGCAGCCCTCCGCCCCCGCCCGACATCCAGGCGCAATCCCCCTCCCGCCTCACCCGGCGGCAATTTCTGAAAGCTGTGGCGTGCGGGCTGGCATTGGGTCCAGCCGCGGCGGCGGACGCCGCAAGCCCGGACACAGAGGCCCCCTTCTTCCTGACGCGCGGCGTGGTCCTGACGACCGATGACCTGACCCTTGCCGACTGGCCGCAGCGGGCCAAGACGGCGGGGTTGACCACGATTGGGCTCCATGCGCCCAAGTCACCGCGCCTGCTGGCTGATTACATCCGGTCCGGGCCGGGCCAGAAGTTCCTCTCCGCCTGCCGGCGGCTCGATCTGGCGGTCGAATACGAGCTGCATGCCATGCAGGACCTGCTGCCGCGCGAGCACTTCGACCGCACGCCCAAGCTTTTCCGCATGGACGAACAGGGCCGGCGCGTCCGCGACTGCAACCTGTGCGTTCACTCCGGCCCGGCGATGCAGATGGTGGCCGACAACGCCGTCGCCCTGGCACAGACGCTCCGGCCCACAACCGGGCGTTATTTTTACTGGGGCGACGATGGCCGTCCGTGGTGCCGCTGCCCGGAATGCGCCGGGCTGAGCGACAGCGACCAGGCGCTGCTGGTCGCGAACCGCATCCTGGAAGCGCTTCGCAAGGTGGATGACCGGGCGCAGGTGGCGCACCTGGCCTACGACAATACGCTGCCCCCGCCTCGGCAGATCAAGCCCCAGCCGGGCATCTTCCTCGAATACGCCCCCATCCACCGGCGCTATGATGCGCCGTTCGAGCGGGCCGGCGACGCCCGGACCCGGCAGCAGTTCGAGATGCTCGACGCGAACCTCGAGGTCTTTGGCCGCGCGAACGCCCAAGCCCTGGAATACTGGCTTGATGCGTCCCTGTTCTCCAAGTGGAAGAAGCCTGCCGTCAAGGTCCCGTTTGATCCCCGGGTTTTGGCCGCCGATTTGGACACCTACGGCCGCCGCGGCATCCGGCATGTGACCACCTTCGCGGTGTACATTGACGCGGAGTATGTCACGCATTACGGCGAGCCGCCGCTCCAAACCTACGGCGAGCAACTCCGCCGGTGGACGCCCCGGAAGTGAGACTCGCCGCGGGGCCACAACCGCAGGCGACAGCCGGAGGAGCCGCCGGCGCGCCGGCGGGAAGCGGGTGAGATTGCCCACACTGCGTTCGGCAACTTCACGGCGGCCCGCAGTCCCTTTGGCCGCCCTCCCCACGCAGACTGTTTTTGTTTGGTGCGCGGCCGCTTTTGGGCGAACATGCTCCCATGCAAGCACCGAAGCTGATTGAACTGTTGCGCGGGTCGCAAAAAATTCTCTTCTTTACCGGCGCGGGCATCTCCACCGGCAGCGGCATTCCCGATTTTCGCGGGCCGGAGGGCGTCTGGAAGCGCCGCCAACCGGTCTATTACCACGATTTCATGCGGTCGGAAGCGGCGCGGATCGAGCACTGGGACTTCAAGCTGGAAGGCTGGGAAGGGTTTCGGGATGCGCGCCCCAACGCGACCCACGAGGCCATTGCGCGGCTTGAGCGCGCCGGCAAAGTGCAGGCGGTGGTGACCCAGAACATTGACAGCCTGCACGCGCGCGCCGGCACGTCCGCGGAGCGCCTGATCGAGCTGCACGGCACGAACAGCCTCGTCGAGTGCCAAACCTGCGGGCGGCGTTCGGACCCGGAAGCGCACTTCGAGTATTTCCGCAAGACGCACCGTCCGCCGGTATGCGAATGCGGGGGCTTTCTGAAGTCGGCGACGATCAGCTTCGGGCAGAACCTGCGGAACGAGGACCTGGCGCGAGCGGAGGCCGCCGCCCAGGCCGCCGACCTGGTGGTGGCGCTGGGCTCCACGTTGTCGGTTCATCCGGCGGCGGATATTCCCTTGCTGGCCGCGAACCGAGGCGTGCCGTACGTCATCATCAATCGCGGCCCGACCGAGCACGATGACTTGCCGGAGGTCACGCTCCGGCTTGAGGGCGATGTGGGGGCGCTTTTCCCGCCGGCGGTCACCGCGGCGCTGGCCCCCTAAAGCTCCCAGCCCTTCCGGTAGTCGCGGCGGATAAACGGCGCCGCCTCGGGGGCGTTCCTGACGAGCATGTTCGGCCCATCCCACTCGATTTTCCGGCCCACCCGCAGCGCCACGCAGCCCAGCAGAATGATTTCCGTGAGATAAGCCGCGATGTCGAAGTTCGAGTAGCCGGGAGCCCCGCCCTTGCAGGCGGCAATCCATTCCAGATGGTGGCGCTGGTCGGTGCCGCCCTGGAACGCGTTCCGCGGAATGGTCTGCGGGATAGCCTTCACCGCTTCGTGGCTCTTGCCATCCGTGAGTTCCTTCTCCCCTTTGAGCTTGATGAAGAACTGGGCGCCGTAGTCGTCGGGTGAGAAGAGCTTGCCATTGTCGCCGACGAGCAGGCACCCGCTGCCCGGGATCTTGTCCATCATGTCCTGGATATCGGTCAGGACAGCCATCGGGGGTTTATTGCTGCCGTCGTGGTCGTAAGGATGGTCGGGTTTCGGGTTGCCGCCATCATGCCACCAAAAGGTGACTGGCGGCAGGCCGTCGCGAGAGGGGAACTGAAAGCGGATGGTGGACTTGAGCGGATAGCTCTCCCGGTTCATGGCCGATGACGTGGCCTCGATTTCCGTCGGGTAGCCCAGTTTGAGGGCGCGGAACGGCATGTTGGCGGTGTGGCAGGCCATATCGCCCAGCGCACCGGTGCCGAAATCCTGCCAGCCACGCCACGCAAAGGGGTGATACACGGCGCCGCGCCGCTTTCGGGCGCCGCTGGCCGCCTTGTCAGCCCACTGGGCCTTGTACGGCCGGAGGGGCGCCGGCCCAAGCCAGCCGTCCCAATCCAGCGTGGGGGGCACCGGGTCGGAGTCCGAAGGCCGGTCCATGCCTTGCGGCCAGATCGGACGGTTGGTCCACACATAGACCTCGCGCACCGGCCCGATCAGGCCGGCCTGAATGATTTCGACCGCGCGGCGCAAGCCGTCTTCGGCGCTGCCTTGATTGCCCATCTGCGTGGAAACCTTGTACTGTTTGGCGAGCTTCCGGAGCAGCCGCGCTTCGTAAACCGTCTGCGTCAAGGGCTTCTGGCAATAGACGTGTTTGCCCATGCGCATGGCCGTGGCGGCGGCGATCGCGTGCACATGATCGGGCGTGGCCACAATGACCGCATCCAGCGACTTCTCCTGTTCAAGCATCTTCCGCCAGTCCCGGTAGAGCCTGGCATTGGGGTACTTCGCGTGGCGTGCGGCCGTCACCTTCTCATCCACGTCACACAGGGCGACGATGTTTTCGCCGGCGCAGCAGTCCGTGTCGCCCGCGCCTTTGCCGCCGGCGCCGATGACGCCGATGTTCAACTTGTCAGTGGCTGACAGGCGGCGGGACCGGGAGGCGGCGCAGCCGGTGAAGGCGGTGGCGCTGGCGGCGAGCGCGGAACAGTAAAGGAACCGGCGGCGGGTTATGCCGGCGAGCGGAGACGATTGGTCGTTTAACATGGCCAGCTAACTACGCGGAGTGGCGCGCGCGCACAAGCACATTCTGGCGCGCGCAAGGTTCGGGAGGGAAGGCGGGCGTTCCAGCGGGTGGGGGCTACTGCGCGAACTCCACATCCGGCACTTCCCTGACCGAGGGCGGGACGCTGAAGAACTCCTCAGGCTGAAAGCCGAACATGTGGGCGACCAGGTTGCTGGGGAAGGTCTCACATTTGTTGCGGTAGTCGCGCACATTGCCGTTGTAGAACCGGCGGGCCGCCTGAATCCGGTTCTCGGTGGTGATCAACTCCTGCTGCAGCTTGAGGAAGTGCTGGTCGGCCTTGAGCTGGGGATAGTTCTCCACCACGACGAGCAGTTGCTTGAGCGCCGCCACCAACTGGACTTCATCCCGGGCCTGCGCGGTGGGCGAGCCGGTGTTCGCCACGCAGCGCTCGCGCAGTTGCGTGACAAGCTCGAGCACCTCCCGTTCGTGCGCGGCATAGCCCCGGACCGTCGCGACCAGGTTGGGAATCAGGTCGTAGCGGCGCTTCAACTCGGTGTCCACGTTGCTCCAGGATTCGCGGATGTAATTGCGCAAGCTGACGAGCCAGTTGTATTGCACAATCACCCATACGACAGGCACGAGCACCACCACGGCCAGAATGATAAGCACGGGCATAGTCAAACCTTGGTAAACAAGTACTCCGGCAAGCGCAACCGAATCTCCAGCAGCCGCTGCAGGTCGCCTTCGATCTGGGCGGCCGACAGGCGGGTGTCGAAAGCCAGCGCCAGGGCCGCCCCCTCGATCTCGATGCTCAGGTCGCGGTTGGCCAGCAAGTACTCCATCATCTGCCCGTTGCACACGTCGTAGGCGAACTTCCGGTCCTTGGACCGGACACAGAACGTGCGCGAGAACTCCGCCGACTCGAAGTCAATGTCCTCGTACCCGAGCGCCTGGGCGAACTTGGAGAGCAACCCCTCGCGCGTGATCTTGAGCTCCGGGAAACTGGCGGGCAGCAGCAGGATGAAGAACGAGAAGTAATGATGGTGCGTCTGCCGGTGGCCTTTCGAGTCGGTGGAGTGCGTTTCATAGTGATAATCGAACACCAGCACTGAATTCTGCTGGTAGTCGCCGGACAGGACGTTGAAAGCGTAACGATTGCCCCCTTGGGCGAGCTTATCGAGAAAGCCGAAACGCCCGGCCAGCTCGTACTGGTTGTCCGGTCGGAACTCCAGCCCCAGCCGGGCGGCTAATTCAGACAGCTCCTCGCGCCGTTTCCGCGCGGCCATGACCGAATAGATGGCGCCGCCGATAATGAGCAGCACGAACAGGATGAAGATGAAGATCATGCCGCCCCCGCTCATAGGCTGATGGCTTGGTTCGCAAATTGTGCGCGCATGGCTGGATATTGCGGAGCCCCGGGCGCTTCGTCAAAGGACTTGTGGCGATCCTGAACAACAGGCTTTTGCTTTCCCCCCTCTTCGTGCATGCTGCGCGCGTGGAACCGCTGTCGGCAGAAGAGATTCGTGGCGCCGTAGTGCCCGCCCTGGCCGAGGACATCGGCGACGGGGATGTGACGACATTGGCGGCCGTGCCGGAAGGCGCGCAAGCCCGGGCGGAGGCGCGCGCGCGCGAGCCGCTAGTGGTGGCGGGACTGGCCCTGGCCGAAGCCGCCTTGCGCGAGCTTTCCCCAGCCGTTCAAATCACTCGCTGCACCGAGGACGGCCAGCGCGTGGCGGCGGGCCAGCCCCTGCTCGCAGTTGCCGGCCCCGCCCGCGCGCTGCTCAGCGCCGAGCGGGTGGCCCTTAACTTCCTGCAACGCCTTTGCGGCATCGCCACTTTGACCGCGCAGTTTGTGGACGCCGTCAAGGGCACCCGCACGCAGATTCTCGACACGCGCAAGACCACGCCGGGCTGGCGGCGGTTGGAGAAGTATGCGGTTGTGTGCGGCGGGGGCCGGAACCATCGCTTCGGCCTGTACGACATGGTGCTGATCAAGGACAATCACCTGGCGGCGTTGAGGAACGAGCCGCCCAATGCCATTGCCGCGGCCATCCAGCGGGCGCGCGCAAAGTGCCCGGGCCTCAAGGTGGAGGTGGAGGCCGACACGCTGGAGCAAGTCGAGCAGGCGGCCGCTGCGGGCGCCGACATTGTTCTGCTCGACAATATGAACCTGGTTCAGTTGCGCCTGGCGGTGCAGAAGTGCCAAGGCCGCGCGCTGACGGAGGCCAGCGGCGGCGTGACTTTGGCCGGGGTCCGGGCCATTGCCGAGACGGGCGTGGATTTCATTTCCGTGGGCGCGCTGACGCATTCGGCACGGGCGGTGGACATTGGGCTCGATTTCGAGCCTTAAGGCGTCTCCTATGAACTCAGGGAACATCCAACCTCCAACATCCGACGCCCAACATCCATTGGGCGGCTCGGTGCCACCCGTTGGTAGTTCGATGTTGGATGTTGGATGTTGGATGTTTCCCTTCGCTCTCTATGAGCCTTGACGTTCAGATCCTTACCGCCCTGCGGACCGCCGCCGATGGCGCGGTCTCCGGCGCGGAGCTATCCCAACGGCTTCGGGTGAGCCGCGCGGCTATCTGGGCGCGCATCGAGGATTTGCGCTCGCTGGGTTACGACATCGAGGCGAGCCCGCACCGGGGCTACCGGCTGCTGAGCGCCCCGGATGTGCTGCACGCCGACGATTTACTCTCGCGCCTGGGCCCGACCAAGGTCATTGGGCGCGACATCCGCGTGTTCCAGGAGACCACTTCCACCAATGACGTCATCGAGAAACTGGCGCACGACGGCGTCAAGGAAGGCGCCGTGGTCTTTGCCGAGTCGCAGACCCGGGGCCGGGGCCGGCTGGGGCGCAAATGGATGTCTCCCTCGAAACGGGGCTTATGGTTCTCGGTCCTGCTGCGGCCGGATCTGCGGCCGCAGGAAGCCACCCGGCTGACGGTGGCGTCGGCGACGGCGCTGCGTCGCGCTATCAGGTCGCAGACGGGCCTGGAGCCGGAGATCAAGTGGCCTAACGACATCCTGGTTCACGGCCGGAAGGTGGCCGGCATCCTGACGGAACTGAGCGCGGAGCTGGACCACGTCAAGCATGTTGTCCTCGGCATCGGCGTGGATGTGAACCTGAGCCCGGGCGATTATCCCGCTGAGCTGCGCAAGCTGGCGACTTCCCTGAAGGCTGAGCTGGGCCAGACGGTCTCGCGGGCCGAACTCGCGGTGGTGATCCTGCGTGAGCTGGACCGCGATTACGCGCGCATCGGCTCGGCCCAATTCGCGGCCCTGGCGGATGAATGGGAAGAGCACTGCGCCACCCTTGGCCAACGCGTGGTGATTCGCCTGGGTGACCGGCAGCTTCGCGGCCGCGCCGAGGCGCTGGGCGAGGACGGCGAGCTGCTGCTGCGCACCGAACATGGCCGCCTGGAGCGGATTGTGGGCGGAGATGTGGCCTTGGAGAAATGATCCTGCTCTTCGACATCGGCAACACGCATACGCACCTGGGGCTGGCGGACACCCGGCGCGTGGTTAAACAGGCCGACCTGCCGACCGCCGCCTGGCTGGACGGCACGGCGCCCAGGCTGGCGGCCAGGTTCGCCCGCCATGCGCGGCTGGAAGGGGCCGCGGTTTGCAGCGTGGTGCCGGCGGTTACACCGCTGGTGGGCGAGGCCGTCCGCCGCCTGTGGAGCTTGCGCTGCCTGGAGCTGACGCCCAAGACCTTGCGCGGCGTGGGCATTGATTACCCCCGGCCGTGGACGATCGGTCCCGACCGGCTCGCCAATGCCGTGGCGGCGCGTCATCATTTCGGCGCGCCGGTGGTGGTGGTGGATTTCGGCACCGCGGTCACGTTCGACGTGGTGGATCGGGCGGGCAATTACGCGGGCGGTATCATCGCCCCCGGGCTGGCGGCCATGACCGATTACCTGCATGAGAAGACCGCGTTGCTGCCCCGCATCCGCATTCGGGAGGTTGGCAGCGCGATTGGCAAGAGCACCGAACAGGCCATGCTGGTGGGCGCTGTGCAGGGCTATCGCGGCCTGGTGCTGGAGCTGATACGGGCGTTGAAGCGCGAACTCAAGGCACCCCGCCTCCCGGTGGTCGCCACGGGCGGATATGCGCGGCTGATTGGGTCCAAGCTGAAAGCCGTCACCGCCGTGGACCCCCTCCTGACTCTTGAAGGACTTCGCCTGGTGTGGCAGGCACAATAGCCGGCCCGTTCGTGGTGACGCCATGGCCCGGAGTGGCGGTGGCGAGTTGAACGGGTCGCCGTTGGCCCCGCCCAGGGCCGCGCGCGGCGCCGGGAGGGCCCGGGGCAAGGTTGGCCGTATGGCTTGCGAGCACGGTGAGTCCCGCTCATGCTCCGCTCGTGTTCCGCTCGTATTCCGCTGATATTCCGCTGATACTCCGCTATTACTCCGGCCCCACACCGCGGGCGCCTGTGTCGTCCGGCGAGAAGGCAACTTGTAGCTTGAAACGAGTGGCGTGAGCCCTGAGACTACGGCACGGATGAACCGCATAGTCGAACGATTTGCCCGCCTGAAACGGGAACAGCAGAAGGGATTTGTTGTTTATATTGGCGCGGGGGACCCGAACCTGGAAGCCACGCGCCGGCTGGCGCTGGCGCTGGATCGAGTGGGCGTGGATGTGCTGGAGTTGGGCGTGCCCTTCAGTGATCCGCTGGCGGATGGCGTGGTCAATCAACTCGCCGCCCAGCGCGGCCTGGATGCCGGCACCACACCACCCAAGCTCCTGGCGACGGTCGCCGCCATCCGCCGTGATTCGCAGATCCCCATCGTCCTCTACATTTACTTCAATCTCGTCCATCGCTACGGTCTTGAGCGCTTCATTCGGGACGCGGCCCAGGCGGGCGTGGACGGCCTGCTGGTGCTCGATTTGCCGCCCGAAGAGAGCAACGGCTACGAGGCGCTGATGCGCGCGGCCGGGCTCTGCAACATCTACCTGGTGGCGCCGACAACGCCCGACGACCGCATCGAGCTGATCGTCAAGCACGCCGCTGGTTTCATTTATTACGTGTCCCGCGAAGGCGTCACGGGCATGCAGGCGAAGGTGGCCGACACGATTGCACCGATGACCGCCAGGATTCGCGCCCACACGGACTTGCCGATCGCGGTCGGCTTCGGCATCTCGACGCCCGAGCAGGCGAAGCTGGTGGCGCGCAGCGCCGAGGCGGTGGTGGTTGGCAGCGCGATCGTAAACCAGATAGCCCAGCACGGCCAAGCTCCGGATTTGGTCGCGCGGGTCGGAGAGTTTGTGCAGTCGCTGGTGCAAGCAGTGAAGCAACCATGAAAGCCAAGTCTAATACCAACGAACGTTTCGTAATCATCATGGCCGGCGGCCGGGGCGAGCGCTTCTGGCCGGTCAGCCGTGAGCAGATGCCCAAGCAGCTCATCCCGCTGCTGGGCAGCCGGTCTTTCCTGCAGCAGACCGTTGACCGAGTGCTCCCGCTGGTGCCGATCAAGAACATCCTCGTCATCACCAACGCGGTCCAGGCGCCCGAGGTGCGCAGGCAATTGCCAAAGCTGCCGAAGGAGAATGTCATCGCCGAGCCCATCGGCCGCGACACCTGCGCGGCGGTCACGCTCGGGGCGGCATTGGCGGGGGCGCGCTCGACCAGTGGCGTCATGGCGGTGCTCCCGGCCGATCATGTCATTCCGGAAGAGAAGAAGTTCCAACAGGTGCTGTCAGACGCCTTCGACCTGGCCGGCCGCGGGCAGGCCATAATCACGATTGGCATCAAGCCGACCGAGCCAGCCACCGGCTACGGCTACATACACGTCGGCGAGACGCTGCCGCCGCCGCAAGGGGTGAAGGGCTACAAAACACCCTTCTACCGCGCCGAGAAGTTTGTCGAGAAGCCTTACTTCGAGAAGGCGCTCGAATATGTGAACAGCGGCTATTACCGCTGGAACGCGGGCATGTTCATCTGGTCTTTCGTAACCATCACCGAGGGACTGCAGAAGCACCAGCCGGAGATGTACGCGGCCTGCCAGCGCTGGTTCAAGGTGGCGGCCCAGCCCGCGCAGCTCAACCGGGTGCTCGCGAAGGAGTATCCCGAGATCAAGAAGATCTCGATTGACTACGCGCTGATGGAGCACGCGCAGAACGTGATCGTGGCCGACGGGGCCTTCGAGTGGGACGATCTCGGCTCGTGGACAGCGCTGGGCCGGCATCTCAAGGCTGACCCGGAGGGCAATTGCGCCGTGGCGGACTTCATCCACGTAGATGGGGCGCGGAACATCATTTTCGACGCGCGCAGCAAGGAGCGGCGCACGCCCATTGCGGTGGTCGGCCTGCGCGACTCGATCCTGGTGCAAACCGACGACGCGGTTTTGCTGGCGCACAAGAGCCAGGCGCAGAAGGTGAAGGAGCTGGTCAAGCGGCTGGCGGCAGATCCGAAGCTTAAAAGGCTAGTGTAGCCCGTCTGGCCCAAGCGGTGCTGCCATCGCTGGAAGGAAGCCGCAGTTGAACGGGGATGTCAGAGCTGGGAGGTGCGAGTCCAGTGCGCCGGGGTGACGGGCTGAATCAGCTTAGCTTTCGCGCGTCGTCCAAATCCTTTAAGCGACCGCTCTTGAGCTTGTTTTTGATGAGGTCGGCGAGGCCGATGATTTTCACAGGAACGCCGTCCAGCGTTGCCTCAACCTTTTGAGCATAACAGCCAGTGAAGTCGCAACCAGAGATCTCGGTCAGTATCTCGATTCGCACGGGCTCAAGGCCCATCCGAATGATGCGGCCTTTCTGAAGGAAAAGCGTCTCGGAAAGCTCCGGCACGTTAAAGCCGAATTCACGAATAAGGCGAACCAGTTTGGCGGCGTTTTCGGGATGGACAGCCACCCATAGATCCATATTCCCGGTGGTACGATAGTAGCCGTGGTAGCACACCGCATAGCCTCCCACCAGGAGGTATTCAACGCGGTGGGAATTCAGCAACTTCAAAAAATCGCGAAAGTCCGCGGGCAGTCGGATCGTAGCCATAAGCGATCTGCCGGCTCAGTTCCAGCGCCGCGAGGCGCTCGTCGGGGGTGCGGGAACGCCAGTATTGCAGGTCCGCCTTCTCCGCTTCGGCCAGGGATGTCACCTCAAACGCCTGACGGCTGACGCACGCTTCGTCCAACAACTGCTTCGGCATGAGCCCATTGTGCCAAAGGCTGGCATCGGTGCAACTCTCAAGCCGATCAAAAAACCGGCTGCTCGAGTTTGGGAGGGCTGCGTTGTCAGGATCGGGGTGCGCAAGTCCAGTGCGCCGGGGCGAAGACCTGAATGACGAAGGGCACCGGGAATGCGAGCGGGCCGCTTCGTCTGGCAGGGACACCAGGTCCGAGCCCCGGCGGGGCAGCAGGCATCTCAAGCCGGTGGAACGATTGCCCCGTGCTCGACGAGGGTGCGGCGCAGTTGCTCCCGGGGCACACGGGCCGGAGTGCTGCGGGACAAGGCGGCGAGCGCGGCGGCGGCACCCGCGGCCTGACCCATCGCCATGCACGAAGCCTGCACGCGGAGCGCCGAGTTGGCCAGCCGGTCACTGCTGACGCAACGTCCCGCTACAACCAAGTTGCGGCTGTTCTTCGGAATCAACGCCCCCAGCGGCAGGGTGGGCACCACGCCTTCGGAGAGCGGCTTGGGCCGGACCCCGCGCTCGTCGTGGAGATCAATCGGATAGAACGAATAGGCGACCGCGTCGGGAAATTTGCGTCCGGTGACGTAATCGTCGCAGCTCACCGTGGTCTCCCCGACGATTCGATAGGTTTCGCGCACGGCGGTTTCGGGCTGGAGCCGCTCGATGCGGAGGTTCTCAAAGCCCGGCAGCGGTTTAAGAAAGCGCATCATGCGCAGCAGGGATTGCCGGCCGCGGATGTTTGTCCGGGTGTGGGTCTCCGAGGTGGAGGAATCGGCTTCCAGCACATGCATCCCGCTCTCGCCGCCCTTGGCCAGGAAATGGCGCAGGTTCCGGTTGAAATCGGTGTCCAGCAATTGGGCCTGTTTCACCGCCTCGCGCGCCCTGGCGTCGAGCGCCGGCAAGTCAGTCTCTTCCAGCCGATAGCCAGCGAGCCGGTAGATCAGCGTGCCCGGTTGCGTTGCCGCCTCGCGTTGGCGTGGCAGGCCAAGCAACCCGACCACCGCCGCGTTGCCGGTGCAGTCCACTACCTGGCGGGCGCGGACTTCGACCCGGGTGCCCTTGCCGGCTACTTGCGCCTTCCAACCATCCCGGGCCGAGGTAATGGATAGGGGGAACTCGTAATACCGCAGTTGAACACCGGCCTGGAGACAAGCTTCCTCCGCCAAGGCGGCGTAGAGCGCACCGGACAGCCGGACCTGGTGGCGCCAGTGTTGCGGGCCCGTGGGCACGGAGAAGTCCGGCAGGCGATCACTGTTGAGTTGCACTGTGGCGGTGACCAATTCCCAGCCGATGCCCGCAATGATCTGCCGGCCCCAGGCATGGAACAGGCCGGGGAAATCCACGCCGGCAGTGGTCGCCGTCCCGCCCAACTGGCTGCCGGCCTCCACGAGCACGGTGCGGGCACCCAACCGCGCGGCCTGGATGGCCGCAATCATTCCGGCAGTGCCGCCGCCCACAACGAGCACATCGGCGGCAACGGGACGACTACTACCAGCCGGGGAAGCCTTGAGGTCAGCAGCCGCGGCGAGCGCCGCCCCGCCGTAAGACATGACGCCAAGCTGCGTGAGGAATATCCGCCGGTTGACCGCAGCGTTCCGAGAGGAGGATGACCGGGATAAACTCACTCGGCGCTCTTAGCCCTAGCGCAGGCCGTGCGCGCCGAGCCATTTGACAGGCAAGTCGGGGAAGTCGGTGAAGAAGCCGTCCAGTTTGGCTTCAGTATAAAGCACTTCCATGGCGTCGTCCATCGAGTCGGCAAACTTCGGCAATTCGTCGGCGCGCAGAGTGTAGGGATGTACAGTCAGCTTCGCCGCGTGCGCGTTCTTGACGAAGTCAGTAACCTTGCGATCGGCTTTCGACTTGCCAGACACGATAGCGCTGAGTTCGGGGCCAATGCCGTCAGCCACCTTGGCCAGTTCCACCATGCCCGCGGGCGTGAACCAGGCTTCCGCGCTGGTGCCGTCGGGGTGTTTTCGGTTCGCCGAGAGCAGCAGGAGAAGATGCCCCTCCCAGCCCAGCTCAGTCCGGATGCGTTTCACCTCGTCCGGCTCGAAGCACTGGACCCAGCACGGGTCTTGTTTGGTCGCGTAGCCATAGTGCCGCAGGATGGGCAGCACGATGCGGCTGATGTCATGGCCTTCCTTGCGGTGCCAGGCCGGCTGCTTGATCTCGGGGTAGATGCCCGCCACGCGATGGCAGGTCTTGTTAAGCCCCTGGATGAGCTGGAGTTCCTCTTCCAGCGTCGAGATTTGGAAGGAGGACTGGCCCAGCGGGAAGCGGTCTGGATAGACCGCCTTGCCGGTTTTCGGGTTGGTGCGCTCATGGGCGTGGAGCTGCTTGATCTCCGCGAGGGTGAAATCCAGGGCGTAGTAGTGCCCATTGGCCCGCTTGCGGTCGGGGAACCGCTGAGCGACGTCGCTGATCGTCTCCAACTGGATGTCGTGCATGATGACGGGCACGTTATCCTTGGTGAGCACGACATCCTGCTCCAGGAAGTCCGCGCCCATGGCGTGGGCCAGCACCTTCGCCTCCAGGGTGTGCTCGGGCAGATAGCCGCTGGCGCCGCGATGCGCAATGACAACGGGTTTGGAGGTTTGGGCGGCCAGGGGCAGGGCCAAGGCGCACAGGAGGGCAATTGGCAAGGTCTTCATCATAATCTTTACTGTTGCGCCATAAGACAGCCCCAGCGCGGCGGTTCGTCAAGCCGGAAAGCCGCAGTCCTTTAAATCTGCCTGACAGGCATGAACGCAACGCGTAGTTTCTTCACCGCTTATGAAAGACATCTTTCCGCGATTCGCCGCGCTGGCGCTGCTGGTGGCGTGTGGTTGTGCCAGCCAATCTCCGGCGCCGCGTGCCTTTCCGGACACGGCCAGCCTGCCCGCGCAAGTGGCGCTGCCCGACCCGCTGATCAAGCTGGACGGGAAGCGGGTGGAAACGCGGCAGGAGTGGTTCCAGCGACGGCGGCCGGAGTTGAAGGCGCTGTTCACCCACTACATGTATGGGCCCATTCCTCCAAAGCCGGCGCGGATGAATGCCACGGTCACCGGCGAGCATCGCGATTTCCTGAACGGCCAGGCGACGCTGCGGCTGGTGACGCTGGACATGGCGCCAGGCGAGCCGAACGCGCCCCGCATTGACCTGATGGTGGTCGTACCCAACAAGCGGCCCGGGCCCGCGCCGGTGCTCCTGGCCCTGAACTTCTGCGGGAACCAGGCGATTTCTCCCGATCCGCGCATCCCGCTCGTGCGCAACTGGCTGCGAGATACCTGCCGCGGATGCACAAATGGCGCCGCAACTGAGGCCGCGCGTGGCACTCAAAGCGCGGACTGGCCGCTGGCGGAGATCATTGGCCGCGGCTACGCCCTGGCAACCTTCTGCAACGCGGACGCCGACCCAGACCGTGCGGACGCGAGCCTGGGGTTGTATGCCTGGCTGGCTGGAAACGATCCCAGCCGCAACAATCCCACCAACCGCGGCACCATTGCCGCCTGGGCCTGGGCCTTCCACCGCTGCGTGGACTATTTGGTCACCGACCGGAGCATTGACGCAAAACGGATTGCGACGCTGGGGCATTCGCGCAACGGCAAGACGGCGCTGCTGGCGGCGGCCTTCGATGAGCGCATCGCGATGACCTTCCCCCACCAGGCCGGGTGCGGCGGCTCCGCCCCGAGCCGTGGTAGAACGGGCGAATCCGTCAAGGCCATTAACACCAGGTTTCCGCACTGGTTTAACGGCACGTTCAAAGAATTCAACGATGAGCCCGAGCGGCTGCCGTTTGACCAGAACGCGCTGGTGGCGCTGTGCGCGCCGCGACCGGTGCTCTTCACGGCGGCGGAAGGGGACCAATGGGCGAATCCCGCCGGCCAGTTCGAGGTGTTGAAAGCAGCCGATCCCGTGTATCGCTTCCTTGGCTCGCCAGGCTTGGCGACCAGGGAAAGGCCGCCGCTGGGCAAGCTGATCGCCTCGCCCCTGGGGTACTATATCCGGGAGGGCAAGCACTCCATGACCGCTGCCGATTGGCGCGTGTTTCTGGACTTTGCCGACCAGCATTTTAAGTAGTAACCGAGGCTTGCTCCAGACCGTCTATACCGGGGTAGCCGCTAACGGAAGTCGGCGCCTTTCTTGCCGCATAAGGCATGGGCTGGCCGACGATGACGTCTGAACCCGGCATTCCGTGCGGACCGAGAATGCATTCGGGTCACATTTGCCCGTAAGAAACTGATGATGAATATCGTGTTATGCCAAGCGTGGCGCCTGGTCGCCATGGTCACCACCCTAACGCTGCTGAGCGCACTGCCCGCAGCCGCCCAAGCGCAACACCCGGAGCGAAAGCCCGACGACGATGTCAAAGACGCACGGATTCGCGAAGCCGCGGGGCTCCAGCCCGGCAAGAACCTGCTGTTCAACGGCTGGGGCGTCACCCCCGCCGGCGAGCATGTGCGGATCAGCGATCTGCCCCTGAAGCTAGTGGTGTCGCCGGACAAGAAAATGCTGCTGGCAGTCAGCGCGGGCTACAACGACACCGGCCTGAGCCTGCTGGATATCAAGGCGCGGAAACTCACACAGTTCCTGCCGCTGGCGAAGATTTGGAATGGCCTGGCGTTCAGCCTGGATGGCAAGCGCATCTTTGTGTCGGGCGGAGACTCCGGCCGGATTCAGGTGTTCAAGTACGCCGACGGCAAGGCCACACCCGCGGGGTTCGTCAAACCGTCGCCGAAGGCGGTGACCGTGTTCCTGGCCGGAATAGCGGTGCATCCGGCGACCGGCAAAGTGTATGTCTGCAACGAGGCCAATGACGAGATCTGGGTGCTAAACGCGCAAACGCTGGCGCTGGAGACGGTAGTGGGCGTGGGCGAATTCCCCCATTCGTGCCTCTTCGGGGCGGACAAGCGGCATCTCTACGTGAGCAATTGGGGCAGCCGGAACGTGAGCGTGGTGGATACGCTGCAGAATCGGCGCGTGCGCAACATCCCGGTGGGTCTCCGGCCCAACGACCTAGCGCTGGCGCCGGACGGGCGCATGTTCGTAGCGTGCAGCGGCGACAATACCGTGCACGTGCTCCAAACCCAAAAGGTGGAAAGGCCGGAAGCCGAAGCCAACTTGAAACGCCGGATGCCGGAGGCGGCGCGGGAGATTATCTCCACTTCGCTTTATCCCGGGGCACCGGAAGGCAGCACGCCCGACGGCGTGGCGGTGTCGCCGGACGGCAAGACGCTCTTTGTCGCCAATGCTGACAACAACAGCGTCATGGTGGTGGATATCTCAAACGCGTTATCCGAAGAAGCCCGGCACAACCGCGAATCGGTCTCCGTGGTGGACGGCTTCATCCCGGTGGGATGGTATCCGAGCGCGGTATGCGTCAGCCCGGACAACCAAACGCTGTGGGTCGCCAACGGCAAAGGGCTGCTTTCCCACCCCAATTACCCCAGCCAGGGCAAGACGCGTGGCAAGCGCTCCCGGCCTGCGGCCTACGACCACATCGCCAGCCTGCTGGAGGGGTCGGTGTCCTTCATCGGCCGGCCCGATCCGGCGCAAATGGCCGCCTACACTGAGCAGGTCCGCCGCAACTCGCCCTATACTCCTGAGGCCCTCCACCGGGCGCCCATCCCCGCCGGAAGCGTTATCCCCCAACAGGTCGGCCAACCCTGCCCCATCAAGCACGTGCTCTACATCATCAAGGAGAACCGGACCTACGACCAGGTCTTCGGCGACATGAAGGACGCCGCCGGCAAGCCCATCGGCAACGGTGACCCAACACTGACAATCTACGGGGAGAGGGTCACACCTAACCAGCATCAACTGGCGCGGGATTATGTGTTGCTCGACAATCTGTATTGCAATGGCGAGGTCAGCGCCGACGGCCATAGCTGGTGCGATGCGGCTATGGCAACCGATTTCAGACAGCGTTCGTGGATCATGTCCTACTCCCGGCATGGCCGCCTGCCCGGCAATACCGAGATGGATACTCCGTCAGCGGGGTATCTGTGGGACCTGTGCCAGCGGCACGGCATCAGTTTCAAGTGCTACGGCGAAGGCGCACGGCTGGTGCCCACGATCAATCGGGGCACTTGGCCAGGCGGGCGCGATATGGACCGGGTCAAGGGCTGGATTGAAGACCTGCACAAAGCCGAGCAGACCGGCTCGCTCCCGCAGTTCATGATCATGTCCCTTGGCGAGAATCACACCCGCGGCACCACCCCCGGCGCCTTCACGCCCGACGCCTGCGTCGCCAGCAATGACATCGGCCTCGCGCGGATTGTTGAAGCCGCCTCCCGCAGCAAGTTCTGGAAGGAAATGGCTATCTTCGTCATCGAGGACGACGCCCAGAACGGCCCGGATCACGTGGACGCGCACCGGACGGCGGGCATGGTGATCAGTCCCTATTGCAAGCGGGGCTTCGTAGATAGCACCCTTTACACGACGGCCAGCATGGTCCGCACGATGGAGCTGATCTTGGGGTTGCCGCCGCTGACCCAGTACGACGCCGGCGCGACGCCGATGTTCAATTCCTTTACGACCGTCTCCCTAGCTACACCATTCACCCCGCTCCCGGCCCAGGTAGATCTGCAGGCCAAGAACACCGCCCGGTCGCCCGGCGCCAAACAATCCGCGCGGATGGACTTCCGTGACTATGACCGCGCGCCCGAGGACGCTCTGAACCGCATCCTCTGGGCCGAAGCCAAAGGGCCGGACGCGCCGTATCCGACGCCGATTCACCGGGCGATCTTCACTCAGCCGATTGCGCCGGATGCGCCCTAAGCTGCCGCCGGGAGATTACTCCCGCACGGTGGCCTGCAGCTTCTGCTTAAGTTCGACTACCAGCTTTTCGTGCGCGGCGTTGACTTCGACGTCGGTGAGCGTCCGCTCGGCGTGGCGGTAGGTGAAGGCGTAGGCCATGCTCTTCTGGCCGGCGGGGACATTCTTGCCGCGGAACACGTCGAACAGCTCCACTATCTCCAGGTTCGCCGGTTTGGCCTGCTTGACAACCTGCAGGATCGCTTCGTGGGTAGCCGCCTCAGGCAGGATCATCGCCACGTCGCGGCGGATGGCCGGGAAGGCGGGCAGCGGCCGGAATGACTTAGCCGGGTTGCGGCGCGCCAGCAGCAGGTCGAGATTCAGCTCGGCCAGCAGCACGGCATCGCGCAAGTCGTATTGCCGGGCCAGGGGCGGCAGCAGTTGACCGAACTCGCCAAGCTGGAATCGGCCAAGCTGAATGGCGGCGGATTCCAGGAAGAGCGTGGTGGGCTCAGCGCGGCGTGCGTAGTTCATCCCGCGCACACCAAACTGCTCAAGGAATTCCTCCAGCAGACCCTTAAGATCGTAGAGGTCGAACTTCGCCTCGCGCTCGCCCCCACTCCAGAAGAGCGGGTTGCGCTGGCCGGTCAGGGCGATGGCTACGCGGCGCTCTTCGCGGCGCTGGCCGTCGATCCCGATGAAGACCCGGCCGACCTCGAATAAGGCGATGTCGCAGGTCTTGTGGTTGACGTTGTGGCGCAGGGCGTCAAGCAGTCCGGGCAGCAGGCTCGGGCGCAGCACGTTCATGTCGCTGCTCAGGGGGTTGGACAGCGGGATTGGGGCTCCGCCGGCCATTAGCTTGGCCGCAGCGTCCGAAATCAGTGTCTGCCCTTGCGCCTCGAACAGGCCCAGGCCGGTTAGCAGGCAGCGGGCGTCGGCGAGTTGGTCGTGCACCGCATCGTAAGGGTTGGCACCGACGGCCCCGCGCGGAGGCGTAGCGGGAATCTTGTCCACCCCGTAGAGCCGGGCGACCTCTTCAATGAGATCAATCTCGCGCTTCAGGTCCACCCGGAAGGAAGGCACGCGGAACACCGTTGCCGTCGGCACGGCGCCGGACGCCGCTTCGACTTCCAGCCCCAGCCGCTGCAAGGACTCGATTTGCTGCTCCACAGGAACCGCGATGCCGAGCACGGCGTCGGTTTGGGCGTGGCGCAAGGTAATTTGCTTCGGCGCAAACGGCTTGGGATAGGCATCCACAACGCCCTGGGCGAGAGCGCCGCCCGCCGTTTCCAGAATCAACTGTGCCGCCCGCTGGCTGGCCCGGTCGCAAATCTCGATGTCCGCGCCCCGTTCGTAACGGTAGGATGATTCAGTGCGCAGTTCGAGCTTCTTGGAGGTGGCGCGGATATTCTGCGGCTTAAAGCAGGCGCTTTCGATAAGCACGTCCACCGTGTTAAGGTTGATCTCGCTGTTCTGGCCGCCCATGACGCCCGCCAGGGCCACAGCCTTGGTCTTGTCGGCGATCAGCAGCATCTGGTTGGTCAGATTGCGCTCCTGGCCGTCCAAGGTCATGAACTTCTCGCCCTCGGCGGCGCGGCGGACGACGATAGTGGGGCAGGAGTCTCCGCCCGCCTTCGCCAACAGGTGGTAATCAAACGCGTGCAACGGCTGGCCCGTTTCCAGCATCACATAGTTGGTCACGTCCACCACGTTGCTGATGCTGCGGACGCCCACCTTTTCCAGCGCGCTCTTGAGCCAATCGGGGCTGGGGGCAATCTTGACGCCGCGGATCATGCGGGCCGTATAGCGCGGGCACAGTTCGGCATCTTCGATCCGCACCGCCACCGACTCCTCCACCCGACCGCCTGTCGCACCCGGCTTCACCGCGGGCAGCTTCAGAGGGTTGCCGGTCAAAGCGCTGATCTCGCGCGCGATACCGATGACGCTGTTGAGGTCAGGCCGGTTGGGCGTGATCTCCAGGTCGTAGACGACATCGCTGCCGGTCTGGCCAAGGTATTGGGCAAAGGGCTGCCCCACCTGGGCATCCTCGCGCAGGATGAGCAGTCCCTGGACCGTGTCGCCCAGGCCAAGTTCCTGCGGCGAGCACATCATGCCGTGCGATTCGACACCGCGAATCTTGCCGACTTTGATCGTGAAAGGCGCCTCGCCGGGTTTGGCGGGCAAGCTCGCGCCGGGCAGGATCAGGGGCACCTTGTCACCGGCTTTGAAGTTCTGCGCCCCGCAGACGATCTGGCGCTCGCCTTTGCCATCGTGGACGCGGCAGACGCTGAGCTTGTCGGCATTGGGATGCTTGTCCCTTGTAATGACCTGCGCAACGACGACGCCGTCGAGTTCGCCGCCGAGCTTCCGAATGCTCTCGACCTCAATGCCGAGCATGGTCAGCCGCTCGGCGAGTTCTGCCGAAGACCAGTCGAACTCGACGTATTGTTTAAGCCAGTTAAGCGTGACTTTCATCTTTGATTCGGGGCTCGCGGGAACGCTCGCCGCCGGTTAAAACTGTTTCAGAAACCGCACGTCGTTCTCGTAGAACAGGCGGATGTCATTGATGCCGTAGCGGATCATGGCAATGCGCTCGATGCCGAAGCCGAACGCCCAGCCGGTCCAGACTTCGGAATCGTAGCCGACGTTCTCCAGCACCTGCGGGTGGACCATGCCGCAGCCGGCAATTTCCAGCCATTCCTTGCCCATCTTGCGCGTCAGGGCGCTGCTGAAATCTATCTCGAAGCTTGGCTCGGTGTAGCTGAAGTAGTGGGGCCGGAAGCGGATGCGGGTCTCCTCCCCCATGAGTTCCTTGAAGACAAACTCAACCGTGCCCTTCAGGTCAGCTACCGTGACATTGCGGTCCACGTAGAGTCCCTCCACCTGGTGGAAGGTGGGATTGTGTGTGGCGTCCGCATTATCGCGCCGATAAACCCGTCCCGGCACAATGATGCGCACCGGCGGCTGTTGCTTCTCCATCACCCGGATTTGCACCGAAGACGTATGGGTGCGCAACAGCGGGGCAGGCGTTCCGTCCGCTTCCGCCGCGAGATAGAACGTGTCCTGGGTATCCCGCGCGGGGTGGTCCGCCGGCGTATTCAGCGCGTCGAAGCAATGGTACTCGTCCTCGACCTCCGGCCCATCGGCCACGACAAATCCGATCTTCCGAAAGCTGCGGACGATGTCTTCCGTGACTTGCGTCAGCGGGTGGAGTCTGCCGACCACGCGGCGGCGTCCCGGCAGGGTGAAATCCGTCGGCTCCTGGGGCAGTGCGGCTTTCAGCTCCAACTCAGCGCGGTGCTGGGCGAGCGCGGTTTCGAGCTCGACCTTGGCGCTGTTGATGGCCTTGCCGGCGGCGGGCTTTTCCTCCTTGGACAACTTCCCGAGCTGTTTCAGCAGCGCGGTAAAGTGCCCATTCGAGCCGAGATGGTTGACGCGCGCCTGTTCGAGCGCCGTCAGGTCGGGCGCGGCGCGCAGCTCGGCAAGCGCCGCCAGTTTCAAAGGTTCGATTTGGTCCAGGAATCCAGCCATAGCGTTCTTAGATTAGCCATCCGCACTGCCAAAGCACACAAAGAAAAACGGGCGAGCCGTCGCGGGCCGCCCGTGCACCAATTGGCAACTGCAAATCGCCAATGGAAAATGTCAAGCCTTCGCGGCTTTGGCCTTCAGCGCGTTCTGGGCGACTTTGACCAGCTCCGTAAACGCCGCCGCATCCGTCGCCGCGAGGTCCGCCAGAATCTTGCGGTCCAGCGCGACCTTGGCGGCTTTCAAGCCTTCCATGAAGCGGCTGTAAGTCGTGCCGGCCGCGCGGGCGGCGGCATTGATGCGAACTTGCCAGAGCGCGCGATAGTTGCGCTTTTTGGTCTTGCGATCGCGATAGGCATAGACGCGGCTGTGGTCAACGGCGTCGGAAGCATAGCGGTAGAGTTTGGAACGGCGCATCCGGAAGCCTTTGGCGGCGCGGATCATCCGGGTGCGGCGTTTGCGAGAAGCGGGGGCGTTGGTTACACGCATGAGTTACTTGATGGCTAATGGTTAAAAGTTGATGGCCGCCTAGTGGCTGAACGGCAGGCTCTGCGTGATGCGATACGTGTCGGTGGGATCCACAACGGCGGGGCCACGCAGACCGCGACGGCGCTTGGGAGTCTTGCTTTGGCACAAATGCCGCCGGCCGGCGCTGGTGCGAAGCACTTTCCCGCTGGCCGTTATCTTAAAGCGTTTGGCCGCGGACTTATTGGTTCGGTTGCCTTTTGGACGTCGCATAAATCGTTAACTTTCTTTCAAAAAGAGCGCGCAATATAGAAAGCGCCGCCTGCTAAATCAAGCGGTATTTTGTGGTTTTTTAGCGGCGGCACAAGCTTAGCTCAGCAGCTTAACCAGCCCGCTCGCGGTACGGAGCGGGCTGACCAGCGCCAGGTTCAGGCGTTCGGGCCGGAAGAAGTCGCGCGCGGCGGCTCGAATCTCACCCGCTGTAACCTTGCGCAGACGCCGCCTGATGGACGCCGGCGCAATGATCCGCCCGTAGCCCAGCAGTTGCTCGCCCAGCCAATTCATCTGGTTTTCGGTGCTTTCCATGCCCAGATCCATCTGGCCGATAACGTAATCCCGGGCGCGGCGCAGTTCAGCCGGACCCGGAGCCGCCTCCCGCAGGCGCCGCAGCTCGCGCAGGATAATCCGCACGGCTTGGGTCAGATTGTCCGCGTCCAGGCCGGCGGAGATGACCAGGTCGCCCGTGTCGCCGAAGAAGCTGGGTGTGCTGTAAATCGAGTAGGCCAGGCCGAGGTCCTCCCGTATGTGCTGGAACAGGCGCGAGCTGGTGTTCTCGCCCAGGATGACGTTGAGCAAGCGCAGCGCGTAGCGGCGTTCGTCGTGGCGCGAACAGGTGCGAATGCCCAGGGCCATCTGGGTTTGCTCGGTCTGCTTCGTAACGAGGCAGGTGCGGGGTTCGCGCTGGCTGTCGCACACCAGGCTGTAACGTGGCCTGGCCGCAGTCCAGAATCGCCCGGCAAACCGCTCGACGGCCCGCACCACCCGCGAGTGGCTCAGCCTGCCGGCAGCCACAATCAAAGTGTTCACCGCCACGTAATTGCCCCGCAGATAACCACGCAACTCAGCGCGGCCCATCGCATCCAGAGTTCTATCGGTGCCGGTGATGGAGCGGCCCAAGGGCTGGCCGGGCCAGAGCGTGGCGTTTAGCAACTCTTGCACCTGATGCTGCGGTTCGTCCAGGTACATGGCGATCTCCTCTTTGATGACCTCGCGCTCCTTGCCGATTTCCGCCGGGTCGAACTTCGAGCCCAGCAGCATGTCCAGCAGCACCTCCAGCAACTCGTCAAAGCGCTCATGGCCGGCGCGGGCATGAAAACAGGTGGCCTCTTCGCTCGTGAACGCATTCAAGTAGCCGCCGATGCCCTCGACCGCCTGCGAAATCTCCCGGGCAGAGCGCTTCGTGGTGCCTTTGAAGAGGAGATGCTCGATGAAATGGCACACGCCGTTGAGCGGCGCCGGCTCGTAGCGCGAGCCCACGCCCACCCACACGCCGACGCTTACGCTCGTCATCTGCGGCATCTCCGCCGTGGCGACTGTCAGACCGTTCGGGAGTCGAGTGATATGATACATGCCTGGCCCACACAAATGGGCCGGTCTGCAGTATCCAGCATCGGGAGCGGGGAATCCAGTGTCTAACGCGTCGGCCGGAGGTCAGGACCTGCGCCCAGCGCGTCTGAAACCAAACGCCCTGCGGACTTGCGCGCTGGCGGCCGGATAGCTTAGGCAATGGTTTTGATGAAATCCTCAACGTCAGCCTTCGCCTCGGCCAAACCAAGTCCAGTCTCCGTCCGGTGCAACATCACGGCATTGCTTCTCTTGGCTGGGTCGCGGGCCAAACGCTGAACCTCCTCGGACAGCTTCGCCTGCGGTGGCAAGGCAACGCCCTGATGCTTGAGCAAAGCATCCAGCTTGCGCTCGATGCGCTGTGAGTAGGCCGACCTCCTTGCGGCAACGGCTGCTGATCCAGTAAAGACAACCATCAGCCAAGCAATGATGGCAAAATCCCAAAACCCGAGAACTGTGGCGAATATTGGTGTCATAAAAATGGGGAGCTATGATTGCCTATCATTGTTCCCATCGTTCTTAAGCAATTACTGAAACAGGTAACGGAAAGCTTCTTCAGTTGCCCTACAAACGTATGCGGTAGTTCTTGATGAGCCGAATGTTGGAGGGCCAGGAGGTTGACGTTACCAGGCCATGCGTTGACGGCTTCTTCTCAGCTAGAAGCTCAGCAGGAGCTGCCAGATATACATGTTCCCGAAGGCGTCAATGTCTTCCCAGATCTTACGAACGAGCTCGGGGCTGCCGGTGATCTCGGGCAGGTCCTTGACGCGGTCCTCCCACGGGAAGCAGACGCCCGGCCGCACGCGCAGCTGGGGACGGCCTTTCATACCGTTGACTTTCTGACGATCCGCGACCGCTGACGGCAGATCACACGGCGGCGTGGGGGCAGGCGTCTTGTAAGAGCCGGCGGAATAAACGCCATGCTGCCGCGTCGTATCGGTCAACACGCGGAGGTTCTCGATACTCGTATCGTCCTGCATGATGGCGCCCGCGTCCATGATATAGCCGCCGTCGCGGGCGACTTCGTCAATGACACGCCGGCAGAAAGCGCACACCTCGTCCGGCTTGCCGTAGCTGAGCAGCACATTGGGGATGCCGCCACTGAGGGCGAACTTGTCATGGAGCTTGCGGTGAGCGAGGAAGATATCATCCTGGTCGCAGTGGAACACGATGCTGCGGTCGGGCAGGTCGCGGAAGGCGTCGAAATGGTGGTGCCATTTGCCTTCGGCATAGAAGAGGGTCTGGTGGCCCTGCTTCCAAAACTCCTCGATGATAGGCTTGAGTGTGGGCCAATTGTGGGAAGCGAAGGTCTTCGGGTTGATGAAAGGCACGCAGCCGCGGTGCATCCAGAAACCGATGGGCACCTGCTTGCCCGGGTCGGCGGTACCCAACCCCACCGCGCACAAATGGGGCATGAGCGCTTCGCAGGCCTGGAGGACCTTCTGCGGCTGGGTGTGCATGTCCATCGTGAGGCCGACATAGCCGCGCAGCTTGTCCGCGAGGATGTCGAAGGGCGCCTTGAAAATGCCCGCGATGGCGGAAGCCGTGCCGCACTCAGAACGCAGCCGGGCAATCTGAGGCCCGAAGGCGTAGAAATAGGAAAGCATCGCCATGGCGCCCTTCGCAAAGGAAAGGTTGTTCCGGTAGGTCGTGGGCTGGCCGATCTGGCTGACCTCGGTCGAGGCGCGCGGAAGCCAGACGTTGTAAAGGAAGGCCGTGGGGTCGTCTATGAGCGCGTCGTATTCATCGGCGCGCATGAAGGCCTCTCCTTCGGCAGGCTCGATGTAGTTGAAACCCGTGGTGGCAGGAATACCAATGCCGGGGATGCCATAATAGCGCAGCCCCACCGCTTGCGCCAGGCCGGTCCAGACATAGACCATGCTCGGCACCACGGCATCCCAGTCGAAGTCCCTGGCGGTCTTGATGGCAGCCTCGAAGGCCTTGCTATAATCGTGGGCGACTTCCTGGCAGGTGTAGCCGGCGTACTTGGCGGTGAACTCGGCCACGAAAGGCCGGAGCGGGACCCTGTCCGGCTTCTCATTGCGCAGGGCGGTGATGTACCGATTGAAGCGCTGCTGGTAGAGTTGCTCGGTATTCATAAGGCTGCCCGGCAGCGTAGCGAGGTGATGGTATTGCGGACCAGCAAAATCCTCCGATCGCCTTGGGTTTGATGCCGCCGGTCAGCAGGCGTTCGACTTCGTTGGCGTCAGCGCCGGGCTGCTGGCGGCGGAGGCCTTCACGGGCCACGTCACAGGATAACTCGTGCAGTTCCAACGCCACGGCCAAGCGCTGCTCGCCCGTCATGCGCTGATCACGGTTGATCTGCTCCTCCGATGCGGCCACGGCGTTCATAAGTCGTTCAATCCCGTTTTAAGCGATAGGCAGCTCGTGTCACTCCATTCCCATCCAACTAGCCCGTTGCATCCGCTCCCGAAACCTTGTATATGCCCCTCAAAACCAAACAGAGTTAACTCGCACAACCACATCGCCATGAACACACGTTTCCTCACCTTCGGACTCACGCTCGGTCTGTGCGCGCAGGCACTGGCGCAACTCTCACCCGGCAACCCGCTCGCGGGGCTGGAGAAACTGAAAGACTTCGAGGCGATGCGGGCCTCGTCGTCCGCCGCCGACTGGCGCAACGGGAACGATGACTGGCGTCCCATCGAGCCCGGCGCGACGCTGGTGCTGGCGGACCTGAAAGGCCCGGGCATGATCACCCATTTCTGGAACACCATCGCGCACCCGGCGCCGTTCTACTCACGACTGATGACGCTGCGGATTTACTGGGACGGCGAGAAGCACCCCAGCGTCGAGTGCCCGATTGGCGACTTCTTCGGCATCGGCCACGGGCTGGACAAACCCTTCGTCTCGCTGCCCATCAAGGTCTCCTCGGATGGCCGCGGGCGGAACTGCTATTGGCCCATGCCCTTCCGCAAGTCGGCCCGCATCACCGTCACCAACGACAGCGACAAGCGGTGCGACGCCTTCTACTACTACCTCGACTGGCAGCAGTATAAGTCGCTGCCGAAGAGCACCGCGTACTTCCATGCCATGTACCGTCAGGAATATCCCTGCGTGATGGGCCGCAACTACCTGCTTGCCGACCTCGAAGGCCGTGGTCATTACGTAGGCACCGTGCAGAGCGTCCAGAACATGTCTGGCGGCTGGTATGGCGAGGGCGACGACTTCTTCTTCATTGATGGCGAAGTTGAGCCGCGCCTGCGCGGCACGGGCACGGAGGACTATTTCTGCGATGGCTGGGGCTTCCGCCCGCATGACGGCCCCTTCTACGGCGTGCCGCTGTGGGAAGGGTATGCGCCCGGCAATCGCGGCTCGGTTTACCGCTTCCACCTTCCCGACCCCGTGCCGTTCAAGAAATCCCTGCGCGTGGAGATCGAACACAAGGGTTCCCAAGAGTTTCCGGATAAGTCGGGCAGCGGATTCATCGAGCGCGACGATCTCATGTCCTCGGTCGCGTTCTGGTACCAAACCGAGCCGCACAAACCTTGGCCGGCGCTGCCACCCGGACCGGCGCGGCTGGCCGAGCAGACGTTGCAATTGATCACCGGCTGGAAAGCGGTGGCGACAGCCAGACACTCCGACCACCCGATTCAGGTGCAGGAGCTGCCGGGCACGGCCAAAGAGGGCAAACAACTGTTCTTCACGCCCGGCGATGATAAAGGCTGGTTGGAAATCCCATTCACAGTGGACAAAGCCGCCACTGCGCATCTATGGGGCAAGTTCATTCACGCTCCCGATTACGGCATCTACCGGGTGACCCTCGATGGCGCGGAACTGGCCGTCGTAAACCTCTATGACTCGGCCATCAAACGGCAGGCCGACCATTGGGGGGTGCGCCCGCTGGCCGCTGGACCCCACGTCCTGCGCCTCGAATGCGTCGGCAAGGCTGACCAGTCCGCCGGCTATTATCTTGGCCTGGATTCGGTCGCCGCCGTGATACCAGCCTACGAACGGCCACCAGGCTTCGACTTGCGGAAGATTCAGAAATAAGGCGCGGCGGGCCGGGATTCAGACCGCCGGCCGGTCTGACTTTGCCCGCAGTAATCCCGAGCCTATTCCGTGATAGGCGACGAGAAAGTAGGCCATCACCAGGGCGGCCATGCCCGCCAGCCCGCCCCAAAAAACAGACCACTGCGTCGTGGACGATTGCGTGTTGGCACTGAACCACCAGCCGGTGCCGAGGTAGCCCAGCAGGTTGCCCACGCCACTCGTCATCAACGTGAATAAGGCTTGCGCCCGGGCCCGCCACGCGGCATCCACCCGCTGCTCCAGGTAAATCTGCGCCGTAACCAGAACGAGCGTAAACGAGCACCCGTGCAGCAGCACCCCGCTTAACACCCACCACTTGCCGTTCATCGCGCTCAGCGCAAAACGTAGCACGCCAAAGCACAGCCCGCAGGCAAACATCCATTTCAGCCGCCACTTCAGCAGCAGCGCGCCCAAGCTGAACATGGCGACAATCTCCGAGACCTGCCCGAGGGTCATCCACGCGCTGGTGTGCTTCAGCCCCAGCGCGCGCAGGTGCGGCGGCGCATACGGATAAAAGCCCGACAGCGGAATGCTGAGCAGGGCGCAGGTGATGAACACGACCCGGTGGTCGGGATTTCGCAGAAGCCGGAGTGCGTCCAGCCCCAGGCGCTCGTGCCAGGTCAGGTGCTCGGCAGACGGAGGCGTTTCCAATTCGGGCAGGAAGAATGTGAATCCGGCCCCCACACACCACATCACCGCTCCGCTGTATCCGGCCAGGGGCGACGTGTCCGCGCCCAGCCCGCTGACCAGCCAGCACCCGGCCATCCAGCCCAGCGTTGCCATGGCGCGAATCGGTCCGAACTCCTCCTGGGCATCCGCCAGCCGCGCAAAAATGATCGCCGAGGCAATGCTGAAAGTCGGCGCCGAGCAGAGCGCGTGCACTTGAATCAGCGCCAGCACCAGCCAGGGATTCCACCCCAGCTTGATGCTGGTGCTGGCCAGGGCCATGGCGGCGGCCGTGGCCAGCGACAGGCCGCGCAGCACTTTCACCGGCGAAGCATGGCGATCGGCCATGGCGCCAAAAATCAGCGGTGAGATGAACGCCGCCACCGCCGTGGCGGCAAAGGCAAGCGGCTTGATGGCGTGCAACCCGTGCGCATCGAGCACGGTGCTCAGCGGTACCAGCCACATGCCCAGCGCCGCTCCCTGGAGAAAGAAGAGCGTCACCAATTCCGCATACTCGGCCTTGCGCAGCGTTCTGAGCACCCGCCAAGAACACACGGATGGCGCGAGAATTCAAGTCCGGATGGGCTGAGGCGGCAGCAGGACGCATCTCACTTTCCTGTAACAAGCCGGGCTGCGCCCCTTCTGCGCGGCGCCACCCGACACCCCCCCGGTTCGGCCGGGACCCCCTGCTCCAGCCCCCCACCGTCACCCCTCCGTCTCCTCACCGTCACCCCTCCCTAGCACCTCTCATAAATTATGAGAGGTGCTAGGGAGGGGTGACGGTGAGGAGACGGTGAGCTAGGCCAGGGGAGAGCGGATTATGGCCCGGATCGGGATGTTACTGGGCTTTTGGGCCATCCGGACCGGGAGCCGAACCCGGCCCTCGAGTGGTGTGGCGTGCGGCTCGGCCTGTAACAAACGCCTATATGCCGGTCGGCCCGGCCAGGAGTTGACCCGGTGGCCGACCAGAATGCCGGCGCCCCACCCCTCCCCTGGCAGGAAAGCGAGCTGCGCCGACGGCAGCAGGCAAGTCGCCCGCTCCTCAAGAGACTTGCCCGCGAGCCCGGGTATGAATAGTAATGGCCGCATGAAACGGGACATAAGATTGGCACAGTATTGGATCGGCAGGCGGGCCAGCCTGGCGGCTGCCGCTTTGGCGTTGCGGCAGATGCCGCTGGGCGCCGCAGAGCCGGCGAAGGCGGAAAAAGCGGGCAACCACGTCTGGCTGACTTTCGGGCTGGATCGGGTGCCCGGCTTGGGCACGGAGGCGTTCGGCAACCCGGTCTGGCAATACCTGTCCTTCCTTGTTTATGTGGTGCTGGCGTTCTATGTGGCGAAGCTGTTGGACTGGGTCATCCAGAAACAGTTGAAGCGCTGGGCCGCCAAGACGGAAACCCAGCTCGACGACTTGCTCCTGGAACTGCTCCGGGGACCGGTCAAGGTGATCGCCTTCGTGGTGTTTCTGCACATCGGGTTGCGGCTGTTCGACTGGCCGGAATGGACCTCCCGTTTCATCTCCAACGGCCTCAAGATCGTTGTGGCCTGCTCGCTGACCTACATTGCGGTCAAGTTCGTGGACTTGCTGACCGGCTTGTGGCAACAGCGAGCGGCGGCCCAGGAAGGCGTCGTGGACCACCAGTTGTTCCCCATCATCAGGAAGACCCTGAAGATCTTCGTGCTGGTGGTCGCGGTGCTGGTGACTTCCCAGAACCTGGGCATGAATGTCACCGGCCTGCTCGCATCCCTGTCCATCGGCGGCTTGGCCGTCGGCCTGGCCGCCCAGGACACCCTGTCCAACCTGTTCGGCGCCGTGGCCATCTTCGCGGACAAGCCATTCCGCGTCGGCGACCGCATCCAGCTGGACACTGTGGATGGCACAGTCGAGTCCATTGGCCTGCGCAGCACCCGCGTGCGGAACCTCGACGGGCACCTTGTGACAATCCCTAACCGGACCATCGCCAACGCCAACATCGTGAACGTGAGTAAGCGTGCCAAGATCAAGACGGTGTTGAACATCGGCCTGACCTACGACACCCCAGCCGAGCGTGTGGAACGCGCCGTGCAAATCCTGGACGAGATTCTCCGTCCGCACCCGAAAACCGCCGACCTGCTTATCTGCTTCAACAAGTTCGAGAGTTCGTCCCTGAACATCCAGGTCGTACATTGGTGGAAGTCCACTGATTTCAATGAATACGCGCTCGGGTTCCAGCAGTTTAACCTGGAGCTAAAACGGCGCTTCGACGCGGAGGGAATCAGCTTTGCCTTCCCGACGCAGACGGTTTACCTGCGACAGGATTCGGAGTGGCGGCTCGCGGATACGAAGGGCACAGCCAAATAGCTGGCGCGGCCGCGTTCAATCTCAAGCCTGGAACTCGCACCGGCTCTCGACATACGCCGCCGAGCCGTCGCGCAGCCAGCCATCGAGCTGCGCCTGGTCCTTGAGTTGCTGGCCCCGCAGGCGCGGCACCACCACGAAGCGCGACTCCAACTCCGGCAGCGCCGTCATGTCCACCCACAGCTTCTCAAATTGGGTCACCGGGAAGATGTCCTCCTGCCCGTGGCCCCAGCGCTTCTTCACGTCCTTCAGCGTGATGTAGGTGGGCATCTTCGCCCCGAGGCTGCGGATGGCGGCGGTGACTTTCTCACCGTCTGTCAAATCAGCGCGGGTAAGAGCGAAGGCGGCGAGCAGCTTGTCGAGGTGAATCCAGCACGTGTTCGAGTTGTAGTAGCTCAGGGCGAACTCGGCTTCTTCGCGCGGCATGGCCAGTCCCTCGACCAGGCGGACCTGGCCGTTGACGCGCGCCAGGCCACCGCCGCGGTCTTCCAGCCGGCGGGTAATGACTTCGAAGGTGAGGCACGCCCCGCTGCGAATGTGCCAGCCCAGCAAGGCGGGATCCGCATCCGCCCCGAGCGTGTCAATGTTATGCAGCAGCAGGTATTTCAAGCCTGGGCGCTCTGCCAGCAGCCGGGCCAGCACACCGTTGCGAAGCAGGTTCGGCACTTCATACCAATGGCCGACGGGATGCAGGCATTGCAGCGGCAGGTTATCGGTGTAGTCGCCGGCCTCACCGGTGGTGTGGGCCCAGTTGGTGAGCGCGTGGCGCAGGCTGTCGCGCACCTTCTGCTGCTGCTCGTCCAGAATTTGCTGTGGCATTTCCTCCCAGACGAAGCGCAGGTCCCGCACGGTCGGGATCATGCGGAGGCCAACTGACTTGCCGGGCGACAGGTACAGCGGCCCTTCGTAACCGTAATGGTTCTGCCGCGCGAGGAACTCCTCGGTCGGCGCGTGGGTTAGGTAACTGGTGGTGAAGATGTGCGGGATAGCGGCGCCGACCTGCCGCGAAACGCGCCGGCTCTTGGCCAGGTGCACCTCCATGAACGTGCGGTGGTGCCCGGCCATTTTGCAGAAGGGATGAAGAGCCTTCACCACGCCAGCGCCCTGCGTCCAGCGGCTGCCGGCCCCAGCGGCCAGTGACACTACGGCCAGCTCACCATTCTTCAATGCGGCGCGGCCAACCAAGGCCAGGTCCGCAGCCTCAGCCGGCAGCTTCGAGAGATCGGCAACATCGCCCTCCCGCACGTCCTCGATGACCGCGCTGGCCGGCAGGCGGTTTTGGGCTAGGCCAATGCGGCCCTCCTTCAGATCGGTGCGGATTTGTTCATGTTGCACACGGTCAAAGCCGTGCGCTTCGAGCAGTGCCGCCAGGGATTGGTCGGCCGCGGATTCCGCCTTCCCGCGCGGCAGCATGACATCAAACAATGTCTGCACCATCCCGCGCAACTCCGGCCGGTTGCGGCAGGCGGCGCCGAACTGGTCCAGTTCCGCGCGCCGCAGCGGCGAGAGTGCCTGGCGGTCTTGGCGCAGCAGCGGCGGCGCAACCAGCGCGTAATAGGCCGGCGGCATCAGCGCGGCGGCGCCCGCCAGCAGCTCGGCGACTGTGCCCCGCTCGTTGATGGCGAAATCATACACCACGGGCTCCATGGCAAATGGCAACGCGTTCTGAAGCTCCCGCTTGGTGGCGGACATAATCTCCTGCAGGCGCTCTTGCGCGCGCGCTTTCCGCTCCGGCGCAAAGATGAACCCCATCCCGCCCCCGGACATGCCGCCCAGCATCCAGAAGCCCCAGAAGCCGTCTCCGAACTCTGCGCGCACACGCTGGATCACGGTCTCGGTGAAGTAATTTGTAGCCCAAGGGATAATGGCTTGAATGGGCTGCTGGAAGTTCCGGGTGGTCGCGGCGCCGATCCGGGGCACGTCGCCGCTTTGCAAGGCGGAGAGTATCTCGTTGAGTATCCCCAACATGCTCTGGCGCGCTTTCCATTCCGCGTCGCAGCGCAGGAGATACTTCTCCGTGACCATCTCCAGAATCGGCCCCACATTCTGCGCCATGCCGCCGTGGACCAGCACCAGGCTGTCCTGAAGTTTGCGGCGCGTCTGCGGCGAAGCGTCCTTCTGATCGAGAATGCGATGCTGCGGCATGAGCCGGCCCCGGCTGACACCGAACTCCGGGTCGCCTTCGCCCGCCAGCACGCCTTCAATCAGCTTCATTCCCGGCCAGACGCCGCCCGAGTCCTGCCAGCCGCCGCCCGAACCGCCGAGCCATTCGCCGAGCAGCGCCCGCGCCAGCACCAGCCGGCGTTCGTGCTCCTGCAACTGGCCCGTGAGCGAGGCCGCCTGGCCCGTGGCCCGCATGCACACGCTGACCAGCGCAGCCAGCAGCGTCGTCGAAACCGCCAGCCGCGAGCCCTTGGGAATATTGTTCACGCTGCTGGCAATCTCCAGTCCGCGCCCCGGCCCGACCACGCGGGCCAGCAACTCGGCCAGGCTCTGGCCCGAACCCTCAATACCCGGCGGCACAATGCCGGCGGCAATCACCGCCGCCTTTAGCAGGCCCAGGTAGTCCTTCGCAAAGTCAAAGACCTCCGCCAGGTTCGTAATGTTCGCCGTCGCGCCCAGGTCAACGCTGACCAACCGGAGCAACGGCTCTTCGATCACGCGCAGGTAAGCTTCGACCGGCGGGCGCGGCGCGGCGTCGCGCCCATGTATTCCCAGGTCAATCGAGACATTAAGCACCTTGGCCCCCTCGGGGAAGTCCATGCCCAGGAAGAAGATGTCGCTCCAACCACAGTGCGTGAGGTCCATGCGCACGGGTGTGCATTCGCGCAGAATCGGGTAGTGGCCGCCATCCGGGTTGCGCCGCAGCAGTTCGGGCCGCAGGCGCAACGGGTGATCGGCCGGATGCCCCATGCGAAACATCCACTGGTTGCCGCGCACCGAGCGGACGCTCCGGCGAACCTGGTCGGCCAGCGTTTGGAACCCGAGCCGATGGTAAGCCGAGGCCAGCGCGCTGGAGATAGCGTCGCTGGGGCCTTCGGCCTGCTGCACTGCCAGGAAATGGTCAATCGCCTCCTCGAACCGGCGCTGGAGCAGATGCTCGTAGCCTTTGAAGGGAATGAGCGCGCGGGGTGCGCATTGCGGGGTGCGTGTTGCCGTCTCAAGCTTTGGCGGCAAATGGAACCGGTGGATCGAATAGAGGAAGAACAGGGCTCGCACCCGCTCGTAAAGGTTCTCGCGGTTTCGGCGGAACCGGTCCAACTGCACGCACTGCTCCAGCAATTCAACCGCCGATAACCCGGCGCACGCCGCTTCGAGCGATTGATCGCGCAGGCTGGCCTCGGCGGCGGTGATGATGGCAATGAGATCCGGCCTCATGCGACTCCCTCAGCCCCGCCGCGCCAACAGCTCGACCAGGCCGCTCAATACCTCGTCCCGGTCCTGTCCATCCAGCGCCAGCGCCAGTTGCGCCGTCAGCAAACCATACTTGACGCCGATATCGTAGCGCCGCCCCTGCAGTTCGCCGGCCAGGTAGCGCTCGCGCCGCGCAAGTTGGGCCAGCGCGGTGGAGAGATGCACATTGCGACTGGCCGTCCGCGTCAATTCCTCGCCGAGCAGGGCCATGACCGCCGGCGTGAGGACGTGCATCCCGAAGAAACACAGGTAATGACCCGCCCGCAGCCCGGGGACGATCAGCCTTTGCTCGGCCTCGGTGGGCGTCGGCTTCTCGATCACCTCTGAAATTTCGTACAAGCCCTTGCGCCCGGCGACCAGCCGGCCGCCCACCGCCCCGTAATACGGCAGCTTGCTCTCGCGCGTCGCCTGCACCGCCGAGACGGCACAATTCTCGGCGCCCGCGATCTCGACCAGTTGCTGCGCGGCACGCTTCTTCCCACCGCTGACGTACAGGTGATCACCCACAAGCAGCAGAAATGCGCTGTCGCCGGCAAACTCGCGCGCGCAGAACACCGCATGGCCGTAGCCCCGCACCGCGTTCTGCTCGACGAAGCGCAGCCGCCCCCCCTGCCCTCCTGCCGCCGCAGCATAAGCCGCCTGATCACCCGGGCAGGTGACAACACAGATCTCCTCGATGCCGGCCGCCAGGACTTCCTCGATCAGAATCCGCAGCGCGGTTTTGGTGGCGCCGTCGCGATCCACCAGAGTTTGCAGGGGAAGGGTCCGCTGCGTCTGCCCAGCGGCGGTGATGATAGCTTTCTTGATTTCCACGGCTCTAGGACCTTTCGTTGTTATGCAAGGCCGCAGCAGCGTTGCAAAATGCGCTTCCGGAGTCAACCGCCCGACCAAGCCCTGGGTAGGATGGGCATCCCGAACACTTTGGCCGGCAAGGCCGCTCGCCCTCCGGGCTTGTGACCGCAACGCCCACGCAACTCCACGGTTGCGACTTCAAGGTCGGCCAGTTAGAGTAATGCTAATCATGAAGATTACAGAGGCCCTGGTGGCCGAGCATACCATTTTCCTGGGCGTGTTTGATCAGATCGAGCGAGCCTTGCCGAGCCTGGACACGCCGGCGGCGATCAACACGATGGCCCGCCTCGTGGAGGGCCTGCTGGAGGGGCACGCCAAGACGGAAACCAACCTGGCCTACCTGGCGCTGGATCATGTGCTGGCACACAAAGGCGAGCTCAAGCGTATGCACCAGGAGCATCACGAAATTGACGATCGCCTGCGCAAGGTGCACACCGCCAAAACGTGCGCCGAGGCGCGGCGCCTGCTCAAGTCCGCAATCACCGCCTCGCGCGAGCATTTTCGGGGCGAGGAGCTGAATGTGTTCCCGCTGCTCGAGAAGTCGCTCCAGGCGGAAACGCTCCTCGAACTGGGAAAGAACTGGATGCGGCGCCAGGCGGCGTAGCGCTCAGCCGCGGGGGGCGCTACCGCCGAAACCCTCACCACTGCTCCAGGTGGACGTAATCCCGCCTGAACCGGGTGCGCGCTTCCTTGGTCTCGCCGGGGCCGCCAATCGAGATGCAGGCCACGGGGATTATGGCGGGGGGCAGCCCGAGAATCTGCTTGAGGGAGTCAATCCGTTGCTCGCGGGGATGCACTCCCAGCCAACAGGCACCCAAACCCAGAATGTGCGCGGATAAGAGCAGGTTCTCGATCGCCGCCGCACAATCCTGGAGCAAGTAGCTGATTTGCTGGTCATGCGCCGCCGGCAGTTCTCCACACACGACGATGCCCAGCGCCGCCTTGGCGATCATCGGGCCGTTGGGCAGGGCGGCGGCGATCTCCCCGAGCTTCTGCCGGTTGCGGATCACGACAAACCGCCAGGGATCTTTCCCCGCCGCGGAAGGGGCGGCCATGGCGGCTTCCAGCAGTGTTTGAACCGCCGCCTCGCTCACCGGCGCGGCAGAGTAGGCGCGGATGCTCCTGCGACCGAAGATAAACCTGAGGTTCTCATTATTGTTCGCATTCATAGTAATGTGTCTGCAGGTCAAGCTTACCAGATCCCCCGTGGGCCAAGGCAAGTCCGACCGAGCGTGTGCCGAAGAGACGTTTCCGGCTTGCATTTTGGCACAGCGCATGCCAATCATTGCCCGCGGTGCGGGGTGGTTACCTGCACCTTCATGGTTCGGGCGGTGACCGGAAACAGTCACGGCCCGTCTTTCCTAGTTGGGTTGGGTTGGGCGACCCGGTGTAAAGCCGGGTCGCTCTTCTTGCCAGCCGCAGCCTCAAGACGCCGGAAGCCGGCAAGCCGGTGCAAGCCTGGCCGAGAGATCACACCCCTTCCCCCGCGTGCCGCCCCGGGATTGCGTGACGGGCGTGTTACCTTTGCCGTATTCTGCTTAAGAACCCGGCGGAACAATATGGCTAACCTCGAGAATACGGATTCCGCGAAGCGCAAATGTGCAGGCTGCGGCGCTGAGCTGCCCGCCGGCGCGCCGCCGGATCTCTGCCCGAAATGTCTGCTCAAGCTTGCCCTGGAGACGCAGCCCGACACCGGTCCCGGCGGCACAGTTGTGCTGCCGGGAGCGGGGGCGAAGTCCCGCAGCCTGCCGCAACCGGGTGAGCAATTGGGCCATTACGCTATCCTTCGCGTTCTCGGCGCGGGCGGCATGGGCGCGGTGTATGAAGCTCAAGACTTGGAGAGCGGGCGCCGCGTCGCGCTCAAAGTCCTGAGCCACCGGCTGGATGCGCCCGACGCGCGCGAGCGGTTCTTCCGCGAAGGGCGCCTGGCCGCCTCGATCAATCATCCCAACAGCGTCTATATCTTCGGCACGGAGGAGATCGGCGGCACACCTGTCATTACGATGGAACTGGTCGCCGGCGGCACCTTGCAGGATCGTGTGCGTGCCCGGGGACCGCTCCCGGTCGGCGAAGCGGTGGACTGTGTGCTGCAGATCGTTGAGGGTCTGGGCGCGGCCCAGCGCGTTGGCATCCTGCACCGGGACGTAAAGCCGTCGAACTGCTATGTGGGCGAGGACGGCGTCGTGAAGATTGGCGACTTTGGCCTCTCGGTTTCGACCGCCGTTCGCACGGAGCCGGCGCTGACCGCTACCGGCGCTTTCCTCGGCACCCCGGCGTTCTGCTCGCCGGAGCAATTGCGCGGCGAGGAACTGAACGTGCGCTCGGATATGTATTCGGTCGGCGCCACTCTCTACTACCTGCTGACCGGCCGCACGCCCTTTGAAGCCCAGAACATGGTGCAACTTCTTGCCACTGTGCTTGAACAGCGCCCGCCGTCGCCGCGGCAATTCCGTCCCCCAGTGCCCTCAGGGCTGGCCAAAGTGGTGCTGCGGTGTCTCGAAAAGCAGCCCGGCGAGCGGTTCAGGAGCTACGCCGACCTGGCCCGGGCGCTGGGGCCTTACAGTTCGGTCGCACCGACACCGGCCACGCTGGGACTGCGTTTCCTGGCGGGCATGGTGGACATGACGCTCCTTGGCCTGGTGGCATGCATAATCAACCTGTTGGCGTTTGGGGGGCTGATGGCATTCATGGAGCAGAGTATGCAGCTTTCGCCAAAGGTGCTGCTCTGCTTGTTCGCATGGGTCTGCGGGGTGACCCTCTATTTTGCGCTGTTCGAGGGCCGATTGGGCGCCGCGGCAGGCAAGGTCCTCTGCCGGTTGCGTGTCGTCGGGCCGGACCGGAACCCGCCAGGCTTCGCGCGGGCCTTGTTCCGCGCCCTGGTTTTCATCCTGCCGCCGTTCGCGCCCTATTGGCTGGCCTTCGGCATGAATCCAAGAGCTTACGTGGCCGCGTCGCAGGCAACCCAGATGTTCCTGGGCCTTTCCATCTATGTGGTCATGGCGTTGCTGTTCGTCACCGCGCGCCGACGCAACGGCTTCGCCGCGATCCAGGACCTGCTGACCGGGACCCGGGTCATCTCTCGGACCGCCCTCGGCTCGCGGCCCGCGTTGGTGGCGCCTGAAGCCCCCGCGCCGGCCACAGAGTCGGCCATTACCATCGGCCCCTATCATGTGCTGCAGCCGCTGGCCGAGTCCGCCGACGTGAAATGGTTTCTGGGCTACGATCTAAAGCTCTTGCGCAAGGTCTGGATCCGGGTGGTAGCTCCAGGCACGGAACCGGCGCCAGCCCGGTTGCGCAATCTGGGCCGGGTGGGGCGCCTGCGTTGGCTCACCGGGAAACGGTCACCCGAGGGAAACTGGGACGCCTTCGAGGCCCTCAATGGCCGACCCCTGCTCGAGTTGGTTGGGCAGCCCCAAGCCTGGCGCGAGGTGCGCTACTGGCTGCATGACTTGGCCACCGAAATCAGCTTAGCAGAAAAGGAGGGCACCTTGCCGGAACTCGCCCTCAACCGCATCTGGATCACCGCCGAAGGCCGCGCCAAGCTGCTGGACTTCCCCGCCCCTGGCCTGATTGGGAAATCCGAGTTTGGAAGGCCGAAGGCTGAATCAAATGTGAGTTCCCCACCCCAGACCACCCCAGGCTTTCTCACCGAAGTGGCCATGACGGCATTGAAAGGAACCGGGACACCCAGCGGGAAGGCTGCGGGCGATGTGGCGGTGCTGCCGCTGCACGCGCGGGCCTTCCTAAAAGACCTGTCGCAGATGGCTGGCGCCGATGCAGTGGCGGCGGCCCTCAAGCCGCTGTTAAATCGGGTGGCGGTGGTCTCGCGGTGGCGGCGGGCCGCGCTGGTTGGGGGGTGCCTTGCCGTTCCCTTGCTGGCGTGCGTGGGCGGGGTTTTCGGCCTAACCTTCGTCCAGGAACTTACCCGGAAGAACCCGGGCTTGATGGAGCTGAGCTCCCTGCTGCAGATGCGAACGTCGGGGCGGTTCTGGGGAGGCAAGAACGCGCACTTGCCCACCGACCGCCAGTTCGCCATTTACATCGCCCACCATTACCGCGGCCTCATTACTAATGAAACCGCCTGGTCGAGCTGGATGGTGGTGAGCATGATCAAGGGAGAGGGCCGGAAGTTTGCCGAACAGAGCGTGACCGACCATCCTGCGCCCACGGAAGCCGAGATCAAAGAGGCCGACGCGGTGGTGGGCAAGCACGTCCCCAAGCAACCGTTCTTTGGCGAGAAACCGCCCCCCGCGCTCCCGGTCATGGTGCTAGCCGTGGCGCTGCTGGTCTATGTTGGCCTGCCGGCACTGGTAGCGGCCCTGCTGTTCCGCGGCGGGGTGGTTCTGCTCATCGCCGGCGTGACTTATGTCAGGAAGGACGGCGCGCGCGCTTCGCGGTTGCGCCTGTTCTGGCGAGCCCTCGTGGCGTGGAGCCCGGTGGTGCCCCTGTTCGCTGTGGCGGTTCTCGCGATTGCAAGGCATCTGACTTGGCAACCCTATGTGGCCTTGGCGTTGCTCGGCCTGCTGGCCGCGGCCTCCGTCGCTTTGCCGAAGCGCGGGCTGCAAGATCGTCTTGCCGGCACCTGGCCGGTCCCGCGCTGACATTATTTCGGCAAGAACACTGTGGCTGTTCTGCTTGCCGCTCTCCGGGACAAGTGCGAAGCAGAATCCCGGCGGGCCGGAGCTTTCAACCGCCCGCGTGCGCCCTGCCGCATCAGCCTGCAAACAGGTGTTTCGAGGCGAACTCCGGTTCGCTGGTGGTGCTGGCGCCCAGCTTGCGCAGCCCGGCAGCGTCGCCGGGGGAAGGGATATGCGTGAGATGAACGTCGCAGCCATTGAGTTCTTTCAAGCGCTCGATGGCGGCTTCCGCGGCAGGATTCATCAGGGCGCTAATGCTCAGCGCGATGAGGGTTTCCTCCAGATCCAGGCTGGTGCCCCGGCCCTTGAGCACATCCGTTTTGAAATGGCTGAGCGACCGGGTCACATTGGTCGGCAGCAGGTGAATCGCCTCGGGGATGTTGGCGAGGGTTTTCGCGGCGTTGAGCACCAGGCTTGAGGCGGCGTGCATCAGCGGCGAGTTCTTGCCGGTGATGATTCGCCCATCCCGCAGTTCGATGGCCGCGCCGCAGAAGAAGCCGTTGCTGCCCTTGCCGCAAGTCTGCGCCTGGCGCGCCGCTTCCTGGGCCGGCGCCACCACTCTGCGATCGGTGGTGCTCAAACCCAGGTTGCGCATGATCAGTTCGACCCGCTCCAGAGCGTCGCGTTCCACCAGCCCCATCGCGTACTCGCAGGCGTAGTTGAAATATCGCCGGATAATCTCCTGGCGCGCCGCCGCGCGGCAGGCGGCGTCGTCCATGATGCCGAATCCGGCGCGGTTTACTCCCATGTCCGTGGGAGACTTATAGCAGGAGGAACGGCCGGTAATGCGCTCGATGATCCGGCGCACCAGCGGGAAGGCTTCGATGTCGCGGTTGTAGTTGATAGCCGGCTGGCCGTAGGCCTCCAGATGGAAATGGTCAATGAGGTTCACATCCTTGAGTTCGGCTGTGGCGGCTTCGTAGGCCACATTTACCTCATGTTTCAACGGCAGGTTCCAGATCGGGAAAGTCTCGAACTTCGCATAGCTGGCATTGCGCCCCCTTTTATGCTCGTGGTAAAGCTGCGACAGGCAGGTGGCCAGTTTGCCGCTGCCCGGTCCCGGCCCGGTGACCACCACGATCGGGCGTTCCGTCTCGATGTAGGGATTGGCGCCGTAGCCCTCGTCGCTGACAATCGTATCCACACTCGTGGGGTAGCCCTTGGTCGCGCGGTGCGTGTAGACGCGAATGCCGCGGCGTTCCAGCTTGTTCTTGAAAGCAACCGCCGCGGGCTGATTGTCAAACCGCGTAATAACCACAGCCCGCACGGTGATGCCCCATTCGCGCACCTCGTCAATGGTCTTGAGCGCGTCGGTGTCGTAAGGAATGCCGAAGTCGGCGCGCATCTTCTTCTTCTCGATATCCCCCGCGAAGATGCACAGGACCACTTCTGCCCGGTCTTGAAGCCGCTGCAGCAGCCGCATTTTAACCTCGGGCTGAAAACCGGGCAGCACCCGCGCCGCATGATAATCGAGCAGCAATTTGCCGCCGAACTCCAGGTAGAGCTTGTGATCGGCGCCGTTGACGCGCTCGAGAATCGCGGCGCTCTGTTGTTCGAGGTAGTGTTCGTTGTTGAAAGCGGTGGTTGCGGGCATGGGTTATTTCATCGGCTGTGTTGCCATCGCTCCCCAACCTACAGGCGTGAACCGGGCTTGGAAAGCCGACAGATGCCGCGCCCGTGGCCAAATCGCGCTACGCGGAATACCAGGCGGTTCAGGGGTGGCAAAACGGACAAATATGGTAGTATCTGTCAGACACTGAACCACCTCCATGACTACCTGATGACCTATCGGCTCTGCGACGCGCATAACCATCTGCACGACGAACGGCTTGCCCCCTGCCGCGAGGCCGTCCTGAGGGCGGTGCGGCGCGAGGGCGTGGCCTGGATGGTGGTCAACGGTTCCTGCGAGGCTGATTGGCCGGAAGTGCTGGCACTGGCCCGCGAGTGCCCCCAGGTTATTCCCTCCTTCGGCTGTCACCCCTGGTATGTGAAGGAGCGGTCGCCGGACTGGCAGGTTGCGCTCGTGCGGCACTTGAACGCAGTCCCATCCGCGATTGGAGAGGCGGGCCTGGATCGCTGGATCAAAGACCGCGCCCCCGAGCAACAGGAGCCGGCATTCATCTGGCAACTGCGGCTGGCGGCGGAGCGCAACCTTCCGCTCAGCATTCATTGTCTGCAGGCCTGGGGCCGGCTGCTGGAAATCCTGCGCGCGGAGCCGCGGCCACGCTGCGGTTTTGTGCTCCATTCCTATGGCGGTCCACGGGAAATGATCACACCGCTGGCCGAGTTGGGCGCCTTTTTCTCACTGCCGGGTTACTTCGCGCACGAGCGCAAGGCGCGCCAGCGCGAAGCCTTTAAGTGTGTGCCGGCCAGCCGCCTGCTGATCGAGACCGACGCGCCGGACCAGCTCTTGCCTGACGAGCTTAACCGCTATCCGCTCACGGATGCGCAGACCGGCAAAGCAATCAACCACCCGGCCAATCTTCGGGCGGTTTATCAATTCGCGGCGGAATTGTTCGGCGAGCCGACGGAGGCGCTGGCGGAGCGGGTGGAGGCCAACTTCCTGCGGCTGTTTGGATCGCTGGCCCGTGAATAACTTAAGCGCGGGTGGCGATCTTCTGGACGATGCGCGAGGCAGCCACAAAGCCGAACGTGCCGGTGACAAAGCTCGCCGTGCCAAAGCCGCCCCTGCAGTCCAGACGCAGGTCCGGCTTGGCCGCGGGCGTGGCGCAGATCGAGCCGTCTTTGCCGGGATACACCATCCGCTCCCGTGACACGACGCACTCCACGCCGAAGGGATGCGCGCCGCGCGGGAATCCGTGCTGCGCCCGCAGTCCCCACCGCACTTCCTGCAACAGGCGGTCATGGCTCGTGAAGGCCAGATCCATGACCTCCACCGCGGTCGGGTCCCGCCGACCGCCCGCGGCGCCGGTCGCAATCACCGGGATGCCCCGCTTATGGCACAGGGCGATCAAGAGGCACTTCCGCGACGGGCTGTCAATGGCATCCAGCACATAACCATAGGGCGCCTGAAGCACTTCCTCCGCATTAGACTTGAGGAAGAACGCCTGAAGCGGATGCACTGTGCAGTCGGGATTAATCGCCTGCACGCGCCGCGCCAGCACTTCCACTTTCGGCTTGCCTAATTCACCCTCCAGCGCATGGACTTGCCGGTTGACGTTGCTGATGCAGACATCGTCCAAGTCCACCAGGGTCAACTCCCCGACCCCCGAGCGCGCCAGCGCCTCGACCGCCCACGACCCGACCCCGCCCAAACCGACCACGCAGACATGGCCGCGGCGGAGCCGGTCAAGTCCGTCCTGGCCATACAAGCGGCCAATGCCGCCAAATCGCCTGTCATAGGGCTGCATTCCTGCTGGTTACTACAAAAAGGACGCCCGCCTGCCAAGCCGCGTCTGCCGGGCAGCCCGCCCGAAAGTTCATTTGCGCGCACCCGCCAATCTCAACGCGGGTTGCCTCACTCACCTATCCGGCAAGGCAGGGGTTCGCGTGGCGTGGCGCATCTCACTTTCCTGCAACGGGAGGGTCGGGGCGCCGACATTCTGGTCGGCTCCCCGGGTCAACTCCTGGCCGGGCCGACCGGAATATAGGCGTTTGTTACAGGCCGAGCTGCGCGCCGCACCACTTGACGGCCGGGGTCGGCTCGCGATCCGAACGGCCCTAAAAGGCCGGCAACCTCCCGATCCGGGGCCTATGCCGCTCCACCCAGGCCTATCTCACCGTCTACACACCGTATACACACCGTAGCACCTCTCATAAATTATGAGAGGTGCTACGGTGTGTATACGGTGAGGAGACGGAGGGGGGCTGGCGCAAGGATGGGGAGGGAGCCCGGGCCAACCGGGGGGGGTGTCGGGTTGCGCCGCGCACGACCGGCGCATCTCGCTTTATTGCGGGAAAGTGAGATGCGCTTCGCGTGGCGCACCAGACGACATTCTCATTGACGAACCGGCATCTGTCTCGTCAAGGATAGCGCTCGTGATTGCTGCAAAGTTCTTCAGAACGCTGGCGGGCGGATGCACGGGAGCAGCTCTATTGGCGGCGGGATTGAGCGCGCCGGCGCGGGCGGCGGAGGCGCTGACGAAGCCGGCGAAGATCGCGTTCGACGACGCAGGGGCGCTGGTAGTGGATGGGCAAAAGAAGTTCCCCCTCAACTTGACCATTGTGCCGGAGCCGGACGCCAAGGCCCCCAACGGCCGGCCGGCCTACGCGGAGTTCGCAGACTGCGGCGTGGTGTTCATGCGGTCTGGCGGCCCGGCCTGGAACGGCGAGACGATCGAGCGGGAGAAGGCGATGCAAGCCGCGGCGGCGGCGGGCGGGCTGCGCTGCTGCCCGTGGCTGGGCTGGGACCTCTCCAACTTCGACCCGGGCGACCAGAAGCAGGAGGCGAAGCTGCGGAAGGTGATTGCCGCCTTCAAGGACTCCCCCGGCATGGGCCTATGGAAAGGCGCCGACGAACCGGATTGGGGAAACTCGCATAACTCCGGGAAATCAACGCCGCAGCAGGTTGCGCACGTGGCACAGCTCCTCCGCGAACTCGATCCAGACCATCCCATCTGGCTGGTGCAGGCGCCGCGCGGAACTGTGGCCTCGCTGAAACGCTACGACGCGGGGTGGGACGTCGGCGGCATAGACATCTATCCGGTGAGCTATCCGCCCGGAGTGCATTCGGAGGAGAAGAACAATGAGCTGAGCATGGTGGGCGACTTCACCCGCATGATGAAGCAAGTGGCGGGCGAAAAGCCGTTCTGGATGACGCTCCAGATCGCCTTCTCGGGCGTAGTCAAGCCCGGGCGCACGCTGCGCTTCCCGACGTTTCCGGAGCAGCGCTTCATGGCCTACGAGGCGATCATCAACGGCGCCCGCGGGCTGACCTATTTCGGCGGCGGTCTGCCGCAGACGCTCAACGAGCGGGATAAGCCCCGGGGATTCAACTGGACATATTTCGACCGCGTGATGCGCCCGCTCTTCGAGGAGATCGGGCCGAAGTCACCGATCCTCCCGGCCCTGCTGGCGGCCAACTCCAACCTCAAGCTCAAGGTTGTGGCGGAAGCTCCTCCAAAGCGCGCGGTGGCGAATAAGGAAGAGGAACAGAACCGCCAGGCAGCAACCCCGGGACAGTTCGTGCAGGATGCGGTCAGTGCAGATGCCAGCGCCCTCGAATGGCTGGTGCGCGAGGCGGGGGATGACATCTACGTGCTGGCCTGCAAGAAGGAGGGCCCCACGATCCGCGTGCGCTTCAGCGGCTTGCCCCAGAAGGTCCACGGTGAAGGTGCGGGAACGGTGGTCTTCGAGGAGCCGCGGAAAGTGGATGCGGAACACGGCAGCTTCGCGGACTGGTTTGGCCCGTTCGAGGTGCACGTTTACCAGTTCCGGCAGAAATGACGGGCCACGAAGGTCACCTGCCAAGGTACTTCTCAACCGCAGCTACCTCCGCCTCCAGAGCAATGTCAAACACCTCCAGACCGGGCACCCCATCAGAACTCGGGCTATGTCCCTCGCTGGTCGGCCAGTTTGTCATTGGAAATCAGCCCGCCTTGCGGTAAGTGGAAGGTTATGCGTGAGCGTTTTGATTCAATCTATTCGCATGGCATGATCCGGGCGGCCGTGTGCATGCCATCGCTGCGGGTGGCCGATCCCGCCTTCAACCTTGAGCGCACGCTCGCCCTGGCGCGGCAGGCGTCCCGGGCTAAGGTTGCCGTGGCGCTGTTCCCGGAACTGGGGCTGTCGGCCTACTCGAACGACGACTTGTTCCACCAGGATGCGCTGCTGGATGCGAGCAAGGCCGCGATCGCGCAGTTGGTCAGGGCGAGCACAGCGCTCACCCCCGTGCTGGTCGTGGGAGCGCCGCTGATGTTCGAGGCGAAACTGTTCAATTGCGCGGTGGTGATCTATCGCGGGCGGGTGCTGGGGCTGGTGCCCAAGACCTACTTGCCGAACTACCGCGAGTACTACGAGAAGCGGCAGTTCGCCTCCAGCCGCGACGCGGTGAGCCGCGAGGTCACATTCCTGGGCAAACGCGTGCCGTTCGGCAACGACCTGGTGTTCGAGGCGGGCAACTTCGAGGGGTTCCGGCTGCACGCCGAGATTTGCGAGGACGTCTGGACCCCCATCCCGCCCAGCACTTACGCCGCGCTGGCAGGCGCGACGGTGCTGGTGAACCTCTCCGCCAGCAACATCACCATCGGGAAGGCCGACTACCGCCGCAACCTGTGCGCCTCCCAATCGGGCAAGTGCATCGCCGCCTACCTCTATTCCTGCGCCGGGCCGGGCGAATCCACGACCGACCTGGCCTGGGACGGACACGCGCTGATCTACGAGAATGCCGACCTGCTGGTAGAGTCCGCACGGTTTGCAGACGGCGAGCAGATGATCACGGCGGACATTGACTTGGAACGCCTGATGCACGACCGGATGCGCACGAGCAGCTTCAGCGATTCCGTGGGCGATTACCGCGCGCGCCTGCAAGCGATGCGGCGCATTTCGTTCGAATTCCGCGTGCCGGAGGGCCGGGTTCCCTTGCAGCGGGAGTTCCCGCGGTTCCCCTACGTGCCGAGCGACGCGCGCGAGCGCGACCAGCGGTGTTTCGAGGCCTACAACATCCAGGTGCATGGCCTGCTCAAACGGCTGTCGAGCGTGGGCACCAAACGGGTCGTCATCGGCATCTCGGGCGGCCTGGACTCGACGCAGGCGCTCATCGTGGCCGCCCGGACCATGGACCGGCTGGGGCTGCCGCGGAAGAACATCCTGGCCTACACCATGCCCGGGTTTGCGACGAGCAAGCTGACTCTCACCAACGCCCACAAGCTGATGAAGGCGCTGGGGGTCACGGCGAGTGAGATTGATATCCGCCCCTCGTGCAAGCAAATGTTCCGCGACATCGGCCATCCCTTCGCGGGCGGCATGCCGGTCTATGACGTCACCTTCGAGAACGTGCAGGCGGGCGAGCGCACGTCCCACCTCTTCCGCCTGGCCAACCAGCACCACGCGCTGGTGCTGGGCACGGGCGACCTGAGCGAGCTGGCGCTCGGCTGGATGACCTACGGCGTCGGCGACCACATGTCGCACTACAACGTGAATTGCTCGGTCAGCAAGACACTCATCCAGCACCTGATCCGCTGGGTGGTATCCTCGAACGAGTTCGACCCCGCAACCAATGCCGTCCTGGAAGCAATCCTGGCCACCGAGATTTCCCCGGAGCTGGTACCCAACCAGGAAGGCGACTCGGCCCAGCCCGCACAGAAAACCTCCGACAAAGTCGGCCCTTACGAGCTGCAAGACTTCAACCTCTACTTCATCACGCGGCACGGATTCCGCCCCAGCAAGGTCGCGTTCCTGGCCCTGCACGCGTGGGGCGACAAGCACCGCGGCGCCTGGCCGGAGTTATTGCCGGCGGCCAAGCGGCAGCAGTATGACCTACGCACCATCAAGAAGTGGCTGGGGGTATTCCTCTACCGCTTCTTCAAGCTCAGCCAGTTCAAGCGCTCGGCCATCCCGAACGGGCCGAAGGTCGGCTCCGGCGGCTCGCTCTCCCCGCGCGGCGACTGGCGCGCCCCCAGCGATTCCGAGGCCGAAGTGTGGCTGAAGGAACTGCGGGACAACGTGCCGGGGTAAGGTGCGGCGTGAAACGTGAAGCGCGAGGCACCGACAGGCCCGGCCGGCATTAATCCGAGCTATCGGGCGGGTCTTCGCGGCGAAACTCAATCACACGACGCACGTCTCGGCGGCCATCCAGAAGGCGCTCGATGGTAACTTTGCCGCCCCTGAAACCGGCGTGATCCGGCTTACCGCCAGAAACAGTTGAGCACGCCATGCCCGGCCGCGGTCTGGCTCTGGGCAATGGCCTGAGTGATGTAATCCTTTGCCCGTTGCACCGCGCGCGGCAGGGAACACCTCCGCGCCAGATGCCCGGCAATCGCGGCGGAATAAGTGCATCCAGTCCCATGCGTGCTCACGCCCCGGATGAACGGCGCGCTTAGCAGCAGCTCCTGCCGCCCATCATAAAAGATATCCACCGCCTCCTTGAGCCCGCGGAGGTGCCCGCCCTTGAGGAGCGCGGCGCAGCCGAAGCGCTGATGCAGCTCCCGGGCGGCGGCGCGGAGGCCGGCCACGGAGGTCAGCTTCCTGCCGACCAGGATTTCGGCCTCGTCCAGGTTGGGCGTCACCAGCGTGGCCAGGGGCAGCAGTTCCGTGCAGAGGGCCTTGACCGCCGCCGGCTTGAGCAAAGCCGCACCGCTGGTGGACACCATCACCGGGTCCACCACCAGCGGCACGCGCGGGCCGTGCCGGAAGAAGCCGGCTACGACACGGATGAGCGGGGCCGAATAAAGCATCCCGGTTTTCACGGCGGCCGGGCGCAGCACCTCAAACACCGCTTCGATCTGCCCGCGCACGATTTCCGCGCGGCAGGCCTGGATGCCATACACGCCCTTTGGGTTCTGCGCCGTGATGCACGTAATCGCGCTCGTGCCATGCACGCCGAGCGCCGCGAAGGTCTTCAAGTCCGCCTGGATGCCCGCTCCCCCGCCGCTGTCCGAGCCGGCGATGGTCAGGGCCACCGAAAGTTGTGTTGGTTTGGACATGGGACAAGGGTAACGGGAAGACATGAAACGTAAAACGCGAAACATAAGCCCGCTCGTGGATGGGGAATGTCCGTGTGGGCTCTGACTTCTCGCGGGCCGATTAAGAGCAGCAGACGACGCAAGGGTGTGTTTTGGACTTTGAACGGCAGGCGTTGGGCCGCATATTTCAAACATGAGCAAGGACCAGGTAGCACAAGTGCTGGTCGGCATTGCGACGTTGCTGGAGCTGAAGGGTGAAAACCCGTTCAAGACCCGCGCGTATCTGAATGCCGCCCGCACGATCGAGACCTTGAGCGAGCCGCTGGACAAGGTGGTCGCCGAGGGGCGGCTCGGCGAGCTGAAGGGCATCGGCGAGGCGCTCCAACAGAAGATTGCCGAACTCGTCACCACCGGGAAGCTGCGGTACTACGAAGAGCTCAAGGCCGCGACGCCGCCCGGGTTGGTGGCAATGCTGGATATCCCCGGGCTGGGCCCGAAAAAGGTCAAGGCGCTGCACGACGAGCTGGGCATCGAGTCAGTGGAACAACTGGAAGGGGCGTGCCAGGAGGGCCGCATCGCCGGGCTGAAGGGCTTCGGCGACAAGACGCAGGCGAACATCCTGGAAGGCATCAACCGCCGCCGCGCCTACGCCTCACGCCATCTGGTCAGCGAGGCGCTCCTGCGGGCTGAGCCGCTGCTGGAGGCGTTGCGCTCGCACCCGGACGTGATCCGCTGCAGCGCGGCCGGCAGCCTGCGGCGGCATCGGGAGACGGTGGGGGACATTGATCTGCTGGCGTCGTCAAAGGCGCCGGCCGAGGTCATCGGCTTTTGCACGCGTCAGCCCGGCATTGAGAAGGTGCTGGCGAAAGGCGAGACCAAGGCGAGCGTGCTGCTGGCGGGGGGCATTCAATGCGACCTGCGGGTGGTAAGTGACCAGGAATATGCTTCGGCGCTGATGTATTTCACCGGCAACAAGGAGCACAACATCGTCCTGCGCCAGCGGGCGATTGATCGCGGGCTCCGCCTGAACGAATACGGATTGTTCCGCTCGACAGAGGAAACCCGCGACCCGAAGCTGCTCGTGAAGTGCCGCACGGAGGAGGAGCTCTTCGAGAAGCTCGGCCTGCACTACATCCCGCCGGAACTGCGCGAGGATAGGGGGGAGATTGCGGCAGCCGAGAAGGGCCCGCTGCCGCGCCTGATCGAGTGGACGGACTTGAAGGGCTCGCTGCACAATCACTCGACCTGGAGCGACGGGCACCAGCGCCCGGAGGAGATCGCCCAAGCGATGCGCGAACTCGGGCTGGCTTACTGGGGGATCACGGACCATTCGAAGTCGTCCTTTCAGGCCAACGGCTTGGATGCGAAGCGCGTGCGGCAGCAACTCAAGGAGGTCGAGACGATCAATGCCCGGCTGGCGGACGAGGGGACGGACTTCCGCCTGCTCACCGGCGCGGAGGTGGACATCCTGAAGGACGGCTCGCTGGATTTCCCCAATGACCTCCTGGCGGAGCTGGACGTGGTGATTGCCAGCCTGCACTCGAGCTTCAACCAGACCGAGGCGGAGATAACCCGGCGTTTGATCGGCGCGGCGCAGAATCCGTACGTCCATATCCTCGGCCACCTGACCGGGCGGTTGCTGCTCGAACGCGAGCCGTACCCGGTGGACCAGCGGGCGGTAATTGACGCCTGCGCGGAGACGGGCACGTGGATCGAACTCAACGCCCACCCGCTGCGCTTCGACCTGGACTGGCGCCTGTGGCCTTACGCCAAGTCCAAAGGGGTGAAGTGCGCAATCAATTGCGACGCGCACCGGCCGGAACAGGCGGGGTTCTTGCGCCTGGGCGCCGGCGTCGCCCGCAAAGGCTGGCTAACGCGGGAGGACGTCGTGAACACATTGCCGCTGAAGGCGCTCCGGAAGGAGCTGGGCCGGAAACGGGCGAATGCGGGCTGCTGACAGCAGCTGGACCATGAACGGTTGGTGCCTATGCAAAAGAAATCACTTCGTTTGATGCGAGCGCAGGCGGGCTTGCTGGTCGTGGACCTCCAGGAGCGGCTCATGTCGGCCATGTATGAACAGGAGCGGGTGCGGGAAAACGCCGTGCGCCTGATTAAGGGCGCTGCCGTTCTCCAAGTGCCGGTCTTCGCGACGGAGCAATATCGCAAAGGGCTGGGGCCGACGGTGCCGGAGGTGGCCACAGCCATCCCAGGCTTTGCGCCTTTGGAAAAGCTCGCCTTCAGCGCCTGCGGCGCTGCCGGGCTCCTGGCCGCGCTTGAGGCTAAGAAGACTGCCGATCTCATCCTCTGCGGCGTCGAGTCCCACGTGTGCGTTATGCAGACTTGCCTGGACCTGCTGGACAGGGGCTGCCGGGTCTTCGTGGCAGCGGACGCGGTGTCCTCGCGCACGCCCGCAAACTACCGGTTTGGCCTGGACCGCATGCGCGCCGCCGGGGCGGCAATCGTATCCACAGAGATGGTGCTCTTTGAACTGCTGGAACAGGCGGGCACCGCCGAGTTCAAGCAAATCCAAGCGCTGGTGAAGTGAGCCGGTTCAGTCGAGCCGCTTAACGCGGATGTTCTTGTAGCGGACAGTGCTTTTGGGATCGTGGCCCTGCAAGGCAAAGGTGCCCTCGGCGATCTTACGCTCGAAATCCTTGGCAGCTTGCGTGCCGGGCGGCTCGTTGTATTGCAGCACCTTCTTGCCGTCCACCAGCACCGTGACGCTGTTGCCCTGCACGATGATTTCCTGCGTCCACCACTTGCCATCCTGTGCCGGCGAGTTGGCGATGTTGACCAGGCCGTAAAGGCTGCCGGTCTTAATCCAGTCACTGTGGGTGTTATTGACCTGGCACTCGAAGCCGCCTTTGGGCCAGCCTTCCGGCTGATAACGCGTGTGGAAGTAGATACCGCCGTTGGAATGCTCGTCAGTCATCACATCCACCTTGAGATCGAAATTCTTGAAGGGCTTCTGGTCCCCGGTATAGAACAGGTGGCACCGGTTGCCGTGCGCCACAAAGGCACCATCCTGGATGGTCCAGGTCTCCTCGTTTTCCCCCGCCATTTGCCAGCCGTTGAATGTCTTGCCGTCGCAGAGCGGAGTAAAGCCTGCCTCAACCTCAGCGGCGGCGAACCGGGCGCTCACCGTGAATAGAGTGACAGACGCAAGAACGCAGAGAAGAGTTCGTTTCATGAGCACGAACACTAAACCAGCCCGCCTGCGGAACAAGCAAAAAGCGACGCTCTGAGAAGGAACCCCGCCGCCCGCCAAAGCCCTGCCATCCTTGGCGGAAACCAAACCCGAAGAATGGGATTGCCTTCGCCAAGCAGACTCAGTAATGCTCCAGCCGGTTGGCAAACGAATGAATAAACCTGTTTAACTTCTCAAAATACTATGGCCGAAAATTGTTTTCATCCCAGCGTCGAAGGCGCGCAGCATGGCGCCAAGAGTCTAGCGCAGTTCCTGGATTACGCGAAGAAGTCCGGCGCCGCCGGCGCACAGCCGTCCAACTTCATGCTCAATAGCGACAAGGGCCTCAAGAGCGCCAAAGAGATCAAGGACGCCTTTGCCAAGGCCAAGCTCAGCCTGGACGGCATCTCCGCCCACTGCCCGTTCTGGGTGCATACCACCGCGTGGACCGGCAGCCCAACCATCCGGCCGTTCATCCCCGGTGACGTGGCGAAGAAATCACCAGCGGAGATCGAGGCGTGGGCGGAGGACTACATCCTGCGGCTGCTGGATTTGTGCGCCGAGCTAGGCGTCAAGATCGTGCCGATGTTCTGGGGCGTCGCATTCGGCTGGGAGCTGGCCACCGGTTACCCGTGGGGCTTCTGGAAGGGCGGCGATTACGACTTCCTCAAGGAGGGGCAAGAGCGGTTCGTCAAGAAGACCGCCCGGATCCGCAAGCACGCCAAGTCGCTCGGCATGTTCCTGGCCCACGAAATTCATCCCGGCACGGCGGCGATGTGCGCCGACGATTTCAACATGCTGGTCGAGATTTGCGGCGGGGACAAATGCCTCACGGTGAACGCTGACCCCTCACACTGCTGGGAAGGTGAGAGCTGGGAAACGCGGTTCCTGAAAGTGGCCCCACGCATTTACGCCTGCCACGTGAAGAACTTTGTGATCCGCCCCGGTCTGCCGCTGCGCATGATGGAGGCGGGCTGGCAGAAGCGCGCCATGCAGTTTGTGGATATCCCTTCGGGCGACCTGAACATGATGCGGTACGCCGAACTGCTGATCCATGCCGGCTATCCGCAGCGCTATTGCCAGGTGATGGGCACGAAGACCGCGCCCCTGATTGTTGAGGCGGAAAGCGCCTACCGCGATCTGGACGCCACCAGCGCCAACGGCATCCAATACGTGCGCGACAACCTGTGCTTCCCGCTCGCCGCCGGCTCATTCGAAGACGGCATGGGCGCGTAGCCCAACAGTTCGGCAAGACAAGCTGCCCCTTCTCACCCCCTCTCCGCCCGATGGTGGGGAGGGGGTTCTTGCTGCGTGCTAATGCCCGCGAGCCCGGTTGAGCAGGAAAATCCCGACCCCGACGGCGATGCAGGCAACCACGCTGATAAAGACAGCAAAGTACAGGGACTGCATTTTCCGAGCGCGAACGTGCCTCGGGTTATTCGGGAAGAGCAATTGTGACAGCCTGCCCATTTCGTTCAGCGAGGAGAGTAGCATTCGGGACCAGTTGCGCAAATGGTTTCCCTCGCCCGGCACGCGCGGTCATAGGCTGGCGGAGAGACTGGGATTCGAACCCAGGGTGGGGTATAAGCCCACTCACGCTTTCCAGGCGTGTGCTTTAAGCCACTCAGCCATCTCTCCGGCCAACGCAGTTTCAATGGTTTACACGCACAAAGTCCAGCCCGGCTTGAAGACCTGACACTGGTTGCGGGAAACGCAGTCGGACCGCACCAGCATGTCTCTGGCAGAAAACGCCAGTGCCGAGCTTGGTTCGTTACGTGCCATCGCGCAAGTTATTCGCATGAATGCGCGCGAAGGGCAAGCTCATTCACTGCTCTCTCAAAACACAGGCGCCTTCGGCGCCCAGGCTTCGGCTGGACGATGGGGAGATTCACCAACGGCACTCGCATCGCCCCCCTTGTCGCGGCACAGTTCACCCCTCCCGCTGCTCACGCCCGCGCGTTTCTCGCGGGTTAGGAATGCACGTGGGACAAGGCTGCGGTCAGATCCTTGATCAGCCCAAGCCGTTCATCTTCCTCCTGCTTCTGATGCGTAATATCACGCGCCACCGCCGAGGCTCCGACGACCCGGCCGTCCGAATCCTTGATCGGTGAAATGGTCAGCGAAACTTCCACCGGGGTTCCGTCTTTGCGGAGCCGCACCGTTTCGAGGCCCTCCACCCCGTCCCCCCGCTTAATGGCCTCCATAATCCCCGGCAGTTCTGCCGGCCGATACGAAGGAATAAGGATGGAAATCGAATGCCCGATCATCTCATCGGCGCCGTAGCCATACAGGCGCTCCGCGCCCCGGTTCCAGCTTACCACCGTGCCGTCGAGCGTCTTGCCGATGATGGCGTCGTCGCACGACTGAACAATGGAGGCCAAGTAAGCCACCCTGGCCTCGGTGTGCCGCCGGTCCCGCCGTTCCTGGGCCGCCCGCAACTCGCGTTTCACCGCCGGCACCAGCCGACTCAGGTTGCCCTTCATAACGTAGTCGTGCGCCCCGGCCTTCATCATTTCTGCGACCGTCTCCTCGCCAACGGTGCCAGAAACACTGATGAACGGAATGTCCACACCCTTCCGGCGGTATATGGCCAGCGCGGTCGGACCGCTCAACCGCGGCATCGAGTAGTCGCAGATAATCAAATCCCAGTTGTGCTGGTCCAGTGCCGCCTGCAGGTCCTCCGCCGTCTCAACGTGCTTGAACACCGGGTCCAGTCCCCCGCGCTCAAGCTCGGCCGCGAGCAGCAGCGTGTCATCCACGGAATCCTCAACCATCAAGACTCGCAACGGGTTGGCCATAGTATCTTCGCTGCCAGCAAAACCACACCCTGACAGCTTTGTTCTAAGTTAAGTCAGCACTGTTAAAGAGTCAAATAAGCTCCCCTAAGATAAGGGCGGCAAGCGTTCCCGCGAGCCCTGATCCCAGCAGCCTGCCTGAGAAGCCTATCTGAAAATGTGGCGGCAGGCATCCGTGCCTGCCGTAGCGGGGGGCATCCTGCCCTCCAGACCCGCGCCCCGGGCTACGCCGGGCGGACGCGGGCGCTGAAGGTCTGCGGGCGGTCCTGCCAGCCGTTGATCTGCTGGATCGTCTGGATAAAGACGCGTTTGCCGACGGACGGCGCGCCAAACTTGACGGTGTAGAGCTCCGTGATGTCCACCTCTTCACCGGCTTCCGCCGGCAGCACACCCAGAAACGGGTAATGGTCCACATAGGTAACCCCCGGGTTCTGCGGGCGGGCGCCCAAGACCAGCACGTACTGGCCGGGCGGGCGGGAAAGCTGAAGCTTCAGTGAGACGGCGCCGGCGGTGTTGGTGACCACCAGCCCGACGACGGGGTCTATCGGGAACACCGGCACCGGCGGCGGAGTCGTCACCATCGGCTGGCCGATCATCGCCAGGTGCGCGTTCACGGACACCGAGACCAGGTAGCCCGGAATCGGACCGGAACGCCCGAGCACCGACTGGGTGCGACGCGCCTGGCCGACGGCTTCCCAGGCCAAAGACTGCTCGTCGCTCAACGTCCCCCAGAAACTGCGGGCCTGCTGGAAGGCGGCCCGCCACCCCATCTGCACCGCGGTGCGCGGATTGCGCGGGATGGTCTGCTGACGCCGGACTTGGCCATACCGGCTCTCGTAAGTGACAGTTTGCCCGAGGGACCCGCTTTGGGGTATATCGCGAATCTTCATGGCCCCACGCCATACCAATCCTCAGGCTCGGCTTCAAGCCCGAGATTAGCCAAACGATGACCGGGTCAAACGCGTGCTGCCAAACGCCAATCGGTGTGTAAACTCGCAATAACCCCTCGTATACCCATCGTATGCCCCTCGTATTTCAAATACGAGGGGTATACGAGGGGTATACGAGGGGTATACGAGGGGTATACGAGGGGTTTAGGATGGGTATAGCATGGGTTAAGGATGGAATACTTGGCGATTCACCTTGGCTGGCGAGCGTTGAACCTCAAAAATGCGTGGTTTGAGGAGGAGGCAGCACAATCACATTGATTT
>CAZDOO010000022.1:0-66748 GCA_964507045.1 uncultured Verrucomicrobiota bacterium | reverse complement strand
ACCGTTGAACCTCTGCAAACCTTGCAGAGGTTCAACGGTGAGGTAACGGTGAGGTGACGGTGAGGATACGGAGGGCTACGGTGGGGGCGGGGTGGAGATAGGCGGGCCATGTTCTGGCCTGGGATCGGGCCTGGGGGTTGGCAGCGTCTTAATCCGAACGTTTCGTATCCGGGAGGCCGGCGCGCGGGCATCTTGCCCGCTTACACGGTCCGGATTACACGGGTTAAGTCAGCGGGCTAGCGGACGACGCGGGTTCTTTGCTCCATCCACGCCTGGCCCAGGGCGCTGAGCGTCTTGTCGTTCAGAACGCGCTCGGCCAGGGGAAACACGATGCGTTCTTCCTTGTCGAAGTGCACACGCGAATAGGCCACCGCCGCGATCAGGAGTTGCCGTGCTTTCTGCAACTGCCGGGCTTGCCGGATCTTCACCAGGCTGGCGTCAATTTCCTGGTGTTCCTCCAGGAACGCATCGCGCTGGCCGATTTGCTCGAAGCAGTGCTCCAGCGGGCCGATGAACAGTTCGTCCTCCGTGTCAGCGTGGGCTCGCAGGAGCGACTCCATCAGCGCCCCCAACGACTTGACCTCGGCCAGCGTCTTGAGCCTGGGCGCGGTGGCTTCGATGTGATCGAACATGTTGTGGAACACCAGGTGTTCGGCGAATAGAGCTTCCGTGATTTTCATCGCAACTATGCCTCAGACGTTAAGCTCTCACGCTTGTACCAGCAAACGCGAAGCGGCACCATTCATTTCTCGCGCGGTTGGAGGATGCGACGAAGCGCAAGATGGAATTCTTCGGAGGTTGAGGGATAGGCGCATTAGAGCCCCGCTTGTACATGAGGAGCCATATACACACCACCGACCCCTACTACCCGATGGGTTTGAGCGGCGGGCGGCTTTGGTTTCAGGCCAACGGCCTGCTTCATACCAGCCCAGGGCAACGCCCTGGGTTCATCGCCCCGTTTTGCTGTTGCAGGCCAACGGCCTGCCTCATAAGGTCGGGCCGGTTGGTTCAAACGATGTAATTCAATCACAGCCTCTGCCATGCCTCAATCCCTCAGCCAAATCATCCTGCACATCGTCTTCAGCGCCAAGGAGCGCCACCCCTGGCTGGACTCGCAAATCCGGCCGCGCATGCACGCCTATTTGGCCACCGTTTGCCGCGATTGTGATTGCGAAGCTTACCGGGTGGGCGGCGCAGCCGATCATGTCCATATTGCGGCGCGACTGGCCCGCGCCATCAGCCAGGCGGAGCTCCTGGAGAAGATCAAGAAGACCTCCTCTGCCTGGATTAAGCGCCAAGGCAGCCAATATGCCGGGTTTTACTGGCAGGGAGGCTACGGCGATTTTTACATCGGCTGGAGCCAGTTGGAGGAGTTGGTGCGCTCCATAGACCACCAAGTGGAACATCATCGCACACACACGTTCCAGGAAGAGTACCGCAATCTGCTGGACAAATACCACGTGGAGTTCGACGAAAGGTATGTTTGAGATTGAAGGGAATCGCCCGGTGGGGTGCGTGGCCCGATGAGGATGAGTCGCGCCTTCAGCGCTTCGGATGGTTTCTGGGGCCATGAACCCAGGGCGTTGCCCTGGGCTGGTATGAATGACGCCTTTGGCGTCTCAAAATGTGCTCACAACACTGCGTCATTCTGGCCAGAAGATTCCTGTCTTGCGCCGGGATGGACGCGCCCCACTTTCCGCGGCTTGATCTTGTCCGCGGGGCCGGTATGCTCGATTCATGCAACGCACTCATGCTACCGTTCTTGCCCGTCGGCATTTTCTCAGCCTGCTCGGTGGTGCCACCGCCTTCTCGATTTTAGGCGTCGCGGCTCCGGCTGCCCGCGCGGAAGCGCGCAAGGGACGGCTCAAACAGGCCGTATGCCGGGGAGTGTTCAAGGGCACCGACCTGGACCTGGAGGCGCAATGCCGCGAGGCGGCGCGGCTGGGCGCGTGCGGCATTGACCTCGTTGGGCCGGAGACGTTTCCAGTGCTCAAGAAGCACGGGCTGATTCCGACGATGGTGCCAGGCGGCAGCGGTATCAAAGAGGGCATCAACGATAAGAAGAACCATGCGACCATCGAGCCGAAGCTGCGCGAGGCCATCGTGGCGGCGGCCGCGGCCGGCGCGCCGAACGTGATTGTGCTGGCCGGCGACCGGAAGGGCCTGACGGACGAGCAAGGCCTGGAGAACACTGTGCTCTTCCTGAACCGCATCAAGGGTCTGGCCGAGGAGAAGGGGATTACCATCTGCATGGAGCTGCTGAACAGCAAGGTCAACCACCCCGGCTATATGTGCGACCATACCGCCTGGGGCGTGGAGATGTGCAAGCGGGTGAACTCGCCGCGCGTGAAGCTGCTGTATGACGTTTACCACATGCAGATCATGGAGGGCGACGTCATCCGCACCATCCAGCAGAACCTCCAGCACATAGGGCATTTTCACACGGCGGGCAACCCGGGCCGCCACGAATTCGATGAGGCGCAGGAGCTGAACTACAAGGGCATCTGCAAGGCGATTGCGGACCTGGGCTATCAGGGCTACCTGGCGCACGAGTACACGCCCACAAATGACCCGTTGGGGACGCTCGACCGGATGATGGCGATTTGCGAGGTGTGAAGCGGCGGCGAGCCCTGAACCCGGCCCCGGTTCACCTTTACGCTCCAGCCTTGACGGTTCGGCAGTTCCTGCAAGGATGCCCGCCATCGTATGCACCTGAAGCTTGTTCATATCTTGGCAGTCCCCGCCACGCTGGCGCTAACCCTTAACCTGCAGGCTGCCAATGCCTCGCTGGCCGTCAAGCAACTGCCCGCCAGGGATCAGCTCGATCTCTATGTGCTTATGGGCCAGTCCAACATGGCTGGCCGGGGCGAACCCGGGGTCGAGGATACAACGCCGCATGCGCGGGTGCTGGTTTTCACCACGAACCAGACCTGGCAGTTGGCGGCCGAGCCGATCACGCTGGACCCGCGCAAGTTTCACGGCGTGGGACCGGGGGTGGCCTTCGGCAAAGCGATGGCCGAGAAGAATCCTTCGCGGGTCATCGGCCTGGTGCCGTGCGCGGTAGGCGGGACGTTGCTGGAGCGCTGGGAAGCGGGGGCCGACCTGTATTCCAATGCGGTTTACCGGACCCGGGCGGCCATGAGCTATGGTCAACTGAAAGGGTTTCTCTGGCACCAGGGCGAGTCGGACAGCACCGAGGAGCGGTCGCAGACCTACGGCGCGCGGCTGACGAGAATGATCGAGAGCCTGCGGCGGGACGTGGGTGTCACCAACGCGCCGTTTGTGGTCGGCGAACTGGGTGAGTTTCTCTACACGCGCACCAACAATCCCAACTCCTATGCGCGGCAAGTCAACGAGACTTTGGCCGGTCTGCCCGCCAAAGTGCCTTTCACCGGGTGCGCTTCCTCCAAGGGGCTGAGCCACAAAGGCGATGGGCTGCATTTCGATGCCGCCTCGCAGCGCGAGTTCGGCTCGCGTTACGCCGCCCGGATGCAGGCGCTGCAATCCGTGGCCTGGTATCCGCGGGTCAATCCGGCTCCGTGCTATCAGGTGGATGCCTCCTGGCCGCAGCGTTCGCCGGCGGCGCCCTGGGCCGCGGTGGCCGGGCTGGCGATGGATAAGCAGGAGAACGTCTGGATCTACACGCGCACCGATCCGGCGGTCCAGGTCTATGCGCCGGACGGCCGCCTGGTGAAGACCTGGGCCAACCCGGACAAGCGCAGCGTGGCCCACTCGGTTCGGATTGACCGTGACGGCAATGTGTGGCTGGTGGACGTGGGATTGCACATTGCGCGCAAATACACGCCGGAGGGCAGGGGGCTCCTGACGCTTGGCACGGAAGGCGTGTCGGGCGAGGATGCGACGCATTTTAACATGCCCACGGATATCGCCTTCGCTCCCGACGGCGACCTCTACGTCAGCGACGGCTACGGCAACAACCGCGTGGCGCAATTCAGCCGGACGGGCAAGTTCATCCGCGCGTGGGGCGCGTTGGGCGTGCAGCCCGGCCAATTCAGCATCCCGCATGCGGTGGTTTGCGACCGCCAAGGCCGCGTCTATGTCGCCGATCGCAACAACGCCCGCATTCAGGTCTTCAGCGGCAAAGGAAAGCTGCTGGAGGTCTGGAGCAATCTGCTGGTGCCCTGGGGCTTGTATTTGTCGCCGCAAGGCGAGCTATGGACCTGCGGTTGCTCGCCCATGCCCTGGGTCTTTGACCCGCAATACCCCAACGCGCCGTTGAGCTGCCCGCCCAAGGATCAGTTGGTCATGCAATTTGACCTGAACGGCAAGCTGCGGCAGCTCTGGACGTTCCCCAAGGCCGAAGACGGGCAGGAGAAGCCCGGCCAGCTCAATTGGCTGCACAACGCGATCGTGGATTCAAAGGGCAACCTGTATTGCACCGACATCATCGGCAAACGCGTGCAGAAATTCGTGCGCCAGTAGCAGGGCGGCCACAGCGGAACGAGTTTCAAACCGGCTCTTGGAGCGCACCAGGTCGCAGTTGACTCCGGCAAGCCCGCGAGTAAGCTCCGGCACATGCGTCTTCGCAACCGAATGGCCGGGGCGCTGCTGTTGCTGGCAACGACACTCTCGCTGGCGGGCACGGCGGCGGAAATCGAGCGCGGGTTCACCGCCATGTTCAACGGAAACGATTTGACCGGCTGGGAAGGCTCGCCGGGGGCGTGGCGGGTCGTGGACGGCGCGATCACGGCGGAGAGCACGCCGGAGAACCCCTGCCAACGCGCCCACTACCTGATGTGGCGCGGCGGCAAGCCAGGGAATTTCGAGCTGCGCGCGGAGTTCCGCCTGCAAGGCCCCGGGGGCAACTCCGGCATCCAGTTCCGCAGCCGGGAGCTTCCCAACTGGGACACCTCGGGTTACCAGGCCGACATCGAGAATGGCGATCAATGGACCGGCTGCCTCTTCGAGCATACCCGCGGCGGTGTGGCGATGCGGGGTGAGAAGGTCGTCATTGCTAAGGACGGCAAGAAGACGGTCTCGCCCGTAGCCGTCCCCGAGAAGGTGCAGCAACTCATGGCCGGCAACGGTGCTGCGGGCGGGAAGCTCTCCCTGAGCGCTGCCTTGCTCCGCCAGGTGAAGCCGGGCGAATGGAACTCCTACACCATCATCGCGCGCGGACCCGACATCACGCTCAAGATTAACAACATCGTCATGTGCCAGGTGACGGACCAGCAGGCGGGCGCGGCTGTCAAAGACGGCGTCATCGCCCTCCAAATGCACCCCGGCCCGCTGATGAAGGTCCAGTTCAGGAACCTTCGCATCAAGTTGCTCGATTCCACTCCCTGACCGCTTCCCCCGCACTCCAGCTATCAACACCTATCCAACCACACCCATCGACAGAACCTCGCCCTTATGAAGAGACGTGAATTCCTTCGTCGTTCCGCGGCCGCCGCGGCAGTACTTGGCTTTCCAATGATTGTCGCCCCGGACGTGCTCGGCGCCGGCCGCCGCCCCGGGCCGAACGACCGCCTGCAAATCGGCTTCATCGGGCTCGGGGGGCGGGGCAAATGGATTCTCAAGCAGGAGGCCCTGCCCGGCGCCGAGGTCATCGCCGCCGCCGATTGCCACCTGGGCCGCGTCAACGAAGCCGCCCAGCAAGTGGCGGGCGGCGACAAGTGGCGCAAGTATCAGCAGTACCGCGAAATGCTGGAGAAGGAGAAGCTCGATGCGGTGTTCGTGGAGACGACGACGCACGCCCGCGTGCTGATCTGCATCCACGCGATGCAGGCGGGCTGTGACACCTATGTGGAGAAGCCGCAGAGCCTTACGCTGGCCGAAGGACGCGTGCTGGTCAAAGCCGCCCATAAATACAAGCGGGTCGTGCAAACCGGCTCCCAGCAGCGATCGATGCCCATCAACAGGTACGCCAGCAAGCTCGTGCGCGACGGCGCCATCGGCAAAATCCGGAAGGTGATCACCTGCAACTTCGCCCCGGGCCGCGTCTGGAAACCGCGCGATACGCCCGACGAACTGCCCGCGGGCCTGGATTGGGATCAATGGTGCAACCAGACCGAGCTGCTGCCCTTTTACCTGGAGTTGTTCAATAGCTGGGGGGAATACGTCCAGTACGACGGCGGCGGCCAGTGCTGGGGGGTCACCGGCTGGGGCACGCACAGCCTCGACCAGGTCCAGTGCGCCCTCGGCACGGACAAGACCGGCCCGGTGGAAATCTGGCCCGAGGAGCCGGGGCCGCGTTGCAAGGTGACCATGCGCTACGCCAACGGCGTCCTGCTCAAGATCGAGGGCGCCAATCGCAACCTGGAAGACCTCGGCGCCATCTTCGTCGGCGACAAGGGCCGGATCGAGATCCTGCGGGGCGACTTCACCGCCGACCCGCCGGAACTGCGCCAGCACGCGCCGCCCGTCACGCCGCAGGGAGCGAAGGAGTCCGTCCCCCACATCCAGAACTTCTTTGACTGTATCCGCACCCGCAAGCCGACTAACGCCGACGCGGAGACCGGCCACCGCGCGACGTCGCTGTGCCACCTCCTCAACATCTGCCGCGTGGTGCAACGCAAGCTGCACTGGAATCCCCGGGAAGAGCAGTTTGTCGGCGACGACGAAGCCAATAGGCTGCTCTCCCGCCCGCGCCGGAAGGGCTACGAGCTGCCGAAGATCTAAGTATAGGCTTCCATGCCGGCGCAGGAGCAGACCAGGTTGCGGTCGCCGTAGACGTTGTCTATGCGGCCCACGGCGGGCCAAAACTTGTGGTCGTACAGCCATGGGGCCGGGTAGGCGGCTTGTTGGCGGGAGTAGGGGTGGGGCCAGGGGTCAGCGGCGAGCATGTCGGCGGTGTGGGGGGCGTTCTTCAGCAGATTGTTGCGCTTGTCGGCGGCCCCGGATTGGATGGCGGCGATTTCGGCGTGGATGCTGATCAGGGCGTCGCAGAAGCGGTCAAGCTCTTCCCGGGACTCGCTCTCGGTGGGCTCGACCATCATGGTGCCGGGCACGGGCCAGGAGATGGTCGGGGCGTGGAAGCCGTAGTCCATCAGGCGCTTGGCTACGTCCTCGACGGTGACCTCCTTGAACTGGCGCAGGTCGAGGATGCACTCATGGGCGACGAGGTTGCCGTGGCCGCGATAGAGGACGGGGAAGTAGTCCTGCAGGCGGCGGGCAATGTAGTTCGCGTTCAGGATGGCGTATTGGGTGGCTTCGGTCAGGCCGGGGCCGCCCAGGGCGGCGATATAGACCCAGGGGATGGGGAGAATGCCGGCGCTGCCCCAGGGGGCCGCCGCCACGGCGCCAATGGGGCTCTCGCCCCCGAGCGGCACCACGGCATGGCCGGGCAGGAACTCGACCAGGTGCTCTGCCACGCCAATCGGGCCCATGCCGGGACCGCCGCCGCCGTGGGGGATGCTGAAGGTCTTGTGCAGATTCACGTGGCACACATCGGCGCCGATGTCGCGGGGCCGGCACAGGCCGACCTGGGCGTTGAGATTGGCGCCGTCCATGTAAACCTGGCCGCCGTGGACGTGGATGATCTCGCAGATTTCACGGATGGCCTGTTCGAACACGCCGTGCGTCGAGGGGTAGGTCACCATCAGCGCAGCCAGGTTCGCCTGGTGCGCCTCGGCCTTGGCGCGGAGGTCGGCGACGTCAATGTTGCCGTCACTGTCGCAGGCGACGGCGACGACCTTGAGGCCGGCCATGACGGCGCTGGCGGGGTTGGTGCCGTGCGCGGAGGTGGGGATGAGGCAGACGTTGCGGTGGCGTTCGCTGCGGCTGGCGTGCCAGGCGCGAATGACCAGCAGACCGGTGTACTCGCCCTGGGAGCCCGCATTGGGCTGGAGCGAGATGCCGGCGAACCCGGTGATTTCGGCGAGCCATTCCTCCAACTGCTGGAACAGCGTCTGCCAGCCGCGGGTTTGGCGCAGCGGCGCGAACGGGTGCAAGCGAGCCAGCTCGGGCCAGGTGACCGGGAACATCTCGGCGGCGGCGTTGAGCTTCATCGTGCAGGAGCCGAGCGGGATCATGGAAGTCGTCAGTGAGAGGTCGCGGGATTCCAGGCGCTTGAGGTAGCGCATCATCTCGGTCTCCGAGTGGTAGCGGTTGAAGACGGGATGCGTCAGGTAGGGGGTCGTGCGGGCGAAGGGGGCAGGGTAGTCCGCCTCGGGTGCGGCGGCTAGCTCGGCCACCTTGAAATCGGCAAGGCGGTTTTCGCTGAAGACCTGCAGAATGTCGGCGAGTTCCTTCTCGGTGGTGGTCTCATCCAGCGAGATGCCGACCGCGTGCTCGTCCAGGGCGCGGAAGTTCATGCGCCGGGCTTCGGCGGATTTGAGGACGTCTTCCGCCCGCTTCTCGCCGAGGGGGACGCGGAGGGTGTCGAAGAACACCTTCGGGCCGGCGTCGTATCCGAGCCGTTGCAGGCCCCGGGCCAATGCTGCCGCGAGCCGATGAATGCGCCGCGCGATCTGCTGCAGGCCGGCGGGGCCGTGGTAGCAGGCGTACATGCCGGCCATGCTGGCCAGCAGCGCCTGGGCCGTGCAGATGTTGCTGGTGGCCTTCTCGCGCCGGATGTGTTGCTCGCGGGTCTGGAGGGCGAGGCGCAGGGCCGGGCGGCCGCGGGAGTCTTTCGAGACGCCGACGATGCGGCCGGGCATGTGGCGTTTCAGGGCGTCCCGCGTCGCGAAATAGGCGGCGTGCGGGCCGCCGTAGCTGAGCGGCACGCCGAAGCGTTGCGCGCTGCCCAGGGCTATGTCGGCGCCGAATTCGCCTGGCGGGCGCAGGAGGGTGAGGCTCAGCAGGTCCGCCGCCACGGCTACCAGCGCGCCGGCCGCATGCGCCTGCTCGATGAACGCGGAATAGTCGAGGACCTCGCCATAGGTATCCGGGTACTGGACCAGGGCGCCAAAGACTTGTTCGTTGAACTGGAAGGCCTGGTGGTCTCCCACCACAACCTCTATGTCCAAGGCCGCGGCGCGGGTCTTCACCACCTCGATGGTTTGGGGATGGCACGCCGCCGAGACAAAGAAGACGTTCCGGCCCGGTTTGAGCGAGTGGGCCATCGTCATGGCTTCCGCGGCGGCGGTGGCTTCGTCGAGCAGGGAAGCGTTGGCCACGTCGAGGCCGGTCAGGTCTATGACCAGGGTTTGGAAGTTGAGCAGGGCTTCGAGACGGCCCTGGGCAACCTCGGCCTGGTAGGGGGTGTAAGGCGTGTACCAGCCGGGATTCTCCAGGAGGTTCCGTTGGATGACTGCGGGCGTGATGCAGTCGTAATAGCCCATGCCGATATAGGAGCGGAAGACCTGGTTCTGGGCGGCGATTTCCCTCAGTGCCGCCAGCACTTCGTATTCAGTGCGGGGGGCGGGAAGCTGGAGCGGCCGGCGGAGACGGATTTGACTCGGCACGGCGGCATCCGTCAACGCCTCCAGGCTCGGGTAGCCGAGCAGGCGCAGCATTTCCAGGGTCTCGCCGGCGCGGGGCCCGATATGGCGCCGGGCAAACTGATCGCGCTGCGATGACAAGCCTACGGGTGCGGCATGGTCGCTGTTGGGTGGTTCCGTGACAGGCATCGAACGAAATTACGGGCGGCTCCAGTCAAAGCAAGCGAGATTGTTGGCCGGAGGGCGCTCGTTCCCGGGCGCAGCGGCGTATGAAGTCGGCAGGGCACGGGAGATTCCTGGGGTTTCGCAGGTTTCCGCACTGCTGCGCCCGGGGACGGCGCACTCCGCTGCCTTAAGTTATCGCTTATGGGCCAAGGCGGGGCCGGGTTGTGCGCTACACCGGCGGCAGGTTCCCGCCGCAGGCGCGCAGCAACCGCACCAGGCCGTAGGCCAGCAGGCCGCTGACGGGAATGGTCAGCACCCACGCCCAGACCATGCGTTCGACGACCGTCCACTTGATGGCGTTGAATCGCCGGGCAGCGCCCACGCCCATGATGGCGGCGGAGATGTTGTGGGTGGTGGAAACGGGGATGCCGAGATGGGTTGCCGCCAGGATGACGGTGGCGGAGGCGGTCTCCGCGGCGAAGCCATTGATGGGATGCAACTTCACCATCTTGTGGCCGAGCGTTTTAACGATGCGCCAGCCGCCGACAGCCGTGCCGGAAGCCATCGTGAGCGCGCAAAGAACTTTGATCCACACGGCAATCTCCATGTCCTTGCCCGGGGGCGGGGTGGGCGTGTGCAGGAAAGACAGCCAGCCGGGCAAGTGTTCCAATTGGCCCGCGGTGGTGGCGCCCAGGAGGGTGAGGGCGATAATGCCCATGGTCTTCTGGGCGTCGTTGGTGCCGTGCATGAAGCCCATGGCGCCGGCGCTTAGCATTTGCGCCCGGCCGAAGAAGCGGTTGACTTGATTCGGACGGACGTTGCGGAGCACCAGGTAAAGCAGCGCCATGACGATAAAGCCCAGGATCAGGCCGGCAAGGGGCGAGGTGAACATGGGGCCAATGACCTTCCAGAGCAGGCCCTTGCCCTGATACCAGTGCTGCGGGTTGGGCTGGGACCAGATGATGACCTGCCAGTTGTTGCCGGAGGCGGCCAGCGCCGCGCCGCAGAGGCCGCCGATGAGGGCGTGGCTGGAGCTGGAAGGCAGGCCGAACCACCACGTGATCAGATTCCAAATGATGGCGCCCAGCAACGCGCAGATCATGATGTCCGAGCTGAGCAGGACGAGCTTGCTGTCCACCAGGCCGGAAGAGATGGTTTTGGCGACGGCGGTGCCCCAGAGCGCGCCGAGCAGGTTGGTGGTGGCCGCGAGCAGCACGGCCTGGCGCGGGGTCAGGACCTTGGTGGCAACAACCGTCGCAATCGAGTTGGCGGTATCATGGAAGCCGTTGATGTATTCGAAGATCAACGCCACCAGGATAACGCTCAACAGGAGTGTCATGGGTTGGCCACAGCTTAGCGGCAGCGAGGGGCTTATGTCACGGCGCCAATTGCCTGGAACAGGCGCATCAGCCCGTAGGCCAGCAGACCGGTGGCCGGCAGGGTCATGAACCACGTCCAGACGATGCTCTCGACCACGTGCCAGCGCATGGCTTTGTGGTTGCGCGCGGCGCCGACGCCCATGATCGCAGTCGAAACGGCGTGAGTGGTCGAGACCGGCATCCCCAGCAACGCGGTCGTCATGAGCACGGTGGCCGAGGTGGTGTCCGCCGCAAAGCCGTTGACCGGCAGGAGGCGGGAGACCTTCCGGCCCAGGGTCTTGATGATGCGCCGGCCACCGGTCGCCGTGCCCGCGGCCATCGTGAGGGCGCAGGCGAACTTGACCCAGAGCGGCACCTTGAACTCGGGGGTGTGGAGGAACTGGAGCCAGTCGGGCAGGTGGGCGAGGTGGCCGAGGTTGGTGGCGGAGAAAAGGGCGAGGGCGATAATGCCCATGGTCTTTTGGGCGTCATTGCTGCCGTGGCTGAAGCCCAGGAACGCGGCGCTGAAGATCTGGAGCTTGCCAAACACGCGGTTGATGCTCGAGGGCCGGCAACGCGCCAGCAGCACATAGAGCAGCGACATCCACAGGAACCCCACGACGAAGCCGAGAATGGGGGAACTGAACATCGGGATGATGACCTTGTAGAGCAGGCCGCCCCAGGCGTACCAGGGTTTGCCGGCCACGGGCGCCGACCAGATGACGACATCCCAGTTATTGCCGGCCGAGGCGATAGCCGAGCCGATCAAGCCGCCAATCAGCGCGTGGCTGGAGCTGGAAGGCAAGCCCAGCCGCCAGGTCAGCAGGTTCCAGAGGATCGCCCCCCCCAGGCCGCAGATCAGCGTCGCGCCGGTGACGCAATGCGCGTCCACCAGTCCCTGGCCCACCGTGGTCGCCACGGCCGTGCCCGCCAGCGCGCCGGCCAGATTCGTGACGGCGGCCAGCAAGATGGCTTGCGTAGGGCTGAGGACTCGGGTGCCGACGACCGCGGCGACCGAGTTGGCGGTGTCGTGGAAGCCGTTGATGAACTCAAAGACCAGCGCCACGCCGATGACCGTCAGCAGCAACGTCATGGCGGCTCAGGAGTGCTTCAGGGCAATATGGGCGATGACGTTGCCGGCGTCGCGGCAGCGGTCTATGACTTTCTCCAGCAGCTCGTAGAGGTCCTTCAAAGCGATGACCTGGATGGCCTCGTGCTTGCCGCTGAAGAGTTCCTTGTACAGCGCCATGATGTGGGTATCGGCTTCGCTTTCAAGAAACTGGAGCTGGTCATTGAGGTCCTTGACCTTCTCGAGGTCCATGCCGCTGCGCAGCGACTTGACCAGTTCGAGCACGATGTCCGTGGCCCGCTCCAGCAGGTGAATCTGCTTCGAGAAATCCACGCCCCGCACGTACTGCGGCGCCACCAGGACCCGGGTGGTGAATTTGTCCACCATCTTGGGAATCTTGTACAGGGCGCTGGACAGTTCCTCGATGTCCTCCCGCTCCAGCGCGGTGATGAAGGTGGTATAGACGGCGTCGCTGATTTGGCTCGTGATCTCTTTATCCTTCTTGCGCGCGTAGGCGAACTCGTCATACGCGACGGGCTGGTCGAGCGTCTTGCTCAGCTTGACGAGCGCCTGCACGCTGGCGCGCGCCGCCTCGGCGCTGGCTTCCAGCAGGGTGAAAAACTTGTCTTCTTTGCCCAAGAGCTTCTGAAGTGAAAACATAGTGCCGTACTTCTACCCGATCCGGGCCGAAGAGCACGCAAAAAATGGGGGGCTATCTGGGCGCGCGGGCATCTCCCGGCACGGCTACCCCCTCACCGACGGGGAATTCCTTCGGAATTGGCCGGTCCGCGGTCCGGAATGCGGGTCAGGCTCAGCCCGAGGCAATCCCCCCTCTCTCCTGGCTCACCTCACCGTATCCTCACCGTTACCTCACCGTAGTACCTCTGCAAAGCTTGCAGAGGTTCAACGGTGAGGTAACGGTGAGGATACGGTGAGGCTACGGTGGTGTGCTGGTGCCAGGGTCGGGGGGAGAGAATTCCCCGAAGACAGCTTTTCGCGCTTTGAACCCCTGAACCGCCGTGAGGCAACATCCAACCTCCAACATCCAACCATCAACCTCCAAGGGCCGCGCTTCGGTCCATGATTGGATGTTGGGCGTTCCATGTTGGATGTTGGTTGTTCCCCCGCTTCATGGAAAGGGAGTCCGGCCGAACTTGGGGGGGGGTGGGGTCCAGATACCCACGGCGCGCGCGCCCAGCCGGTTTGGCCCCCGGGCGGGTGGTTTTCCGGGTCTGGCAGGGATTGGGGTGAGCTGGGGGCAACCCGGGCGTTTGGCGGTGCTGGACGTGCGGGCGAAATACCCGACCTCGACTGGCCGATCTGTATAATCTGTTGACGATGCCCGCGCCGCTGCTCCAGGCGCACCAGGCCCTGGACCGCGCCGTGGACCGTTGTTACCGCGCGGAGCTGTTCCCGAGCGACCGGCACCGGGTGGAATACATTTTTGCCCTCTACGAGACGCTCACCGCCCCGCTGGTCGCCGCCGCCAAGCCGGCCAGCAAGTGGCGAAAAGCCCAGCCCGCCCCCAGTGGCACCGCTCAATCCTGAAAGGATTGCCTCCATCAGCACGGGGTTGGACCGCCGGGGGCAAGGGGGGCGGTCCTACCCTGGGAAACCTCGCGCAAACACCCGCCAACCCTGAAAGGGTTGGATCGCTTCGGGCCCCTCGTGCCGCGTTCTGATCCAACCCTTCAAATGGTAGGTTTGAGGACACTTACTGCAAGGCTACACGGGGTAGGACCGCCCCCTCATCCGCGCGGTCCAACCCCGGGCTGAATGATGCAATCCCTTTCAGAATTGCGCCATGTGACTTGCGCGGGCGGTGCTGGACGCGCGGGCCCAATGCCCGACCTCGGTGCTGGCCGATCGGTACGATCCGGCCCGAAACACACCCGTCTAGCCCAGGTGCTTCCACTGCTGCCAGGTGTGTTCAAATGCGCTTGCAGTGAGCCTGACACTTGAGTCAGAGTCACGTAAGCGCGGACGAGAGGCAATGGTGCGTCAATCGCCCGGGGATACAAACTGATGTCAGACCAGTTCAAATTCGCCGCGTGGAGGCGATGGGGCGTGATGCTCTGTCCGATCCTCCTTTCGCTTGCTGCCCAAGGTGCGGTTCTGCTCTCTGAAATGCTCGACACCGTGGGAGACGCGACCGCGGCGTATTGCGACATTGTCGCCGCCCGGGTCTGGCAGACCGACGCCTATCATTACCAATTGGAGATGGAGGTCGCCGGAGATGCCCCGCCGCATCCCACCGGGGGCGACTTCATCCGGTATATCTGGTACCTGGACACGGACGAGAACCCAGCGACGGGTCAGGCGCACGGGTCGCTCATCGGGTCGGAGCTCAATGTGAAATGCTACCACACCGCTGACCTGGGTTCGTCTTACGGCAACATTGACGTAATCGCGAGCGGTTCGGCCCACGGTATTGCGCGTGGCGGCAGGGTCACCAAGCTGGTGTGCGGCCGGAAGGCGGTGATCCTGCTGCCGTTTGATCAAATCGCCAACTTGACTCGCTTTAAGTGGAGGTGCCAGATCATAACGCAACCCAACGTGGTGAGGGACGAAGTGGTCCCCGCGGCGCTGGTGCCGGGGCCAACCAACAACTTTGGTCCTTCCACCCCGGCGCGGGTGATTGTGCAGGACGAAATCTCTTTCATAGGCGGCATTACGTCGGCGGTTCCGGTTGTCTATTGTCAGGATGCGGAAGGCTATCCCGTCCGCGTGGAAGCGTCGGCCGCGATTGAATGCCATCCCTATGTGCCGCGTGTCACCGCCAGCAATGGCGCCATCGACGCGGTCGCCGGCGAGTTCCGCCCATGCCCGGTGGCGGTCAGTGTGGGCGGGCGGCTTTGCGAGAACCTCCTCACCGTGAGATCCGGGCATTTGGAGGTGGAGCCATTCATCGTGCATCTGGACGCCTCCGGCCAGGGAGCGACCAACGCCACGCTCACGCTGCGGGCGTTGGATGCGTTTGAGAATCCAGTTGACCTGACCGGGCGCCAGCTAACTTGGAACCCGAGGGGGGACTATCCCAACCCGCCGACCATTACGACGACAGCGACACCGGGCATCATCCTGGTGGCCCCCGCGTCTGCGGTCGCCACCGGCACGTGGTATATCGTTCCCAGCCTGGACGGGGAGTCAAATCGGGGGAGCGCGATTGTGCGGGCGGTGTCCACGAACTACGCCTTGGGGACGCTGCGCCAATATGGCTCTCGTTGGGCCAGCTTCGGTCTGCCCGGCGACCTGACGCTCTCCCAGACGGGCGAGACGATAGACGAGATGATGGCCAGCCGACAGGTCGCCCAAGTGGCCGAGGCCGCCATTCCCTTCCAACGCGCGATGATCGGCGGGACCGGATGCAACGGAGGTCGGCAGCTCTATGCTGGGGTGCTCAATGACGAGAACAGGAACAACATGGCGGGTTCTGGGAACCCGGTGACGCTGGAGTTCACAGAGGTTGCGCCCCCCCATTCCTACATTCAGGACCACGACACCGGTGAACCGGAGTGGGGGGCCTTCTTCCACGAATCCACTCACAACTGCCTCGGAAAGCGCACTGGCGCGGCGCTAACCAACTCGACCGTTGGCAACGTCATGGGAGAAACCTTGGCGAACGTGTGCTCTCTGTATCTTATCCAGGAACTCGCTGCCCAAGCGTCCAAGCTGGGCTTGGCGCCAACAACGGTCGCCAGCTTACAGGAGGCCTTTGACGAGAAACATGACCACGATCTAGCGGCGTTGGCGGCGTACGAAGGCGATCCCACGGAGGCCGATCTGAACGCCAACAACGTTGGCGGCATGCTGATGTCGTTCTGCGACGCGCGCGGGTGGTGGCGTTTGCCCCGGTTCTTTTCCATCATGCTGCCAGAGACGGAGGATTTCACGTTCGGGACGGAGACGAACAACACGACGTTCATTGCGGCCTGTTGGGCGGCGGCTTTCGAGACCAATTCCCTCCCCCTGTGCCGCGACCGATGGCACTGGCCCATCGACGAGGCATACTACTCCGCCATCCTCCCGGAATTGACACGGCTCGCCCGTCTGCGGGACGTGCCGCCCTGGAGGTTGGATACCAAAGAAACGCAGGCTGGACAGGTGGTCCTGTCCTGGAACAGCCGACCGCACGAAATCAGCACTCTCACAACCTCCCCCGATCTGCAATCGCCGACATGGACACCACTGATCAGCGTGACGGGCCAGACTTACAAGGCCGTTGCCGTCACCAACTCAGCCCCGGCGGGTCCGGCGTTCTATCGGATTGAAGGAAGTGCAGAAGGTGTCCTGCCGCCAGACTGGTAGGAATGTCAGTGCTGGACGCGCGGGCCAAAGACCCGACCTCGACGCTGGCCGATCTGTATGATCCGTTGACGATGCCCGCGCCGCTGCTCCAGGCGCACCAGGATCTGGACCGGGCGGTGGACCGCTGTTACCGGCCCGAGCCCTTCCCCAGCGACCGGCACCGGGTGGAATACCTCTTTGCCCTCTACGAACAGCTCACCGCCCCGCTGGTCGCCGCCGCTAAACCGGTGCGGAAAAAGCGGAGGACGCAGGGGGGGTAGCCTTCGCCTGCCGCGCATCTCCGCTGGCCAGCGGCATTCGACCTCGCCTCAAGCGCGTTAAGCATCTGTCCCAATGTTGGGATTGACACGCCCCCGCTGGCCTAGCACAATTACAGCAGAGTGGTGAACAATGAGCGCGACCAGGAGCCTATACTTCCTTACCCGAGCAGCGCAGATAACATCCCGCGGAGTGTCAAAGATGCGCTACGTTGCTATTTTAAGCCCGGATTTCCCTACGAATGTGCTTAACCGCACGATGCGCAGTCGAAGTCATGGTAGGGTCAGCTCCAGCCGGGGTGAACTCTGGGGAGAGCCGGGGTTGTCTCGGGCGGGGGCACCTTCATCGGTGCCAAACTGGAAACGCGCGCGGGGCGCGTGTGTGGTCTGGCTGGTTCTGCTGTCAGCGAACCTGCTCGTGCCGTGGGGCGTGGCCCAAGTCACGGTTGAAGCTTTGCACTCATTTGGGAACCCCGCCGGGATGGGGGTGCATCCCCGGGGACAGTTGATCAAAGCCAGTGACGGCGCGCTCTACGGCACCACCTACGAGGTCGGTCTGGCGGGGTATGGCGCCGTCTTCAAGATCAACGAGGATGGCAGCGGCTACACAGCGCTGCACCTGTTTCAGGACACCCGAGATGGCCGCTACCCTTATGCGGGCGTGGCAGAGGGCGATGACGGCGCGCTCTACGGCACCACCTACGCCGGCGGCCCTGTGAATCGGGGCACCATCTTCAAGGTCAACAAGGATGGCACGGGATACGCCCAGTTGTACACGTTCAAGACGTCCGGCGGGGACGGGCTGGATCCGCGGGGATGGCTCGTGAAGGGCAGCGACGGCGCGCTGTATGGCACCACGTCGAATGGCGGCACCGGCACACGAGGGACGATCTACAAGATCAACGGCGACGGCAGCGGCTACACCAACCTTTACAGTTTCCAAAGCACTGGGGGCGATGGCCGCCTGTCTTACGCCGGGTTACTGGTGGCGTCGAATGGGGTTCTCTACGGCACAACGTATGCCGGCGGCACTAACGACCGCGGCATGATCTTCGGAATGAATCCAGACGGCTCCGGCTACACCAATTTGCACAGCTTTCAGGCCTCGGCTGAAGATGGACAGTACCCTTGGGCGGGATTGATTGAGGGGACCGATGGCGCGCTTTACGGCACGACCTCCAAGGGAGGCAGCGCGGACCGCGGCACGGTGTTCAAGATCAGCAAAGACGGGAACGGCTACGCGGTGCTCTATAGTTTCCAGAGCAGCGGCGGCGATGGCAGCAATCCCTACGCAGGGTTGGTGGGAGGCGCCGGAGGCACGTTGCTGGGTACCACCTACGGTGGCGGTACCAACGGCTCCGGGAGCGTTTTCCGGATTCAGGAGAATGGCGACAACTACACCAATCTGTGCAGCTTCGCCAGTTCGGGAGGCGGGGGGACAACGCCTTACGCGGGTTTGACCAAAGGGACCGGGGGTATGCTGTTCGGCGTGTGCCACAATGGCGGCAGCGGCAGCTATGGGACAGTCTTCCAGATCGCCCAGGACGGCGGCGGGTATAGCACGCTCTACCGGTTTCTGGCGGGGGGCGGGGATGGCCAGAATCCCTACGCCGGGCTGACTGAGGGCAAAGACGGGTGGCTGTACGGCACAACCTACAGCGGAGGCAACGGCGGTTTTGGGTCGGTGTTCCGCCTAGGCAAGAACGGCAGCAGTTATACCTTGCTGCATTCTTTCCAAAACGGCACCGCCGACGGAGCCAGTCCTTGGTCCCGCGTGGTGGATGGCGGCGATGAGGCTCTTTATGGGACCACTTACAGCGGCGGCACAGACGGACGCGGGACGGTGTATAAGCTCAACAAGAACGGCAGCGGCTTCACCCTGCTCCACAGTTTTCAGCTCGCCAACGATGGCTTTTACCCGTGGGCGGGGCTGCTGGAAGCCAGCAATAAAGCGTTCTATGGCGTGACCAGCCGCGGGGGCAGTTCGGACAAGGGAACGATCTTCCGAATCCAGAAGGACGGCAACGGCTACACGAACCTCTACAGTTTCCAGGCGAGCGGTGGGGACGGGCAAACTCCCCAAGGGAATTTGATGCAGGGCAGCGATGGCATGCTCTACGGCACGACCCAAGCCGGCGGCGCCAGCGGATTGGGCACGGTCTTCCGGATCGGAATGGACGGCAACAACTACGCCAAGCTCTACAGTTTTCGCAGCTCCGGCAACGACGGTCAGATTCCTTACGCTGGCGTGCTGGAAGGAATTGACGGGGCGCTTTACGGCACGACCTGGTCCGGCGGCACCAATAGCAGAGGGTCCCTCTGGAAGCTCCTGAAGGATGGGAGCAGCTACTGGCCACTCTATAGCTTCATGTCAACCGGCAATGACGGTCAGACGCCTTGGGCGGCGCTGGTGCGGGGCAGTGACGGCTTGCTTTACGGCACCACTCAAAAAGGAGGGACCAACGGCGTGGGGACGCTCTTCCGCATCAGCGAAGCGGGCGGCAGCTATAGCAATCTCTACAGCTTTCGCACCTTGACGGGTTGGGGACAGTCTCCGATTTCGCCCTTGTGCGCGGGCAGCGATGGGTCGCTCTACGGCACCACTGCTGGTGGAGGGGTTTACACTTACGGACTCATCTTCAAGCTCGTCTTTCCCCGCGCATTCCGTGTAAGTGTGATCACAACGCTTCCCGGCGGCAACCAGCGGCTCACGCTGGCTGGGAACCCCGGCCAGGCATACGCGGTGCAGGCATCGGACAACTTGTCGGTGCCGTCCTGGACGAATCTCGCGGGCAGCACAACAAGCGCGCCTCCTTCAGGCACATGGCTATTCGATGACCTGGAGGCCAGCAACCATCCCAGCCGGTTCTATCGCGGCATTCAGCAGTAGTCGGTCCCCCTGCCGCTGTCGTAGAACAAAACCTGTCACCGCGCCTCTCGCACAAACACCCACCAACCCTTGCAGGGTAAGCATGGTCGGCGCGGACGGCGGCGCAGGCGGTGCTGGACGCGCGGGCGCAATACCCGGCCTCGACGGTGGCTTCCAGGGTGAAAAGCTTGTCTTGTTTGCCGAGGAGCTGCTGACGTGAGAACAGGGTGCCTTTCTTCCAGCCGGTCCGGGCGGCAGAGCAGGCAAAAGAAGCAAGGGAAGGGGCTGGCAAGGAAGCCGGCGCTCCCGGGGGTGGGGTGGATGCCAGACGTGGTTTTCCGTGGTTTTCCGTTGACGCCCGGTGGGGGTTCTGGCTTGTTACGGCGCAATGTCTGCGAATTCAGCCAATACGATGTCCAATTGCTCTGTCAGCCGCCGTTCGTTTCTAAAGGTCCTCGGGGCCGCGGGTCTGGGCGTGCCTTTGGTGACCAGCGACTTGATCGCCCGGCCGCCCGGCGGCGTGCTGCGGCACGCCAGTTTTGGCGCCGCGGGGATGGCTTGGGCGGATATCCGGCGCCTGGCGCAAACCCAGCGTCTGAAGCTCGTGGCCGTGGCCGAGGTGGATTTGCAGCGGACGGCGGAGTTGCGGAAGGTCTTTCCCCTGGCACGGGTTTACCAGGACTGGCGCGAGTTGCTGGACCGGGAGGCCAGGAACATTGACTCGGTGAACGTGTCCACGCCGGATCACATGCATGCGCCGATGGCCATGAGCGCGTTGCAGTTGGGCAAACACGTTTATTGCCAGAAGCCGCTGACGCACGATCTGTATGAGGCGCGGAAGCTGACGGAGTATGCCCGGCAGAAGAGGGTGGTGACACAGATGGGGATCCAGATTCACGCGACGAGCTTCTACCGCATGGCGGCGACGTTGGTGCAAGCGGGCGCGATTGGTCGGATCCGGGAGGTGCACTCCTGGAATGGCGGCGGTTGGGGGGACACTACCGCATTGCCGAGCAACACCGATCCGGTGCCCAAAGGGTTCGATTGGGATCTGTGGCTCGGGGTCTGCGCCGAGCGGCCGTTCATCGGCAATGAGTATTATCACCCAAACAACTGGCGCAAGCGCCTGGACTTCGGCACCGGCACGCTGGGCGACATGGGTTGCCACATACTCGACCCGGTCTTCATGGCCCTGGGGCTGAAAGCGCCGACGACGGTGCGTTCCGAGGGCGCGCCGCCCAACCAGTGGAATTGGCCCATTGATTCCCAGGTGCAGTACGTCTTCCCCGGCACCACGCATACGGCCGAGAGCACCGTGTCCGTGACCTGGTATGACGGCAGGCAAAAGCCGCCGGCCGCCGTGCGCGCGCTGCTGGAGGGAGATGACCTGCCGCACACGGGCTCAGTTTTTGTCGGCACGCAGGGCGCGCTGGTGCTGCCGCATGTCGCCCGGCCATTGCTCTACCCGGATAAGAAGTTCAAGGACCTGAAGCTGCCCAGCATCGTGGAGAAGGATCACTGGGGCGAATATGTGAACGCGTGCCTGGGAGACGGACGGACGACCGCGGGCTTCGATTACTCGGGGCCGCTGGCCGAGACAGTCCTGCTGGGGACGGTGGCGTTGCGCTTCCCGCAGACGACGCTGCACTGGAACGCGGCTCAGTTGGCTTTTGCCGAGGCCGAGGCGAACCAGTTCATCCGCCGCCCATACCGCGCCGGCTGGTCCGTGAAGGGCCTTTCCTAGCGCGAAGAGAAGCCCCCCCGGGGAGGGGGGGCTTTCGATGCGTGAGCCGGCACGGGCTCTTGGCGAAGGTTCGCCGGAGCGCTAATTGTTCGCCGGCTTGCTCTCGTCCACGACCACGTAACGGCTGCCGCCGTTGCTCCAGATGCGCAGCATGGTGACTTTGTCCTTCGGATGCTCGGTCAGGCGCACGGCTTCTTCGGCGGTCTTGACGGGCTGCTTGTCAATTTCCAGGATGACATCGCCGGGCTTGAGGCCGGCTTCGGCCGCGGCCGAAGCCGGCTCGAGGTCGGTGATGATCACACCCTTCACGCTGCTCGGGATGTTGAACTGCTGCCGCGCCGCCTGGTCGAGGTCGCTGACGGTCACGCCATTGAGGGTGCCGTTGTCGGCGTCCTTTTGGCCGGGGCCCTGGGCGAGCTTTTCGGTGCCGGGCAGTTCCTGGACGGTGACCTCGAGGTTCTTGGCCACGCCATCGCGGAGGAGTTTTACCGGCGCCTTGGTGCCGGGCTTGGTGTCGCCCACCGCGAGCTTGAGGTTGCGGCTGTCACGGATGGTCTTGCCGTTGTATTCGAGCACGATGTCGCCGGTCTTGAGGCCGGCCTTCTGCGCCGGGCCGTCGGGCACGATATCGCCGATGAGCGCGCCGCCGGAATCCTTGAGCTTGAACTCTTTGGCCAGCGCCGGGGTGACGTCCTGGATCATGACGCCCAGGTAGCCGCGGCTGACATGGCCGTATTGGACGAGGCTGTCCATGACATTGCGGGCGAGGTTGACGGGAATAGCGAAGCCGATGCCCAGGTTGCCGCCGGAGCGGCTGAAGATGGCGGTGTTGATGCCGATTAGCCGGCCCTCGACGTCCACCAGCGCGCCGCCCGAGTTGCCCGGGTTGATGGCCGCATCGGTCTGGATGAAGTCCTCGTATTCCTCGATGCCGAGGTTGCCGCGGCCCGTGGCGCTGACGATGCCAGTGGTTACGGTCTGGCCGACGCCAAACGGGTTGCCGATCGCCAGCACAATGTCGCCGACCTCCACCTTGTCACTGTTTGCCATTGGCACATAGGGCAGGTCATGGCCTTCAATCTTGATGACGGCGATGTCGGACTTCGGGTCCCGCCCGATCACCTTGGCGGTGAGCTCGCGGCCGTCCTGGAGTGCCACCTTCACCTCGTCGGCGTTATCTATGACGTGGTTGTTGGTGAGGATGTAGCCGTCCTTGGTGACAATGACGCCTGAGCCCAGGCCAAACTGGCGCGGCACGTTGAACTGGCGGTTGGGGCTTCTCCCGCTGGGGCGATCGCCGAAGAACCGGCGCCAGAACGGGTCGTTGAAGCCGAACCCGTCCGGAATCACAGCTTGGGGGGCCTTGCTGACCACAACAATCTTGACCACGGCGGGCGCGACCTTCTTGACGAGCGGCGCGAAGCTGGTGTGCGACCCGTTCGCGCGGGGCACCGGGCTTTCGTCCACTTCCAGTTTGGGGGTGGCGACCGCAGCTTTTGATTTGGCGGTTTCCGGGTGGCTTACAGCCAAAGCAGAGCCTGTGACCAGTGCCGCTGTGGCCAGCAGCAGACCCAGCCATCGAACGTTCATGTATTTCATAATCTTTTTCATAAGTGTTGCCTGAATGTTGTTTATGTTTATACGCTATTGGAGCGTTGGGACCGTGACAGGAAGCTGTCAGGGGTATTACATTTTTGTAACGTTGGTTTGCGGACGGCAACGAACGATTGGGCGTGGGTTGTGGTCTGAGTATATATGGAAAATAATGAGATTATTGGTTTTGTGCCGTGGCCGGTGGCGGCAGCGACGGCCGTTTGGTTTGGTGTGATGGCGTACAAGTCGGGCAAGAACATCGTGTTGTGGGCCATAGGAGGCGGCGTGCTCGGGCTGGTGCTCACGACCCTCATCATGGGCCTGGGTCAAGCCACCTTCATTCCTTACCATACGGGGGAGATCGCCCCGTTCCGCTTGAAGCTGACAGCGGCAGCCGTCGTCGTGGTTTTCTGCGTGGGCTGGCTCTTTACGGGAGCGCTTCACCGGCGGCTGCTGGCCGCCTGGAGAAAACAGGCGCCAACGGCGGAGACGGTCTCCAAGCAGCCGGCGGCCACGCCCAAGCCGTAAGCAGCGTCTGCCGGGCGGCATCCTTTGGCTCGGTATCCCGCCGCCCCAACCCTCGCCTGGCGGCTAGTCCTGGACGATTTTGACTCGCCGGTGCAGGGCTTGCAAGACGAGCAGGAGAATGCGCGGATGACGGAGGAAGAAGGGCAGCCATTTCAGGATCTGCACCGGCGCCCGGCGTTTGAAGAAGTGATACAGGTTTTCGTAGGTGGCCTGCACGCCGCGTTCCAACTCATCGGGCGTCATGCGGGCGGGCCGGAACACAGCGTTGGCCCAGCCGAACTTCTCCCGGTCATGGAGCAGGAGGCGCCCCTCGCGCTTTAGCTGGTCATAGATCGGCGTGCCGGGGTAGGGGGTCAGGATGTAGAGCAGGGCGTCTTCGAGCCCCATCTGCTTGATGGAAGTTTCCGCGGTCTTGAAGATGCGGGGGTCTTCGTTGTCGAAGCCGAAGATGAAGAAGCCCTGCACCAGGATGCCATGCTGGTGAAAACGCCGCACCACCTCCCGGTAGTTCTCGATCCGGTTCTGCACCACGCCGGCCCGCTGCAATGAGTCCGGGTGCACGGTTTGAAAGCCTACCTGGACGAAGAAGCAGCCGGACTTCTGCATGGCCCGGAGCAGTCGCGGGTTCTTCGTGATCGTGGTGGGCGCCTGCACAGACCAGGCTTTCTTCAACGGCGCGATCTTTTCACACAGGGCGATGGCGTATTCCTCGTCCACGAACAGGTTGTCATCCACGAAGAATATGACGTTCTGCTTCATGCCCTTCATTTCGTCATAGACCTTGTCCACCGAGCGGCGGCGGTGCTGGTGCCAGGGGACGTTGGGCAGGTAGCAGAACTTGCAGGCGTGGTTGCAGCCGCGGGTGGCCTGGATCATGCCCACCAGGGGATTCTGGCGGAGCAGGTCGCGCCGCGGGATGGGGACGTCGTCCATGTCCGTGGGCTGGTCCTGCTGGTAGGTCCGCTGGAGAGTGCCGGCGAGGGCATCCCGAAGCAGTTGAGGCCAGGCGTATTCGGCCTCGCCGATGACGATGGCGTCGGCGTGCTGCAGACATTCGTCCGGCATCAGGCAGGCATGCACGCCGCCGATGACCACCTTGACGCCTCGCTGGCGGAACGCGTCCGCGATGTCGAAGGCCCTTTGCGAGGAGAACGTGGTAGCTGTGAGGCCCACCAGGTCGAAGTTCCCGTCAAAAGGGATTTCATCCCAGTCATGGTCAACGATCGTCACGTCATGCCCAGGGGACAGAGCGGCCAGGATGCCGAGATGCAGCGGCTGGAAGGAGACGTGGGTCAGGAAGCGATACACCCCGTCCTTGACGAACCAGCGCGGCTTGACCAGGAGGATTCTCATGGTCAAAGGCTGCCTAAGAATGTGTTGAGCCAGGCCTTGAGATTGAGGAGCGAAACTCCCAACCGGCCCTGGACGCCGAAGATGTCGCTCCAGGGGCGGTTCTGAACCAGGTGGTTGAGGAACAGGCGGGTATTGGCCGTTTGCGTGTCCTCATACGGACTGCGGGTTTCGAGGCTTTCAGGCTCGAAGAAGCAGGACGGGTCTTCAGCCAGGTAGTCGCCGGTGTGGTAGTAGGCCAGGGACCGGCAACCGCGGCAGGAGTCACCATAACGGCAGCGGCGGCACTTGCCCTTGACCGGCCGCTGGCCGCGCAGGATGCGCATGATCTCGGACTCGGCGAAGATGGCGGACAAGGACTGGTCACGCACATTGCCGCAGCAAACCGGGGTGTCCAGAAGGTGCACGCAGGGAGCCACGTCGCCTTCGGCGTTGATCCCGATGAAGGTGCGCCCGGCCTGGCAGCCCAGGTTGCCCAGGGTCAGCCCGCGGCCGCCCAGGGTCAGGTGGGTTGCATCCGGCGCGGCAAAGAACGGGGTGTAGCTGACATAGCTCAAGGGATTGCCGCGCAGTACGGGATGAATCTTGCCGCCCATGTCATCCCGGTCAAAACACAGATGCCGGGCTTTGGCGGCGGCGCCGCGCGGCACAAAGGGAGAGCGAATCACCGCAATCTTCTTCTTCTGAAGCCAGTCCATCGTGCTCTGCAGCGACTCGAGGTTCTGCCGGGATACGGTCAGCAGCACAAAGCTGGGAATGCCCTGCTCCTCGCAGATCTTCAGGAGGTGCTCCAGGCGCTGCCGGTTTCCGGACCGGCACTTCTTCTGGATGTCCTCCTCCACGGAATCTAGGGAGAAGCCCATGGTCAGGCGGCCCGCGGCCGCGCGCTTGAGCCGCCGGAGCCGGGGCGAATCAAGGCTGCTGCCACTCGTGTTTACGAAAGTGTAAAGACCATTCCGGGCATTGTGCGCGATGAGTTCCAGGTGATCAGGCCGCTGCAGGATTTCGCCGCCGGAGAATGAGACCGCGCCCTTGGGGCAGATGGCCTTGAGCTCATCGAGCACCAGATGCTTGGCTTCTTCGGTGGAGAGCTCCGGCCTGGCGGGAGGCGCGGTCCGCTCGGTCATGCAGTTCGGGCACCCCTGATCGCATTGCCGGGTGGTCTCGAAATAGCACAGAAAAAAGGCGGGCCTTCTCATCGGTTTACCGTGAGGGGCAGCGCACGGGTGGCTTCAATGAAGTTGTCCACCAGCATTCGGAGGCCGCAGGTCGCATCTGAGGGCTATCCTACCAACGAGTGGGTAAACGACAAGGAAAAGCCGAACGACCTCTCTGAGCCGGGCTTCATGCCTACGGCCTGATCGAGCTGCTTCGTGTCATTTCCTGATTCCCAAACCTGTGAACCTTCCCTAGAGTCTCCGGCGACTCGATATGCTGCTGGTCATAGACAACTACGATTCTTTCACCTACAACCTCGTCCAATACCTGGGGGAGATGGGGGTTGAGCTTCAAGTTCACCGGAACGATCAGATCACGATTGATCAAATCGGGGCGCTGGCGCCGGAGCGCATCCTCATCTCGCCCGGCCCGTGCTCGCCCCGCGAATCCGGCTTGTCGAATGAGGTCATCCGCACGTTCGGGCCGCGCACGCCGACTTTCGGCGTCTGCCTGGGGCACCAGTGCATTGGGCATGTCTTTGGCGGCAGTGTGGTCGTGAATTACCGCATGATGCATGGCAAGACGTCGCTTATTAAGCATAACGGCAAGGACTTGTTTGCCGGCATGCCCAACCCGTTCGCTGCCACCCGCTATCATTCGCTGGTGATCGAGCGCGATTCCGCGCCCGGCTGCCTGGAGATCACCGCTGAAACGGAAGAGGGCGAAATCATGGGCGTGCGGCACAAGCAATATCCGATTTGGGGCGTGCAGTTTCACCCCGAAAGCATCCTCACGCAGAACGGCCGCCAGATTCTGAAGAACTTCCTGAGTTTGAAATAAACAGGCGCGGGAAGTTCATCCTTCCCGCGCCGTGCCAAAGGGCGTTCCGCCGAACGCCGGGAAAAGGGTTATTGTCGCGGCTCGCGACGGCCACCGTAGCCGCCACCGGAGCGGGGCGGGCGCTCTTCGCGCGGGCGCGCCTCATTGACCGTCAAAGCCCGGCCGTCAATGTCCTTGCCGTTGAGCGCCTTGATGGCGGCGTCGGCAGCTTCCTTGGTTTCCATGGTCACAAATCCGAAGCCGCGGGGCCGACCGCTGAACTTGTCCTTGATGACGTCTACTTCCTGGACCGTGCCGTGCGCACCGAAGAGGTCCCGGAGTTGCTGATCCGTGGCGTTGAAGGAAAGGTTTCCAACAAACAGTTTCGTACTCATGATGATTCTACTTTTCGACTCACTGCCCTTTCGCGACCGTTCCCGACCATCGGGTTTCAAATCATCATTGAACCTAGTTCAACTGAGGATTTACCTGTCTTCGAAATTGGCGAGTTATCTATTGGCGCGGATTCTAGCGGCTTATTGGGGGGATGCAACCACTATTTTTACCGGTGCGCCGCCCTGCTGTTTGCTGGCATCCGCCGCTTCCATGAAGGCGATGATCTCCATCGTCTCCTCCGGTTTGACCGGCGCCACGCCGGTCTGGAAGAACTTCATGATCGCCGCCACCAGCGGCTGGTAGCCATCAAAAGACCCCGCCGCGGCCTCCCCTTTCTCGCCCCTGGCCAGGCCGTGGAAGTTCTTATCTTCGCGATAGACGCCCTTGCGCCCGTCCTTCCAGGTGCCGATGACTTCTATGGCGCCGTTGGTGGTGGTGCCGCGCTGGACGGTGTCGCAGCCGGGGCCCATGATCGTGAACAGGCTTTCGACCCCGTGCACGCCATACCAGAACAGGTCCGGGTGATGCGGTTCCAGCGAGCACGGGCCGTAGGTTTCCGCATACTCGACCCGGCCAATCAAACCATTGCGCACGGCCTGGGTGTTCTTGGCGAAACGCAGCCCGGACGAGCTGAACACCGGCACCTTCGCCTCTTGGGCCAGCCGGAAGATCTCCCGCGCATCCCGCAGCGAGGCCGCCATCGGCTTGTCAATGAACATCGGTTTGCGCGCCTTGAGGACCGGCCGGGCCTGTTCCAGGTGGGGGCGCCCGTCCACACTCTCGAGCAGGACCACATCCACGTGCTGGCACAGCTCCGGGATGGTGTCGTAGAACTTGACGCCGTATTTCTCCCGCAGCGTCCGGGAGTAGGCCTCGAGGTGCTCGATGCTCGACGGAATATCCGCGCTGCCGCCCTTGTAGGCCGCCACCACCTTGCCGCCCGGGATATGGCCCTTGGCCTGGGGATTGTTCAGCGTCTCAGTGAAAGCGGTTACGTGCGACGTGTCGCAACCGATGATGCCGATCCGCAACTCGGTGCCCAGGGCCACCGAGCCGCACACCAAACCCGTCACGCAGGAAAGCAGAAGTTTCATAGGATGTAATGGCAGTGTTCTATCAATCCGCGCGAAGATAGGCAATCGCCGATGAATCGCCAGCCGGAAATTCCCCGCCCGCTGGCGGTGGCGCCAATTAGCTTGATTGGAAGAGATCGCACCGCTAGCCTGCAACCGATGTCCGAGGCGCGGAAACGACGTATGCCGGTAGCTGACAAAGCCAGCAAGACCGCTTCAAACCAGGCGGCCACGCAGGCTCTGCGAGCCGGGGTGGCGCCCCAGCGGGTGATCGCCGAGCTGGAGCAGCATATCCTGGTGGATGGCTTCAAGCTCATCTTCGACGGGGAGCGGAGCCAGGGCTCGCGGTTTGTGGACGCGGCCACGGGCCGGGAGTTGATTGACCTCTATAGCTTCTACGCCTCCCAGCCCATCGGCTTCAACCACCCGTATTTCAACCGGCCCGAGATCAAGGCCGATCTGCTGGCGGCGGCCAGAATCAAGGTGGCCAACGCGGATGTTTACACGGTGCAGTATGCGACGTTCGTGCAGACCTTTGCGCGCGTCGCGGGGCTGCCGCCGCTGAACCGCTATTTCTTCATTGATGGCGGCGCGCTCGCCGTCGAAAACGCCCTTAAAGCCGCCATGGACTGGAAGGTGAGGAAGAACCTCGCCGCGGGCCGGGGTGAGCGCGGAACAGAGATCATCCATTTCGAGCGCGCCTTCCACGGGCGGAGCGGCTACACCATGAGCCTGACGAATACCGATCCGCGCAAGATTGCCTACTTCGCCAAGTTCCCCTGGCCGCGCGTCATTTCGCCTAGTCTCGACTTCTCCCTGCCCCCGGCCCGGCGCGAGGAGGCTGTCGTCGAGAGGGAGCAGTTGGCGTTGCGGCAAATCCGGGACGTGCTGGCGGCGAAAGCCGCGGACATGGCCGCCATCATCGTTGAGCCGATTCAGGGCGAGGGGGGCGACAACCATTTCCGGGGCGAGTTCCTTCAGGCCCTGCGCCGCCTTTGCGACGAGAATGACTTGCTGCTGATCTTTGATGAAGTCCAGTGCGGCATGGGCATGACCGGCAAGACCTGGTGCTGCCAGCATTTCGGCGTGCTGCCGGACCTGCTGGTCTTCGGCAAGAAGGTGCAAGTCTGCGGCGTCATGGCCGGGCCGCGGCTGGACGAGGTCAAAGACAACTGCTTCCGCCTGCCCAGCCGCATCAGCTCGACCTGGGGCGGCAACTTCACCGACTACGTGCGGTCCACGCACTACCTGCGGATCATTGAAGAAGAGCGGCTTGTCGAGAATGCCCGCGCGCAGGGGGAACGCTTTCTCGCCGGGCTGCAGGCGCTAGCCCGGCAGTATCCAGCGGTGAGTGCCGTTCGCGGGCGCGGGCTGATGCTGGCGTTCGACCTGCCCAACACGGCCGCCCGGGACGCCTTCTGGAAAGGCGCCTACGAACTCGGCCTGCTCGTCGTGCGCTGCGGGGAGCGCTCCATCCGTTTGCGGCCGGTGCTGGACGTCAAAGACGACATCATTGAACAGGCCGTGCGCATTATGGACCAGCAATGCCGCCTTCTCTAGTTCCGGCTCACCCCCGGGACTTTGCTATTTGCTAGCTGCAAACCTTAATCTGACCCATGAACTTAACCCGATCCTCCAAGCGCCCAATTGCCACTGCCGCTCTGCTCAAGAAGCTCGGCCTCAAGTCCGAGAATCCCGGCGTCTTCTGCGGCGAATGGCTGGGCAGCGGTAAGCTGCTGAAGAGCATCTCGCCCGTTGACGGCCGCATCCTGGGCACCGTCCGCACCGCGACGCCGCCGGAATACGAACGCACCGCCCGGCGCGCGCAGCAGGCCTTTCGCCGATGGCAGCTCGTGCCGGCCCCCAAACGCGGCGAACTCGTGCGCCAGCTCGGCAACGCCCTGCGCGAAGCCAAGCCCGACCTGGGACGGCTGGTCACGCTCGAAATGGGCAAGATCCTCCCCGAGGGCGAGGGCGAAGTGCAGGAGATGATTGACATCTGCGACTTTGCCGTCGGCCTCTCGCGCCAGCTGTACGGCCTGACCATTGCCTCGGAGCGTCCGGAGCACCGGATGATGGAGCAGTGGCACCCGCTGGGCATCGTCGGCATCGTCACCGCCTTCAACTTCCCGGTCGCCGTCTGGTCCTGGAACAGCGCCCTCGCGGCGGTCTGCGGCGATGCCACCATTTGGAAGCCCTCCAGCCAGACCCCGCTTACCGCCCTCGCTACCATCAGGATCGCCGAGCGCATCTGCCGCGCCAACGGCGTTGACCCGGCAATCTTCAGCCTGGTCATTGGCGATGGGGCGACCATCGGCGAGCGGCTGATCAGCGACCCGCGCCTGCCGCTTATCTCCGCCACCGGCTCGACGAAGATGGGGCTCCATGCGGCCGAGGTCGTCGCCCGCCGGCTGGGCCGGTCACTGCTTGAACTGGGCGGCAATAACGCCATTATCGTCGCCCCCACCGCCGACCTGGACCTGGCAATGCGCGCCATCCTGTTCGGCGCCGTCGGCACCGCCGGCCAGCGCTGCACCACCACCCGTCGCATCATCGTCCACCAATCCCTCGTCGCCAGGCTGAGCCGCCGCCTGATCAAAGCGTATCGCCAGGTCCCCGTTGGCAGCCCGCTCCAACCCGGCACCCTGATGGGTCCGCTCATCAACACCCGCGCCGTGCAGGACATGCAGGACGCCCTTGCCGCGATCCGCGCGCAAGGCGGCCGCATCCTTTACGGTGGCGAACCCCTCAAGGGCGCCAAATACCCCGGCGGCTGTTACGTCCGCCCCTGCGTTGTCGCCGCCCCGCACAACCTCAAGATCGTCCACGAAGAAACGTTTGCCCCCATCCTCTACCTCCTCACCTATCGCACGCTGGACCAGGCCGTCGCCTATCACAACGAAGTCCCCCAGGGCCTGAGTTCCGCCATCTTCACCAACGACCTGCGCGAGGCGGAGCAATTCCTCTCGGCCCGCGGCAGCGACTGCGGCATCGCCAACGTCAACATTGGCACCAGCGGCGCGGAGATCGGTGGCGCCTTCGGCGGCGAGAAGGAGACCGGCGGCGGCCGCGAAAGCGGCAGCGATGCCTGGAAAGCCTACATGCGCCGCCAGACCGTCACCGTCAATTACTCCAGGCAACTCCCGCTGGCGCAGGGCATTGTCTTCGGCTAAGGGCTGGCGATCCAACCGCCGGCCCAACCTGCTCGCCCAACACGGGATCAATGCCATGGGCTAGCCAGCCTGCCGTTGGAGCCGCTTTGAGAATCCAAATTGGGGAGGGCGAGCGTCCACGTAAGCCCAAATTTCCCTTGGAAGGGAACAGGAGCCAGGGTTCGCGAGGACGCTTGCCCCCCCAGAATCCCTTTCAAAAAGGCTCTTGGACGCCAATTATGCCTCATCAGCGCACAATCGTGCCACCGTAACCCCGCCGTCTGCTCCCGGGAATCACACCGTTACCCCACCGTTACCCCTCCCTAGCACCTCTCATAATTTATGAGAGGTGCTAGGGAGGGGTAACGGTGGGGTAACGGTGGGGAGACGGTGCGGAGAGCCGGGAGGGAGCGTCGCCTCTCTCGATCAGGGCCATTTTCGGGCATTTGTGTCCTCCTCTACCCGCGCCGGTCATTCACAAGGCTTGCTTTTCGGAGGTCGCCGCCCTCTTTCCCCCGGCGACCTCTGGCTGCCTGGTTTGTTTGCAATCCAGTTCTGGCAAGGGCGGGGGTCTTCTGCTAGGTTGATGGCCGAGCATGAATTCCTGGGGCAAACAATGGGTCGCCGAATGGCTGGAGGGCTTGGGCCGCATCACGTTGCTGGCCAAGGAGTCCGTGCGGGCGCTCTTTACGTTGAAGGTGGCGTGGCGCGACCTTCTCTACCAGATCTACTTCACGGGCGTGAAGTCCCAATCGGTGGTGCTCATTACCGGCGCGTTTACCGGTATGGTGCTGGGGGCGCAGACCTACTTCCAGTTTCACAAGGTCAAAATGGACACGGCCACGCTGGCGGTGGTGAGCGTTTCCATGTGCAGCGAACTCGGGCCCGTCCTGACCGGCCTGATGGTCGCGGGCCGGGTCGGCGCGGCCATCGCCGCGGAGCTGGGCACCATGCGCGTCACCGAGCAGATTGACGCGCTCCGCACCCTGGCCACCCATCCGGTGGACTACCTGGTGGTGCCGCGGTTGCTAGCATTGCACCTGGCCCTGCCGCTGCTCACCGCGGAGGCCATCGCCTTCGGAATCGGCGCGAGTTACCTGGTGTGCGTGTATCTGCTGGGAATTGATCCGACTTACTTGTGGTATAACATGCTGCGCTACACCAGCACCTCCGACGTCGCCATTGGCTTGATCAAGGCGGTCGTCTATGGCGGCATCGTGGCGCTGATCGGGTGCTACAAGGGCCTGTCGTGCGGCGAGGGGGCCGAAGGTGTCGGGCGCGCCACCACGGAGGCGGTTGTGTATTCCTCCATCGCGATTCTCATCTCCAATTTCTTCCTGACCCTGACCCTGGGGCAGATTCTCGACCTGCTATGATTGAGGTCCGCGATTTGAAGAAGAGCTTCGGGAAGCACGCGATCCTGGATGGCGTGAGCTTTCGGATCGAGAAGGGCGAGTCGGTGGTGATCATCGGGCGCAGCGGGGGCGGGAAGAGCGTGCTGCTCAAGCACCTGATCGGCCTCCTGAGGCCCGAGGCGGGCCAGGTGCTCATCGAAGGCGAGGACATTGTCCCGATGAACGAGCGGGCGCTGCTGCACGTGCGCCGCAAGTTCGGCATGTTGTTCCAGAGCGCCGCCCTGTTCGACTCCCTGACCGTGGCGGAGAATGTCGGGTTCGCCCTCCGTCGTTCGGGGTCGCTTGGCGAACGGGACATCCGCCGGAAGGTGGCCGACGTGCTGGAGATGGTGGATTTGCCGGGCACCGAGGATAAGAAACCCTCCGAATTGTCGGGCGGCATGCGGAAGCGGGTGGGTCTGGCGCGCGCGATCATCTATCAGCCGCAGATCGTTTTGTATGACGAACCGACAACCGGGCTGGACCCGATAGTGTCGGACAGCATTGACCAGCTAATCCTGCGCGTGCGGGACCGGCTGGACGTAACCACAGTGGTCGTGACGCACGACATGCGCAGCACGCGCCGGCTGGGCCAGCGCATTTTGATGCTTCACAACCAGAGGATTTACGCGGCTGGAACACCGGACGAGATTTTTAGCTCGCCGGACCCGATTGTGCGCCGCTTCGTCGAGGGCGTTTCCGATCCCAAGGAACTCTACTTTTGATATGGACAAATCACGGCTCGAATGGAAGGTCGGCTTGTTTGTGTTGGTTGGCCTGGTGCTGCTGGCCGTCCTGCTCGTCCAGTTCAGCAAAGGCACCACGTTTTTGCGTCCCACGTACGACATCCTCCTGCAGGCCCCCACGGTTGGCGGCCTGAAGGCGCGGGCCCAGGTGCTCATGTCGGGCATCCAGGTAGGCACTGTTTCGGGCATGCGGCTCGCCGCGGATGGCAAGAGCGTCTTCATCACCCTCCGGGTTTACCAGCAGTACCAGATTTATAAGGACGCCCGCTTCACCATTCAGCAGTCCGGCTTTCTCGGAGACCAGTTCGTTGCCATCCTGCCGACCCGGAACGAGGGGGAAGTCTTCCGCGCCGGCGAGCGGGCGGACGCCGAAGCGCCGCTCGATCTCCAGGAGGTGGCGCGCTCAGCGGCCGGCTTGCTCCAGCACATTGACGCCGCGGCCACCAATATCAACGATGCCCTCATTGACGCCCGCCGCACCATTTTCAGCGGCCGGGCGTTGACGAATCTTTCCGCCACGTTTGACAATCTGCACCTTGTATCCGAGCGTTCCCTGACGGTCGTGGACAACGTCAACGCACTCGTCGATACCAACCGCCCGTCCGTTACTCACGCAGTCAGCAACCTGCTCTTCTTCTCGGAGCAGGCGAATCAGGCGGCCGGTGCCGTGCGGGACTTGCTGGCCACCAATTCGCCGGAGATCAGCGCCTCCGTCAGCAACCTGGAAGCCTCGACCGCCACCTTGAAAAGTCTGCTCGAAGGGGTGCAACAGGGCAGGGGGCTGGCCGGGAAATTGCTTGAAAGCGAGGAGCTTGCGGCCAATGTGTCGCAAATTGTCAGCAACTTGAGCATTACGACCAGCAATTTGAACCGTCTGGGTCTGTGGGGTATCTTGCGCAAGCAGAAACCGCCGCCGGCCAACGTCCCGGCGTCGGCCCAAGGGTTGTTGACGTCGCCGAAGAATCCTTATAATTGAGAGAGTTATGGCGCTTTGGGTTATTCGTATTCTGTTTTTGTGTCTCTGCACCATAGGCGGCTACGCGATTAGCCAGGTGCGGCCCGAGTGGCTTGGAAACCCGGTCTTGTTTCTGGTCGCCGGCTTTGGCTTCGGGTGGCTGCTGATCGCGATTGACGAAATGCTCAAGGGCTTTTCGCTGCGCGCATTTTCCGCCACCACCTTTGGCCTGCTGTTGGGCACCGTCGTCGCCCTGCTCGTTGACCACTCCGGTCTTTTCGGCGACGTGAACGACCCCAGCCCGCATCGCCAGATTGTCCGGATAGCGCTCTTCGTCGGCTTTGGCTATATCGGCATGGTGCTCGCCATGCGCAGCAACAAGGAAGATTTCTCCCTCATCATCCCTTACATACGGTTCGCGCCGCAGAACAAGCCGGATAACCTCCTGCTGCTCGACACCAGCGTCATTGTGGACGGCCGCATTGCCGACCTGATTGAAGCCAACTTCCTTGAAGGCCTGCTCGTCGTGCCGCGCTTTGTCCTGAAGGAATTGCAGCAACTGGCCGATTCCAACGACGCCCTGAAGCGCGCCCGCGGCCGCCGCGGGCTGGAAGTGCTCAACCGCATCCAGCGCAATACCCACAACGAGGTCAAGATCCACGACGGCGATTTCCCGGATGAGACGGAGGTGGATGCCAAGCTTGTGCGCCTGGCGCGCAATCTCCGGGCCAAGCTCTACACCAATGATTACAACCTGGGCAAAATCGCCGAGCTGCAGAAGGTTAACTGCGTGAACATGCACGATGTGGCCAAATCGCTGCGCACAGTCCTGTTGCCTGGCGAGGTGTTCTCCTTGCGCATTGTCCGCGAGGGCAAGGACAAGGGCCAGGGCATCGGTTACCTGCCTGACGGCACGATGGTAGTGGTCAACAATGCCCACAATGCCGTCGGTCAGCAGGTTGACGTTCAGGTCCAGAGCCAGCTCCAGACCGGCGCCGGTGTCATGGTTTTTGCCGAGCTCAAGGCGCCGGCGGCGGCATAACGCGCTGCAACCAGTTCCGAACGCCGCTACGCTATGCCCCTGATCACGGTCTCCAGCGCTTTCAATCCTGCCGACGCCCAGCTCCTCCGCTCGCGCCTGGAGGCGGCGGGATTCCATGCGTTCGTGGCGCATGAGCTCTCGGCTCTGAGCCTGGATGGTTACGCGCTGGCGGCGGGCGGCATTCTTGTGCAGGTGCCGGCCGAAGAAGCCGCCGACGCCCGGGAATTTCTTGCCGCCGACAACCCTTCTCATGAGCCCCCACAAGACCAAGCTCCTTAGCCGGCTCAAGCGCATCCTGCCCGCAAGCGAAGTCAGCTTCGCACCGGCCGTCCTGGCGGAACACGCCGGCGACAAATGGTTTGCCGCGCACCAGCCCGACGCAGTCGTTTTGCCCCGCAGCGCCAAATCCGTCGCCGCAGTGCTCCGTTTCGCCAACCGGCATCGCATTCCGGTCACGCCGCGTGGCGCCGGGCATGGCTACGTTGGCGGCTGCGTGCCCGTCCGGGGCGGCATCGTGCTTTCGCTGGCGCGCATGAACCGGATCAAGGAAATCAACGCTGCCGACTTTGTCGCCGTTGTGCAGCCGGGAGTCAACACCCAGAAGCTGCAGCACGCCGTCGAAAAGCGGGGCCTGTTCTATCCTCCCGATCCCGCCAGCCGCGCGGATAATGCGATCGGTGGCAACATCGTCACCAACGCCGGCGGCCCCCGCTGCCTCAAGTACGGTGTCACGCGCGACTACGTTCTCGGCTTGGAAGTTGTCCTCGCTGACGGCACGGTGCTTCGCCTCGGCGGGCGCACGCATAAGAACAAGACCGGCTTCGAGTTGCACCGCCTCTTTGTCGGATCGGAGGGTCTGCTGGGTGTTGTGACGGAGGCCACGCTGAAGCTGCTGCCGCTGCCGCCCTATCGCGCCTGCCTCGCCGTCGGCTTTGGCTCAATGCGCGCCGCCGTCCGGTCGCTGCACGCGATCCTCGCCGCCGGGTTTCTGCCCGCCGCGCTTGAACTGGCTGACTCTTTCACCCTTGCTGCCGCGTTCAAACGCACCGGCAGCGAACGCCTCCGCGGCTGCCGCGCCCACCTTATCGTCGAGCTCGACGGTCAGCCACGCTCGGTGCGGAGTGAAAGCAGGCAGCTCCGGGCCATTCTTGCCCCCCAGCAGCCCCTCTTTGTGGAGATTGGCCTCGGCGCCGCCCAATGCGAAGCCGTCTGGAAAATCCGCCGCGAGTTCTCCTATGCCTTGCGCGACACCGGGCTTACCAAGCTCAACGAGGACATCGTCGTCCCGCGCGGGCGTCTCGAAGACCTGTTCGACTTTGCCGCGCGGCTCCAGCGCAAACACCATGTCGCCATCGCGTGTTTCGGCCACGCCGGCGACGGCAACATCCACACCAATATCATGGTGGACTTCAAGCAGCCGGGCGCCAAGCGCCGCAGCCGCGCTGCCTTGGATGAACTGTTTGCGCAGGTTATCGCCTGGGGCGGTGCGATCACCGGCGAGCACGGCATCGGCCTGGCCAAACAACGCTGGTGGCCGCTGGCGGTCTCGAAGGAAGTCCGCGCTTTCCATCGCACGATCAAGCACGCCCTCGACCCCTGCGGCATCCTCAACCCTGGCAAGTTCGTCTAGACGTTGCCCCGGTGTCTGCTGTAAGCTGCAGGCATGAGGGACCAAGCGTCCAATGCCGGGACGGTCAGGAAGTTCAAGACCGATTTCTGCGAGTGCTTTGGATCTCCGCTCGAAGCGTTTGAGCAAACACTCTTTCGCAAGTGTGTGCATCCCCCTCTCCGTCCCTTAGCCTCGCTGGTGCGCCTCGTATTCCCCGGCTTCTTCCGCGAGGATCTGGCATATCTGGAACGGATCGGCGAGACTACCACCTGGGAGGGTTTCTGGACGCTGGCCAACCGTATTCGAGAGAACACCGTCTTGAATCACGGTTTGCTGCGCAAGGGGTGCCATTTGCGCATTTCCGGCTCTCGTCTGATCAAAATCTATCAGCAAATGGCCGAGCGTCGCCGCGAGTCTTTTCTGTAGGTCAACCCCGCCGAACACGGGCAGGCTCGGGTGCCGGCATTATTCTTGGTCGAGCACAACTTGCCACTGGCGCGAAGCTGTCGGCGCAGCGTAAGCTTTCGTGAATCCTGTGAAACTGGTTATCGTCCATCACCATTTCCGGCCCGGCGGCGTGCGGCGGGTTATCGAGCTGGCAACGCCGCATCTGGTGACACACTGGCCGGCGCCAATTCGGACGGTGGTGCTGGCCGCTGGCGACGCCCCGGAAGCGGCCTGGCTGCGAGACTTCCGCAGGAAGCTCACGGGCACACGGGTCAAAGTCATCGTGAAACCCTCGTTTGGCTATGAAGCCGAATTGGCGGAAGCGGATCGGAGCCTCGCTCGGCGCGTGGTGAAGGGCATCATGGAGCTGTTCCGGGAATCGGCGCACGACGATTGCCTGATCTGGGCGCATAACCTGGGTCTGGGCCGCAATCTATGCCTTGCGCGCGAGCTGACCTTCAGCTGCCACTGTGCTGGCATCCCTCTCATTGCGCACCATCACGACTGGTGGTTCGAGAACCGCTGGCATCATTTCGCGGCGACGCGCGGTCGCGGCTTTCGCACGCTCCCGGCCGTGGCCAGGGCCGTGCTGGCGGCCTCGCCGCACATTTGTCATGTGGCTATCAACCACGCTGACGCCGCGGTGCTGGAGAAACACTTCCCCGGCCTGGGGGGGTGGCTGCCCAACCCGATGGAGCGGGCAGCGCCTGTGGCCGCCGCGCGGGTAGCCTTCGCCCGTACGTGGCTGAGCCAACAAGTTGGAGAGGATGCACCGGTCTGGCTGTTGCCTTGCCGGCTGCTCCGTCGCAAGAACATCGCCGAGGCACTGCTGCTCACTCGCTGGCTGCGACCTGAAGCCTGGCTCGTTAGCACGGGTGGCTGCAGCTCTGCCGAGGAGCAGGGTTACGCGCAAACACTGGCTTCCGCCGCTCAAGCGCACGGGTGGCAGCTGCGACTGGGGGTCTTGCAGGGCGACGAAAGCGCCAAGCCCTCGGTGCCGGAGTTGCTGGCGGCCAGCGAAGCCGTGCTGCTTACCTCGCTGCAGGAAGGCTTCGGTCTGACTTATCTGGAAGCGGCGGCGGCCCGGCGTCCACTGGTGGCGCGAGAGCTGCCCAACATCGCGCCGGACCTGGCGAAGTTCGGATTCACTTTCCCGCAGTGCTACCGGGAAGTGCGGGTGGACCCGGCACTGTTTGACTGGGGCGGCGAGCGCCAACGCCAGGCCCGCTACTTTGCGGAATGGAAGAGCCTGATGCCCCAAGCTGCCGCGAGGCTCGCCGGCAAGCCTGCCGTACTGGCGGCGGGGAAAGGGTTGTGCCCGGTGCCCTTCAGCCGACTGACCCTGACGGCGCAATTGGAAGTGTTGGCCCGGCCCGTTGACGAGTCATGGGAGCGCTGCCTGCCGCTCAATCCGTTTCTCAAGAAGTGGCGCGAACGGGCAATCACCGGCCGGTTGGAAAGCAGTCCATGGCCGCGCGGGGCAGGGCGATGGCTGGGCGGACGCGCCTATGCCCGGCGGTTTCTGTCCCTCGTCCCGCCATTGCTGGCCCGAGCCCCCTGCGTGGGCGCCAGCCAGGCTGCGCAGGTAGAATTCCTCCGGCAGAAGCTGCGCGCGCAGAACCTTTATCCGCTCCTGTGGAACTCCTGCTCATGAACATCCCGGCCATCATCTTCGATATTTACGGCACCCTTCTGGAGGTCGGCCCGCCCCCAGCCGATGCTGACGCCCGCTGGCAGCGCCTATTCGCGAACCTCCTGCACAGCCAGACCCGCCTCAGCCGGCTGGATTTCTACGTGGCAACCAACCGGCTTATCGCCCGGCATCATGAAGCCAGCCGCGCGCGCGGCATCCCTTGGCCCGAAGTGCAGTGGCCTGCGGTGGTCGCCGAAGTGCTGCCGGAGCTGCGCCGGCTTTCCCGCGCGGAGCAGGATGAGTTTCTCTTCCGGCAAGTCCAGACCGGCCACACTCCGCGCATGACCGCCGAGACGGCAGCCGCGTTGCGCGCACTCAAGCAGCGGCACAGCCTGCTCGGCATCGCGTCCAACGCCCAGGCCTACACCCTGCGCGAATTGCGGGAGGCGCTGACGGCCCACGGGCTGGGAATGGACCTCTTCGAACGCGAGCTATGCTTTTGGTCCTTCGAGCACGGGTTCAGCAAACCGGACCCACACGTTTTCCAGATTCTTACCGCGCGACTGGAAACCCGCGGCGTGCGCCCGGCGGAAACGCTCATGGTCGGAGACCACTACGATAACGACATTGAACCCGCCCGGGCCTATGGCTGGCGGACATGGCAGTTGGGGCCGCTGGCGGATGGGGACTGGGCGGCCTTGCACCGATGGTTGCAGACCCCGCAACCACAGGCATCCGCATGAGCACTTGTATCCTTACTACTGGTGCGCCCAAGCGCATCGGCTTCATCTCGACACGATTCCAAGGCACCGATGGTGTCACCCTCGAAGCGCGCAAATGGGCGCAGATTCTCGCTGGCATGGGTCACTCTTGCTTTTGGATGGCCGGGCTGCTTGACGCGCCGCCAGAGGTCAGCCATGTCGCGCCGCTGGCCTTCTTCAGCCATCCCGAAGTCGCCGACGCTCAAAGCAAGCTCTTCGGCGTGGCGTTCCGAACCCGGACCGTCACCAACCAGATTCAGTCGCTCAAAGAGCGGCTCAAGGACGAGCTCTATCGCTTCATCGAGAAGTTCCAGATCGAAGTCCTGCTCCCGGAGAACATTCTGGCCATCCCAATGCACGTCCCGCTCGGGCTGGCCATGACCGAGGTGATTGTCGAAACCACCTTGCCGGTCATCGCCCACCACCATGACTTTGCCTGGGAGCGTGAGCGTTTCACCCTCAATGCCGTCAACGATTACCTGCAAGCCGCCTTTCCCCCGCTGTTCTACAAGATGGAGCACGTCGTCATCAACTCGATGCAGCAGAAGGAATTGGCCCGCCGCCTCGGCATCCCCTCGCAGATCATTCCCAACGTGCTCGACTTTGAAACGCCGCCTCCGGGCCTCGACGACTACAACCGCGACCTTCGCCGCGAGATTGGCCTGCGCGAGGACGATTGGTTCATCCTCCAGCCCACGCGCGTGGTGCAGCGCAAAGGCATCGAGCACGCCATCGAATTGGTGCGCCGCCTCAAAGACCCGCGCGCCAAGCTCGTCATCTCCCATCCCGCCGGCGACGAAGGCAACGCCTACATGGCCATGCTCAACGATCGAATCGCGGACGCCGGCATCGACGTGCGGTTCATCTTCGACCGCGTCGGCGAAACGCGCGGCATGAACGCTGCGGGGAAGAAGGTTTACACCCTGTCCGACGTGTATCCCCACGCCGACCTCGTCACGTATCCCAGCCACTATGAAGGGTTCGGCAACGCCTTCCTGGAGGCCGTCTATTTCGGGAAACCGGTGGTCGTAAACACCTACGCAGTGTATGCCCGGGACATTGACCCGCTGGGATTCAAGACCATTGAGCTGACGCAGCTTGTGACGAGGGATGTGGTCGAACAGGCCCGCGCGGTTCTGAATGACCAGGCACTGCGCGAAGACTGGGCCAAGACCAACTATGCTCTCGGCGTGAAGTACTTCTCCTACTCAGTGGCCCGGCGCAAGCTCGCCGCCCGCATCGCCAATCTATTCGGCGAAGGGGTCTAGCCGGTGTTATCGTCCGTATTCGGCGCGCAACCACAGCGTCTGGAACCCGGCCACTTGTCCAGGCGTCGCGCCGGCGCCAGCCGGCCCATAGCGCCGCCCGCTCAGCAGGTCGGTCCAGGTCAAAGCAGAACCTTCCGCCGCCACCAACCCAGTGGCAGACACCGGCTGGGCCGACACATTGTGTAGGCAAAGCAGCCGTTCCTTCTCGTCCAAGGAAATCCGGCACACGGCGAACAGGCGCTCGTCGCCGGCCAACACTCGCTGCGCGGCCTGGGGATGAAACGCGCCTTGCCCGCGGCGGATTCGCAGGAGTTGCTTCAATCCGCCGAAGATTTGAGCACGCACAGAATGCGCGTCGCCCAGTTCTCTTTCCAGCCGCGCGCGGTCTAGCTTCTCCCGGTTGATGCGGCGATTGAGGCCGCTAACCTCCGCTCCCAGACGGTCGCCCCGCGAACCGAATAGGGAGTGGAAGTAAATCCCCGGCACACCTTGCAGGCTGAGCAGGATCGTGTGGGCGGTGAGAAACTTGCGGGCGGCCAGTTCCGCCGATTCGCCCTGGGTGGGGTTCGAGAGTGCGTCCAGATAGTTGAGGTTCAGCTCGTAAGGGACCTGCGAGCCGTCGGGCATCTCTTTGCAGGAGATGAGACCGCTGTGGTCCAGCGCGCGGCGGACCAGAGCGTCAATCTCCGCGTCGCTCAGGATGCCGCGCGCCGGGTTCAGACCGATGCCGTCGTGCGAGGCCAGGAAATTGAAGAAAGTCACCCGGTCGGAAGGCAGCGCCAGTGACTGCGCCCAGCGGGTGAGTTTCGCCGCGTTGCCGGCAGCGAAGCTATGCAGCACCAGCGGCGGCAGGGCAAAGTTATAGACGAATTGCGCTTCGTTTGTGCCGTCCCCAAAGTAGGAAATGTTGTCGGCATGCGGGACATTGGTTTCCGTGACGAGCAAGACGTGGGGCGCGGTCTCGTCCAGCACCGCCCGCAGGAGTTGGACCAGCGCGTGCGTCTGCGGCCGGTGCAGGCAGCTCGTCCCGATTTCCTTCCAGAGAAATGCAATGGCGTCCAGCCGAATGAGCCGCGCCCCTTTTGCCACATAGAACAGCAGCGCCTCAAGCACGGCCAGCAGCACACGAGGATTCTGGAAGTTAAGGTCCACCTGATCGGCGCTGAAGGTAGTCCACACCTGGCGCGGCCCGCGTGCGGTCGGGAACTCCGTAAGCAGCGGCAACGCGCGTGGTCGCACTACTTGCGACAAGTCCGGATGCCCTGCCACCGTCACAAAGAAGTCCCGAAATGGCGGCTCATCGCGCTGGAACCGCTGAAACCAGTCTCCCTGTGCCGACAAGTGATTGAACACGGCATCAAACATCAAGTCGAACAACCGCCCGAGGCGCGCCACGTCGTCCCACGTGCCCAATGCCGGGTCCACCGCGAAATAGTCCATCACGGCAAAGCCGTCGTCCGAGGAGGAGGGGCAGAAGGGCAGGATATGCACACCGCTGAGCGAATCGCGCAGGTGCGCCTGGCAGAAGTCCGCCAGCGCCTGGAGCGGCGCCCGGCCCGGTTCACGCACCTGATCGGCGTAGGTGATGAGCAGCGCGTCGCGCTCGGTAAGCGCATGGCCGCCGCGATCCGCCACGCAGCCTCCAAACCGCAGCTGCCAGTGCCGCAGCAGAGTGGACAATCGCCGCGCTGTCAGCGCGCCGCGTTCCGCGCCGTAAAGATATCCCAGAAGTTGGCGGATGCGCGGCGTCATGCGCTATGCCGCCCGTTCAGCCACGATGATTGTGACCGTGTTCAAGCCTCATTGTCCAGCCGCACCGCCGTGTTCAGCTCATCGAAGAAGCCGGGCAGCGCGGACTGCACGCGGTTCCAGTTGGGAATCAGCGGGGAGGAGAGCGGATCCTCCAGGAAAGCTTTCTCGGCGATTTGGACGCTCCGCACGAACGTGGTTACGGCCTTCTCCTCCTCGTGCCGCGGGAACGACAGCCCGTTGACCGCAGCGTCTGCCCCGTAAAAGCGCAGGGAGTCTTCAGCCTGGCGCAAGTAGGCACTCAGCAGGGTATCGAACAGCCCGGCATCGAGCTTGATGCCCTCCGCCGCCATCCGGCGGAAGAAGGACTTCGTGATGTCCACCGCCATCTTGTTCAGGCCCTTTTCCGCGTCCCGTGGCGACAGTTCCTGGTGCTTATGGTCATAGTTCTCGCACAACTCGGACTGGCAGATGGCCCGGGGCGCGGCATTCCGAAACACTTCGGCCAGGGTCCCCACCTCCAGCGCCCAGTCATACGGAATACGCACGCGGCGCACCAGGTCCGCGTCCATAGAGAACTCCCCCGCCAGCGGATACCGGAAGGTGTCCATATAGACCAGGTAGGGATGCTGGCCGAGAATGCTCTTGAGCGCGCGCAAGAGCGGCGTCACCAGGAGGCGCATGACGCGGCCGTTGAGTTGGTCGGTGACGCGCGCGTAATAGCCCTTGCAGAAGTCGAAGCCAAGACTGGGATGCGCTACGGGGTAGGCGAGCCGGGCCAGCAGTTCCCGGCTGTAGGTGATGATGTCGCAGTCATGCACCACGACCATGCGCGCCTGCTCGCTGGCCAGCACGTAGCCGAAGCACGTCCACACATTGCGCCCTTTGCCGCCTGAGCCCGCGCTCAACTCCGCCTCCTCGAGCTTCTGGAATAGCGAGCTCATGCGCGGACCGTCGTTCCAGAGCAGCATCGGCCGTTGCGGCAACTGGCGGAAGAACTTCCGGGCTTTGTTGTAGTCGCGCGCGCGAGTCGCGCCGTCAATGCCCACGACAATCTGCTTGATGTAGGTGACGTTCTTGAGTTCGCGCACAATCAGCTTCAGCGCTCGTGTGCCGAGTTCCTTGATGTGGCAGGGCAGTACCAGGGCCATCGGCGTTTCCTCAGAAAACTGCTCCAGTTCGTGTTCGAGTTGCGGGACGTTGGGGCGTCCCAGCCGGTGCAAGGTGGCGATGGCGCCAGTTTGGAAGAAGTCAGACATGGACGCTTGTTTCTAATGCTCCACCGCGAGAGACTGTTTCCGAAGCCTCGCCTCGGCAGAGCCATTTAGTGTCTTGGATGGCGGCCCGACCATCCCGGTTGACCTCCGAGGTCACAGCGACCCCGGACCCTTTGCAAACCCCCTGCAATCAGGCGGGAGGCTCAACTGGAGCTTAATGCGCTCCACGCCTCTCCGTCAAGCTGCCGGCCCAAGATAACCAAAAGCTTGGACCACAGGAGGTTTGCTGCTACAACCCATTCTCGTATGGCAAACAAACTTCGCGCTTCTCTGTCCGTCGCCTTCGTGACTTCGGCACTCCTGTGTTCCTCTTTCGCGGCGTCCCTGCCCGCGAATCCCAAGCCTTACACCGGCAAGGGGCTCGCCCCCGCTTATCTTCGCTGCGAGCACCTCAGCAACCCGCTCGGGCTGGAGGAACGCGCGCCGCGGTTAAGCTGGATCGTCGAATCGGGCGAGCGCGGGCAGCGGCAGACGGCCTACCGGCTGCTGGTGGCCAGCAGTGAAAAGTGCCTCCGTTTGGATCAAGGCGACCTGTGGGACACGGGCAAGGTTGCCAGCGACGAGACTATCGGGACCTCCTATCAGGGCCGGGCACTCGTTTCGCATCAACGCTGCTTCTGGAAAGTGAAGGTTTGGGACAAGGACAGCCGTGAATCGGCCTGGAGCAAGCCGGCGATGTTCGGCATGGGCCTGCTGCAGCCGGGAGACTGGCAGGCTGAGTGGATCGGCTGCGACGCGACCCGCCAGAAGACCCTGCCGGAAGCCCCCCTCGATGACGCTAAGTGGATTTGGCACGCGGCGGACACCCCGGGCAGCGTCCCCCAAGGCAAGCGCCTGTTCTTCTACACGTTTACTCTGCCCGCAGACGCGAAGGTTAAACAGGCCGAGCTGTGCGCCTCCGCCGACGACGGGATGCAATTTGCCGTCAACACCCACGTGCGGATCACCACCCCTGCCAAGGACGACACTTGGCGCGAGTCGCGCAAGGCGAGTGTGGCCGCCGAACTCAAGCCCGGACGGAACGACCTGCGCGTGCTCGTCGAGAATGCCAAGCCCGGTGCCGCCGGCCTCATTGCCAAACTCGTTATTACACTCGAAGACGGGCGCACCATTCGACACACGACCAGCGAGGCTTGGAAGTCCACCGCTGAGCCGGGTGACGAATGGCGGAAGAACCGCCCGGACAACTCTTCCTGGCAGGCGGCGCGGGTGCTGGGCAACTATGGCGCCGAACCATGGGGCAAGCTGCAAGCCAACGAGACCTTTCTGCCGCCGGCGGTGTTCCTCCGCCAGGACTTCCGCACTGACAAGCCTGTCACCCGCGCCACGCTTTATGCCAGTGCCTTGGGCCTGGTAGAAATGCATCTAAACGGACAACGCGTGAGCGATGATTTCTTCACGCCCGGCTGGACCGACTACAAGAAGCGCGTCTATTATCGCGCCTACGATGTGACGAGGCTGGTGCACCGCGGCGGCAACGCGCTGGGCGCGGTGCTGGCCGACGGCTGGTATAGCGGCTACATCGGGTATCGGGGCGATCGCGAGCATTACGGCAAACAGCCGCGCGTGCGCGCGCAATTGCATCTCGAATACGCCGACGGCACCGCGGCGGATGTGGGCACCGGCCCCGGCTGGCAGGCCGCCACCGGCCCGATTCTCGAAGCCGACTTCCTCAAAGGCGAGACCTACGACGCGCGCCTCGTACTGGCCGGCTGGGACAAGCCGGGTTGCCGCGCCGGCAAATGGCAGCCAGTCAACGTCGGCTGCGACGAAGTGCATCCCGTCGTCCAAACGCATCCCGGGCCGCCCGTGCGCGCCATTCAGGAATTCCGCGCCCGGACCATTACCGAGCCGAAGCCCGGCGTCTATGTGCTCGACCTCGGCCAGAACTTCGCCGGCGTCCCGCGCCTGAAAGTGTCCGGCAAGCCCGGCCAGAAAATCACGCTGCGCTTCGCCGAACGGCTGAATCCCGACGGCACCATCTACACCGTCAACCTCCGCAGCGCCCGGGCCACCGACACTTACATCTGCAAAGGGCAGGGGACTGAAATCTGGCAGCCGCGCCTCACCTTCCACGGCTTCCAATACATCGAGATCACCGGCCTGAGCGGCAAGCCCGGCAAGGATACCGTGGTCGGCGTCGCCCTGAGCAGCGACACGCCGGTCGTGGGGACATTCACCTGCTCCGACCCGATGATCAACCAGCTTCGCAGCAATCTCTACTGGACGCAGCGCGCCAACTTCATTGACGTGCCCACCGACTGCCCGCAACGCGACGAGCGCATGGGCTGGACGGGCGACGCGCAGGTCTATATCCGCACCGCCACCTTGAACACCGATGTCGAGGCCTTCTTCACCAAGTGGCTCGTGGACCTGGACGACGCGCAGCGCGCCGACGGCCAGTTTCCATGCGTCGCGCCGCTGGTAGTGGCGGGCGACGATGGCGGCCCGGCTTGGGCCGACGCCGGCGTCGTCTGTCCCTATACCATTTACGACGTCTATGGCGACCGCCGCATCCTGGAGCGGCACTACGACGCCATGAAGCGTTTCATCGAGTTCTGCCGCCAGCGCAGCACGTCCGACTTGCTCCCGCCTGAGAAGTATCATTGTTACGGCGATTGGCTGAGCATCAAGGCCAACACCCCCAAGGAAGTTATCTACACGGCCTACTTCGCCCACTGCGCCCAACTCACCGCCCGCGCCGCCCGGGTGCTCGGCCAAACCCAGGACGCCGGGCAATATGACAAGCTATTCAAGGACATCCGTGCCGCTTTCAACCGCGCCTACGTCTCCGCCGACGGGCGGATCAAGGGCGATACCCAGGCGGGCTACGCGCTGGCGTTGGCCTTCGACCTCGTCCAGGGCAAGCAGGCAAAGCTGGCGGCCAAGTATCTGGTCGAGGACATCGAAAAGCGCGATGGGCATCTCTCTACCGGCTTCATCGGCACCAAGTACCTGATGCTCGTGCTCTCGAAGATCGGCCGGCCCGATGTCGCCTATGGCCTTCTCCACAACGACACGTTCCCGTCCTGGGGCTTCTCGATCAAGCAGGGCGCCACGAGCATTTGGGAGCGGTGGGACGGCTGGACGCCCGAGCAAGGCTTCCAGGACGCCGGCATGAACTCCTTTGCGCATTACTCCTTCGGCGCGGTCTACCAATGGATGGTCGGGAACATTGGCGGCATCCGGAGCGCGGGGCCGACGTTCAAGCAGATCATCATTGCGCCTCAGCCGGACCCGCAGATGGCGTCCGCGGCCGTCGGCTACCGCAGCATTCGGGGCCTGATTGCCACGGATTGGAAGCAGCAGGATGGCCGGCTGATCTGTAACGTGAGGATTCCGGCCAACACCACCGCTCAGGTGATCCTGCCGGCCTGTTGCGCAGCCGCGGTGACCGAACGCGGCCGTCCCCTCGACAAGGTCGCCGGCGTGCAGTTCCTCCGCCAGGACGGCGCAAACGTCATCCTGTCCGTCGGGTCAGGCGGCTACACTTTTGCAGTAAACCGGGCGCGATAAGCCTTGGCCACTGCGCAGTCCCTCGATCCGGATCGCGGGACCGTAAGTTGGTCACGCCCGGCCAGGACATGGCTGCGGTGAGCAAGTTGCCCCAAGTGGCAGCATGCGGCGGTCTTCCGTACTCTGCCGGAGACCCCGTCCGTAGTTTTCCCGATTGCCACGTCTTCAGCCGGCTTGCACCATAGGCCGCAGATGGGGCTTCACAGCGCAAATCCTGTGGGCATCACTATGGAAAGGACAATGGGCAGGTGTGGGATTATGCTGCAAACGCTGGTCTTGGCGTCTGTGGTTGTGCAGATGAGGGTGAGTTGTTTCGCGCAAGCGCTACCGCGTGGCGGAGTTGACACGCTCAATCCTCAAATCACGCTTTCGACCAGCGTTCTGGATTTTGGACCGGTGGGAGTAGGCACGGCCAAGGAACTCTCTCTGACGGTTCAGAACATAGGAGGAGGCATTCTCAAAGGCCGAGCCACGGTCGCCGGCCCGTTCAGCATTGAGGGTCAGAACTACGCCTTGCAGAGCGGCCAGAGCCAATCCATAACGGTGCGCTACGAACCCGAAGCTCCCGGCACGAACCGCGAGTACGTGGTGTTCTCCGGTGGAAGCGGCGCCAGGATGCGGGTGACGGGTCGGGCCGGGACGATTCCCTCACCTCCGAGTGATTTGCGGATTGCGAACCCAAGCCATTCCCGCTTTACGGAGGAAGCACAGGCCGATTTCGTTATCAAGTACTTCTCTGATGAAGTCAGCTACATCACGAAGCCGGCCAAGGTGGAGGTCCTCATAAACCATCGCTTCCAGACTGCTCTTAGCCGGAACCTGGTGCTGAAGTTAGCTGCCGAGCAGGCTCGACACGAGTTGGCAGTCGTCGAGTTAATGCATTATTCGAACGCGGGCCCCAAGGACGCCGTTAGGCGGCGCTGGATAGACGACCTCAAAGGCCTGCGCTATAGACGCCTTGTTTTCCTGCGAGGCAGTCCAAGAACGCTGCAAGCCAACGGATTGCCCGTGTTGGCTGACATTTCATTGGAGACGCCGCTGGGCGCAGAAGGCCCGCCACCCACGGCGACACCTCTGAATCAATAGCGGGCTGAGGCGGCGAGGATTGCCTGAACTGGAGGGGTTGGCTCGGATGAACGGTGGGGGGGTGTGCGTATAGACGCGGCCTCTTCGCTTGGTCCCTTCCAACGGGGGCCAAGGCGGTTTGACCGCACAAATATGCGGTGGCAGGCTGGCCCGAAATTGCTAACATGACTATACTGTCTAACCGCGGCTTGGCGGGTAGTCCGCAGCCGAAGCCGGTGGTTGCTTGCATTCCGGCGGAAAAGTGCAAAAGTATGTTGGCCTGAAATTGAAGGAGAACGAAGCATGAAACTGAGTGGCAAGATATTCGACAACTCGCGCGCGCTCGCGGCAGTGGCAATGATCATCTGCCTCGCGGCCCTTGTGCCAGCCGCCCGGGCCGCCAATCCAATCTATATCAACCCGTGGACTTGCGGCGCCCCGATCCAGTCCTACTACCTCGGGGATTCGCTTTCAAGTCCATGGTACGTGAGCTTTGAGATTGGCCAGCAATCATGGAACTACGCTCAGGTCGGCTACGGGACCGCGGCGAATGGTAATGGTTACAATTGGGGCGTGGCGAACTGGTATGAAGACGGCACTTACCCAAACAAGCGGGTGCGGCGTGACATCGGCGGGCTGAAGTTCACCTCCACCGGGAACTGGTACTGGATCTGTCAAGCCAACGAAAACTCCGGCAATACCTACACCTCCGGCTCGGCTTGCGGCTGGCAGAACTCCACCACCTATCCGCCAACGTCGCTGAGTTACTTCACGGTGAACGCTCTCGGCAACCCAACGGTGGGCACGCTAACGCCGGCTTCAACATCCATAAACCTGAATTGGACGAAGTGGAATTCAAAGGACACGCTCATTCTGCGAAGCACGAGCGCCATTACAACCGACCCGACCCAAGGCAGCGCTTACAGCGCGGGCAATACCATTGGCGGTGCCAGCGTGATTTACAAAAGCAACGGAACCTCCTTCAATGACACCCCGCTTTCCGCCAACACACAATACTATTACAAGTTCTATGCCGAGAACTACAGCTACTATTCGGCAGGCGTGACGACGAACGCCTGGACTCTATCCGTGGCGCCAGCCGCCGGCAGCGTGACGCCCGACAACGCGTCTCCGTGCGCAAACAGCGCAGTGACCTGGACGGCGGTGGGGGGCTTTGGGGCGGGCAAGATCCAAAAGTACAAGTATGCCTGGGATCAAAGCGCGACGCACACCTGGACGGAGTCGGAGGCCGACTGGTCCAGCGGGACGCTGCAGACCACGCCGACGGCGGCGGGCACGTGGTATCTGCACGTCAAGGGCTACAACGGGGCCAGCCCGGCGGTGGCCAATGGCACGTACGACTATTCGGTTACGGCTAACGCTTTGCCCACGGCGCCCGATGCCGGCTACAACCGCGGCCCGGGGGCGACCCTCAAGATCCCGATCTCCGACCTGACCTCGGACACCATTCAGAGCCTGGGCGCGGGTTCGCAATCGGCGACCATCACGCAGGATGGCACGCACATTTACTACCAGCCGCAAAGCGGCAACAACAACAACGACAGCTTCACCTACACCGCGGCCAACACCTATTGCACCAAACAGGGCACCATCAGCGTCACCGTGGTTCCAGCCACGGGCCAGGCCCAGCAAATCACCGTGGTGAACGGGGTGGCAATAGTGAACTTTGCAGGCATTCCCGGTTATCCCTACATCGTGCAGCGGGCCGAAGATTCGGGCTTTACCGTCAACGTGACTACGGTGCTTACCACCAACGCGCCGTCGGACGGATTGTTCATCTGCACGGACAGCACCTTGCTGCCCCAAGCCTACTATCGGCTGAAGTATAATCCGTAATCGCCGGGTCGGCGGGGCGGATGCGGGTATCGGATGCCGCGCGCCGGGGTCCGGCCCGGAGGGTGTTGGCCACCATTTCAACCCCTCGTTTTGTGACATGCCGCTGACCTCTACCGCCACAGTTACCTGTAACAACGGCACCTCAACGACCGCGCACCTCGCCCCCAGCACCACGAGTTGGTCCGGACTCCCGCTCCTCCGATGGCCTGACCCTGGCACCAGCGCCGCCCGCCAGCGTATCTCCGCAGTCCCTCCGTATACTCACCGTATACTCACCGTTGAACCTCTGCAAAGTTTGCAGAGGTTCTACGGTGAGCATACGGTGTGTATACGGTGAGGTGAGCCAGCACGGGGGGTGTTACCCAAGCCTGAGCGTTACCCACATTCCTGGCCGCCCGGGCCAGCCCATCCCAAAGGAATTCACGGATTCCCCCTGTGGGATGGGGTGGTAGCGCCAGGATTCGGTTCCTGAACGGTTGTCGTCGCCAACAGGCTTGACCTTGGGGCGTTCATCCCGCACGGTATCCCGGCGAAACGATTGGTTGGTCCTCATCGGGGCAATGGGCGGCACGGCTGCCTGTTGCTTGCGCATGGCCGGTCGGTGGTTATACAAATACAGCCTATGGGTTCACTAAAGAAACGACGGAAAGCAAAGATTAATAAGCATAAACGGCGCAAGAAGCTGCGCGCGCATCGTCACAAGAAGCGCACCTGGCAGAAGTAGCCTGGAGGCCCCTTGGGGCCGCCAACTGGTTGATTCAGCGCCACCCGTTCCCAGAGCGGGGCGGGTGGCGTGTTATTCTATGCTGTGTTTGCACTGGATTGGGATGGTGCTGTTGATCGCTGGCAGCCTGTTGCTGGCTGGGTGCCGCTCGGCGCCCGAGTGGCAGGCCGCAGGTTCCCAGGGTAAGCCCGTGAGTGCAGCCAAGCGCGAGCGGATGGAGGAAGAGTCTGTCGAGCGGGCGGCGGCAGCGCACGCCCACTACGCGGCGGGCGTAATCCATGAGATGAACGGGGAAGCGCAGGAGGCAGCGGAGGAGTATTACCAGGCGGTGATGCTGGATCCGAGCGATGAAGCACTGGTCCTGGAGGTGTCGGGCGGATTCCTTCGCGGCAAACAGCCACAGAAAGCGCTCGAAGTAGTCACGCGGGCCGTGGCGCAGCCGAACGCCTCAGGCCAGGTCTATGCGCGGCTGGGGACGATCTATGCCGAGCTGGGCAAGCCGAATGAGGCGGTGGCAGCCAACCGTGTGGCGATCAGCAAATCGCCGGGCGCGCTTTTCGGCTACCAGAATCTTTGTCAGGGCTATTTGGCTAAGCGGCAGCCGGAAGAGGCGCTCAAAGTGCTTGACGAAGCGGCGCGGCAGCCCAAGCCAGACGCCGAGTTTCTAGTTGGGCTGGCCGAACTCTACACGGGGATTGGACTGCAATCGTCCGCACACAAGGACGGGGCGAGCGTGAAAGCACGGGCCTTGTTGAACCGGGCGGCGAAGCAGGGCGTGCGCACGCCGCTGCTGCGGCTGAAGCTGGCGGACAACTACAATGTGCTGGGCGACTCGACCGAGGCGGCGCAGTTTTACCTCGAAGTGCTGAAAGAGCCTCCGGACCTGCCGTTGATCCAGGAGCGGGTGCGGGCGAATCTGACGTCAATCTATCTGCGCGGCAGCGATCACAAGCGGGCGAGCGAACAGCTCGAGGCGATTCTCCGCGACGACCCGACTAATCCGCAAGCGCACTATTACCTGGGCCGAATGGCGCTCGAGGACAAGAAACCGGCAGAGGCGGCCGAAGCCTTGAGCAAGACGGTGCTGCTAAGCCCGGACTTCGAGTCGGCTTACTATTACCTGGCGGTGGCACAGATAGAGCTGAAGAAGCCCGGCGAGGCCTTGGCCACGCTGGAGAAGGCGCGCCAGAAGTTTGCCCAGAGCTTCGCCCTGGAGTACTACACCGCGCTGGCTTACAACGGGCTGAAATCCTACCCGGAAGCGCTGCGACATTTCGTCGCCGCCGAGGTCATCGCCAAGGCGACGGACCCGAGCCAACTGAGCGAGGGGTTTTACTTCCAATTGGGGGCCGCTTCCGAACGAAAAGGGGACTACGACCAGGCGGAAGCGTATTTTCAGAAGTCACTCCAGCTTGCGCCGGACTTTGCGGAGGCAATGAACTATCTCGGCTACATGTGGACGGAGCAGGGCGTAAAGCTTGAACGGGCGCGGGAATTAATCGAGAAGGCAGTCAAGGCCGAGCCGAAGAACGCGGCGTTCCTGGACAGCCTGGCCTGGGTGCTGTTCAAGCTGAACCACCCTGCGGAGGCGCTGCCCCACGCGCTCAAGGCGGCCGAGCTCTCGGAGTCTCCCGACGCGACCGTTTACGACCATATCGGGGACATTTACGCCGCCCTCCAGCAGCCCGAAAAGGCGTGCGAAGCCTGGCGCAAGTCGCTTTTGATCGAACCGAATCCGCAGGTGAGCAAGAAGCTGGAAGCCAGCGGGACGAAATGAGCTCCAAGGTCATCAGGCCTGGTCTTGCGGTCCGCTCAGGTCACCTTTGTAACGGGTTAGCTTTGTAACCTTGCCTTGGCCCCATGTCCCACCAGTTTACGAAACACTACACGCGGGATGAAGCCCAGGACTTGCTGCCGCAAGTTCGAGCGTGGCTGAAACAGCTTGCGCATTTGCACGCAGAGCTGGCCAAGGTCGAGGGCCGCCTCGGTGGGCTGATGGCTCCGAGCTGCGATCTGGGCGGGGGATTGGTGAACACGTGGGTCAGGACCATCGCGGACCTGGAAGAGGTATTGTCGGAGTTCCAACGCCGCGAGATCCAGCTCAAGAATATCGAGCGCGGTCTGGTGGATTTCCCGGCGCTTATCGGCGGACGCGAGGTATTCCTGTGCTGGGAGCAGGACGACGAAGGCATTGAATTCTGGCATGAGTTGGATGCGGGCTACGCGGGGCGGGAACGACTGTAGGGCAGGGGCAGTGCTGAACCTGAGGGCCGGGACCCTCCGGAAGAGGGCTTGATGTGGCCGGCGGCTCCCCTGGTTTTTTTTGAACGCGCATGCACTTTAGTAATCCAAAATAGCCGAATAGGTCCTGCGAGCTTTAGCCGCAATGGGCCGGCGACCAGGTGAAGAAACCGCTTTACTCTTGAGCCTGAATTGGTTATCTGCACCGGTCATTTCGCAAGAGATGGTAGAAGAGCAATATGATTAAGGTTCAAAATTTGGCAAAGCTGTTCGGGACCAAGCGGGCGGTGGACGACCTGTCGTTCTCGGTGAACCGGGGCGAGGTGCTGGGTTTTCTCGGCCCCAACGGCGCCGGGAAGTCCACGACCATGCGCGTGATTACAGGCTTCTTGCCGCCCTCCGCCGGGACGGTGACAGTTGGGGGCTTCGACATCGTGGCGCATCCGATTGAATCGCGCCGGTTGATTGGCTACCTGCCGGAAAACGCGCCGGCCTACACCGACATGACAGTGTTTGGGTTCCTTAAATTCACGGCGGAAATCCGCGGCTTGCGCGGCGACGCGAGGAAGCAAGCGGTCAACCGCGTCGTCGAGATGTGCTTTCTGGAATCAGTGCTGCATCAAAGCGTCGAAACCCTTTCCAAAGGTTATCGTCATCGCACCTGCTTCGCGCAGTCTATCATTCACGATCCGGATGTGCTGGTGCTGGATGAGCCGACGGACGGGCTGGACCCGAACCAGAAGCACGAGGTGCGGCAGTTGATCCGGCGGATGGGGGAGAAGAAGGCGATCATCTTCTCGACACACATCCTGGAGGAAGTAGATGCGGTGTGCTCGCGGGCGATCATTATTGACCGCGGCAAGATCGTCGCGAATGGCACGCCGCAAGAGCTGCGGCAGCAGTCGGAATGGGCCGGCGCGGTGACGCTGCGGGTGAAGGGGCCGGCGGCAACCGCGGTGAGCACGAAGCTGTATCAGGTGCCGCTGGTCAAGCGGGTGACGGTGTTGGAAGAAAAGGACGGGCACGTCACAGTGCGCGCATTTCCGAAGAGCGGTGCGAATGGCGCGCTGGCGCAGGCTATCGGCGAGGTAGCGCGCGAATGGCAGATCGAGCAACTGCAAACCGAGGAAGGCCGACTCGACGAAGTTTTCCGGAGCATTACCATGCCCGACACGGCAAAGGAGGCTGCATAATGAACGCCTGGCGCAATGTTTGGACCATTACGAAGCGCGAGTTGGGCGCTTATTTCACGTCACCGCTCGCCTACGTCTTCATCGTGATTTTCCTGCTGCTGTGCGGGTTCTTCACGTTCTTCGTGGGCGGGTTCTTCGAGCGGCAGGAAGCGTCGCTGGTGCGGCCTTTCTTCGACTGGCACCCGTGGTTTTACCTGTTCCTGGTCCCGGCGGTGGGAATGCGGCTGTGGGCGGAGGAGCGGCGCGTGGGCACGATTGAGCTGCTGCTGACGATGCCCATCACCGCGTGGCAGGCCATTGTGGGTAAGTTCCTGGCGTCCTGGCTGTTCCTGGCGCTGGCGCTGGTGCTTACCTTCCCGATCGTGATTACTGTAAATTATCTCGGCGACCCCGACAACGGGGTGATCTTGACCGCCTACTTTGGAAGCTGGCTGATGGCGGGAGCCTATCTGGCCATCAGTTGCATCACCTCGGCGCTCACGCGCAGCCAGGTCGTGAGTTTCATCATTTCGCTGGTGGTATGCCTGTTCCTGATCCTGGCCGGATTCCCCCCGGTCATTAATGTGCTCGAACAGGTTGCGCCCCGACTGGTGGACCTGGTAACGTCTTTCAGCGTTATGACCCACTTTGAGGGGTTCCAGAAAGGGGTGCTCGACTCGCGCGACATTCTCTTCTTCCTGTCGGTCATCGGGTTTTCGCTCTTTACAACCAGTGTGATCCTGCGCACCCATCGCGCGGGCTGAACCGGGAGGCTTTGATGCAAAAGAAATCACTTCAGACAATTCTCTATTCGACCGCCGGCGTCGTGGTGATGCTGGTCATCTTAATTGCGTTCAACTTCATCGCCGGCGCGGCGCGCCAACGCCTGGACCTGACACAGGAGAAGGCCTATACGCTCTCCGCCGGGACCAAGGCGATCTTGAAGAAACTGGATACGCCGGTAACGATTCGCTTCTATTGCACACAAAGCGAGAGCGCGACGCCGGAGACGGTATATCTCAAGGGCTACGCGCGCAAAGTCGAGGACCTGCTCACCGAGTACCGGCAGGTAGCCGGCGGGAAGCTTAAGATCGAGAAATACGACCCGCAGCCGGATTCGGACGCGGAGGACTCCGCGCGATTGGACGGTCTGGAGCCGCAAGCGCTACCGGGCGCGGAGCGCTACTACCTGGGCCTGGCAGTAAAGTGTGCGGATGAGGTCCAGGCGATTCCATTCCTGGCGCCCAACCGCGAGCGGTTGCTCGAATACGACCTGGCCCGGGCCATTGTGCGCGCCGCCAACCCGGAAAAGGTGACCATTGGCCTGATGAGCCCGCTGCCGGTCTTCGGCATGCCGTCCAATCCCATGATGCAGCAGATGGGCCAGCAGGGCAGCCCGTCTTGGGCCATCGTCAATGAGTTGAAGAACGATTTCAATGTTGAGCGCGTCGGCATGGATGTGGAGAAGATTGATGACCACATCAAGCTGCTGCTGGTCATCGCGCCCAAGGACATCACGGACAAGGCGCAGTATGCCATTGATCAGTTCATCATGCGGGGCGGCAAGCTGGTGGCCTTCCTGGACGCCCAGTGCGTCGCGGACAATCGGCAGCAGAACCAGATGATGAACATGGGCGGCGGCGGATCCTCGTTAGACAAGCTCCTCAAAGCCTGGGGCATCCAGTTCGACACCAGCAAGGTGGTCGCCGATCTCAAGTTCAAGATGCAGTTGCGGGGACGGAACGGCGAGCCGCAGGAAGCGCCGGCCTGGCTGGGCCTGACGGCGGATGGCATTGACAAGGATGACGTGGCGACGAGCCAGATTGACAACATCTGGCTGCCATTGTCCGGCGCCTTCACCGGGACGCCGGTGGCCGGCCTGAAGCAAACCGTGCTGCTCCACAGCTCGAAGGACTCGCAGTTGGTGGACGCCATGCTCGCCAACCTGTCCGGCGAGAGCATCATGAAGGAGTTCAAACCCTCCGGCGTGAGCTACAATCTCGCGGTTCGCCTGACCGGCAAGTTCAAGACGGCCTTTCCTGACGGGGCGCCGCCGGACAAGAAGGACGAAGGCGAGAAGAAGGATGAGCCGAAGCCGGATGCGGCCAAGCCCGGTGAATCGCTTAAAGAAAGCAAGGGCGATACCACGGTGGTGCTGTTTGGCGACGCGGACCTGCTCTACGACGCGTTTACGATGCGGCGCATTGACAGCCCGTTCGGCGCGCTGCAGATGGCGATGAATGCCAATCTCAACCTGGCCCAGAACATTGTTGAGCAAATGACGGGCGACAACAACCTCATCGCTGTGCGCAGTCGAGCCACGCTCAACCGTCCGTTCATCCGCGTCAAAGAGATGGAGGCGGCCGCCAATGTGAAGTTCCAGAGTGAAATCAAGCGCCTGGAGGACAGCGCGGCCGAGGCGCAGCGCAAGGTCAATGAGATGCAATCGCAGAAGAAGGATAAAGACCAGCGCTTTATTCTATCGCCCGAGCAACGGGTCGAGCTGGAGAAGCTTCGCAAGGAGGAGGCGGACACGCGCAAGCGCCTGAAACAGGTGCAGAAGGATTTGCGCAAGGAGGTCGTGTCCCTGCAGACGCGCCTCAAATGGGTCAATATTCTGGCGGTGCCGCTGGCGGTGACCGCCACGGGCATTGTGATCGCTATGGTTAACCGCAGGAGGACTTCGGCAAAATGAATCGGAAACAGTTTCTCATTCTATTGGTGTTAGTCGTGGTGTTGGGCATTGCCGGCCTGGTTTTGCACCAAAGGAACCAAACCGCGTGGCAGGGCGGCGGGCGCGAGGGAGCCGCCCGGAAGCTGCTCGGCGAATTGCCCGTCAATGATGTCGCAGCGATTCTGATCAAGAGCGGCACTAACGAACTGGACCTGGTCCGCAAGGACAACCTATGGCGAGTGAAGCAACGCAACGATTACCCAGCCAACTTCGCGGATATCAGCAGCTTCCTGCTCAAAGCCAGCGACCTTAAGGCGGCGCAGACGGAGGAAATCGGGCCCTCGCAATTAGGACGTTACAAGCTGCTTCCGCCGGGACCGGGGACCAATACCGCCGTATTGGTGGAACTGCGGGACCAGAACGGCAAGGCGATCAAGTCGTTGCTGCTGGGCAAGCCGCACCTGCGCAAGGCGGAGGGCCGCTCCTCGCCAATGGGCGAGATGGGTGAGAGCGAAGGCTGGCCCGACGGGCGCTACGTCATGGTTGCCGCGGAAGCCAAGACCTTGGCGGTGATCTCAGACCCGCTCAGCAATCTTGAGCCCAAGCCGGAGCAATGGCTCAATAAGGACTTCTTCAAGGTCGAAAAGATCCGTTCCATTGCGGTCGCCTATCCCGCCGCGACGAACTCGTGGAAGGTGGCACGTTCGGCGGAAAACGCCAGCGATTGGAAACTGGCCGAGGCGAAACCCGCCGAGCAGCTTGATTCTGCCAAGACTTCCGGTTTCGCCTATGTGCTCAACTCGCCCTCCTTTAGCGACGTGCTGCCCGCGGACACGAAGCCTGAGCAGGTCGGCCTGGACAAGCCGACGGTGGTGACGATCGAGACGTTTGACGACTTCACTTACACGATCAAAGTCGGGCAGAAGACCAACGACAATCTCCCGATCGTGGTGAGTGTCACGGCGCAAATCCCGAAGGAGCGCCCGCCCGCCAAGGACGAGAAGGCCGAGGATAAGGCCAAGCTCGACAAGGAATTCAAAGAGAAGCAGAAGAAGTTGGAAGACAAGCTTGCCCAGGAACAGGGATTCAGCAAGTGGTTTTACCTGGTTTCCAACTGGACGATGGAATCGCTGCTTAAAGACCGCGCCGAGCTGCTCGCCGTGAAGAAGGAGGAACCGAAGACGGGCGAGAAGCCGACAGCGCCCGACGGCAGCAAGACGGAGGACTTGATGGCGCCGCCCACGGAGCCCAAGCCGGGCGCGAAGCCATGATCCCGGCGCCGCTTCAGAGCGGCGTCCTAGATCTTCCAGCTACAGATTCCCCCGCCGCAAGCCGGGCGGCGGTGCTTGCGGCCGGCGCGGCCCTGGTGTCACTGCGTGGCACAGCTCGTGCGGTTCATTCGCGCAAACGCGCCGATTCCTTGGTGGCGCGCTGTGAACGCGATGCGCATGAATGCCCTAAGAGTCCATTATAACGCCCTGAAAGCGCTGGCCGCGCTGGCGGTAATCATCTGGCTGATGCTGCCTTCGTCGGTGGCTGGGGCACAGGAGGACAGATTTGCGGTGCTCCAAACGAGGACAGTGGCATACACCAATGTGACAGTCACCACGAAGGCCAAGAATTACATCTTCATTCTCCACGCCGGCGGAATGACCAGCCTCAAAGTCGCCGAACTCCCGATGGAAATCCAGCAGCAGCTTGGTTATGGTCTGGCGGAGTCGAAGGGCTCGACCAATCGGGCGGCGGTGTGGGCAAGCCGGGAGATGGCTAAACTGGGGATGCCGGAAGCGAAAGTCCTTAAGAGCCAGTTGAAGCAGACCTGGAGCCGCCGCGAGTATGCGCTGGCTTCAATGGCCCGAATCGGTCCTAAACTGATTCTTGCCGTCTCGGGCGTAATGCTGCTGCTCCACTTGTTCTACAGCTATTGCTGCCTGTTGATTTGCCGCAAGACCGGCAAGGCGCCAGGCATTCTGGTGTGGCTGCCGGTACTGCAGCTTATCCCAATGCTGCGGGCAGCGGGGATGTCCGGCTGGTGGTTTCTTGCCTATTTCGTGCCGCTGCTCAACCTGGTGCCGACGATTCTCTGGCCGCTGAAGATTGCCAAGGCGCGGGGCAAAAGTGTCTGGGTTGGCGTGCTGCTGTTATTGCCGATCACCAACGTCTTTGCCTTCCTGTACCTGGCCTTCTCTGACAGCGTAGCTGACAAGGATGACGAGAGGCCCGAGCCGAACATAATGACCCTGCAGACGGCCTGACCGGATCAACACTGCCCGAATTCATTCACCTGGGCGGACGAGCTGCCTGGGCTATCCCGGTGCGGCATGGCTCGAGAGTATCCTCCAATCGTATCCGGGCTCGCGATTGTTCGCGGCTCACGCCGGAGCCTATAGCGAATCACTGATGGCTGCGGTACCGCCCGGCACCTTGACGTAATCTGTCGGCGGCGGGGCAATTCGCGCTTTCTGTCCGCCGCTGCCCGTTCACATTCACCAGCCCGTGGTCTTCCAAATGGCCGCTTCAGGCGCCCGACCGGCACAGTTCCACGTGAGCTATTCCCGTTAGGGATGTCAAAACAAGTGGTATGTGCGTCGTATCCAAATGGCATAGTTGACACTCAAATCCGGGAGGTGCTTATGTCAAACTACTCCTATGTGGCGGTTGATCTGCGGGGCATCCAATGTCGCGGCACGCTCGATGTTTCCGATCAGAGTGAGGCTGTGCGGCGAATCAAGCAGATGGGATTGTTCCCCACCAGGATTCTCGCGGCAAATCCGCGCAACCTTCGCGCGGCTCTAACCCGCTCGAAACCGCAGTCACAGCCGAGGGCTTGGAACTGGCCTCTCCCAGCCTGGAGGAGTGTGATTAAGGCCGTCACTCTGACGGTTTTCACTCGTCAACTAGCCACGCTAATCGAGGCGGGAATGCCGTTGCTGCGTGCGTTGAGAATCCTGCAGGAACAGGCGGAAAGCCGTGGCCTGCGGCGGACGGTTGGAGAGCTCGCGGCCGGCATCGAGAACGGAGGTTCATTTGCGGAGACCTTGGCTCCCTGGCCCAAGACCTTCAACCGGTTGTATGAGAATATGGTCAAGGCGGGCGAAATCAGCGGCGCATTGGATGTGGCCCTCCGGCGGCTGGCCGATTTCATGGAGAAGGCCCAGAAGATCAAGGGCAAGGTGAAAGCGGCTATGTATTACCCCTGTGCGGTCCTGTGCGTTGCTGTGGCCATTCTCACTCTGCTGATGACATACGTCGTGCCACGATTCAAGGAGGTCCTCGAAGCCTTGTCCGGCGGGGGCGAACTGCCGGTTTGCACCCGATTCGTCCTCAACCTCAGCGGGGCCGTAACGCATTACATCCCGCTGCTCGCTGTCGCTGCCGCCTTGGTTGGCACAGCTGGCTTGCTGATTGCGCGGACTGACTGGGGGCGGCGGCTTGTTGACTCCTTCAAGTTAACCATGCCCTTGCTCGGCCCAATCTTTCGTAAGGCTGCGATCTCCCGGTTTGCACGGACGCTGGGAACCCTGCTCAGCAGCGGTGTTCCGGTGCTCCAAGCACTCATCATCGTGAAGGAAACCGCCGGCAATGCGGTCGTCGGCCGGGTAATCTCCGAAGTCCACCAGCGCGTTAAGGAAGGAGACCCCATCGCCCCGGCTTTGAAGGCCTCCACGGTGTTTCCGGCGATGGTGGCCGGCATGGTTGATGTCGGCGAGCAAACTGGCGCCTTACCCGAAATGCTGATGAAGATCGCCGACACTTACGACGACGAGGTGGACAACGCCATAACGGCCATGACCTCCCTGCTCGAGCCCATCATGATTGTCTTCCTGGCGGTGATTGTCGGCAGCATTGTGGTGGCGCTGTTTCTGCCGTTGGTTGGCTTCAACCCTGACAACAGTGGCAACCTCCACGGTCCGGCAGACAACTGACTCGACGAATCACTCTCGTGCCTTGGAATCAATGATAATTGTCACCGGTCCGTCGTTAATCAGGCTTACCTGCATGTCCGCTCCGAATTCACCAGTTTCGACGGTTTTGGCCAGATCATGAGCCAGCCTTTGAATGAACTGCTCGTAGAGCGGCACCGCAACCTCGGGAGGGGCTGAGCGACTGTAGGAAGGCCGGTTGCCCTTTTTCGTGCTGGCAAACAGGGTGAACTGACTGACCAGCAGGATGCCGCCCTGCGCCTCCTGCACCGAGCGATTCATCACCCCGGCGTCGTCAGGGAACACCCGGAGCCGGACAATCTTGCCGCTGAGCCATTCGATGTCCTCCTGCGTGTCGGCCTCCTCCACGGCCAGCAACACAAGTAATCCGCGCTCGATGGCCCCTTTGACCACGCTGGCAATGCTGACTTTGGCCTCGGCAACGCGTTGAATGACGGCGCGCATCAGTGGGATTTACTGGACTAACAGCCCAATGTCGCCGCCGGCACCTCAGGCGTAGGGCCCGTAGTCGAACAACCGCAAATGCGTGTCGTAAGGCTCGCGAGGTTCTGTGCTGAGTTGCAGGACCAGTTCCACGTCGCTGAGATGATACCTGAGGCAAGTGTCAATGGCTTTGCCCGAGTCGGGAAAGTCCTGGGCCTGGGTAGGGTCAGGCGTCCAATGGCCCTGTCCAAAGTACTCGTGAGTCCTTAAGCTCTTGAGCAACCGCCGCATGGTGCAATCCTTGTAAATAAGTTGGTGAATACCAAGTGAAAATATGCACTACTTATTCACAGGTTATTCACAGCGGGGATCCTTTCTTGTTTGCGTGTGCCGACTGCCCCGGCACGTTTTGCCGCTTGGGCTGAGCTCGGCTGTGAGCTTCCAATCGGGATGGCGATGCGGGAACGGGCAGCACTAAATCGTATCGGGGTTCGTCGTAGCTGAGGAGAATCTCCACGTTTTCCAAGTGGGCTTCGAAAATGCGCTCAACCGCCCGAGCCACCTGCTGAAGGTCGAGTGCCGCCTCCTGGTCAGCCGTCCACTGTGATGGCCCTTGGTAAAACCACCTGGTTTGAGTGTCCCGTAAAAACACTTTCATGGACTTCTTCCGCTACTCCACCATGTCAGCCCGGTCACCTTTCATGATTCGGCAGCACGACGGGAACGATGCGCCTCACTGCCGAGGACCACTATCACAGAAAGCTGCGCGGGGCACAATCCGCACTTATACTGAAGCCCCGCACGCAGAATTACGGAGGCTCGCCGCTGGCTGCTGGCGGCAAAGAGCCGGTGGGAACCTTGGTCCCGACCTGCCGGCAATCGCTGCATAGAAACTGACGCCCATCAAAGTAGGCCTTGAACGCCCGCAGCCGGCACCCGCACCGATCGCAAAACTCAAAGACTTCCCGCGGGTCAAGCTTGACGGCAATCCAGACTCTGCCGTGGACTTTGCGGACCAGTTCGACCAGTTCCGCGACCCGGTCGGCTTGATAGTCAAAAACCCTGGCCTTGCCGCGGTCGTCGGTGAATCCCCACTCAAAGGCGGTCCCGGCGAGATACTGCCCGTCATCATTTACGATCAACACCTTGACCGCCTCGCGATCATTCATTGTCGGCATCCTACCGCGAACGGGGCGCCCTGGCCAGTTGGCATTCGTGCCTTTGTTGAGCGGCAAGTAATGGCTCGCCTGTGCGTTGCCCGGCGTTCATAGTTGCCGAAGTCTATGTCCGCCCCCGCCAAGCTTACGCGCATCCCGTCGCTCAAGACCGTCGCCGAGTTCCGTGCCCACGTCGCTTCACTTGGAATAGAACTGCCCTGCGAGGACGCCATCGCCATGGGTTCCGGCTCGCCCCTCGCCCATCCCCTCCTGACGGTGGCTATCAATGGCAAACAGATCGGCAACCGCTATGCGGTTCAGCCCATGGAGGGGTGGGATGGCACCCTTGACGGGGGCATCACGCCCGAAGTCCTCCGGCGCTGGCAGCGATTTGGCGCAAGCGGTGCCAAGCTCATTTGTGGCGGCGAGGCCATGGCGGTCCGGCCTGATGGGCGGGCCAACCCCAACCAACTCATCATCGGGGAACGGAACAAAGCGGACCTGGCGAAGCTTCGGCAGGCGCTCGTGGCCACCCACAAGCAGCGTTACGACAGCACGGACGATCTTGTCATCGGTTTTCAACTAACCCACTCCGGCCGCTTCTGCAAACCCAACGACAACTCCCGCCTGGAACCGCGGGTCGCCTATCGGCATCCCATTCTCGACGCGAGCTTCAAGGTCACGAGCGACGCCCAGGTATGGACGGACAGCGAGCTTGACCGCCTCGTCGAAGATTACGTGGCTGCCGCCCGGATCGCCTGGGATGTGGGCGCGGACTTCGTGGACATCAAGCATTGCCACGGTTATCTCCTGCATGAACTCCTGAGCGCCTTCACCCGGCCGGGCAAGTACGGCGGCTCTTTGGAGAATCGCACCCGCATGCTGCGCGACATCGTGGCCGGCATTCGCGCCAGCGGCAACCGGATCGAACTGGCCGTCCGCCTGAGCGCCTTTGATCTTGTTCCGTTTCGGCCCGACCCCACGCTCTCCCGCCCGGGCAAACCCGGCCCCGGCGTGCCGGTGCCATTCACCCATTGCTTGCCTTATCGCTATGGTTTCGGCGTAGACCAGGAGAACCCCATCGCCTACGACCTGGCGGAGACCTTCCAGTTCCTCGACCTGTGTGCCGCGCTCGGGGTCAAGATCGTCAACCTCACCGCCGGCTCGCCCTACTACAATCCTCACATCCAGCGCCCCGCCGCGTATCCGCCTTCAGACGGCTACCAGCCGCCCGAGGATCCGCTCGTTGGCGTTGCCCGCCAGATCAACGTTGTGCGGCAGCTCAAGGCGCGTGCGCCCAAGAGCCTCCTGGTCGTCGGCAGCGCCTACAGCTACCTTCAGGAATACCTCCCCCACGTCGCTCAATACGTTCTGCGCCACGGCTGGGCCGACCTCATCGGCATTGGTCGCATGGTGCTGTCCTACCCGACCATCCTGGCGGACGCGATAGGGCGGGGGACCATCTCGTCCAAGTTCATTTGCCGCACCTTCAGCGACTGCACTACGGCACCCCGCAACGGGCTGGTCAGCGGCTGCTACCCGCTCGACCACTACTATGCCGCCAGGCCCGAGGCGCAAAAGCTCAAGCAGCTAAAGAAGTCCGCCGAGCCGCCGGCATGACTGCGCCGACAGCGGCCTCGGCTTTACTTTGGTTCTCGGCCTCGGTATTCCTTGTTTCAATGCACAGCGCAAACCCGGAAGCAATCAAAGCGCCGCTCCATTTCAACTTTGCCACCGACGTGATTGATCGGTGGGCCAAGGAGCAGCCGGACGCGCCGGCGCTTTGGTGCGTCAACGCCGCGGCGGGAACGGAGCAGAAATTCAGCTTCCGGCAACTGGCCAGGCTGAGCTGCCAGGCTGCCAACTGCCTGCGCGCCAATGGGATCGAGCGCGGTGATCGTGTCCTGCTCATGTTGCCGCGCGTGCCGCAATGGTGGATTGGCATGCTTGGCCTCATCCGGTTGGGGGCGGTGCCGGTGCCCGCCACGCTGCTGCTGACGGCGCGCGATGTGGCCTACCGGTTGGGCAGCGCGCGCATCCGCGCAGTTATCACCAGCCCGGAGGGAGTGGCGAAGCTGGGCGGCTTTGAAGGAATTCGACTGCTGATTGGCGATCAGCGCCCGGGCTGGATTGATTTCGACAGCGGGGTCCGCGAGGCCAGCTCCAGGTTTTGCGGCGAACCGACCCGCAGCGATGATCCCGGTATCATCTATTTCACCAGCGCAACGACCGGGGACCCCAAAATGGTGTTGCACACGCAGGCAAGCTACGGGCTGGGCCATCGGGCGACCGGCCAGTTCTGGCTGGACCTGCGGCCCGACGACATCCATTGGAACCTGTCCGACCTCGGCTGGGGGAAGGCCGCGTGGTCGAGCTTCTACGGCCCGTGGCAAATGGGGGCGTGCGTATTCGCATTGGACACTCACGGCAAGTTCGACCCCGCCCTGACGCTCGAAACGCTGGCGGCGTTTCCCATTACCACCTGGTGCGCGCCGCCAACGGCGCTGCGGCTCATCGTCCGGCAGGATTTGTCACGCTGGCGCTTTCCACGCCTGCGGCATTGCGTCAGCGCCGGCGAGCCGCTTAACCCGGAAGTGCTGAATCGCTGGCGCGAGGCTACCGGTTTGACCCTCTACGAAGCCTACGGCCAGACGGAAACCGTGGTCCTGATCGGCAATTTTCGTTCGCTGGGCCAAGCGGTAAAGCCCGGTTCGATGGGCAAGGCCACGCCCGGTTACACGGTCGCGCTGCTGGACGAGCACCTGCAGGAAGTGCCGGCGGGAAAGGAAGGGGAGGTGGCCGTGCGGGTCAAGCCGCACCGCCCGGTGGGCCTCTTCAGCGAGTACTGGCTCAATTCCCGGGAAATGTCGGCCCAATTCCGGGGTGACTGGTACCTGACCGGCGACCGCGCCACGCGCGATGCCGATGGCTATTTCTGGTTCATTGGCCGCAAGGATGATGTGATCAAGAGTTCCGGCTACCGGATTGGCCCGTTTGAGGTGGAGAGCGCGCTGATGGAACATCCGGCCGTGCTGGAGGTTGCGGTGGTGGGGCAGCCGGATGTGCTGCGCGGGCAGATTGTCAAGGCGTGCGTGGTCCTGCGGCCTGGAATTGAGGGCACTCCGGAACTCAAGGCCGAGTTGCAGACCCACTGCAAGAACCTCGTGGCCGCCTACAAGTACCCGCGCGAAGTCGAATTCGTGCAGGAGCTGCCGAAGACCACCAGCGGCAAAACGCGCCACGCCGAGCTCCGGCGATCCGCCTCCGCCTGAACCTTCTATTTGATGCCCCCAACGATTCGCCAGCAGCCCGTAGCCGATCAGGACAGTCGGTGGCATTTGCAGGGCGTCAGGAACGCGCCGACTGCTGTCGGTGGCTGCGCAGGCACCAGACATCTGGCTTGAGCACAAACCAATGGGAATCGCATGTCGAATGCGCCTGAGCTGACGGAAAAGCCGGAGCGGCTGCTGGAGCCTCAGGAAGCCTGGCCACGGCTGACTGCGGGCGCGGTAATTCTGCTGCTGGCCGCCTTCGGGGTTTGCTGGCCTGCGCTGCGCGGTCAATTCCTTTGGGACGACTTTCTCGTAGTGCATCGGAACCCGTTGGTGACGGGCGAGCTGGGGCTGGGCTCAGTCTGGTTCCGCACGGATTTCCCGCTCAGCTACGTGGCCTTCTGGCTGGAGTGGCTGGCGTGGGGCAATCACCCCCTGGGCTATCACGTCGTCAACGTCCTGCTGCACACCGCCAGCGCGGTGCTTTTGTGGCGCGTGCTGGCGCAGTTACGAACACCTGCCCCCTGGCTGGCGGCCATGATCTTTGCCGTCCATCCGGTCGGTGTAACCTCGGTGGCTTGGATTTCCGAGCTGAAGAACACCCTCTCGCTGCCGTTCTTTTTATTGAGCCTCATGTGG
>CAZDOO010000021.1:0-67653 GCA_964507045.1 uncultured Verrucomicrobiota bacterium | reverse complement strand
AAAATCAATGTGATTGTGCTGCCTCCTCCTCAAACCACGCATTTTTGAGGTTCAAAGATCGGAGCCAGACGCCCCCGCCTTACAAGGGGGCACTGTCCATTTCTGATACATTGATAAGCTTTGGCCGGGCCTGCAAACCACACGTGTCTCCTTCCCGCGTTCCCTGCCACCCTCTTTCACCCAGCCAGTTGTGCGCACGGGACCACGGTGTGATCTCTATGATACCCCGGTGTGTCTCCCATGGGCAACGATCCACATGGGAGATACACCGGGGAATCACAGGATACACACCCCATCCTCGCCGTCACTGGGCCGGGGGTGGCGCTGAACGTGAGAGAAGATGGGCGGACCTGAACCCAATCCCAATGACGAACTGTCGTGGGCGTTCCCCGGAAATCCGGGTTGAACCGGGAGAACCAATCTCCCGCACCATCTGCTTAGCTTAAGAAGAGGGGATTCAACAGATCATCTGTGGCCCATGCTCCGCAAGCTATCGCGGTGGCCCAGTGAGAGACCTTGGTGCGCATGGCGGTTTTCAAACCAGCCAGGGAATTGGAGAGCTGGCAAAGGAGCGGGTTATAACTCATCCCCGGCACTGAAATTTCTTTCAAAAACCTATTGCATGGCAGAATCGGTTTGCTATACTGCTCATTCCGTTGCCCCAAAATTGGGGGCGGACCGTTTTAACTAAACCATTAACAGACAATTGTTCTTTGTATGGCTGGACAACGCATTCGTATCCGACTAAAGGCCTTTGATCATCGGGTCATAGACCAATCCGCCCGCGAGATAGCGGACACTGTCAAACGCACGGGCGCCCGCGTCGCCGGGCCCATCCCCCTTCCCACCCGCGTCGAGCGGTTTACCGTTCAACGGTCGCCGCACTGCGACAAGAAATCGCAGGAAACCTTCGAGCAACGCACGCACAAGCGGCTGATTGATATCATCGAGCCGACAGCCAAGACCGTGGACGAGCTCAAGAAGCTCAACCTGCCGGCGGGCGTGGACATCACCATTAAAATCTAACTGCTTTAACGCCATGCCACTCGGATTACTCGGAAAGAAACTGGGCCAGACCCGCGTCTATGACGCGAAAGGGGTGATCACCCCGGTGACGATCGTGCTCGCCGGCCCGAATCGTGTGCTGCAGTGCAAGACGCAGCAGAGCGACGGTTACAACGCGGTGCAGCTCGGCTTTGCCGACCAGAAGGAACAGCGGGTCGCCAAGCCTTTGCTGGGCCACATCAAGAAGTTCAACGGCGTGCCCGTTAAGCGCATAATGGAGTTTCGCAACTTCTCGAAGGAAGTGAAGCCCGGGGACGTGGTCGGCCCGGCCCTCTTTGCTCCCGGCGACTACGTCGATGCCATCGGCTTCACCAAGGGCCGCGGCTTTGAAGGCGTTGTAGCCCGGCATGCCTTCCGTGGAGGCGACAGCACGCACGGGGCGAAGGGCTGGCATCGCCGCGGCGGCGCGATCGGCAACCGGTTGTTCCCGGGCACCGTGTTGCGGGGCATGAAGATGCCCGGCCACATGGGCCAGGTGCGGCGCACCGTCCAGAACCTTCAGGTTATCCAAGTCCATGAAGCGGACAACGTCTTGTTGATTCGGGGCGCCATTCCCGGGTCCAACGGCGATTACGTGGTCATTCGTGAATCCAAGAAACGGCCCAAGGGCTGGATGCCGCATGCCGAACGGCCTGAGAACATCAAGAAGAGCGCAGGCAAAAAGAAGTAAAGTGCTGCCATGAAGCTTACCATTAAAGACATCAAAGGAAAAAAGCAGGGCGAGCTGGAAGTCAAATTCCCCCTCGTCGAAGATGGGAAGGGCACCCAGGCCGTGCACGACGCGGTGGTCGCCTATCAGGCCGCCCAGCGCATGGGCACCGCTTGCACCAAGACCGCCGGTGACGTCGCCGGCACCAACAAAAAGCCCTGGCGGCAGAAGGGCACCGGGCGCGCCCGCGCCGGCTCGTTCCAGTCGCCCCTGTGGCGCGGCGGCGGTGTGGTCTTTGGCCCCAAACCGCGCGATTTCAGCAAGAAGATATCGCACAACACCAAACAGCTCGCCTTGCGCAAGGCCCTCTCGGAACGGTTGCGCGCCGGGGACGTAGTGGTGGTGGACGACCTCAAGCTCGGCTCCGGCAAGACCAAGGAATTCGTCGGGGTGCTTAGCGCCCTGGAGCTCAAAGGCACCGCGCTGTTCGTGGCGCAGGCGGCGGACAAGAATCTGGCGCTGGCCTCGCGCAACGTGCCGAACGTCGCGCTGACCACGGGCGATTTGCTGAACACGTATGACGTGCTGCGCCCCGACAAGCTGGTGTTCACCCGGACCGCCTTCGAGCAAATCGAAGCGCGCTTAGGCAAGGAATAGCATGAACTCTTTTGAAATCATCCGGACCGTGCGCCTGACGGAAAAGGGGACGCGCCAGGGCGAGAAGTACAATCAGTACACCCTCATGGCCGATCCCCGCGCCAACAAGACGCAGATTCGCGCCGCCGTGCAGGACTTGTTCAAGGTCAAAGTGCTGCGGGTCAACACGCTGAACGTTCGCGGCAAACTGCGCCGTCAACGCACCAAGCAGGCCGGTCAATCGTTGAATTGGAAGAAGGCCATCGTGACCTTAAAGGCAGGCGACAAGATCGTCCTGACTTAAGCGCTCCAGCACCTGGCAATCAATTCGGCTGGCGTTGTTCCGCGGGCGGCAGCAGGAAGAGCCGCGCCTCGCCGGCGCCAAACGAGAGCTGGATTCCCTTCAGCTCAGGGCTGTCATCAACCATGGGAGCGGGTTTGCCGGTGGCTTTGCTGACCTCCAGCACTGTTTTGGGATTCGCGTCAAACTCCACCGTCGGCCAGGCCGTGTAACTGTAATTGTGGTTGACGATGAGCGCGGCGCGCCGGCCATCGGCGTGCTTGAAGGCGCCGATAATGAATTCACCCGTCGGATCGCCGCCCACCCGTGCCAGCTTTTGAATGGGGCTGCCAGCGAGCGCACTGTGGTTCGTCTCGGTGGTGACGCGATAGACGCCGGTGCTGGTTAGCTTCATCAGCGTCGGTCCGAGGTTCTTGAGTTCGGCGTTGATGCGCCGGGCCTCCTCATAATGGCGCGTCTTGAGCCCTTCCGCCGTCAGGATGGCGCCTCCTTTGGGAAACTCGCCCGCGCCTGCCGCCCCTTTGCCGGGGGTCCAGTAGCAGAAATAGAGCACGCCTTTGGCACCAAAGGCGACGGAGGTGAAGATCTGCCAGCGGATTTGCGCCTCGGTTGGGTCGAGGCGGTCGTTGAAGGGCATGCTGTAGAAGTAATTCCAGAACGGGATGCCGGCGGCCAGAGAATGCCTGCGGAAGCAATCAAGGTTGGCGCAATACGCCTCGCGCGTGTCGCCCCCGGGTCGCATGAGCGGGTAATGATCCATCGAGAGCACCTCAGGCTTCACCTCGCGAATGAACTTCGCCACATGCTCTTCGTAGCTGGTTGTGCCGAGCGCCCACAGGGGGGCGTAGTTGGGAAACAGGTTGACGTAGCCGAAGCGCCCGGGCCGTTTGGCGCGGATCTCCTCGGCCCGTCTGCCCAGCTCGGCAAATGCGCCCGCGCCCGGCTCATCTACCAGCAGGTAGCCCCAACAGGCCGGGCCGTCGGGCAGCTTCTCGACCGGGCCGACGGCCCGGATGAGGGTCTGCAGCCCGAACCGTTTGCAGCGCTTGAGATGTTTCGCCGCGTTGGTGCCGGATTGGCCCACCACCAGGGTGAAGTTGGCTTCAGCGATTTCCCGGTAGCGCTCGTCCAGCCCCTCATTTGTCGCTGGCGGCACCCACATGCCAATCACGAATCGGTCTTGGACGAAACGCGACGGGTCGGCGCCAAACACGCTGGCAACGGCCAGCAGCGTGAGAGCGGTGAGGGCTCCGAGGTTCTTGTGATTTGGATTCTTGCACATGGTGTTTGAGTTTCGCGGCTTCGGCCGCCAGGGGTTGTTTGTGGGCACCGTCTGCTTGCGCCGGGACCTGCCAGGCAGGACGACATCAAGGGCGGAAGAGAAAATTCGTGAATTGCCACGGATCACTTTGGTCGGGCTGGGCCAGCGGGTTCTCGTCGAAGTACACCCGGTGCTGCCGCAGGGGGGTCCAGTCCGAGGGTTCCGAGACGACCCGCCCCAGATAAGGCCGGGCCTCGCGTAGAATCTCTTCATGGGGCAGGTCCTCGGGGAAGCACACGCCGCGCAGCGGATTCTGAACGGCCCACAGCGCCGCTGCGGTCACCCCGGCGGCCACCTGCACGACCGTGGCGTTCAGATGCGGCACCTTCTTTCGCGCCGCGGCGATGCTCAGGACGCTGCCCGTCCACCAGGACTGGAACCGGTGGCCCATGATCAGCGCGCCCACCAGATCCATCCCTTCGGCGATCTCGTCGGTCAGGATGCGCTGCTTCGGGTGCAGCTCGTAATTCCGGCACCGGAGCTCGTGCAAGGAGACGATCGAGTCGTTGCAGGGCATGTAGGCGTAATGGACGGTCGGGCGATAGACCACCTTGCCTTGCTCGCGCACGGTCAGGGCGTGCGAGAGGCCGAAGGATTCGCCATGCGTGACGATCATGCCGACGATTTCCTGGTGGGGCACCCAGGAGCGGACCCAGGTGTTCAGGCCCATCTGGGGCAGAATAATCTGGTTGGCGGGCCCGCTTTCCGGCCGGGTCGCGAACGGCGGCAGCCACTTCTCGTGCGTCCCCCAGCCCAGCTCGCTGGGCGAAATGGATTCTTCCCACATGCCCTCCACGCTCCAGGTGGCCACGAACTCGTCCGGCCGCTTCGGTTTAGAGGCGCGCTGCGTGTCCCACTCGCTGCAGTGGATGACCTTGACGCCGAGGAACCGCGCCAGCTCGGCAAACTGCTCCGCTGCCAACAGGCGTTCCAGCCGGCGGGCCTTTGCGCGCGGCACCCGGTTTTCCCGCAGCGCCTTGTGGCCGATGTCCAGCAGTCCCACTTTGACGAAATGCGACACCAAACCCGGGTTCGCACCGTGGTCAATGACCGCCGTGGTCGCCTGGCCCCACTGGGCGGCGAGCGGCAGCAGCTTCTCGTAGCGAGCGTAGAGCGACTTCTCGATGGACGACTTGCTGTGCATCTCCGCCGAGGGATACCAGGACTCGAGGGAAGCGTTCACGTAGAGCACCTGGTTGTTGTGCGCCCATTCCAGGATGTCGAAGCAATCAATGCCCCAGGCCAGATCAATGATCAAGTCCCCGCGCCGCGCATAGGTCGAAAGCAGCCGCGGCAGGTTCAAGGGGGTGACCCGTTCCCGGATGAACTGGGCCCCCTTGTTCAGCCAGGGCCGCAGCGTCTCCTCGCGGTCCGCGAAGTCAATCACGGTAAGATTGCGGCAGGGAACGCGCAGTTGCCGCAGCAGCATCGGCAGCGTGGCTTGCGCCACCACCCCGAAACCCGTCATCAGGATTCTGTGTTTGAAGTCAATCATTTGGCGCCCCCTCTCCATCCAACTGCCGCCGGGCTGCTGCTTTTCATCATCCACAATCCTTTCCTGGCCGGCTGACTCGCTCCGGCCTGATGGTTCTTGTTTATCCCCTCGCTGCTGCAAGCAACCAGGGCCGGTGCAGTTATGTTATGCGAGTCGAGCCAGGTCAAGCCTGGAGCGGAGCGGTTTTCGGGCGCCTGTGCGCGCCGCCCCTACAACTTGGGTCCGGTTTTGTGGATGCGTCCGGCAGCAAGGCGCAGCACATGGTTTATGCAGCGGGGAACTTCGTCTTTGTGATGAGTGACAAAGACGAGGCTGGCGGCAGTCTGGGCCACCACGCGATCCGCCGCGCCAAGCAGCACCCGGCGTTGCGCCCTGTCTAAGCCCTGGCACGGCTCGTCCAGGATGAGCAGGTGGGGTTGCTTCACCGCGCAGCGCGCGAGCAGCACGAGGCGTTGCTGGCCGAAGGAGAGTTCGCCGAACGGGGTGCGGGCGTGTTTGCCCAATCCAAGATCCAGGAGCCACTGCCGGGCGGTGCCACGCTGGCGTCGCGAGCACAATTGATGAAGCCCTATGGAATTGAAATACCCCGAGCACACTACCGCCTCGGCATCCCAGCCCCCGGGGTAATGCTGATGCAACTCCGGGGACATCCAGCCAATGTGCTGGCGCGCCCGCCATAAGGCCTGTGTGGAATCTGTCCGGAGGCCAAAGAGCCGGATGTCTGCTGAGTACGCCTGGGGGTGATCGCCCTGGATAAGGTTCAGCAGGGTAGTCTTGCCGGCCCCATTCGGCCCGAGCAGCGCCCAGCATTCGCCCTCGCGCAGCGTCCAGGTAATGTCATGCAGAATCCGTCTCCCGGCGCCGGTCACCGTCACCCGCCGCAACTCCACCATCGGCTGGCCGAACACTCTCCGTTTGCGGCTCGATGCTGTGGGTGCCCGGAGTATTCGCCCCGGCCGCGGCTGGCCGGCCCCAAACCGCTTGCGCCAAATGCTCAGCATCTCCCGCTTGCGGCCTTGGGCGATGACTCGGCAGTTATCAACCAAAAGCAGATGCGTGGTGGCGGCCGGAATCTCCTCCGCGCGATGCGTCGCTACCAGGATTAGCCAGCCAGCGCGCATGAGCCGCTGGATTACGCCGTTGAGCTTTCGTCGCGTGGCGGCGTCCAGGCCGGCGCAGGCATCTTCCAGAACCAGCAGGCGCGGAGACTTGAGCAATGCGTGGACCAGCAGCGTCTTTCGCATCTCGCCGTTCGAGAGGTGGGCCAGCCGCCGGGGCCACAGGTTCTTGATCCCCAGCCAGTTCACATACTGCCGCCGCAGCTTCAGAAACTTGCGGCTATGCCCCCGGCGAGGGCCAACCTCGAAGGGATTGCGCTCCTCGACACTTGCCCGCGAGAGAAACTCTGCCACCGTCCGCGGGCCTTGCTCCAAACCGCTGTACCAGCGGAGTTGGTAGAACGAGCTTTCCTGCACAGCCAGTTCGCGCTGCGCTTGGGGGGAAACCTGCGCGACAATCGGGGCGGCAGACACGTCCCCAGCTCCGCCGCCTTCCGCAAGCGGACCGCGCACTTCGCCCTGAATGATGGGCACCCGCCCCAGGATTCCCTCCACAAGCAACGACTTGCCGGAACCGTCCGGGCCGAGTATTCCCCACTGCTCGCCTGCCCGCCAGGTCCAATTCGTCCCTTTGAAAACAGCCGCCTCGCCTTGGCGAAGGCTTACCCCCTCGAAGACGAGCAACTCTTCGCTGGCAGCCTGTGTATCGGGTTTATGGTGCGACCGAAACATCTGCTGGAGGCTATGTTTGGCAGGCCGGGAGTGCAATGTTTAGCGCATTGCCCTTATCGGCGCCAAACAGGCATCCGCAGGCGCCCCGTTCCCACCGACCGGTAACATTACCGGTGCCGAGGCGGAAAACACCAAAACCTCCCCTCCCACGCCATTTGCGCCCATTTCGGTCACAACAGGCTTCCCGCTCCATGTTTGCACTGCGTGTACAAGGGGTGCACAAGGGGTGCTCACCGGCTGCACACCGTCCAGCCTCTTGTGCATCCCTGGTGCATCCGGTGTGCACCCCTTGTACACGCGGTGCGGAGATGGAGATGAAAGCGTGCAAGCTCTATGAATAAGGGCAGTTACGGAGGAGCGGGGCGGATTGTGGTTTCGGGCGTTTCTGATAGCGGTTTGAGGCGGGGGTGGGGTGGTTTTGCCCGGCGTGCGGCTGCTGTTCAAGGTTCGGGAGGGGTGGGTGTGGGCGTTTTCTGCTTGCGCCGGGATTATGCGGGGAATAGAAGGTGCAGACCATGACGATGCCGGGCAGCTTTCCATTTAAACAATTGGCCGTAATCGCCCTATCTGTCATGTCTGCCATGCCCATTCATAGCGAGACTTCACCGGATCGTCCCCGCGCGCGCCAGGCGGGTGTAATCGTCGGTTCGCTGCCGACCGGGCCTTTGAACGCGATTACCGACGTGGCGGGGGTCCGGGTGGGGCAGGCGACGCTGCGGCAGGGGAATTCGATCCGCACGGGGGTTACGGCGATTATGCCGCACGCGGGCAATCTCTTTGAGGAGCGGGTGCCGGCTGCCATTCATGTGGGGAATGGCTTTGGAAAGTTGCTCGGGGTGACGCAGGTGCGGGAACTGGGCGAGCTGGAGACGCCGATTCTGCTGACTTCAACGCTGAGCGTCTGGCAAGTGGCGGATGCGCTGGTGGCCTGGCTGCTGGCTCAACCGGATATGAAAGAGGTCCGTTCCATCAACCCGCTGGTGGGCGAAACCAATGACGGGTTTCTTAACGACATCCGCGCCCGCCCCATCCGACCGGAGCTGGTTGTCCGCGCGCTGGAAAGCGCCACCAATGGCCCTGTCGAGGAAGGTGCCGTGGGAGCCGGCACAGGCACGGTGGCGTTTGGTTGGAAAGGGGGCATTGGCACCAGTTCGCGCAAGCTGCCGGCAAAGCAAGGCGGCCACACTGTGGGCGTGCTTGTGCAGAGCAATTTCGGCGGCGATCTGACCATCAACGGTGTGCGGGTCGGGCGCGAGCTGGGACCGCAGGCATCCGGGCCGGCGGCCAAAGGGACGGCGGTGCTGGCCGCCGCGCCGGCCGGTGATCTCCCCGCCGGCAACTCAGGTGACGGCAGCATTATGATCGTCGTGGCGACCGATGCGCCGTTAGGCGCGCGGCCCCTGGAGCGGCTGGCCTCGCGGGCCATTGTCGGTTTGGCACGCACCGGCTCAAACCTGGCCAACGGCTCGGGCGATTACGTCATCGCCTTCTCTACCGCCGCGGAAAGCCGTCGTCGTCGCGGCGAATCCATTCACCGGGTGGCGGAGCTTGCCAACGATGAAATGTCCCCCCTCTTTCAGGCCGTGGCGGAAGCGACGGAAGAGGCGATTTACAACTCGCTGTTCCGGGCCACGACCACCCGGGGATTTAAGGGCACAGTGCAAGCGCTTCCACTGGCACGCGCCTTGGAGCTGCTCCGGCAAGCAGGCGCCCTCAGCCAGAATTGCGCGCCGCCGTCGAAGTCAAAGTGAGGGCCAAGCCGCAGCCACTGCAGGAGAAATCACCAGGCCCGCTGACCTGAACCCGTGCCAAAGGTCCAGGCTTCGGGGGGGATGCGGCGATAGGAGGAGATGTATCGCTTGTGTTCTGCGAACGGGAACGAGTTTTCAGTGCCGCGAGTGCGGTTGACCCACGTCCCGAGGCCGATGCAACTGGCGCAGGCTGCGGCGAAGGGTCTCGATTTCCTGCTCGTCTGCGATCTTCTGGCGTTCGGCCAGTTCCAGGGTCTCCAGCACGTCCTCCATTTCGGTAAGCGTCGTGCGGAGTGTCTCGATGATCTGATTGACTTCTTCGATGGCCTGCGTGACTGCCAGTGGGGTGGCAGGGCGGAACTCGCGGGGTGGGCGCGGAGGAGGAGGTGGTTCGTGCTGGACTGGGGTACCCCTGGCCGGGCCACGTTCACGCCTTGCGCTTCGGAACTCTTCTTCCCCGGGGGCGGCGGCTTGGCGACCGGCTTGGTCAGGGAGTTGTTCGACAACTTCTGGTGGGGCAACCCCCGTCGCCGGCGCGCCAGGGAGAGCTTCCGCGCGGGGTTGTTCGGAGTGGGCAGCCTCGTCCGGAGACGAGGGTGGCTGCTGTGCCGGGGTTTCGGCGGAATGCCGGCCTCGTCCGCGACCACCGCGTCTGCCCCGCCGCCCGCGTCGCGGACGTTGCGAAGCCGCAGACGGCTCAGGCGTTACGCTTCCTGCATCAGGTGCTGGTTCGGGATCCATCGTTGCTTCAACTTGCCCTGAATGGCCATAAATGCAAAGGGAATTGTGCAGTTTACCGCAACAAGGATATTGCTTCCGGGACGGTTTTAGGGTTTCGTTTGCGCCGTGAAACTAAGCTTCAAACGTCTGGAGTTGCAAATGACTCATACCTGGGCGATTGCCCGGGGCACCGGCACGAATGTTTCCAACACCCTGATGGTCGAGTTGATCGGGGCCGACGGCACGGCCGGCTGGGGTGAGGCGGCGCCCATTTCCCGCTACCGGGAGTCGCTGGAGACGGTGGAGGCGTTCCTGAAGAAAGTGGATGCGCGCGGGCTCTCGTTCAATGACGTCGAGGGCAGCATGGTGTATCTGGACACGCTCTCGGAGCACGATATGGCCGCCAAGTGTGCGCTTAACATCGCCCTGCTCGATGGCGCAGCCAAACGGGCGAAGAAGGCGATTTATGATTACTTGGAACTGGGCTTTCGGGAGAACCAGCATGTGTCGTCCTTTACTATTGGGATAGACAAGCCGGACGTGATTCGCAAGAAGGTGCTCGAGGCGGAAGCATACCCCGTATTGAAGATGAAAGTCGGGGTGGCGGGCGATAAGGAGAACGTGCAGGCATTGCGCGAAGTCGCACCTGCGAAGACGGTGCGCGTGGACGCTAACGAAGGCTGGAAGACCAAGGAGCACGCGCTGGAGATGATCGAGTGGCTGGCCAAGGATGGGCACATCGAGTTCATCGAACAGCCCATGCCGGCGGCCACGCCCGTCAAGGATTGGATCTGGCTCAAGCAACGCTCGCCGCTGCCGATCATGGCAGACGAGTCGTATCACCTGGCCAAAGACGTGGCACAAGTGGCGGAATGTTTCCACGCGGTGAACGTGAAGCTGGCCAAGTCGGGAGGCATTAGCGGGGGCTTTGAGGCGCTGTCGGCGGCGCGCAAGGCCGGGCTGAAGACTATGCTGGGCTGCATGATCGAGAGCAGCATTCTCATCAGCGCCGCCGCGCACCTGGCTGAGCTGTGCGATTACCTCGACTTGGACGGGAACATCCTTATCAGCAATGACCCTTACGTGGGCGCGAAGGCGGAGCAAGGGATGATGTCGTTCGCCAAGGCGCCGGAGAAGTATGGCTTGCGCGTGAGCGCGCGGTAGGCCGCCCAAAGCTCCAGAGCGTGGCGTCCGGAGCGCTGACTTGCAGCCGGCCTTGAAGGCTCGCCAGCCGCATTCCGCCAGCGCGGTTCACGATCCGGGTAATCTCTCGTGCATCCAGGCGCCGTGCCATTTGCGCAGCACGCTGACGACCGCCCGATCCGCAGACGCGCTAAAGACGCCCACGACCGAATGGCCCAAGCGCACGGGCAGCCACAGTGCCCATAAGAACAACCCCACGGTCAAGTAGCGATTGATCCAGCCGTCCAGTCGCCACTGGCCTCTCCAAACCCACATCGGGTCCTTGTCGAACGGGCCGAAATAGAAGATCGCCCAGAGGTCTTCGGGGGATGGACCGCGCGAACCGACGAAGTCGCAGAGCAGGTGCAGGTGGAAGACCAGCAGCGTGAGCAGGGCAACGCGCCAGCGTTGGCGCGCAAAGCAAACCATTAGTGCCGCAGTCAGAATGCCACCAGCCGCGCCGTGCAGGAGGTAATGGTGGTAGTGTTCGTAGAGGTAAGTTTGTTTCCAGCCTAACCACCCGCATGCCAGGTCCACCATTAGCCCCAGACCATCAGCGTCCGGCAGGATGCCCGCCATTGTGACGAGCCGGCAATCACGCGGGTTGTTGGTGGTCTTGGCGGCGATGATCCAACTGGCCAGCAGATGGGTCTCGGGTGACACGGGCTCTTAGCTGCGGGTGAGTTGATGCGCTCGCCGGCGCCCAGGTTGGAATCAACCGATCTTCTCCCAAAGCGTGACTTGGGGCGGTTCGGCGACCAGTAACCCAACTCTGGTGAGCACCGCCTGCAACGCGGCCTTCTGCAAATGCGCATCCAAGTGCGCCTTGCTGGCCCAGTTCTCGTGGAACACGAACAGGGCGGGATTATCCAGCGCCTGGTGCAGGTCGTAATTGAGGCACCCGGCGTCCTTGCGGCTCGGGGCGAGCAGCGAGAGCAGTTCTTGGCGCACCTGGCTTTCCTTGCCCGGCTTGGCTTTGAATTGCGCGATCACAGTAAGAGGTGTTGCGTGCATGAGCTAATCATCACCGCACTTGGCCCCGACTGGCAATGCGCATTTGATGGCCGCAGGCGAGCAACGGATGGCGTTCTACAGACCGATTGCCTCCAAAGCCTGGAGGTAGATCCAATGCCCGAAGTCGTTAGGATGGTTGATATTATTGCCCAGGAGGTCTTCCGGCTTCTTCCGGTCGGCGACAGTCATCCAGAGATGATACACATCGGCGAAGGCGCAGCGCTCCTCCCGCGCCACGCGTTCGGTTGCATCTGCGTAAGCCTCCATGTTGTGTGAGCCGTAATGCCAGTTCGGATTCGGTGGAAAGGCGGAAAACAGCACAATCTCGGCGCCAGTCTCGGCCCGAATCTGCGCAATCATGGTTCGCAAGTTCGCGGCGAAGGCCTCCACTGGCACACCAAACCCTTCGCGGTTGTGGTCGTTCATGCCGAAGCCGATCAACACCAGATCGGGCTGCTGTTGCAGCACTTTCTCCCGCAATCGCTGCAGGCCCTGCACCGTCGTGTCGCCGCCGGTTGCGCTGTTGGTGGTTTCGATGCTGGCGCGCGGGTATCTGGCTCGCAAGACGGCTGCCCAGCGTTCCCAGAAGATCAATCCCGGCTCCGAGGCTTCTCCGCCTGCGGTGATGCTGTCGCCGAACGCCACGATACGCACCTGCTGGCCGGCGCGCAGCTTGTGCTGCGTATGTGGCAATTGCACCGCGCCCAGGCCGGGCTTTGCTGGTGGCACCTTCCATTTCTCGGAATGCGCGTAATCCACATAGACAAAGAACGGCATATTGCCATAGCCCGGAAATCGTTCGTGCCGGAAATCTTCTTTGCCGTAGAGCAGGTTGGTTCCGAAGTTTGGGATGCGCGAGCCGGGTGTCCGCCGTATCCGGCCTTGGGCCTCCAGCAGGTAATCCCGCCCCGGAACGTAATGAATCGTCTGCGGCAGTCCGTCGCGATACGTATTGCGGACACGGACGGGCTTGGAAAGGCGCGGGGCAAAAACAAGGCTCGCCGGCTCCTCACCTACGAGCACGGCCGATTCACCGGTCTGAAGCTTAAGCGCAGGGCGGGAGCGATAACTTGTGCAACTGGTCAAAAGCAGCGAAGGCGCCAATGCCATTAGCATGGCCAGCAATTTGTGATAACACATGCCTCACAGATGCCCGGCCTTGGCCAGGAGGGCAACTGATTTGTTGTTGGGCCCCGCTTCGCTGCGGAAAGCATGGTTGGGTGAAACCTGAGCACGCTCGCTGCTGCTGCACTTCTCATTCCGGCCAACCTGCAAGCACGGAAGCGAGCGGATTGCTGGTTGGTCGGAAAGTCGGAAAGATTTCTGCAACATTCCTGTTTACAGCCTCACATCGGTTGCTAGAATCTCATACCACAAAGCAGAAGCATGACATGAAAAAGATTGAGGCCATCATCAAACCTTTCAAGCTGGAGGATGTCAAAGAGGCACTGTCAGGCTTGGGCGTCGAAGGCATGACTGTTTCGGAGGTAAAGGGGTTCGGCCGGCAGAAGGGCCACACTGAGATTTATCGCGGCAGCGAATACACCGTGGATTTCCTGCCGAAGATAAAGATCGAGGTCGTTCTGGGGGACAGCCACGTAGCGCCCGCTGTCGAGGCGATCGTCAAAGCGGCCAAGACCGGCAAGATCGGCGATGGAAAAGTTTTTGTCAGCACGATCGAGAACGCGATTCGCATTCGTACTGAAGAAACCGGGGAGCAGGCGGTTTAGGCGCACTGACCGCTGATTCCCGGGGAAAAGCAGCGCAAGAGCCTGATTTTATTGGTGGAAGCCGGCCTGTGAATAACTCGTTAATAAGAGTTAATATGTTGTCCTCGCAACTGTGGGCGGCATTGCCTAGAAACATCGTCCGAGGCAGCAGTCTGGCCTCGTTCAGTTGGGTTGCGAATGAGTTGGGCTGGCAGCCCGAGCGGAGTGTGGTTGTAAGTCACGTATTTTCAATGGTTTAAAGCGTTTAATGTGTTTAAGCAGAATGGAAGCCTGGGTATGAAACATCATTTTTGTCGGTGTGGAGCGGGTTTGGGAGCACAAGCAAGCGCTGAGGCCAGTATCTAGAGTGCGGTAAGTGGCTAAGTGAATAAATTGCCCGAAAACCGGGCTTTTGGGACCAAAATGCAAGCTTCCGCAGACAGAATCTGGAATGCGGCACGGGAGCAACTTCGCTCCATGTTGAGCGCGGACATCTTCAATCTTTGGTTTGCCCCCTTGCGTGCTTGTTCGCAGGAGAACAACAGCATCACCTTGGAGGTGGCCAATGATTTTTGCGAGGTCTGGCTCAAGGACAACTACATGGGGCTGTTGCAGGACGTGATGGGGGTTGCGTCTGGTCGGCAATTACAGATCAAGTTTAAGGTGGCAGCGGGGGGCAGTGCCGTGGTGCCGCAGCTCCAGTCGGTCCCGCCCAGGAAGAAAGCTGCCGAGCCTGTGTCGGAGCGAAACTCAAGCAGCCATGAGCTGGGTTTCAACCCGAAGAACACGTTCGATACTTTTGTGGTCGGCAGCAACAACAACTTTGCCTATGCCGCCGCCCTGGCGGTGGCGCAGGCGCCGGCCAAGGCCTACAACCCGCTCTACCTCTACAGTGGGGTGGGGCTGGGCAAGACGCATCTGCTGCATGCCATCGGACAGCATGTTGTGGCGGGCCGGAGAGGGGCGCGGGTGGCCTACGTGTCGTCCGAGCGGTTCACTAACGAATACATTGATGGCATCCAGAACAACCAGCTTGCCCGCTTCCGCAAGAAGTACCGGCAGACGGACGTGCTGCTCATTGACGATGTTCAGTTTCTGGCGGGCAAAGAGCGGATCCAGGAAGAATTCTTTCACACCTTCAATGCCTTGCACGAGGCGCACAAGCAGATCGTGCTGACCTGCGACCGGCCCGCCAGCGAGATTGAGAACCTGGAGCATCGGCTGATGTCGCGCTTCGAGTGGGGGCTGGTCGCGGATGTGCAGCCACCCGATGTTGAGACGCGCCTGGCGATTCTGCAGAAGAAGGCGCAGATCATGGGCGTGCAACTGCCGGAAGAAATCATGCAGTTCCTGGCCAACCGCATTCGCGCGAACATCCGCCGGTTGGAAGGGGCGCTCATTCGCGTGGCCTCTTATGCGGCGCTGACCGGCAAGAAGCTCAGCCTCGAAATGGTGGAAAGCCTGTTGCGGGAAGTCCTCAATGAGGAAGGCCGGTTCTCAGTCAACATCGAGGTCATTCAGAAGCGGGTGGCTGAACACTTTGACATTCGCTTGGCGGATATGACCAGTCGGCGCCGGCCCGAAAGTATTGCCTTTCCCCGCCAGGTGGCGATGTTTCTGTCGCGCCAGATGACGGAGAACTCGTTGAGCGCGATTGGCGATGCCTTTGGCGGCCGTGACCACGGGACCGTGCTCCATGCCTGCCGGTTGGTCAAGGACCGCATGGAGGTGGATTCCAATGTCCGGCAGGTCGTCAGCCTCCTCGAAAAGCAGCTCATGCGCTGAGCGTGCAGAGGTCCCGCTCCGGGACTGGCGATTGGACTTTGTGGCCTTCGCCCCTCGGGTTTCGGCTTTACACCGCCACGCCCTTGTCCGCTGAGAGCGCCGAGGATACACGTTTTGTGACTGCCCCAATGATCGAAGTCAGCGGCCTGAGCAAGGCATTTCGCACCTACAAGAAAGAGCCGGGCCTTGGCGGCGCGGTGCGAGGCCTGTTCCGCCGGAAATACGAGCAGACACTGGCGGTCAAGGATGTCAGCTTTTCCATTCAACCAGGGGAACTGGTCGGTTTTCTCGGCCCTAACGGGGCGGGGAAGACCACTACCCTGAAGATGCTAGCGGGGCTGCTCTATCCCACCGGCGGCTCTGCGCGTGTGTTGGGGTATGTTCCGTGGGAGCGGAATGACGGCTACCGTCGGCAATTTGCGCTGTTGCTGGGCCAGAAGAACCAGCTTTGGTGGGACTTGCCTGCGCGGGAGTCACTGGAGTTGAACGCCAGGATCTATGGCATCCCCGCCGCCACGTTGGAGCGGACAGTCACCGAAATGAGCGAACTGCTCGCCGTGCGCGACAAGCTCAACGTCAGCGTGCGCGAACTCTCGCTGGGCGAACGCACGAAGATGGAATTGATCGCGTCGCTGCTCCACCGGCCGAAGGTCCTGTTCCTGGATGAACCGACCATCGGCCTGGATGTGGTGTCGCAGAAGATCGTGCGCGAGTTTCTGCGGGAGCACAACGCGAAGCAGGGGACCACGATGCTCCTGACCAGCCATTACATGGCCGACATTCAGGAGCTGTGCGAGCGCGTCATTATCATTGATCACGGAAAGATCTTCTTCGATGGCCGGCTCAGCGACGTGGTGGACCGCTTTGCCGATTTCAAGCTGATTACCATCCAATGCGAGGGAGGAGCAAAATGTTCCAGTGAAGAATTGGGCAAGTATGGCGAGGTCGTGGCCCAGAGCCTTGGCAGCGTCCAACTCAAGGTCAAGCGCGACCGCGTGATCCCAGTTTGCAAGGCGCTGCTGGACGAATTGTCGGTGAGCGACATTGACATTCAGGAAGTCCCTATCGAGGAGGTCATCCGCCGGATTTTTGCCCGGTGAAGGATCGGGGTGAAACCGCGGGCTGCCGCCCTCTTTGCTGCGTTTTGAAGCGGTGAAGCTGGAACGCAACCGCGAACGGGTGTGCGGTATTGGGCGCCCGGCCAAGGTCAATTGCCGCGCGCCGATGCCGGTGGTGGCGGCTTGATGCGCGTCGGCAGCATGCGCCGACTCCCGGGGGCTGTAACCTGCCCGTTACTGGCTGAGCAGGCCGCGATAGAAGCGTTGCCCCGGACTGGCGGACAGGCTGTTGGTATAGAGCCAGCGACTGGTCGCGAGCGTGTTCGTCGCCAGCGGCAACCAGGCTTGGAGATTCGTTGAATCCTGGAGCACAATGGTCTGGCCAGCCACACCGTTGACTCCGATGCGGAACTGCGACGCGCTCATTGCTGCAATGTCCAAGGTCGGGGGTTGCAGGGAAGGAAGCACCTGGACCAACTCCGGCGCATACAAATAGCGGGTCCGGCCGCCGCCGGTGATGCTGGCATAAAGGGCGTGGTAGCCAACGGTGGCGTTCGTGGGGTCGAAGGTGAGACTAACATTCGCGTAGCTGACATAGTCAGCGCCAGTGCCGGGCACGTTTATCTGCTTCAGCAACTTCTGGTTCGTGTTGAGGGGATTAAAGTCGTCGTCAATATAGAAGCTGACGGCCGCGGTAGTGGTGCCGGGCTGGGCCCACTGGTAGTAATACCTGACAAAGGTGTTCTGGCCCTGGAGAACAGCGTTGGTGCCTGTGCGGTTGAGCTTAATGAGGTTGGGCCAGTTGCCGTTGTTTGCCGGCAGCGCGGTGCGGTTGCCCGATGTGCCGAGCCCGAAGTCCCAGTATTGATTGTAGCCGTCCTGGATGGCAGGAAACCCGGGGCCGAGTGGCTGGTCCGGGCTCAGGCGGTCCGCGCCGCCGATGAGACCGTAGTTGAAGCCGGCGACCATACCCCGGTTTTCGTAAGCCTCCCACCAGTTGGTGCGCTGAGTGGCGGTGATGGAAGCGCCGCCGTCGCTCGTGGGCGTTCGCCAGTCCACAGTGCCGTGATACCAAAGATGCACGTCGGAATGCGAGCTGTCATAACCGTCAGCGAGGGTGGTTAGCTCGCGATTATAGGCACCCGCGGCCAGTTCGCCGTTGGGAACGGTTAAGGTGCCGCCAAGCCTCTGCCAGCAGTTATCGCGGAATAGAACATTCGCGAAGGTGTTCGAGGCGGAGGCATCCGTAGTGGTGAAGAGCCAGTCATCGTTGCCGTCGTTGTTGAGGGGGTGGGGATCGAGAGTGGTGAGGTGGTCCACCCAGAGGCCGTTGGTGCCGAGGAGGCGGCTGAGCTCATTGATGAGAGAACCGCCGCGACTATGGCCCGCCAAGTGCAGGGGGAACTCCGCCAAGGCATGGCCGCCCAGCTCGACAATGGCGTTGGTTTGCTGGAGCGCCCGACTCGCTATCTGGGCCACGTCATAAGTGCTGCTGCCGCCAGACGGCGGGAAGACAGTCCCGGCCATCTGCTTCCAGTCGAGCTTGATGATGATCTGTCCGGAGTCGGTCAAGGTTGGCGCGCTACCATTGGTGCGGGACCACTGATAGTTGCCATCAGCCGTGAGGGTGATCTTGTAGATGGTGTAATTAGTCCCCGGGAACGAGTCGTAGTTGGGGATGTTGTTCGCCATGATGCGCACCCAGTCGTCAGCATTTGCGTTGAAGCCGTGGGTGATGAGGGTGACGCCGGTCGCAAAACCGGACGAGGCCGCGCCCGCCAGCAATGCCAAGAGCAACAGATGTCGGATGCCGGGGGGAAAGCCACTGGAAGCAAAATTGGCTGCCTTCCTGGTGCCGGTCAGAGAGAACCGAGGGTCGTCCGTGCTCATTCTTGCGTGCCTGGTGCCACACTATAACCCAACCTGTGCATCTCGTCACCCAGACTTGCGATTTAGTGAGGGGCTGGGAGAAGGTCGGGAAGGGCAATGCGCTTGCCGTCGAGCGGTTCCTGCTGCTTGATTGCGCGAATAAGCGATGCCTGGCCCGCCGCGTGGAGGCAGGTGGCCTGCACGAGGTTTGCAGGCCGCGTGCCTCCACGCGGTGCTATCGTTAATCACTGCAATCAACGATTAGTTGCCTCGGCAGCTAAAACTGGAATGGGCTGCTCGCACGGCACCGGCAGCCGCTACCTCTACCTTTTCAAGCCGCCCCCTCCGTTGTCCCTCCATCCTACCCCCATTGTACCTCCATCATACCTCCATCCTACCTCCATCCATAGACGGAGGTAGGATGGAGGTATGATGGAGGTACAATGGAGGTAGGATGGAGGTAGGACGGATGGATTTGCCCGGCAGCCCGATAATGAATCCGCCCGGTGAGGGCACTGGGCCTGCAATGCTTATCGAATTCCGTGGAAATCCGGCAGGCGGCGTGCGATTACGCGGCGGGCCAGGCATCGCATATTTATGCAATCAAGCACTAGACCGAGGTCTGTGCCGCCAGCACCACCTTGCCCATCGGCCCTTGGGCCAAGCGCTCAAAGGCCTGGGGCAACTGCTCGAACGGGAATATCTTATCCACCTGCGGGCGAGCGCTGGCGCGCGTCAGCAGGGACAGCACCTCGCACCAGGCTACGCGGCTTTCTGCGTTCGTCCAGGCGCTGACGGCGACGCCCCCCAGGCGAATGCGGCGGAAGAACAGGGTAGCCGTGTTGAAGGCGGGAACTGGCCCGGCCAAGCGCCCGACCAGGCTGACCTGCCCCGCCTCGCCCAGTGTGTCAATGACTTCCGGCAGGAACCTGCCGCCGATGTTGTCAACGGCCAGGCTCACCCGCCGGGGAGCAAGAGCGGCTTTGAGGTGCAGGCGCCAGGTGGGATTCTCGGGATTGAGGGTGACGCTGGCGCCGAGCTGCTCCAGCCGGCGGCTCTTCTCCGGGCTGCGGGAGAGCGCCACAACCGTGTGCCCCATGGCCGCGGCAAGCTGCACGGCGGCCACCCCAACACCTCCCGAGGCGCCGGTTACCAGCACTACCGCCGGCGCGGGCAGCGGTCCCCACATCGTCAGGGCCTGATAGGCCGTCAGATAGACCAGCGTTGCGCCGGCAGCCTCCGGCTCGCTCCAGCCGCCGGGAATCTCGACGAGGTTCTCCTCTGGCACGGCCACGCATTGGGCAAACGTCCCTGGGCGGTTTCCGCCTGCTTCACCGCGCAGTATTACCCGCTGATCACCCACGCGGACAGTTTTCACCTCACTGCCTGTCTGGACCACCGTCCCGAGGCCATCGCGGCCCAGGATATGGGGCAGCCGTGGTTTGGCTGGGTACAGGTTCTCCGCCAGGTAGCGGTCGGCGGGATTGAGGGCGGCATAATGGATTTGCAGAACCACCTCTTGTGGTTGGGCAACCGGATCGGGGACCTCGGCCACGTGGAGGCTGCCGAGGCCGCTGAGGTCGTCAATGAACCAGGCTCGCATGCGCCCCCAATGACAACCACAGGTCGTGGATTGTCAATCGGCAAAGCGGATCGAAGCTCCGGGCAGCCGGCCGGAGGCTGTCTTTGTCGTCTCCGGTCCGGATATTCAGTCTGGCCAGGACGTTGGACTCTGGCACCTTGTCCGCGCCATGAAATCGCTGACTGAACATCTCTGGTTCGAGACGCCGCACCGGCGCGACTATCTGAACATCACCAGCGCCGTCGAGGCGTTGGTCCGCAAGAGTGGTGTGCAGGAGGGGCTTTGCCTGGTCAATGCCATGCACATCACCGCCAGCGTCTACATCAACGACGCCGAGGACGGATTGCTGCATGATTATGACGTCTGGCTCGAGAAGCTTGCGCCGCACGCCCCCACTGCCCAATACCAACATAACCGCACCGGCGAAGACAACGCCGACGCCCACATGAAACGCCAGCTCATGGGCCGCGAGGTCGTCGTTGCTATTACCAAAGGCAAACTCGACCTCGGCCCGTGGGAACAAATCTTCTATGGCGAGTTCGATGGCCGCCGCCGCAAGCGCGTGCTGGTGAAGATCATTGGGGAGTAGGCAGCCAGAGGGTTCTGCCCGCAGTTTGACGGCGGACGAGCAAGCTGTATAGTGGTGGCCAACAAACTAAGCAATGCGCCTAACTGAAGTCCCCCTGTTGACCTCCCAATCCGGTATTGTGCGAACACCCTCTTCTATGACCAGCCCGTGGCGAGGCGCGCTTGGGCTGGCCAGAGTGCTCTGCCTGGCCGCTGTCGCACTGGCTCCGATCCAGGCGGCAACGGCCCGACCCCAGAAGCTCCGGGTCAGCGATGCGGCGCAAGCCGCCGAGCTCAAATCGCGCGGCGCGCGCCTGCTGGCCGACTACGGCAGCTTTCAGCTCTGGGAGAGCGACAATGCTTCGCTGGCATCACCCAGGCTGAATCGGGTCGAGGCTGCGGATGACCTCGACTACATTGAGCTGAATGCGGGCAGACTCGACACCCGCTCGGCCGGTGTTCTGGCACAGCGTCGGGCCGTGGTGCCGGCGGTGGGCAGGCGGCTGCACCTGGTTCAGTTTGTCGGTCCCATCAAGCCGGAATGGCGCGAGGCGCTGGAGCAGACCGGTGTGAGGGTGGTGCATTATGTGCCGCACAACGCCTACCTTATTCGCGGCGACAGCGCCGCGCTGGCCAGTTTTCAATTGTGGGCCGGCACCAATGCTCTGGTCCAGTGGGAGGGTGAGTATGCTGCCGATTACAGGATCCATCCCAAGGCGCGCACGGTGGATGCGGAAGGCAACCCCCAGACGCCTGCCACCGACACGTTCACCGTCCAGTTGTTGGAGGACGCCGATGCCAATCCCGAGACCCTGGCGCTGATTGATCAGCTCAAGCTGGCGCCGGTGGAACAGCAGTTTCAGACGCTGCAGTACCTTAACGTGGTCGTGCGCCTGCCGGCGGCCAGGTTGAGCGAACTTGCAGCGCGGCCCGAGGTTATCTCCATCCAGCCGCGCCCCAACCGGCACAAGATGGACGAGCGGCAGGACCAGATCATGGCGGGCAATTTGAGCGGCGACGCGCCGAGCAGCGCGGGTTACCTGGCCTGGCTGGCGGGCAAGGGGTTCACCCAAGCACAGTTCACCACGTCGGGTTTTGTTGTGGATGTCAGTGACAGCGGCCTTGACAATGGCACGACTGTGCCGGGCCATTTCGGACTCTACCAGGCCGGCGATCCGGGGCAGGGCGACCGCGTGACTTATGCCCGGCTCGAAGGCACTGCCAATAGCGGCAGCACCCTGCAGGCCTGCGACGGTCATGGCAATCTGAATGCACACATCATCGCCGGCTTCAATGACCGCGCGACCGGGTTCCCGCACACCGATTCGTCTGGATTCCACTACGGGCTGGGGGTTTGCCCATTCGTGAAGGTGGGATCCTCCGTCATCTTTGATCCGGATACCTTTACCGATCCCACCTACGCCAACCTTCAATCGCGTGCCTATCGCGACGGGGCGCGGGTCAGCAACAACAGTTGGGGGGCGGACACGGCGGGCGATTACGACGCGGACGCGCAGAGCTATGATTCGCTCGTCCGGGATGCGCAGCCCAGCGGCTCCTCGGTGCCCAATACAGGCAACCAGCAGATGGTGATCGTGTTTGCGGCCGGTAATGCGGGGCCGAGCGCGAGCACCGTCGGCTCGCCGGGGACGGCGAAGAATGTCCTCGTGGTCGGCGCGGCGGAGAACGTTCACTCGCACTCGACGGCCAACGGCGGCAACAACACTGCCGGCAATGACGGCTGCGATACGCCGGACAGCGAGGCGAACAGTGCCAACGACATGTCCAGCTTCTCCAGCCGCGGCCCTTGTACCGACGGGCGCAAGAAGCCCGATATCGTGGCGCCCGGCACGCACATCACGGGCGGGGTGGGACAAAGCGTGCTGACCACCAACGGTCTCGGCACCGCCATCTCCTGCTTTGACGGCACGGGGGTTTGCGGGTTGCCGGGCGGCGGCACAGTGGGCAGCAGCAGCAACTTCTTCCCGGTCGGCCAGCAATTCTACACGACCTCCTCGGGGACCAGCCACTCGACGCCGGCTGTGGCCGGCGCCTGCGCCCTGCTGCGCCAATACTTTATCAACAACAGCCTCACGCCGCCCAGCCCGGCGATGACCAAGGCCTTCCTCGTCAACTCGGCCCGGTATATGACCGGCACTTACGCCGGCGACACCTTGCCGTCCTCCGTTCAAGGCATGGGCGCGGTCAACCTCGGCACCGCTTTCGACGGCGTCGCGCGCATCCTGCGCGACCAACTGGGCGCCGACAAGTTCACCAGTTCGGGCCAGACCCGCGTTATTAGCGGCGTCGTTGCGGACCCCTCCAAGCCGTTCCGCGTCACGCTCGCCTGGACCGATGCTCCCGGGAGCACCACCGGGAACGCCTACAACAACAACCTTGACCTCACCGTCACCATCAACGGCAGCACTTACAAGGGGAATGTCTTCAGCGGCAGCACCTCCGTTACCGGGGGCACGGCGGATGCGAAGAACAACTTGGAAAGCGTCTTCCTGCCTGCCGGCGTGTCCAACACCTTCGCTGTGACAGTGACGGCGGCCAACATCAACTCCGACGGTGTGCCTAATGAGGCGCCGGTGCTGGATCAAGATTACGCGCTGGTGATCTACAACGGGACGGAAGGCAACACGCCGCCCATCATCAGCACCGACCCGCTAAGCCAGACCGTTTCACTGGGCAGCCCGGCGACGTTTTCCGCTGCGGCAGCCGGGCAGGAGCCGATAGGCTACCAATGGCAGTTGAACGGGAGCCCGATTGTCGGCGCCACCACCAACAGCTACACCGTGGGCAGCGCGCAGACGAACGACGCGGGCAGCTATCGCCTCGTTGCAACCAACGGCTTCGGCAGTGTCACCAGTGCCGTCGCCACACTCACAGTTGTTGTGGCGCCAGTCATCGTATCCGACCCGGCCAGCCTGACGGTGGTTACCGGGAGTACCGCCGGCTTTAGCGTCACCGCGCTCGGCGCGGCGCCGCTCGCCTACCAGTGGCAGTTCAACGGCACTAACGTTGCGGGCGCGAGCGCGAGCGCATATGCGATTACTAACGTGCAATCTGGCGACCAGGGCTCCTACAGCGTGGTTGTGAGCAACTACGCGGGCTCGGTGACGAGCGCCCCGGCCGCTCTCACGGTGTATCTCTCGTCCGCCACCGGCGTGGTTATCAGCCAGATCTATGGCGGCGGCGGCAATTCTGGCGCCACCTACCGGAACGATTATGTCGAGCTGCTCAACGCGGGCGGGACAGCGGTCAACTTAAGCGCCTGGTCGGTGCAGTATGCAAGCTACAACGGGACCAGTTGGTCGAAAGCAAACCTGACGGGCACGATTCAGCCCGGGCAATATTACCTTCTGAAACTCGCCTCGGGCGGCGCCAACGGCGTGCCGCTTCCGACTGCCGAGCTCGCAAGCACGAACATCAACATCAGCGCCTCAAAGGGTAAACTGGCCCTGGTGACCAATCAAACCACGCTCACCACTTCCAATCCGCTCGGGAACGCCGCGATCAAGGATTTCGTCGGGTACGGTTCAGCCAATGCCTACGAGGGCACCGGCCCCGCGGCTGGAGGGGACAACTCGACTGCTATCCTGCGCAAGGACGGCGGCTTCACTGACACCGGCGATAACGCCGCTGATTTCCTTGCGGGCGCGCCTAACCCGCGCAATTCCCTCGAGAGCAGCGGAACTATTGACCTGGCCGTCATCAAAACCCATGCCGGCAGCTTCACCAAGGGCGACACCGCGGATGTCTACACTATTATTGTCACCAATTCTGGCGCATTGACCACCACCGGGACGGTTACGGTGGTGGATACGCTGCCCGCTGGCCTCACCGCCACCGCCCTGAGCGGCACTGGCTGGACGACGACTTTCAGCACGCTCACCTGCACCCGTTCCGATGCCCTGGCTGCTGGCACGGCGTATCCCGCCATTACCCTCACGGTCAGCGTGGCGACGAATGCCCCGTCCCAGGTCACCAACCGGGTAGCCCTTGCTATCAGCGGCGACACCAACACGGCGAACAACTCCGCCAGCGACATCACGTCCATTCTCACCCCGAGCAGTGGTGGTGGAATCACCTACACGGGTGTTCTCGCCGGGTGGGATGTGAGCGGACAGACGAACTTCGGAGTCTCACCTTTGGCGGCCACAACCAATGCGCCGAATCTTACCGTCGTCGGCTTGACTCGCGGTTCAGGCCTCACGACAAACAACGCCACCCAAGCTAGTTTGAACGCTTGGGGCGGCAACGGCTTTGATAAAGCCACCGCCGACCTGGCTGTTGCGGGCGGCGACTACGCCACAGTCTCCGTCGGCGCGAATGCGGGATACAAAGTCTCCTTCTCCTCTGTCAGCCGCTTTGACTACCGTCGCTCGAACACGGGCCCGACAAACGGTGTCATGCAATATCAAGTTGGCTCGGGCGCGTTCGTGAGCTTTGTTACCAATACTTACACCGTAACTGCAAGCAGCGGCGGTTCCTTGGGCCCATTTAACCTCTCCGGGATTGCCGCGCTGCAAAACGTGGGCCCCGGCACCAATGTTACCTTCCGGATTGTCAACTATAACGCCGGCGGCTCCAGCGGCAACTGGTACATCCTGAATGTCGCCGGCAACACCGATCCGGACCTGGCTTTCTCGGGCACCGTCACATCGCTGGTTGGTCCCCCGGCTGCCGCGCCCACGCTCTCGCTCGCAAGCGTGATCAGCAATCAGTTCCAGTTTACGCTCACGGGTACGGCTGGCTCCAATTACGTCATCGAAGCGGCCACCAATCTCCCGCCCAGTGCCTGGACGCCGGTGCTGACCGGCGCGGCTCCGATCTTCTTTACCGAGCCGGCGACCAACGACCAGCGGTATTATCGTGGGAGCATCCAGCCCTGATTTGCCCGGGCAATCCAGGCATGGGGATTGCTCGTGCGCGGGCGGCGTCAAGGCTTCTGCCCGGGCAGGCGAATCTTGGCCAGGTAGATGGCGGTCTTGCCCTCGTGAGTGGAATAATAGCTGGTCCAAAGCAAGCCTTCATGCCAGACCATCCCGGCATAGCTGCAATCGCCGCCGCTGGGAAGGATGAGTTCGGCTTTGACTGATTCCAGGGTCATGCGACCGACGAAGGTCTTGGGGCCAGTAGCCTTGGGATTGTACTGGCGGCCGCTGGCGATCATCGAGCCGCTCGGCAGGATAAGGAAGTTCGGCCCGCCGACTGACATCCCCGCTGTGTGCCAACGCCAATCCCTATAGGGCGGCGGGCTGGTGCCGATTAAGGCGTTATTGCCCAAGTTCGGCGGGAGGCCCTCGCGGCGGACCAGGGCAATGCAGTCGTCGTTGGGGAGGAAGCGCAGGGTGGATTCGTTGGGCCGGCCGGGCAGGGCGAACGTCACGACGGGGCGAAACGCGACACCGTCGTCACTCGCTACCAGAGTGATGACCCACTCGTTGGTTGGGGTGGCCTTGTTCGCGTTGCTGTAGGAGATGCCATAGGCGCGGCCTTTGTGCCAGGTGACCCGCCAGAGCCAATCGCCCTTGTCGAGGACCCGCTGCGGAGCGGTCCAAGTGTGGCCGTCCTTGGAGAAGACGACGCGCGGCTGGCGTTCCTTCAACTTCTTGCTTTCATAGACCGACCCGCCCAGGACCAGCATCAACTGGCCGTCGGGGGTGATGGAGAACTTCGGGTCGCGCAGGTCAATGCCTTCCTCGCTTAACAGCGTCGCCGAGTCCCAGCGCTCGCCGTCGGCGGAGGTCAGCACGCGGATCTTGCCATTGCCCCCGACGTGTCCCTGCGACTCGCGGAAGGTGCAGAACCATTTCTCGCCGAACCGCGTCAGGTCCGTGAACGCATTATGCGGGGCGGCGTCCCAGATCTTCTTGACGGAGACCAGTTGCGGGGCGTCGGCGGGTGCCGCAAAGAGCAGGGGGGAACCACAGATGAACACAGATAGACACAGATGGGGAAAGGGGCGGCAGTTTCTCATATCAAGGTTTGCGGTCGGTCAGTTTTCTATCAATCCATTTGCCAAGGGGCTTATGATCGAACTGGGCGAACCGGTCGAGCAGGCGCTCGACGGTGTCCTCGACCAGCAGGGTTTCAAGGTGCTCCGCCTTCAGGAAGCGCTGGCCCCGCATGTGGGCCAGGAACTCCAGCAACGGATCATAAAACCCCGCCACATTCAACAGCCCAACCGGCTTGTGGTGCAGGTCGAGTTGCAGCCAGGTAAAGGCTTCAAACAGCTCTTCCATCGTGCCAATCCCGCCCGGCAGCGCTATGAACCCATCCGCGAGGTCGGCCATCTTCTGCTTCCGCTCGTGCATCGAATCCACGGCGATGAGGGAAGTCACGCCCTCGTGCCCCAATTCATGCGCGATCATTCTCCGCGGGATGACGCCGATGACCTCGCCGCCCGCCGCCAGCGCCGCGTCGGCCACGATGCCCATGAGCCCTACGTTACCGCCGCCATAGACAACGGTCAGGCCGCGCTCCGCCAGGACCGTGCCGCAGCGCTGGGCCGCAGCCGCGTATTCCGGCAGCGACCCGGGGCTGGAACCGCAATAGATACAGACCCGCTTCAGAACTTGTTCTTGCGGTAGGCGCCCAGGGCAGGAGCGTCGGGGTTCACCTCGGGACCGAAGTAGCGGAGGCAGACGAGGGGCTCGGTCTCGCTGGTGTTCTCAAAGGTGACGCCGGCCTTGGCGCCGTCTTCGGTGCAGAAGTACTCGTCCTCGGTCAGCTCGGTGAAGCGGATGAGTTTGGGGCTGTTGAGCGGCTGGCCGTTAATCTTGCCGACGCCTTGAACGCAGATCAAACCATAGGCGCCCTGGTCCTTGATCGTGCAGCATGCTCCGGCATTGACGGTGAGTTCCTTGGCGGTGAAGCGCTGTTCGCCGTTGATCTTGCCATAGACGATCCAGCGGTCCACGAAGCCTTCCTTGCGGGTGTCGGCTACGGGCACGGGCTCCAGGTAGTGGTGGTCCTTGAACTTCGGGTCCACGTTAGCTTCCCAGTCAAGCTGGTCCACGATGAAATCCAGGTCCTTGTGCTTGCGCTTGGGCATATCCTTAACCAGCAGCGACCACGGAACGTAGCGGCCCTCGACCATGCTTTGATACATGCCAAAGACGTCGCTGCCCCACTGCGGCTCGTAGGTGCAAAGCGAGCCGGGGGCATGGAGGATGCTGGGGCCGACGAGCCAGCCGGTGCCGGGCTTGAGGCGATAGGCCTTGGAGAGATCGAGGATGCCGTTGTCGCCCTTGTTCCAATCTTCGAGGCACTTGCGCACCTGGGCCTTGGTGGTGCCGGGCTCCAGCCCGAAGAAGGTGTAGGGGAAGTTGTTGCCGACGCTGTTCTGCTGCGGCGGGAAATAATAGGCCTCGGGCTTGCCATCCTGGCCAACGAGCCGGGCCTGTGAAGCGCTCTGATGCATGTGATGCGGAATGGGGCCCATATTGTCGAAGAACTTCGAGTAGACCGGCCAGCGGCCATACTTCTTCCAGATAGCCTTGCCGACAATGGTGCTGCCGCATTCGGCGACGGCCTGGCGCAGCGTAAAGCGCCGCTTGCCGACAACGCAGTAACTCAAGCCTTCATCGGGCACGCGGCCTTCATTGGCAGCCTCGGTCGTGGAGGCAAACCAGCGTTCGTCAATCCCGCCGCGGTTCGCGCCATAAGCATAGGTGTCGTCGGGGTGCAGCTTGATCCGCAGGCCAGGCTGGAGGAACGAGCGGGGCACCCAGTTGGGCGCCAGCCGCAACAGACCGCCCGTCTCCTGCAGGGCGGCTTCGGCAACGGGCTTGACGTTCTTGGTGACGGTCTTAAGAGCAGTGACAGTATTCATGAGACACCAGGCAAATAAGTTACTTCGTTATGTGTGTGAACTTGCGTCCATCCACTGTTGGAAAGACCGTTGCAGATTATGCGGGGGCTGGCAAGCGTTCGTTGCGGCGGAATGCGCCTGCCGCGAGCGTGTCCGCTCCAACGTGTTCACATGCCCTCCCCGGGAAACCGATTGGTAATGCCCCCGTCAGAAGACTCATAGTTCCTCATGAATACGCGGTAATCCGAACCTTCCTGTAGGTCTGGGGACAAGGCCTTACAGGGATTGGGACCTCACACAACCGTGCTTATCGGCCTTGCGGATCCTGTTCCTGCAGGTCGGGCCGGACGCTCTTCAGCCAATCTTCCGTGCCTAACAAGACGGCGCGCATCATCTCCTTGCGGAACGCAGGATCGAGCATCTTTGCCTCGTCCTCGGGGTTGGACATGAAGGCCTGCTCGACCAGCATTGCCGGCATCCAGGTGTTGGCGCGCAGCGGATAGTAGTTGAAGTTGCCCACGTTACCGAAATCGCCGAGTCGGGTGATGTCGAGCAGGCGGGCGTGGATGGACGCAGACAGGTCGTGGCAGAAGGACCATTTGTAGTAGGTGCTCGTGCCCGACACGCTCAGGTAGCCGCGCTGGTGGCCGGCCGAGTTCGCATGCACGCTAATCCACAGGTCGGCATTCGCGGCAATGCCACGCCGCACCCGCTCGGAAAGTGAAAGAGAATCGTCGTTTGGGCGCACAATGACCGTTTTTGCGCCGGCGGCCTCAAACTGTCGCGCCAGCTCCTCGACGGCGTGGCGGTTGACATCCTTCTCCAGGCTGCCGCTGACGCCGCGCGCGCCGGAGTTGTCGCCGCCATGACCGGCCTCCAGCGCGAGCGTGAGGTCCTTGAGGGGCAAGTCCGGCGCTGCGGCCAGTTTCGGCGGGCGGCGAACGGTCAGCACGACCGCGCCATTAGTCGCCACGCACTTATAGCCCCAAAGCTGCTTGCATTGGAGCTCCACGCAGACGCGGAGGTGATCGGCGGCCACCTGTTGCACGGTCACCTCGCGAATCCCTTTGGCGGTCGGGCGATGGCTGATCCAGGTGGCCGCGTTATGCGCGCCGTAGAAATCCACTTCCAGCGCGGCACGGCCAGCGGGGCTCAGTGTGGGCGTTACTGCGAAAGGCACCGGCGCAGGGCAGGGGATGGTCGTCGAGTCCACAGTGCCGTTGCCAGAGACGGAGATATCGGTGAAGGAGAGATGTGGCAGCGGCGTCCCGGCGGGAGCCCATTCGACGGCGCGGCTTTCGACCCAGCCATCCATATCGGGACTGAGCCGGACATGGTAGTTAACCCCCTTCATGCCAGTGACGCGCAGCAATGTTCCGGCGGGCAACTCGGTTAGGTAAGGCCCGCCGAGGCGGACCTCGTGCAGGCCGAAGCTTACCGCCGCGCCCTCCTCGCCCACGCGCACGAGGCGCAGCTTTGACTCATCCCAGAAACCGACCTTCGCCTGGCTCGCGGCTTCGACGACGGATTCGCCGGTGATCCTGATGGCGTTAGTGTCCGACGCCTTGGCCTGCAGCCGGAAGCGGACAGGCGCGTTCGTGGTGTCCGCAGCCGGGGCAGCCACGAGTGAAGCCTGGTAACGGCCGGAAGGTTTGCCCGCGGTGCCATCGGTTGCCTCGGCCATCGGCTGCCAGGAATTACCGGATAAGCAGTATTCCGCCTGCTGGCCCGGCGTGCCGCGGAAGCTGAGCTCAAGGAGGTCGCCGCGTGACAAGATCACATTCTGCGCGGGCTCGATGCTATCCGCTTCAATCTCCAGGCGGCGCTCCCTGGGTTCAGGCGCGGCGGGCGGCTCGGCCTCGCGCTTCACTGAGATTACACGTTCGAGCTTCTGCCCGCCGGGCGTGGTCGCGACCACTGTGATGCGGTTCTCGCCCATTTGCAGCGGCACATTGTCGCGCACGAAAATCCCCGTGCCGAAAACCCGCGCCGCTTCTCCCGCGACCGACACCTTTGCGTCCGGCGCCGCCCGGCCCAGGACATGCACGACCCCGCGAGTGGTGGAAGTGGCATCGCCGCGCGGGTCGAGGATCTTCAACGTGAAACCGTCTTTCGCCTCGCCATTGGTGGCTGCCGTTCCCGGGGCCTGTGCCCACAGTCGGCCTCCCAACGCCAGCGCCAGCGCGCACAAAAGCACCCTGCATGCGGGCCGCGCAACGGCGATATCCCGGGCGAAAGACTGGCCATTGGACTTAATCATGGCCGGAGGATAGGGTGCTCGCGGCTGAGTTGTCCAACGCATCCGGCGCGTGCTGATTGCTGTCTGCCTCGAGGGCGGTCTTGCGGGACGGTTCAGCCCCGCCGGCTCCAGGATGAGCCGGGCCTAATCTGGATACTACGCTTCGCACATTCACATTTGCTGGCCGAGTGAAGCCGCCGACTGACGTTGGCGGCTACGCAGGCAGGACATGTCCCGGCCAAGTGCGGTTGGGTTTTTGCCTCAGTTTACCTTGGGCCGGATGGACTCCAGCGGCGGGAACGGCTCCCCTTCTTTCCAGCCTTGGAACACTTGCTGCACCAGCAGTCTTTGCACGGCCGTCCAATAGTTCCACTCCGCGTCCCAGCGATAAAGGGCGCTCTGGAGGCGGAAGGGGGTGGCTTCATCGAGCCACGCTTGGCGGTAGTCCTCGCGCAATTCACTAATCATCTCCCGCAGGTCGGTGAGCATTCCGTAAGTTGTGGAATTCATCTGGTTGCCGCAGTAAAGCTGGACCAGTTCTTTCTTCGGATTCTCTCTCAACTGCCGGAAATACCCGGCAAACTCGAGCGTGTACAGGCTCTTCATGCCCAGGTAATCGAATTGCCGCGCCGCCACCAGCAGGCTCTTGAGCGTCGGGTCCGATGATTTCCGCAGGGCGCGCTGCATGCGCTCTTGCGCGCTCTCAGCCAGCAGGCGCGCCCGGCGCACTTCGGCTTCCCCGGCCTGCAGCTTCTTGAGGTGGGCTGGCGCGAGCGGGTCGGCCCAGCACGCGTATTGGGTCGAGATTCCCAGGACCTTTTCGAAGATCTCTTCCGTGGTCGCCAATTCCTCGAGGGCCGGGGCGATCTCTGCCGCCACCGATGCGGGATACAGCGCGCCGCAGTAATCGCGGAAGAACGTGTTAGTGTCCACCCGCTCCGGCTGCCACGATGCCGCCCCGCCAAAGGCGATTCCCGGATAAGCCAGCCGATAAAGGGTTTGCTGGCTGTCCGCCCAGGTCGTGTTGAGAATGCCCAGCGTGTTGAACTTCCTGCCCGTCGCCGTCAGCTCATTGATGTTGAAAAACGACCGGTGGTAATCCGGAAACAGCTCATTCCAGCCCCAGACTCCAGGGGTAACCATGGTTGGAATCCCCAGCGCGGCCAGCGGTTCGATAAACGGCGCGTAGTTGGTCCGGGCATCGTAAACCCAGGGATAGGCGATGGCACCGGCCGGCACGTCCTGGAGCAGTTCGGGATGCTTCGAGAGGGTGCTAGCGCCCTGGTTGATGTCCGCAAAGAAGCCGATGCGCTTGCCATGGCCCCGGGCCTGCTCGGAAACGTGCCGCAGCACTTCCATGAACGTCTTGAACGGGTCCTTGCCCGGGACAACCCCAATCTTGCCCAGCGACCAGGGCTCATCAAAGCCGACATGGTACCACGGGCTGGGAAAAAGCCGGGCCGTCTGCTCGATCCAGTTATCCAGCACCGCATACAGGCGCGGATTGCGCGGGTCAAACTCCCCGCCATAGCGCGGCAGCGCGAGATCGGCGTACTTCTCGAACCGGAACAGGTTATGCATGTGGCCGTAAAGCTCCATGCAGGGGATGACATCTATATGGCGCTGGCGCGCGTATTCGATGACCTGCCGGACCTCCTCGCGCGAATAGCGGCCATTGGGATTGACCACGTCATAGCCTTCGAACTCGATGCTGGCTTCGGAATAGAAATAATACTGGTTGATCTTGAACCGGGCCATCAGGTCAATCTGGCGCTCGGCCTCCGACACCCGGATCAGCTCGCCCTCGCTGAAGTCTATCATGACCCCGCGATAGGCCAGCGCCGGCCAGTCTTTGATCTCCGCCACCGGCAGGACGGCCCCGGTTCCGGTGCCCTCCACCATTTGCAGCAGAGTCTGCACGCCATAGAAAACACCCGCCGAACTGCACCCCCGAATCTCGGCTCCCTCCGGCGTCACCCGCAGCGTATAGGACTCACGTGAGTCCGGCCCGGGGCTCTCCATATCCGCCGGCAGCGCCCCGGCTTCGCCCGTGCGGTTCAGCAGGATGGCGTGGCGGGAGGACTTGCCCTTCTTAATCTCCACCTTGGCCTGGCCGATCGCCGAAAGCCGGGACGCCAACTGCTCCGCCGCAAACCAGTCTTCGGTGCTAGGCGGCGACGCGAACCGGACCGACAGGCCCTGTAACTTCAGAGTGCCACTTCCATATTGCAACTGTTGCGGGCGCGGGAGCAGGCCGTTATGGTCCGCCAGTGCGGTTGTGAGCGGGAACATGGCCAGGCAGAGCAGGAAGCGTTTCATGCGTGAGTTGTAATCAAAGACTGCACGAAGGGCACGGCTTTTCTGAAACAGGGCGCGCGCCGCCAGAATGCGGACGAGGCGCTCCGTTTAGCTAACTCGCGGCTTGAAACAAGCGGCCTTAAACCTGAGACTCCGACCGTGCGTTGGAAGAAGATCACGTTGGTTGGCGTAGGCCTCCTGGGCGGGTCGCTGGGCATGGCCTTGCGGCGACGCCGGCTTACTGGGTCGGTGGCGGGCTACGTCCGCCGCCCGGCCAGCGTGATCGAATGTGAAGGTCTGGGGGCGGTGGACCTGGCGACCCTTGACCTGGCGTGCGCGGTGGAGGGGGCGGAGCTGGTTGTCCTCTGCACGCCCCTCGCCCAAATGCGGCCGCTTGTGGCGCAGATGCTTCCGTCGCTCAGGCCCGGGGCGGTAGTGACAGATGTGGGAAGCGTCAAGGGTAGCGTGGTGCGGGACTTGGAGGCGCTGGTGTCGAAGGCGGGCGCGCACTTTGTCGGCAGCCACCCGATGGCCGGAGCTGAGAAGATGGGTGTGGCAGCGGCCCGGCCGGACTTGTTCGCCGGCGCGGTCTGCGTTGTCACCCCAACGCGAAAGACGAACGCGGCCGCGGCGCGCAAAGTGGAGCAGCTATGGAAGGCTGTCGGTGCCGGCGTAGTCCGCCTCACGCCGGAAGCGCACGATCGGTTGGTCAGCCGCTCCAGCCATCTGCCGCATGTGGTGGCGGCTCAACTGGCAAATCTTATCCTCAGCCCGAAAGCTCGGAAAGAGCAGGGGATGCTCTGTGCCAACGGCTTCCGGGACACCACGCGCATCGCCGCCGGCTCGCCGGAGATGTGGCGGGACATTGCCCTGGCTAACCGGAAGAACCTGATGCACGCGTTGGAGATGTTTGCCAGGGGGTTGCAAGGCTTCCGTCGTGCGCTGAAGCGTGGTGATGCCCGGGCCGTGGCGCAGTTCTTCGAGCAGGCGAAAGCGAGGCGCGAGGCGTGGTCGAAACGCGCCGGGTTGCGCTCGCCGGACTGAACGCTGTGGCGCTCATGGTTTAACGCATGGCCCTGCCTGAACTTATCGAAATTCTGCCGCTGGATCAGCCGGTGCGGGCGGAAATCACCGTGCCAGGGTCCAAGAGCATCACGAACCGAGCCCTAATCCTCGCCGCGTTAAGTCATGGCCAGACGATCCTGCCGGGCGCGCTCTGGAGCGAGGACACCCAGGTGATGGCGGATGGCCTGCGGAAACTCGGATTCATAGTGAACGTGGCCGATGACCCGCAGGAGCCTTGTAACCGGGTTATTACTGTCCATGGCAAGGGGGGGGCGGTTCCTCCGGGCGGCACGCCGGAGCGGCCGCTAGAGCTTTTCGTGGGCAACGCGGGCACGGCAGCCCGATTCCTCGCAGCGCTGGTGTGCCTTGGCCAGGGCGTCTATCGACTCCACGGCGTGCCGCGGATGCACGAGCGTCCGCAGGCGGCGCTCTTCGACGCGCTGCGCGAACTCGGCTACCGGGTCGAATCGCCCAACGACCGGTTGCCGGCATTGATCCACGGCGGCGGCGCCCGCGCGGCGAAATGCCGGGTGAGCATCGCCGAGAGTTCCCAGTTTGCCTCGGCGCTGCTGCTCGGGGCGGACGCCGGGCAGTGGCGGGTTGAGGTGTCGGGTGAGAATGCCGAGGAGTCACCCTATGTGGTGATGACGCGCAAACTGATTACTGCCTTTCCCCGGAGCGGCGGGCGGTTCCAGGTCGAGCCCGATGCTTCGAGCGCCAGCTACTTCCTGGGCGCCGGTTTCCTGGTTTCGGGATCGGCGGTGACGATTCGAGCCGCGCCGGCCACGGACTGGCAGGTGGATGCGGCTTTTGCGCGCTTCCTGCCCCTGCCGGCCAGCGTTTCCCGGCAAACCGACCTGGGCGACAGCATCATGACAGCCGTGGTGCTGGCGCCCTTTGGCAGGCAGGCCGTCCGGTTTGCCGACCTGGGCCGGCTGCGCGTGCAGGAGTGCGAACGCGTCCTGGCTTTGCGCACGGAGCTGACAAAGTGCGGCGCGAGGGTGGTCGAGGAAAGCGACACGCTGACCGTTTACCCCTCCCCGCTCCACGGCGCGGCGATAGAGACCTACAACGATCACCGCATGGCAATGTGCGCTGCAATTCTAGGATTGAAAGTGCCGGGCATAAAGCTCAAGAATCCCTCGTGCGTGAAGAAGACGTTCCCGAACTTCTTCCAGAAGCTGGCGACGCCACCGCCCGACGGACTAGGGGCCAGAATCCTGGACGAGAAGAACGGGCGCGTGCTCAGCAGGGCTGAGCTGTTTGCTGAATGACCCGGACCAGAGTTGCATGAGTCACATGGTGGCACGGTTACATCAGAAGCGCGAAAGCGGCATTCCTCATGCGACCCAGGCAACCCATGGAATTAACTGAGCATCACATGTCGCAGCTGAAACTCAAAGCACCAGTCGTAATTGCTATTGACGGCACGAGCGCAAGCGGCAAGAGCACCAACTCCAAGCTGGTGGCCAAGGCGCTCGGCTTCGTGCACGTGGATACCGGCGCCATGTACCGCACGCTGGCCTGGTATTGCCTGCAGCAGCGGATTGACGTGCAGAATTCCAAAGCTGTGGCTGCCGCCTGCCGCCGCTGGAAGACCGCGCTCAGGTGCGCTGACAACCATGCCTACCTGGTGGTGGACGGTTACTATCCGGCTAAGGAGATCCGGACGGCTGAGGTCAGCGCGGCGGTGTCGCACGTCGCCACTGTGCCCAAGGTGCGCGAGTGGATGAAGAAGACGCAGCGCGAATGCATCCAGTTCGGCAGCTTGGTCATGGAAGGGCGGGACATCGGCACCAATGTGTTCCCGGAGACGGATTTCAAGTATTACCTGGACGCGAAGCTCGAAGAGCGCTCGCGCCGCCGGGCGGCTGACGGCATCCAGGAAAACCTTGCCGCCCGCGACCAGCGGGACAGCCAGCGCGCCGCCGCGCCGCTGATGATTGCGCTGGGGGCCAAGGTCATCAACAACTCGCAGATGACCTCCGAGCAGACCAGCGGAACCATTCTGGCGGATATCCGCAAGCGGATGGCGGAGCGGGAAAAGGCGGAAGGCAAGAAGCCGAAGGCAGACAGCCGGTGAGGCGGATGGCCGAAGTCCCGGGTGCGGGGGACGCGAGCCAAAGCCGGCTCTCGGCTTTCCTGCCGCCGGGTTCCACTGCATGAACATTGCCTATTACATCGGCTGGTGCGGGTACCGGACACTGTTCAAGTCCTATTTTCGCTGGCGCGTCTATAACGCCGAGCGGGTGCCGCTCGAAGGCGGGGTGATCCTGGCCTCCAATCACGCCAGTTTCCTGGACCCGCCCCTTGTGGGTGCTGGCGTGCGGCGCGGCATCAACTACCTCGCGCGGGAGAATCTGTTCCGCTTCCCGGTGATGGGCTGGGTCCTGCGCCAGTGGCAGGTCGTGCCGGTGGACCGCGACGGCGGCGGGGCCAAAGGGCTGAAGGCAATCCTGGACCGGTTGCTGGCGGGGGGCGCCATCATCCTGTTCCCGGAAGGCACGCGCACGCGCGACGGCAAACTGCAGCCGGCGCGGCCGGGCATCGGGCTGACCGTCATCAAGTCCGCCGCGCCGGTGGTGCCGGTGCGGGTGTTTGGCACCTTCGAGGCGTATGGGCGTCACTTGCGCATCCCGCGCCCGCGCCGGGTGGCCGTCAAATACGGCCAGCCGATGGACTTTGCGCAACTGCGCGCGGAGGCCAGGGTGTGCTCCAAACCACGCCTCAAGGACATCTACCAGCAGGTCGCCGATGAACTCATGGCGGCCATTGCCAAACTCGAGCCGTGCGAAGACAAGACCCGCTTCCCGTGAAGCGTCGCCCGTCACGCTTCACGCGTCAAACTTTGGGCTCCCAGCCGGGCCGGTAGTCGCGGCGGCACAGAGCGGTGGCGGCTTCGTCGCCCACAATCTTGCGCGCCTTGGGGTCGAAGTTAATCGTGCGCCCGGTGCGCCAGGCGATGTTGCCCAGGTGACAGAGCGCGGTGCTCTTCTGGCCGTCTTCGATCTCGGTGCGGAGTGGCTTGCCCTCGCGAATGCCGTCCAGGAAGTTGGCGAAGTGGATGGTGTCGAAGTCGAACAGGCCCTCGCGCTTGCTCTTGATTTCGCGCAGCACCTTGTTCTTCAGGTCGTAGATGACCGTGTTGCTGCCGGCCATGGCCATGCACCCTTTATCGCCGTAGAAGTTCACCCCGACCGTCGCGTCCTCAAACCCGCGCGGGGCGCAGCTTTGGCCGTCCCAGGCGATGCCCTTGTCGCCAAAATCAAAAGTGGCGATGATGGTGTCCGGCGTCTCCCAGTCGTCCTTGAAAAAATAGCGATTGCCGCCGCAAGTAATGCGGTTTGGGAGGTCCACCTTGAGGCCCCAGCGTGCGAGGTCGAGGAAATGGACGCCGTTGTTGCCGAGCTCGCCGGTGCCCCAGTTCCAGAACCAGTGCCAGTTATAGTGAATAATGTTGTCCTGGTACGGCCGTTCGGGCGCGGGGCCTTGCCACAACGAGTAGTCCAGCCACTCTGGAACCGGGGCCGGCTTGCCGTGGCCGATCGAGTCGCGGTGGTTCGTGTACCATCCCCGGGCGAAGTGGACTTCGCCAATCTCTCCCGCATGCAGGGCTTCAATGGATTCAATCACCCAGGGCCAACTGCGGCGCTGGTTGCCCATTTGCACGACGCGCTTGTGCTTGCGCGCGGCGGCGACCATGAGTTCGCCTTCGCGCAGGTTATGGCTGCCGGGCTTCTCGACATAGACGTGCTTGCCAGCGGCGCACGCCAGGATGGTGGCGGGCGCATGCCAGTGGTCGGGCGTGGCAATGGAGACCGCGTCCACGTCGGTCTTGTCCAGGAGAGTGCGAAAATCCCTGACCCCCTGCGGCTTCCGCTGCTGCTTCCGGGCGACGGCGGCGACGCCTTTCTCGACGGCGCGGCTGTCCACGTCGCAGACGTAGCCGATCTCGACATTGGGCAAGGGGAGATAACCCGCAATATGGGCCATCCCGCGCGCGTTGCAGCCGATGATAGCGACCACCACCTTTTCATTCGGGCTCTTGGCCGCGCGCAGCGAGGCGGCCCCGCCCAGAGTTGCCAAACCGGCGGTGAGGATAGAACTCTGCTTCAGGAAGTTCCGGCGAGTAATTGAGTCAGTCATGCCGCTATGAAATGGGTTTGCGCAAACCCTGGCAAGAAAACTCTGGACCGTTGACGGGCGGCGCGCCAGCCACGCCAGGTCAAATGCCGAGATTCGAAAGTGCGCTGCTGATGGCGTTGACGATTTGGACGAGGCGGGGGTGCGACTCCTCCAACTCCCGGACCGACGAACCCAGGCCTTGGAGGGAGAGCCGCAGCAGCTCCGGGTTTTGCTCGGCGCGAGTGGCTTCGTGGGCGGAGACTTCCGTAAAGCCGGCGATGCTTTGAGCCTGCTCCTCGTGCGTTTTGGACAACTCGGCGACTTCCGACTTGAGCGTGCCGAGCAACTGCAACAGTTCCTCACGACGCTCATCCTTGATGGCTTCGGCGCCCCGAATCCGGTCCTCAATCTTGCCTATCGTGTTCTCGATCATCGGTCAGGTCTTGATTCCAACCCCAAGATAATGCGTCCGGGGGCGTCAGCAAGCAATTCCATCAGCGTCCGGGCCGTTGACGGCGCGCCAGCAGCGGCTCGACCAGCTTCCAAATATCGGCCTCGATCGCGGGCACTGCCCCCGTCGCGTCCAACTGGCGCACGCGTTGTGGTTCGGCGGCGGCGATAGCCTGGTAGCCTTTGGCGACCCGGGCGAAGAAGCTTTGGCCCGCCTCCTCGATCCGGTCGCGCTGGATAGTCAGCGGCAGGGAGGGTTGGCGCGCCCGCCGCCGGGCCTCGCTGGTTTCGTGGGGGACGATGAACAGCAACGTCAGGTCGGGCCGGGTATCGCCGACGGCCACATCCACGATGCTCTCTACCATCCGCAAATCCAGTTGCCGGCCATAACCCTGGTAAGCGGTGGTGGAATCATAGAAGCGGTCGCACAAGACAACCTGGCCGGATGCCAGGGCGGGGCGGATGACCTCCCGGACCAGTTGTGCGCGGCTGGCGTTCATCAGGAGCAACTCAGCCTCAGGGGTCATGGCGTGGTTGGCGGGGCTGTGCTTGAGTGTGTGGCGAATCTCCTCGCCGATCGGGGTGCCGCCCGGCTCGCGCAAGGTGCGGACGCTGTAGCCCAGGGACCGCAGCCGTTCTGCCAGCAGGGAAATCTGCGTCGTCTTTCCGCTGCCCTCCGTCCCTTCAAAAGTGATGAACAGACCCTTCATGTTACAAGCGTTTGGCCCGTGCGCCCTTGGGAGTGTCCTCGATAATCCAGCCCTTGGCCTTCAGCTCGTCGCGAATCGCGTCAGCACGCTGGAAATCCCTGGCCTTGCGCGCGGCCTGCCGGGCCTCGACCAGCGCCGTGACTTCCGCGGGCACTTCCACCTCCGGTGCCGCGCCGACGCCCAGCACCGAATCCACCTTTTCCCAGCCACTGAGCGCGTTGGCGGCGGCGGTGGGGTCCAGCGCATTCTCCGCGAGCTTGCGATTAGTGTCCCGGACCCACTCGAAGACCGCGCCCCAGGCGCCGGAGATGTTCAGGTCGTCATCCAGGGCTTGGGCGAACTGGCCCGGCAAAGGCGAGTCACCGGGCGCCGGCGTATGGCCCGCCACTTCGCGCAACTTCGTCAGGCATTCGTCAATGCGCGCCAGCGCGGTCCGCGCGCCTTGCAGCCCTTCGAGGGTGAAATTGAACGTCTCGCGGTAATGCGCCGTCAGCAGCAGGTAGCGGATTTCCCTCCCCGAGAACCCTTTGGCCAGCAAGTCACGCAGCGTGTAGAAATTCCCGAGCGACTTGCTCATCTTCTTCCCTTCGACCAGCAGGTGCGCCCCGTGCAGCCAGTACTTCACGAACGGCCGTCCGGACGCCTGCATCCCCGCGCCCTCGCTTTGCGCGATCTCGTCCTCGTGATGCGGGAACATCAGATCCTCGCCGCCCAGGTGCAGGTCAAAGCTCGGCCCGAGCAGCTTCATGCTCATCGCGCTGCACTCGATGTGCCAGCCGGGCCGGCCCTCGCCCCACGGGCTGGGCCAGAACACCGCGCCGTCCTCCGGCACGCGCGCCTTCCAGAGCGCGAAGTCGGCGACCGCTTCCTTTTCATATTCGTCACTGCGCACCCGTTCGCCCACGCGCATTTCCTCGAAGTTGAGCTTCACCAACTGGCCGTAGCGCAAGCCGCTGCCGCGATACTTCTCAATGCTGAAATAGACCGAGCCGTCGGGCGTTTGGTACGCCAGGCCGCGCGCGACCAGCTTCCCGATCAGGGTGATAATGTCGCCGATGTGTTCCGTCGCGTGCGGTGTCTGCTGCGGCTGTCGGCAGTTCAGCGCCTTCAGATCGTCGCGGAACGCCGCCTCGAACTTGCCGGTGAACTCCCGCAGCGGGGTGTTCGTTTCGCGCACCCGCTTGATGATCTTGTCGTCCACATCCGTGATGTTCATCACGTGCTGGACGGCGTAGCCCTTGAATTCCAGGTAGCGCCGCACCAGGTCGCCGAACACAAAGGTCCGCCAATTGCCGATGTGCGCGAAGTCATAAACCGTCGGCCCGCAGCAGTACAAACCCACCCTCTTTCCGCCCGGATCCAGCGGGAGGAATTCCTGCACCGAACGCGACAAGGTGTTAAAAAGCTTCAAAGCCATATACGAATGCGGGTGAAGATTATGGGCGAGGCGGGGAAAGAAAAGGCTAAAGTCCACAGCGGCGCTGCCGGCTGCGATGCACATTATAGGCTTGCCAGCGGACGGCCGCGTGTCAAAATGGCAGCGTTAACGTCCTGAATGACAAAGTCACAGCCAGACTGGTTGGTTATCGCCGCATGAAGAACTTTCGACCGGGGAGGCCGGATTGAGCCACCCCTTTCCCTCCCGTTCACGGTTTTCCCGGGAACCTCTGCATCGCCGCAATGGGAAGATTCGCGCCCGCGAAGTGCGCGTGCTCGACGAGAACAAGCAGCAGCTTGGGGTGATGTCGCTCAACGAGGCCCTGCGCCTCGCGATGGGCAAGGGCCTCGACCTGGTGGAGATTGCCCCTAATGCCACGCCCGCCGTATGCCGGATCGTGGATTATGGCAAGTTCATGTACGAGGAGGCCAAGCGGCACAAGGATTCCCAAAGCAAGCAGTCAGCCAGCCGGATGAAGGAGATCCAGCTTTCGCCTACCATTGATCCGCACGATTTCAGCATTAAGCTCAGCCGGGCCATTGACTTCCTGTGCGACGACATGAAGGTGCGGATCAAGCTGCGTTTTCGCGGGCGGCAGAAAGCACACACGGAGTTTGGGTTTCAGGTGGTGAACCGATTTGTGAAGGAGACGGCCGCCTGGGGGCAGGCGGATTCACCGCCAAAAATGTTGGGGGACCGGGACTTGAATGCGTTGATCAGTCCGCTGCCGCGCAACAAGCGGGCCAAGAATCCACACCAAGTGGAGACGCCCGACACGCCCGCATCGAAGCCGCCGGCGGAGCCAGCCGAGCCGAGTTCTGTTTCCTGAGCCGTGCCCGGGCGGTCGTGGCGCGCCTTGGCCTTCCGCCGTTCACGTCTTCGCCACCGGGGACTGACTATTAGAGCTCAACCCGGGGGGGTTAATCGTCCTCATCCACTTCCGCCTTGGTCAGGACCAGGCCAAGTTTCTTGAGCCCCTTGCCGTGGCCGCCGACGAACTCGGACGGGTAGCGGGCGTTGCCTTTGATTGAATGCCAGATGTAGCGGTTGAAGATGTCATCGTCAATGCGATCCGGCTGGCTGAGGTCCATCTTCTGCACCTTCTTGGCATAATAGCGGGCTTTGGAAGAGAGCATGGCGGTGCCGCCGGACACCAGATCAATGTTGTTGGGCAAGGCGGTGTAGGGGGTAAAGTTGGGAGAATTGGTGAAGCAATCGAACATAATTGGCGCCATGGCGTCTCCCTGGTTCATCGGCGGCAGGCCCATGATCCGCTCCATCGTGTGCACCACGCCGGCCTGGTTGTAGAAGGTGCTGATCACCTGGTTGCGTTTGGTGTAGGGGCTGATGACCAGGCAGATCGAGCGGTGACCGTCCACATGGTCGTAACCGCTCTGGGGATCGTCCTCGATGACGAAGATGACGGTATTGCTGCCAAAGATGCTCTTGGTGACGGCCTCGACGACCCGGCCGAGCGTGAGATCGTTGTCGGCGACCTGGGCGCGGGCGGGCGGGGTGCCGCCGGTATGGTCGTTGCCCAGCCAGAGGAAATGGAAGGTCTCCCAACTGCCGCGGGCCTGAGCGGCGTTGAGTTCCTTGATGAAGCCGTAACCGCGGATCACGTCGGGCACGTTCAAGTTCCAGCCGGGCACGTTGGTGGAAGTGTAAGGCACCAGCGGGGCGAGGGGGATCCTGTTGGTAATGAGGATGGAGTGCGCGCCGTTGGTGTAATCGGTGTAGAGGTCGCCCCAGGAAGCGCCACTGGGGACGACCGCGCTGGTAAACTCGCCGTAGTTGCGGAAGGTGCGCCCATGTTCGAGCACGTTGTTCCAGATGAACCCGGTCGGGACATAGCTCAGGGGGTCGCCGCTGGAGCCGTAGCTGCGCACGAACCCCCCAAAGGACTTCTCGAGATGGTCGCTGTCGTTGGCCTCGGTGCACCAGTTATGGCCGACGGCCGAGTTTACGCCGTTGCAGTAGAAATTGTCCAGCAGGACGTATTGTTGCGCCAGGGCGTGGTGATTCGGGCTGATGTACTGGGGATAGATGCACAGGCTGGGATTGCCGTTGCCCTGGGCCATATCTCCGAATACTTGGTCATAGGTCTTGTTTTCTTTCACGATATAGACCACGTGCTGGAAGACTGAGGGCTCACCCGCATGCGCTGGCACCGGCACGGGCGCCTGGCCGGCGCGCGGTGGCCGCAGGGCTTGCTGCATGTGGCTGAGGCGGCTGTTTTTATTCACCTGGGCGCTGTATTTGCTCAGGGCCTCGACCGAAGGAATAGGAATGCGATTGGCGGTGCCCAAGTAGTATCCGGTGGCGGTGTAGGCCAGGGTGTTGGGCTGTCCGTAGCGGGTGCCCAGACCTTTGACATTGGCCACGTAGAGGTTGTTGCTGTCAGCCACCACCGCGCCGGGATACCAGTCCGTGGGGATGAATCCCTGGACCACGCTGTTGGTGTGCTGGGCGTTGGGCAATTCGAGGACCGCGACGGCATTGTTGCCGCCGGCGGCAACGAAGAGACTGGCACCATCCGCGCTCAAGGCCAAGCCACCCGGCGCGCTGCCAAAAGGCAGGGTTGAAGAACTCCCAAACGGCAGTGTGGAGGACAGCCGGACCAGAATGGTTTCCCGGACCGCTTTGGTTTGCGTGTCAATCACCGTCACCGTGTCGGAGTTGGCGTTGGCCACATAGAGCGTGCCGCCATCCGGGCTGAGCACCAGGTCCGACGGGTGCAGGCCGGTTGCGATCTGGGCGGTTTCGACGCCGCTGGACAGATTGACCACCGACACCACGCCGCTGGTGTGCACACCCCGCTCGTCCACCACCACCGGGGTCCCTGCCGACGTCATCGTCAGATCCCCAGTGGTCGGGAAACGGCCACCCCAGTCCGAAACGTAAGCCGTGTTGCCATCCGGTGAGAGCACCACGTCCCACGGTGCGATGCCGACGCTGATCTGCTGGCTGACGGTGCCGCTGGTCAGGTTTACCACCGCGAGCTTGTTCGCAATGGAGAGGCAGACGTAAGCCTTGGTCCCATCCGCCGAAATGGCCAGGCCGCACGGGTCTGATCCCGATGCCAGGGAGATGGTGCGCGAGTATGAGACCATTCCGCCGGCAACTTTCCAATCGTAGAGCTGATTGGCGGAGCTGGTTACGTACACATGAGAGCCGTCGGGACTGACGGCAATGCCATGCATTGAGGCGCCGCTGGCCGGGTAGCCGAGCGATTGCACCAGCGTCCACGAAGCCGCATCCACCACCCACATGTTCGTGTGGTTTTTGATGTAAACCGTCGTGCCGTCCGGCGAGAGCACCAGGTCCACCGGCAATCCAAAGAACTGAACCTGGCGGCCGGCGGCGCGAATGATCTCCTTGGAGGAAATGCACTGCTCTCCGTAAGGCAATTGGCCGATCTGGATTTCCGAGGGGAATTGAGTGACCCGGTAGAAACCGGTATCGTCGCTGGCGGGCAGGGTAAGGCTGTGGTTGGAACTCAGGGGGCCAACCGGCTGCCAGGCCGAGGGAGCGGCGGTCGGGGAGTTCTGCACCTGAAACCGGCCGGCGGGGCCGCCCCAGTTCAATGTCACCTGCGAGGCGTTCAGCGACAGGTTGGTGATTTGGATGGCGGCGTTTCCGGGTGGCAGCTTGTCGGCGCTGGGGCTGCCCAGGGCCGCGATGGCCGCCGCTGGCAGACAGCCATTAACAAACTGGATGCTGCTGACATAACCCGGCTGGGTTGCGCCTTCACTCAGCCCGCTGGTGAAGAGTTGCGCTGCCGGGCCGAGCGCAAAGCGGCCATCTATGCCGCCGGACAACGACTGGCTGCCGACCAGCACGCCGTTGACATATTTGCTGAGCTGCTGGCCGGCTGAGGCCGTCAGATCCACCGCAAACGCCACCCGATACCAGGTGTCGGCTGCCAGCGGGCCGTCGTATTGACCTTCCGCCCCAATGCCGTTGGGCGCCGGGCTGGCGCTGGCGCTGCCGACGTAGAATTCGGCGTCGTTGCCTGAGTGGTTGAACGGATCGCTTTGCAGCAAAGCCCGCCACTGGCCGCTGCTGGACGCCGGGAACATCACATCCAGGATCAGCGTGTATTGGTTGACAAACTGGCCACCCCCATTGGGCATGGCCCCGTGCCACATTGTGAAGCCCTGGCTGGAGGTGTTGGCCCCAAACGCCATCACCGGAACGGGGTCGCCGTTAAGGCTCATGAGCGGAAAAACCGTCCGGTTGGTGGTGTCTCCCGCGTATTCCAGGTCCGCCCCCACAGTGGCCCGCAGGTCGCCGAACCGGAAATCCCACTGGCCCGTGACCACGCGACTATAGACTGTGAGGACCGCCTTGCTGCTCATCACGCCGCCGTAGTCGTTGCCGACCAGCACGGTGTAAGTTCCCTCGCTGGAAGAGTCTATGCCGGAGGCGTCCAAGCCCGCCAGGACCAGTGTGGCGTTGGTCGCGCCCGCGATGGCAACGCCGTTGAACTTCCATTGATAACTGAATGGTCCCGGGCCGCTCGCGGTCACACTGAGAGTGACGGCGCCACCAGCCGACACACTGATGCTGGCGGGCAGGTTGGTGACAATCACCGGCGCCAGATCTGGCACCGCGTAATTCAACGGCTTGCCGATCAGCCCGGCGGCATAGATGGCTGCGACCTCATCCGGAGTCACAACGCGGTTCCACACCGCCAGATCATCAATGTCCCCGGCTCCCGCGTAGGTGCCGTTGCCACTGCCGCCAATCAGTGTATTGGTTCCGGCATTCAACGAAGCCAGTCTGGACGGGCTAACATCGCTGAGCCGGCTTACCCCGCCATCCAGGTAACAGACTACGCTGTTGGTTGCGCGGTTGAAGGAAACGGTCACCAAATGCCAGTCGCCATCCGAGAACGGCGGGTTCAAATCCACAACGCGGTTCGTGCCGCCAGTGGCATTCCAGTTGACGTTCTTGTTGTCGGCCATGGAGATTGCCCAGCCAATGTTGGTCACCGTGGCCCAATTCTTGTTGCCCATGAGCGTTCCGGCGCCGCTGGCGCTGCGCTCCCAAAAAGCGACGCTGAAGCTGTTGGAGTAGATGGATTCCAGGCTGCCAAGCGAGACTGCCCAGTCGCTGGGCTGGCCGCTGCCGCCGGTGTTGGCAAAGCTGGCCGCCGAGCCAATCACGCCTGTTTTGTAGCGCGGCCCGTTAGTGGCGCCGCCGGTGTAGAGCTTCCCGTCAACGGTTGTGCCCAGCTGACCGTTAAGGTTGTTGTCGAAATTCAAATAGACCATCAGCCCGTTGGTAACAGTGGTTGCCGGTGCCGGCGCATTCAGCGCGAGGGTCGCCACGGCGCTGGTGACACTGCCGTAGGCGTTGGTTACCACCACGCTGTAGCCGGCCACGTAATTAGTGTCCGCGCTGGCGATGGTGTAAGTGGTTGAGGTGGCGGCCGCGATGTTCGCCCCATTCTTCCGCCACTGGTAACCCAGCGGCCGGGGGCCGGCAGCAATCGCGGTGAACGAGGCCGGACTGCCGCCGTTCACGGTCAGACTCTGCGGTTGGCTGGTGATGACCGGCGCGGCCCCGCTGCCGACTACGGTGATGGAGCCGTCTAAACTCAGGTTGTTGGTGTCCCAACTCATGTCCCCTGGCAGAACCGGCACCACCACGTTGGTGAAGGCACCGGTGTAAGTGGCGGCGCTGAACAGGGAAAAACTGTCCCCCGGCGCCAGCGGGATGGCCTGAAAGTCGCTGATATTCGTCACGAGTAGCGACCCCCCATAGGTGAGCGTGCTGATTCCGACGACCTGATCCTCGCTCAAGATCGTGCCTGATTTGCTCAACTCGATTACCGTCTTGCCTGCCAGCGTCAGGGTGTTGTTTGCTGTCAATGTGCCGATGGCGCCATCTCCCGGGGTCAGGTAGCCGCCGTTTTGCACCGTCACGGTGCCGGCCAGCGTCCCGATCCCAGCCAGCGTGCCGTTGCTCTTCACGGTGAGCGCGCCGGCGCCTAACGAGCCGTCCACTCGCAACACGCCGTTGCTAATCGTGGTGGCACTGGTATAAGTGTTGGCGCCCGCCAGCCGCATCACCCCGGGCCCCGATTTGATCAGCCCGTTGTCGGAAGTGCTGGGGAAATGGTCAATGGTGCCGGTCACGTCCAGGTCAATGCCGCTGGCCGCGCCGCTGCCGACGTTGAACACAGTTCCGCCCGATTGGTTAACCGCCACGCCCGCGGCGGAAATAACCGAGGTGTTGGTGCCGCCATTGACGGTCACTCCCTGGTCCAGATTCCAGGAGCCGTAGGTGGCATTGACCGTCCCGCTGCTTGCCAGTTCGCCGCCGGACAGGACGAGCACCCGGGGAATATGCGCCGCAACGCCATCCCCGATCTCGAGAACTCCGCCTGGTTGAACGACCACATTGCCCGAGACAAGCGTTCCGGGGTTCCCAAACGGCCCGTTGTTGCCGCTCTCGGCGAAGAGGGTGGCGTTCGTGATGGTGATGGTCCCGGCTTTGCAGAATACCCCGGCGAAACTGCTGGCGCCGAAGGTGCTGACCAGCGTTTCATCAGAAATGAGCAAGTTGCCGGTGAATGCGGGATTGGTGTGGCTGAGCCATAATTCTCCTCCGCCGCTGATGGTGAGCGCGCCCGACCCGCTGAGGAGGCTTTCCACGCCCAAGGCGTAGATCGTCTCCAGCGTGCCCCCGGCTGCGCCGACGGTGATGCCCCGGTTCGGGGTGAAGGTCATGTCAGCCGCCGTCTGCAGCTTCCCGCCGTTGAGCGTGATCTGGTTGGCAACCGCTGAATCGGGCGGCGCGCCCAGGGCGCTGTCCTCGGTGATACTCACCGTTCCGCCGGCGATGGTGGTCACGCCGCTGAAATCATTCACTCCGCTGTTGGCGATCACCAGCGAGCCGGCACCCTGCTTCGTCAACCCCATGCTGCCGCTGAGCGAACCGCTGCCGCTGAAGGCATAGGTGCCACTGTTGTTGGACACCAGGAGCGAACCGGGTTGCAGCGCGCCAACCAGGTTCACGGCGGGGCTCTTGGAGCCGGAATCGTTGAAGGTTACCAGGTCGCCGTCGAAGTAAGTGGCGGCAGTGGCGTTGCCGGTGTTGAGCCAATTCTTGGTGAGGTTGACGTTCCAATTATTGGTCGAGCCATCACCCACCCAGAGCAGGTTGGCGGGGCCAACCACCACCAGGTCTATCTCATTGGTAATGGAAGCATCCAAATACATCACTCGCAGCGGGCCGGAAGCAATCAGCCGCAGGTTATTCGTCCCGCCCGAACGCGAGCCGCGGTAGGTGATCAGCTTGTACCGGCCGACTCCAACGTCCGTATAGCTGACCACAATGGTGCTCACCCCGCTGAGGCTGAGGTTGCCGCCGACCACGATCTGATCGTTCGCAGCGGAAGAGGGGGCGCTGGTCAAGGAGAAGTAGTTTGTGGCTGACCCGATGAAGGCCAGCGTGTTCGAAAAGCTCAGGGTGGTATTGGGGCGCAGGGTGCCGCCTGTTACCTTCACGTTGCCGATTACAGCACCCGCCCCCCCCAACCACTGACCGCCGCCCAAGCTGAAAACTCCTGTTACCTGCGACACGTCGAATGTCGCGCCGCTGGAGACAAGGATTTGCGGGGAAGCGGAAATCGAGCCCGAGGGCCCTAGAACCAGCTTGCCGCCGCTGAGGGTCGTGCCGCCAGTGTAGGTATTGGCTTGGCTGAATGTCAGCGATCCGGTACCGCTGTAGGTAATGCCGCCGGTGCCGTTGCCCCATACGCCGGTTTGAATCACGTCGCCGTTGCCGGTGAAGGTGGCGGTATTAGCTCCGTTGTTCATCGTGCCGAGGCTCAAGGTGGTCGTGCCGCCGCCCGACGGATTGTTGACCATGAAGGTCGGCGACCCGGTCAATGTGACATCCCCAAAGGTTATCTGCGCGGTGCCGCTAATCACATTGCTCCCGCCAGCAATCGTCAGCGTGTCGGTCCCGATGCTCAGCGAGCCCAGCGTGTGAGTCACACCCGCGCCTGGCGTCACTCGTCCCGAGTTGATCGCGCCATCGGCCGAGACGGTTGTGTTATTGTTGAAGCTCAAGCCGGAGTTGTTGTTCAGTTCCAGCGTCGCCGAGGCGCCATTGAGGGTCAGCGCACCCGTGCCGAGTGCGCTGGCGTTGGCCATCGCCACCAACTTGCCGCCGCCGAGGGTGGTGCCACCTCCGTAGGTGTTCGCGCCACGCAAAGTGAGGGTGCCGTCGCCTGTCTTGGTGAAACCGCAAGATCCCGCACTCCCTTGAATTACGGGGGAAATGGTAAGCGCGGCGCCGCTGGCGATATTGAAAGCCTGGTTGTCCTGCCCCTGCAGCTGCACGTAGCCGTAGGTGCCGGCGCCGATATTGGTAATCGTGTGCGAGCCGGAAAGAATGGTCACGGTCTCATCCCCGTTGCTTGCTGGGTTGAGGTCCAGGTGATCGTCGGTGGTCGCATTGGTAAGAGCGATCGTGGTCTCGCTCCAGGCGTTGGCATTGATGGTTAGGTTGTTCACGTCCGGGTTGTGGCCGCCGCAGAGGGTGATAGTGCTTGGGCCAGCCGGGTTGGTTGCGGTAAAGACGACGTGGATCGGCGCGCTGTTTCCCGGGGCATACGTGATGTTGGCCCAGTTGGCCTGGGGGTGGCCCGAACTCCAGATGCCGTCGCCCGCCGCGCCGGTCCAGGTGAAATAATTCTGGCCGTTGATGACCGCAACATCGCTTGGGTTCAAGCCGTTGTAGGACGAGTCCGCACTTGTCGCGGGGGCGAGAATGATGGTGTAAGCGACGTCTCCATCATTCAGACCGTCATTTACGCCGGTAATCGTCACGGTCTGCGGCGTGTCCCAATTGGTCGGGCTGAACGTCAACGCGCTCTTGTCAACCGTGCCCTCCGTCGTATCGCTCGAACTGACGCCAATGGTCACATTCGCCAACGGCGCCTGATCCAGAACCACGGTGAACACGGCCTGTCCGCCGGCTGCCGTGGTGAGCAGATTGTTCGTCGGTGTGACCGTGATGCCCGGCCTGCTCGCCGGCATGAACACGAACGAGCAGCAATCGTCGGGCCCGGAGGACGAACTGTAAATGTTTTGCAGTCCGCCGTTGGGTAGATCGCGCGATTGGATTTCCCAGCCGTTGGCAAACTGGGCACTATTGGTCGCCTGGTAGGTCACAATGTTGTCCACGTTGACGCCGCCGCCGCCGCAGGGCGATATGATGAGCACGCCGTTGGTTGGGGTGTAGCTGGGATTCTTCATGGTCAGATACCAGCGGCCCGTGCCGATGTTCGTGATCGTGAACTGGGGACAAATCGAATAACCTGAATTGGTTGTGGTGGTGATGTTGGTAACCCCCAACTGGGCTCCGCTGTAGATGTTAATGTAGGGATTCCCATAGGTGTCGCTCTGGAACTTGCCGGACACCACGGTCGCATTGGTCTTGGGAACGTATACAAACAGAAATGCATCCTGTTCGTAGGAGGAGCTGTCGGCGCCGATGTCCTTGACGAAAACGCGCCAGGTGCCGTCAGCGTCGGCGCGTGACAAAGCAAAGTTATTTTCGTCCTTGCCGCAGGTGACCAGCAGGATGCCATCCGTAAGCGAGTTAATGCCGAAGTTCGTGAGGCTCACGATGGATTGGCCACCGCTTCCGGCTGTGAGGCCGTAGAGATCGAAGAAGTTGGTGTAGGCGCCGTGATTGGTCCAGCCGAGCAAGCCCGGCGAGCCCAGAAACCAGTTGTTGGGATAGCCGTTCGTGTAGGGCAGGCTCCGGCACCAGCCTCCCAGCCAGTTCGACATGGGGAAGAACGCAGCCGCGACGTTGGCGTTGCACTCAATCGTGTTGCCCGTGCCCAGGCTGCCCACCGTCTGGCAGGTGGCAAACCGCAAGGTGTTGTCGGCATTGGCTACCGTCTGGCAAATCTGCCAGCAGTTGGTGCCATAGGTGGGGAGAGGATTGGTGCGGCCATTCTGCGCCACCGAGCCGATCAGGAAGCCCAGATTCGCGTCATTGGTGCCAAGAGCTCCGGGGTAGGCCCAAACATAGAAGTCCGCGCGGTTGAACGGCGGTCCCCCAACGGCGGTGAAGCCGTTGATTGCGAGCGTGCAGGTGACGATAGCGTTGGTGTTGTCATCGTAACTGCCGGAATAGCTGTACCCGGGAATCTGATCCACCCGCAGATTGCCGGCGATGACATTGTGCTGGGCGGCGCGCGTGGTCACGGGCAGCCATAACGCCAGTATGATACCGGTGACCCGCGCTGCCATCATCCACTGGCAACGCGCGGATGGGATGAGTTCGGCTGGGGGCCGGCTTATGATGTGGGAGGTTAGGCTTTCTTGCCGCTCTCGGAGGTGCTCAGGGCTTTGCATGTGACGAGAGGAAACTATAACGGTCGCATAGAGCTCAGGCAAGCAAAAAGACTAATGCCAAGAGCTCTGTGTAAAAGCGGGGAGCGAGGAAGGCCAAGCGGCATAAGGAATCCCAACGCAAGCAGTCGGCGAGCCGGATGAAGGAGATTCGGTTCTCGCCTAACATTGATTCGCACGATTTCTCCAGTAAGCTTGGCCGCGCCATTGACTTTCTGCGCGGCGACATGAAAGTGCGCATCAAGCTGCGTTTTCGTGGGCGGTGGAAAGCGCACACGGAATTCGGCTTTCAGGTGGTAGACCGCTTTGTCAACGAGGTTGCCCCATGGGGGTAAGCGGATTCGCCTCCGAAAATGCTGGGCGACCGTGACCTGACTGCGGTGATCAGCCCGCTGCCGCGCAACACGCGCGCCAAGAATCCTCATCAGACGGAGACGCCGCAGCCGCCGGAATCGCTGGAGATGCCGGAGGCGCCGGATGAGTCAGAGCCGTCGGAGTCGCCGGATTCAGCTTCCTAAATCGCCGGCGTTTGGCTTGGGGGCGTGCATACCGCCTGAACGGGCAAGGTGCGTTCCAACGTCTGCCGCCGATGCTTTTGTCCCGGTGGTGAGCCGTCCCAGCCCAACCCGGTCCTTAATCATCATCGTCCTTCTGCGTCTTGGCTAAGACCAAGCCCAGCTTCTTGAGTCCTTTGCCGTGGCCGCCGACGAATTCGGATGGGTAGCGGGCATCGCCTTTGATGGAGTGCCAGATGTAGCGGTTGAAGATGTCGTCATCGATCCGGTCCGGCTTGCTGAAGTCCATCTTCTGAACCTTCTTGGCATAATAGCGCGCCTTGGCTGAAAGCGCCGCGGTGCCACCCGTCGCCAAGTCAATATTGTTGGGCAGGGCGGTGTAGGCAGTGAAATCAGGCGTGTTGGTGAAGCAATCAAACATCAGCGGGGCCATGGCGTCGCCCTGGTTCATGGGGGGCAGGCCCATGATCCGCTCCATCGTGTGCAGCAGGCCGGCCTGATTATAGAACGTGCTAACCACTTGCTTGCGCTTGGTGTAGGGGCTGATGACCAGGCAGATGGACCGGTGGCCGTCCACGTGATCGTAACCGCTCTGGGGATCGTCCTCGATGACGAAGATGACGGTGGTGCTGCCAAAAATGCTCTTGGTGACGGCCTCGACGACCTGGCCGAGCGTAAGATCGTTGTCGGCGACCTGGGCGCGGGCGGGCGGGGTGCCGCCGGTATGGTCGTTGCCCAGCCAGAGGAAATGGAAGGTCTCCCAGCTGCCACGGGCCTGAGCGGCGTTAAGTTCTTTGATGAAACCGTAACCGCGGACCACGTCGGGGATGTTCAGGTTCCAGCCCGGCACGTTGGTGGAAGTGTAGGGCCTGAGCGGGGCAAGGGGCATCGTGTTGGTGATGAGGATGGAGTGCGCGCCGCTGAGATAATCGTTGTAAATATCGCTCCAGGAAGCGCCGCTGGGGACGACCCCGCTGGTAAACTCGCCGTAGTTACGGAAGGTCAGCCCATGCTGGAGCACGTTGTTCCAGATGAACCCGGTTGGAACATAGCTCAACGGGTCCGATTCGGGGCCGTAGCTGCGCACGAAACCGCCGAATGACTTCTCGAGGTGGTCGCTGTCGTTGGCCTCGGTGCACCAGGAATGGCCGACGGCCGAGTTCACGCCGTTGCAGTAGAAGTTGTCCAACAGGACATACTGCTGCGCCAGAGCGTGATGGTTCGGCGTGATGTACTGGGGATAGACGCACAAGTTGGGATTGCCGTTGCCTTGGGCCATGTCCCCGAACACCTGGTCGTAGGTCTTGTTCTCCTTCAGGATATAGAGCACATGCTGGAAGACTGAAGGCTCGCCCGCATACGCCGGCACCGGCACCGGCGTCTGGCCGGACCGCGCCGGTTGCTGGGCCTGCTGGATTTGGCTGATCCGGCCGTTCTTGTTCACCTGGGCGCTGTATTTGCTCAAGGCCTCAGCCGAGGGAATGGGAATGCGATTGGCGGTGCCCAAGTAAAAGCCGGTGGCGGTGTAGGCAGTGGTCGCCGGCTGCCCGTAACGGGTGCCCAGACCTTTGACGTTGGCCACATAGACGTAGTTGCTATCGGCCACCACGGCGCCGGGATACCAATCGGTCGGGAAGAACCCCTGCACCACGCTGTTGGTATGCTGCGCATTGGGCAGTTCCACGACGGCAACGGCGTTGTTGCCGGCAACAGCGACAAACAGATTCGTGCCGTCCGCGCTTAAGGCCAGGCCATCCGGAATGCTGCCAAAAGGCAGCGTTGAGGAATTCCCGAACGGCAGCGTCGAGGAGGGCCGGACCAGAATGGTTTCCCGGACCTTCCTGGTTTGCGTGTCGATTACCGACACCGTGTCGGACATGGCATTGGCCACATAGAGCGTGCCACCATCCGGGCTGAGCACCAGGTCTGACGGGTGCAGCCCCGTCGCCACCTGCGCGGCTTCCACACCGCTAGTGAGATTGACCACCGAAATCACACCGCTGGTGGGCACCCCTCGCTCATCCACCACCACCGCCGTGCCGGCCGAGGTCATCGTCAAATCCCCGGTGGTCGGGTAGCGGCCACCCCAGTCCGAGACGTAAGCCGTGTTGCCATCGGGTGAAAGCACCACATCCCACGGGGCGATGCCCACAGTGATTTGCTGGCTGACGGTGCCGCTGGTCAGGTTCACCACCGCCAGCTTGTTCTTGATGGAAAGACAGACATAGGCCTTGGTCCCGTCCGCCGAGATCGCCAGGCCGCACGGGTCCGACCCCGAAGCCAAAGAAATCGTGCGCGAGTACGAAACCACACCCCCGGCAACTTTCCAATCGTAGAGCTGATTGGCGGAGCTGGTTACGTATACATGCGCGCCGTCCGGGCTGACGGCGATGCCATGCATGGACGCGCCGCTGGCTGGATAAGCCAGCGTCTGGAGCGGCGTCCACGAATCCGCATCCACCACCCACAAGTTGTTATGGTTCTTCAGGTAAACTGTCCGGCCATCCGGCGAGAGGACCAGGTCCACCGGCAAGCCGAAGAACTGAACCTGGTTGCCAACAGCGCGGATGATTTCCTTCGAGGAAATGCATTGCTCTCCGTAAGGCAATTGCCCGACCAGGATGTCCGACTGGGATTGGGTGACCCGATAGAAACCGATCTCGTCGCTGGCGGGCAGGGTAAGGCTGTGGTTGGTGCTCAGCGTGCTGGCAGGTTGCCAGGCTGGCGGGCTGAGCGTCGGGGTGTGTTGCACCTGGTAATTGCCGCTCGGGCCCCCCCAGTTCAACGTTACTTGCGACGCGTTGACCGCCAGGTTGGTGATCTGAATAGCCGCGTCTCCGGGCGGCAGCTTGTCGGCGCTCGGCCCGCCCAGCGCTGCGATGGTTGCCGGTGGCAGGCAGCCGTTTACAAACTGGATGCTGCTGACATAGCCTGGCTGGGTGGTGCCGCCGTTCAGCCCGCCGGTAAAGAGTTGCGCCGCAGGCCCAAGCGCAAAACGGCCATCTACGCCGCCGGACAATGACTGCTGGCCCGCCAGGACGCCGTTGACATACGTGCTGAGCTGCTGACCTGCTGACGCTGTCAGGTCCACCGCAAACGCGATGCGATACCACGTATCGGGTGCCAGCGTGCCGTTATACTGCCCTTCTGCCCCAATACCGTTGGGCGCCGGGGTGGCGCTGGCGCTGCCGACATAGAACTCCGCGTCGTCGCCCGGGTGGTTGAACGGATCGGTTTGGAACAACGCCCGCCACAGGCCGCTGCTGGACGCTGGGAACATCACATCCAGGATCAACGTGTATTGGTTGACAAACTGGCCGCCTCCATTGGGCATGGCCCCGTGCCACATCGTAAAACCCTGGCTCGGCGCGTTGCTGCCAAAGGCCATGACCGGGGTCGGCGCACCGTTGATGCTCATCATCGGGAACGACGTTAGGTTCGTCGTGTCTCCGACATACTGAAGATCCCCTCCCACAGTGGCGCGCAGGTCGCCGCGCAGGAAATCCCACTGGCCTGTGACTACGCGGCTATACACCGTGAGCACCGCTTTGCTGCTCATCACGCCGCCGTAGCCATTGCTGACGAGCACCGTGTAAACCCCTTCGCTGGAGGAGTCGATGCCGCCGGAACCCACGCCTGCCAGGATCAGTGTAGCATTAGTTGCGCCCGGAATGGCAACCCCGTTGAATCTCCATTGATAGGTGAAAGGCCCGGACCCGTTGGGCGTCACGCTGAGCGTAACCGAACTGCCCGAGGCCACGCTGACACTGGTGGGGAGATTGGTGACGATGACCGGTGCCAGGCCCGGCACCGCGTAATTCAGCGGCTTGCCGATCAGCCCGGCCGCATAGATGGCGGCGACTTCGTCCGGTGTCACAACGCGGTTCCACACCGCGAGGTCATCGATGTTTCCGGCTCCTGCATAGGTCCCGGTGCCGCTGCCGCCCACCAGTGTGTTGGCTCCGGCGTTCATCGACGCCGAGGCTGAGGGGCTGAGGTCGCTCAGCTTGGCCGCCACACCATCAAGGTAACTGGTTACCCCGTTGGTCACCCGGTTGAACGTCACCGTCACGAGATGCCAATCGCCATCCGAAAACGGCGGGTTCAAGTCCACACTGCGGTTGGTGCCGCCGACGGCATTCCAGTTGACGTTCTTCGCGTCCGTCATGGAAACCGCCCAGCCGGTATTGGCCTCGCTGCTCCAGTTCTTGTTGCCCATGAGTGCGCCGGCACCGCTGGCGCTGCGCTCCCAAAATGAAACGCTGAAGCTGTTGGAGTAGATGGATTCCAGCCTGCCCAGCGAAACGGCCCAGTCGCTGGGTTGGCCGCTGCTGCCGGTGTTCGCGAAGCCGGCCGCCGACCCAATCACACCCGTTTTGTAGCGCGGCCCGTTGGTGGCACCGCCGGTATAGAGCGTCCCGTTGACCGTCGTGCCAAGCTGCCCGCTGAGGTTGTTATCAAAGTTCAAATAGACCATCAGCCCGTTGGTGACGGTGGTTGCCGGCGCCGGCGCATTCAGCGCGAGCATCGCCACGGCGCTCGTGACGCTGCCATAGGCGTTGGTCACCACCACGGCATAGGCGGCCACGTTATTGGTGCCCACGCTGGCGATGGTGTAAGTGTTCGTGGTGGCGGCGGCGATATTCGTCCCGTTCTTCCGCCACTGGTACGCCAGCGGCCGCGGACCCGCCGCTACCGCAGTGAACGACGCCGGGCTGCCACTGTTAACGGTCAAGCTTTGCGGTTGGCTGGTGATGACCGGCGCGGCGCCGTTGCCCACCACGGTAATGGAACCGTCCACTCTCAAGTTGTTGGTATCCCAAATCATCCCTCCCGGCAGGACTGGCACCATTACGTTGGTGAAGGCCCCGGTGTAAGTGGCGGCGCTGAACAGGGGGAAACTGTCCCCCGGCGCCAGCGGTATGGCCTGAAAGTCGCTGGTGTTTGTCACCACCAGTGCGCCGCCGTAGGTGAGCGTGCTAACCCCAACGACTTGGTCTTCGGTCAGGATGGTGCCGGACTTGTTCAGTTCAACTACCGTTTTGCCTGCCAGCGTTAGCGTATTGTTTACCGTCAGGGTGCCAATGGTGCCGTCGCCAGGCGCAAGATAACCCCCGTTTTGCACACTGACGGTGCCTGCGACCGTCCCGATTCCGGCCAGCGTGCCGTTGCTCTTCACGGTGAGCGCGCCGGCGCCTAACGAGCCGTCCACTCGCAACACGCCGTTGCTAATCGTGGTGGCACTGGTATAAGTGTTGGCGCCCGCCAGCCGCATCACCCCGGGCCCCGATTTGATCAGCCCGTTGTCGGAAGTGCTGGGGAAATGGTCAATGGTGCCGGTCACGTCCAGGTCAATGCCGCTGGCCGCGCCGCTGCCGACGTTGAACACAGTTCCGCCCGATTGGTTAACCGCCACGCCCGCGGCGGAAATAACCGAGGTGTTGGTGCCGCCATTGACGGTCACTCCCTGGTCCAGATTCCAGGAGCCGTAGGTGGCATTGACCGTCCCGCTGCTTGCCAGTTCGCCGCCGGACAGGACGAGCACCCGGGGAATATGCGCCGCAACGCCATCCCCGATCTCGAGAACTCCGCCTGGTTGAACGACCACATTGCCCGAGACAAGCGTTCCGGGGTTCCCAAACGGCCCGTTGTTGCCGCTCTCGGCGAAGAGGGTGGCGTTCGTGATGGTGATGGTCCCAGCCTTGCAGAATACCCCGGCGAAACTGCTGGCGCCGAAGGTGCTGACAAGTGTTTCATCGCAGATAGTGAGGTTGCCGGTAAATGCGGGATTCGTGTGGCTTAGCGATAGCTCTCCGCCGCCGCTGATGGTCAAAGTGCCCGATCCGTTAAGGAGACACTCCACGCCCAGGGAATAGATCGCTTCCAACGCGCCACCAGCCGCGCCAACTGTAATCCCCCGGTTGGGAGTGAACGTCATGTCAGCCGCTGTCTGCAGTTTCCCGCCGCTAAGCGTGAGCTGGTTCGTGACCGCTGAGTCAGGGGGCGCACCCAGGGCGCTGTCCTCGGTAATGCTCACCGTTCCGCCGGCGATGGTGGTCCCACCGCTGAAACTGTTGACTCCGCTGTTGGCGATCACCAGCGAGCCGGCACCCTGCTTCGTCAAGCCCGTGCTGCCGCTGAGGTAACCGCTGCCGCTGAAGGCGTAGGTGCCAGTGTTGTTAGATACTACCAGCGAGCTGGGGGCCAGCGCGCCGACCAGGTTCACCGCGGGGCTCTTCGAGCCGGAATCGTTGAAAACGACCGGCTCCGCATTGAGGAAGTAGGTGGGGGTGGAGTTGCTGATGTTCAGCCAGTTCTCGGTCAGGGCTATATCCCAGTTATTGGACAAACCATCGCCCACCCAGGCCAGACTGACCGGCGGGATCACCACTAGGTCAATTTCGTTAGTGATGGAAGCATCCAGATACGCCACTTGCGGTACGCCGGAAAGGGTCAGCCACAAGTTACTCGTGCCGCCCGTGAGCGCGCCGCCGTAGGTGATCAGCTTATACCGGCCGATCCCCAGCGCAGTGTAGCTGACTCCCATGGTAGTCACGCCGCTGAGGTTGAGGTTGCCCGCTACCACGATCTGATCGTTCGTGGCCGCGCCGGGAACGCTGCTCAAGACAAAGTAATTTGTTCCTGACCCGCTCAGGGCCAGGCTATTGGAAAAGCTCAGGGAAGTGTTGGGATTGAGTGTGCCGCCGGCCACCGTCACGCTGCCCGTGACCACGCCCGAGCCACCCAGCCACTGACCACTGCCCAAACTGAATCCCGCACTCACCCGGGACACATCAAACGTGGCGCCGCTGGAGACAAGGATTTGCGGGGAGGAGGAAATCGAGCCCGAGGGCCCCAGGACCAGCTTGCCGCTGCTGAGGGTCGTGCCGCCCGTGTAGGTATTGGCCTGGCTCAGTGTCAGCGATCCGGTGCCGCTGTAGGTGATGCCGCCGGCGCCGTTGCCCCATACGCCGGTTTGCACCAGGTTGCCATTGCCATTGATAACCGCGGTGTAGGCTCCGTTGTTCACCGCGCCGAGACTCAGCGTTGTCGTGCCGCCGCCCGCCGGATTGTTGACCGTAAAGGTGGGCGTGCCGGTCAACGTGACGTTCCCAAAGGTTATTTGCGCGGTGCCGCTGGTCACAGTGCTCGCGCCGGCGATCGTCAGCGTATTGGGCCCGATGCTCAATGTGCCCAGCGTGTGGGTCACGCCCGCGCCTGGCGTCAGGCGCCCTGGGTTGATCGTGGCGTCAGACGACACCGTCACATTGTTGTTGAAGCTCAAGCCGGAGTTGTTGTCGAGTTCCAGCGTCGCCGAGGCGCCATTGAGGGTCAGCGCGCCCGTGCCGAGGGCGCTGGCGTTGGCCATCGCCACCAGCTTGCCGCCGCTGAGGATCGTGCCGCCGCCGTAGGTGTTGGCGCCGCGCAATGTCAGCGTGCCGGCGCCTGTCTTGGTGAACCCGCGAGTTCCCGCATCACCTTTAATCACGGGGGAGATCGTGAGCGCAGCGCCGCTGCCTATGTCGAAGACTTGGTTGTCTTGTCCCTGGAGCTGCACGTAGCCGTAGCTGCCTGCCCCGGTATTGGTGATGGTGTGTGAGCCTGACAGAATCGTCACGGTCTCAACGCCGCTGCTCGCCGGATTGAGGTCCAGGTGATCGTTGGAGGTTCCATTGGTAAGAGCAATCGTTGTCGGGTTCCAGGCGTTGGCATTGATGGTCAGGTTGTTCACGTCCGGGTTGTGCCCGCCGGCTAGCGTAATCGTGCTCGGGCCGGCGGGGCTGGCCGCGGTAAAAACGAAATCGTATGGGCCCCCGCTATTGCCCGGGGCATAAACGCCACCGCTCCAGTTGGATTGGGCAGCGCCCGAACTCCAAACGCCATTGCCGGCCCCGCCATTCCAGGTAAAGCAGCGGACGTTGGTAACCGCAACGTTGCTCGGTTTCATGCCGTTGTAGTTGGTGTCCGTGCTCACCGCCGCAGCGAGGATAATCGTGTACGCAACGTTGGTGTTGGAAAGGCCGTTCTCCACACCGGTAATTGTTACCGTCTGCGGCGTGTTCCAGTTGGACGAAGTGAACGTCAACGTGCTCGTGTCCACCGTGCCTTCGTTCGTGTCGCTCGAACTGACGCCAATGGTCACGTTTGCGGTCGGTGCTTGCTGCAGCACCACGGTGAAGGTGGCCGTGCCCCCGGCGGTCGTCGTTTGCAGGTTCTGCGTGGGCGCGACTGCGATGAACGCATTGTTCGCCGGGATAAATACAAACGAGCAAACATCCTCGGACCCGCCTGAAACGTAGGGGCTTTGCAGGTTGCCGGAGGGCAGATCGCGCGATTGGATCTCCCAGCCATTCGAGAATTTGCTGCTGTTGGTCGCCTGGCAGGTCACGATGTTGTCCACGTTGTAGCTGCCGCCCCCGGCCGGCGACGTGATGAGCACGCCGTTGGTCGGGGTGAAGTTGGTATTGTTCATGGTCAGGTACCAGCGGCCCGCGGCAATATTGGTAATGGTGAACACGGGACAGATTGAATAGCCGCCGCTGCTGGAGACCACGTAATTGGTCACCCCCAACTGCGCCCCGCTGTAGTTGGTAATGGATGGGTTCCCGTAGGAGTCGCTTTGGAACATGCCGGACACCACCAGCGTGTTCGTCTTGGGCACATACACAAAAACGAACTGGTCCTGCTCATAAGCAGTGCTGTCCGCGCCGATGTCATGGACGTAAACCTGCCAGGTGCCGTCAGCGTTGCGCCGAGACTGGACAAAGTTGTTCTCGTCCTTGCCGCCAGTGACCAGCAGGATGCCGTCGGTCAGCGAGTTGATTCCGAAGTTGGTGAGGGACACGGTGCTTTGGCCGCCACTCCCGCCTGTGAGGCCGTAGAGATCGAAGAAGTTGGTGTAGGCGCCGTGATTGGTCCAGCCGAGCAAGCCCGGCGAGCCCAGAAACCAGTTGTTGGGATAGCCGTTCGTGTAGGGCAGGCTCCGGCACCAGCCTCCCAGCCAGTTCGACATGGGGAAGAACGCAGCCGCGACGTTGGCGTTGCACTCAATCGTGTTGCCCGTGCCCAGGCTGCCCACCGTCTGGCAGGTGGCAAACCGCAAGGTGTTGTCGGCATTGGCTACCGTCTGGCAAATCTGCCAGCAGTTGGTGCCATAGGTGGGGAGAGGATTGGTGCGGCCATTCTGCGCCACCGAGCCGATCAGGAAGCCCAGATTCGCGTCATTGGTGCCAAGAGCTCCGGGGTAGGCCCAAACATAGAAGTCCGCGCGGTTGAACGGCGGTCCCCCAACGGCGGTGAAGCCGTTGATTGCGAGCGTGCAGGTGACGATAGCGTTGGTGTTGTCATCGTAACTGCCGGAATAGCTGTACCCGGGAATCTGATCCACCCGCAGATTGCCGGCGATGACATTGTGCTGGGCGGCGCGCGTGGTCACGGGCAGCCATAACGCCAGTATGATACCGGTGACCCGCGCTGCCATCATCCACTGGCAACGCGCGGATGGGATGAGCTTGGCTGGGGGCCGGCTTATGATGTGGGAGGTTAGGCTTTCTTGCCGCTTTCGGAGGTGCTTAGGGCTTTGCATGCGATAGGAGCAGAAGATAGCCGACAAGGCGGGGGAAAGCAACCGGGCTGGACGATGCAATTGGGTCACGTCGGCGCTCGCCGATCGGCTGGCTAAGGTTGCGCCTTAGGCTTCACCTGGAGGGTCGAGACCGTCTCGCGCACGCCCTCGGTTTCCATCGCCAATAGAATCGCTTTCCCCACGTGCTCGGTGGAGGATACCGTGCCGGACAAGGTGACCACACCGGCGGTGGTGTTGACCGAGATATTCAAGGCCGAGAGGTCGCGGCTGGCGACCAGCTTGGCTTTAATGGCGGCAGTGATCCGTGCGTCGGCGGTGGCGTCGGCAATCGCCCGGCCGGCGGCGCTGGCCTCGCGGCGGACAATCTGGCCGGTGCGGGCTAATTCATCCTTGAGGTCCTCGGGACGCAGGTGGAGGGCGCGAATCTTGTCCTGTGCCGCCTCACGAGCCGAGGTGGCGGCGTCTCCGACCTTCTTTTCGGCGGACTGCCAGCGCGGATCGTGCCGATAAGTGGCGTAGAACCACACCGCGGCCCCGCCGAGGGCGATGCCCAACACCAGCACGAGGAAAGTCTTCATGCGCGGGGCCGGTTACTCGTTGTGGGGAATCTTGATGGTGCTGCCGCCGATAAACTCGCGGATGACGGCGTCGCCGGGAATCACGTCGTAGCTCCCGGCCTGTTCCTTGCTCAAGCCCTCGACGGACTCCAGCAGCCGCTTGACTCGCTCGTAGCGGATGCGGGCGTCCAGGAAGCCGGCATAGGATTGAAAATCCTCGGGCCGGGGGAGGTGACCGCCCGGGCCGCAGAAAAACGGCTTGAGCACGGGCAGGTCGAAGGGAAACCCGCCGTTGACGACATGATCGGCCAGGCCGCTCAAGGGGATGATGCTGAACAGTTCGCCGGAGCGGACGTAGTGCCAGTGCAGGATGGTCAGCAGCGGACTGTGATTGCGGTGCTGAACGTCGCGCAGCATGCGCCGCAGCAGGCGCACGTCGGTGAACTGCGTGCGGCGGCCGCTGCTGCCGTCGCCCTCGGAGAGCACATTCTGGGTCTCGATGTAGAGGCGGAACTGCGCGGAGGCCGGGATGCCTTCCGTGATGGGGGGGTAGAGCCCGTGCAGGCAATCCAGCAATAGAATCTGGCCCGGCTCCAGCTTGATGTGCTTGGTGGCGATGCGGCGGCCCTCCTTGAAGCTGTAGATCGGCTTCTCGATGGTCTCGCCTGCCAGCAAACCGGTCAAATGGCTATTGAGCAACTGGATATCCAGCGCCTCGGGCGTCTCGTAGTTGCGGTCGTTGATCCAATCGGTGGGATGCTCCACGAGCGACCAGAAGTAGTCGTCGAGGTTGAGCATGAGGAAGCGCAGGCCCTGCTTCTGCAGCCGCTCGGTGAGCTTGACGGTTGTCGTGGTCTTGCCGGAGGAACTTGGGCCGCTGACCCACATCATGCGGAGCTGGTCGCCGCCGTTGAGGCGCTGCATGACCTTCCGCGCCGCCTCATCGAGCGATTGCTCGTACCGGGCGAGCGATTCCTCCACCAGCGGTTGAATCTTGCCGCGGCGCACAATCTCGTTGAGCCCGGCGACGGTGTCGCAGCCGTGCTGCCGGTTCCAGGCCAGCGTCTCGTCCATCCGCGTCCGTGGAAAGCCGTTGCCCATGAACTTGTCCGCCGTAATGGCGCCTTCCCGCAGCCAATGCCGGCCCCAGCGATAACATTCGTAGGCGTCGGCGGTGTTCTGGAAGCCGTAGCTGCGCAGCGCGTGGAGCACTTCGTCCTGGATCGTCTCGATGGTTGGCGGGAAATTGGAGATCAAGTGGTGCGGGTCGGAGTTGAGACAGACGACCACCGCGTCGGCCAGGAAGCCGGCGATCTCTTCCTCGCTGTCGTGGGCCCGGAAGATGGTTTCGTTGACGCCGGGCACACGATCCTGTTCCAGGCCGCCAATGGACTGGGCGGCGTGGAGAATCGCCTGCCGGATGCGGAGGTCGTCGAATTTCACCAGTGCGCGGTTGCGCTTCTGGACCTTGACAATGCGGTTCTGGACTGCCATGTGCTCTGACTATACACCAGCCGCGGGCGCTGACAATGCTCATCCGCTCATCCGGCCCTGCCCGGGTTTGCATTGCATTCGACGCAACTTTGCGCGAGACTGCGGACTCTGGATCCAGTAACCAAGCCAGACAGAGTGAGCACGCAGAACAAGATCATCGGCAAAGGCGAGCGGCGCGTGGACGCCCTCGGCAAGGTGACGGGGCGGGCAAAGTACGCCGCGGATTACAACGCCGGACACCAGCTTTACGGCAAGGTCCTGCGTTCGGAACATCCCCACGCCCGCATCGTGCGCATTGATACGACGGCCGCCAAACAGCTCGCGGGCGTCGAAGCCGTGCTGACGGCGCAGGACATCCCGGGCGAGAAGGTCATCGGCATCGTCCTCAAGAACCAGGCCATCCTCGCGGTGGACAAAGTCCGTTACCTTGGCGACGGAGTCGTGTTGGTCGCGGCCAAGACGAGGGAGATCGCCGAAGCGGCGCTGAAGCTGGTCGAGGTGGAATATGAGCCGCTGCCGGTGGTCTCGGATCCTGAGGCGGCGCTGGAGGCGAGCGCGCCCAAAATTCACGGGGCGGACAACGCGTTCGTCCACCATAAGGTGCGCAAGGGCGACGTGGCCAAGGGCTTCGCGGCGGCGGACTTCATCCTCGAGCGGAGGTTCAAGACGCCGTGCATCGAGCACAGTTACCTCGAGCCCGAGGCGGTGCTGGCCGAGCCGGCTGAGCATGGCGGGGTGACGGTGACCGGCAGCGTGCAGAACCTGTTCTCGACTCGCCGCTCGGTCGCAGCGGTGCTGAAACTGGACCTGAACCAGGTCGAGATTGTCCAGGCCACCCTGGGCGGCTCCTTCGGCGGCAAAGACGAGGTGATGACCTCCCTGTGCTGCCGGGCGGCCCTGCTGGCGCTGGCCACGGGCAAGCCGGTCAAGATGGTCAACACGCGCGAAGAATCCATGCTCGAGTCCTACAAGCGGCATCCCTACGTGCTCGATTACAAGTGGGGCGCGAAGCAGGACGGCTCGATTACGGCGATGGAGATCAAGTGCATCGCGGACGGGGGCGCCTATGCCTCGATGAGCCAGTTCGTGACCTGGCGCTCGGTGGTGCAGGCAACCGGGCCCTATTACTGCGAGCACGTGAAGACGGACGTCTATGCCGTCTATACCAATAACAATTACACGGGCGCGATGCGCGGCTTCGGCTCGCCGCAGGTCAACTTTGCCATCGAGAGCATGATGGACGAGCTGGGCGAGAAGGTGGGCAAGGACCCGCTGGAGATCCGCCTGCAGAACGGCTTCAAGGATGGCGCGGTGACGGCGACGCAGCAGCGCCTGACCCACAAAGTGAGCCTGATCGAGGTGCTGACAAAGGCCGCCGAGGCGCTGGACTTCCAGGCGAAGTGGAAGCGGTATCGCAACGCGCCGGCGGCGCCGAAAAAGCGCGGGATCGGGCTGGCGTGCAGTTATCGCGGCGTGTCGCTGGGCGCCGAAGGGGCGGATGCCGCGGGGGCCATTGTGTCGGTGCAGACCGACGGCAGCGTGATCGTGTCCTCGGGCATCACCGACATGGGGCAGGGGGCGCAGACGCAGATGTCGCAGATCGCGGCGGAGGTGCTCGGCATTTCGATGGACCGCATCCGGTTCCTGAACACCCACACCAGCCGGGTGCCCGACTCCGGGCCGACGGTGGCGTCGCGCGGCACCATCATGGGCGGCTCGGCGGCGAAGAAAGCGGCGGAGGTCGTGCGGGCGACGCTGCTGGAGGTGGGGGCCGACATGGTCAAGGCTACCCCCGACCAGTGCGATTTGGCCGGGAACTACCTGGTGGAGAAAGGCAGCGGCAAGCGGCTGGCGTCGTTCAGCGAGCTGGCGGGCGCGTGCTTCCAGCGCGGCAAGCCAATGTATGGCCTGGGTTGGCACAAAGCCCCGCACACGTCCTGGCACGAGGAGGAAGGCAAGGGCGAGGCCTATTTCACTTTCGTCTATGGGGCAAATGTGGCCGAGGTGGAAGTGGACACGGAGCTCGGCAAGGTGGACGTGCTGGAGTTCGTCTCCTGCCACGACGTCGGGCAGGCCATCAACCGCAATTCGGTGCTGGGGCAATTCTACGGCGGCGTCGCGATGGGGCTCGGCTACGGGCTGTTGGAAGAGTTCGACTACGAGGACGCGGTGCCGAAGCAAGTGAATTTCGACGAGTACCTGATCGCGACCTCCATGGACGTGCCGAATATTAAGGCCATCATCGTCGAGAACGCCGACGCGGCCGGGCCCTTCGGGGCCAAGTCCATCGGCGAACCGGCGAACGAACTGGCGGCTCCGGCCCTCGTCAACGCCATCTACAACGCCACGGGGAAGCGTGTCCTGGAAATCCCCGCCACGCTCGAACGCGTCCTGCTCGGGCACAAGCTCACCCGCAAAGGCGAGCGCGGTTCGGTGAAGAAGGATGTGCGGGTGGGAGACTCCTGCAAACTCGGGCGAGGTGACCTATGAAGCGCTTCGACTACATCGCCGTTCAAACCATTGCCGAGGCCTGCGGTGTGCTGGCCGAGCACGGTCCCGAGGCGCGCATTCTGGCCGGTGGAACCGACTTGCTGATCGAGTTGCGGCGCGGCTCCAAGAAGACGCCCAGGCTGGTGCTCGATATTTCCCGGGTCGCGGCGCTCGGCGGGATCGCCGACTCGGACGGCGCCATTGCCCTCGGGCCTCTGGTTACGCACGCCGACCTGGTGCGCTCGGAGGCGCTGCGCAGGTCGGCGCCATTGCTGGGCGCCGCGGCCGCCGCGATCGGCTCCCCGCAGGTCCGGGCTCGCGCCACCGTCGGCGGCAACATTATGAACGCGGCCGCGTGCGCGGATTCCGTGCCGCCGCTCATCGCGCTGGGCGCGACAGTCACGCTGCAATCCAAAGCCGGCCGCCGGGAGCTGCCGCTGGCGGACCTGTTCGTCAAGCCCTACCAGACCAAGGCCAAGCCCGACGAGCTGCTGAGCGGCATTCGCTTCCGCCAGCCTGGCCCAAACTCCGGCGGCGCGTTCATCAAGCTGGGGCGGCGCAACGCGCTGGCAATCTCCCGCCTGAGCGTGGCGGCTATTCTCGAAGTGGGCGCGGATGGACGCATCACCGAGGCGCGGATTGTGCCCGGCGCCGCCTTCGCAACGTGGCAGCGGGTCACCGCAGCCGAGCAGTTGCTGGTCGGCGAGAAGCCCGGCACGAAGCTCTTCGCTGCCGCCGGCAAAAAGGTCTCCGAGGTGATGATCACGGCCACCGGCCGGCGCTGGTCCACGGAGTACAAAGAGCCGGTGATCGCGGTCCTGGTAAGGCGGGTGTTAGAGGCATGCCTCGCGGCCCCGCCTGCAAAATCGCCCGCCCCCGCGAAGGCAGTGCGCGCTCTCCCCGGCGCGCCGGGGACGCCGCGCCCTGCCGCCGAAGCCTCCATCACCACCACGATCAATGGGCGCCCCCTCACGCTTACTGTTCCCGCCAACACCACCCTGCTCGACCTGCTGCGGGATCACTTGGGCCTGATGGGCACCAAGTGCGGCTGCGAAATCGGCGAGTGCGGCGCCTGCACGGTCCTCCTCGACGGTGAGCCGGTCAATTCCTGCCTCGTGCTCGCCCCGCAAATCGCCGGGCGTCACGTCTCGACTGTGGAAGGCCTGGCGCAAGCCGGCAAGCTGCACCCGCTGCAAGCATCTTTTCTCGACCACGATGCCGTCCACTGCGGCTTCTGCACGCCGGGAATGCTTATGAGCGCCAAGGCGCTGCTGGATTGGAACCCCCGGCCGACCGAACGGGAAATCCGCACCGCCATCTCCGGCAATCTCTGCCGCTGCACCGGCTACCAGCAGATTGTCGAGGCCATCGCGAAGGTCTCCGCCCGTTAACGCGGGGAAACCAACTAAAAGCACGTCCGGATAGCCCGGCTTCCAACCCGCGAGGGCGTGCGGCCTCCCGCAAGCGAGCTGCTGCATGCGGCTGGGTTTTGGACTCCCTCACACAACCCATCAATTCATAGGCACGGCTCATCCATTCCGCTGACATCAATTCCCCTGACTTTCTTACACAACTCCCCAATTCATTGGCTTTGCTGATACTGCGAGCCGGAACTTGCCTGGGCGCCGGCCTCCGGCCTATCGCCGATGCCCCCCACCGTCCCCATGGCTTACCCCTCCGTTACCTCACCGTTACCTCACCGTTGAACCTCTGCAAACCTTGCAGAGGTTCAACGGTGAGGTAACGGTGAGGTAACGGTGAGGAGACGGTGGGGAGAGCCGGGAACGAGCCGGAGGCGGCGGCGGGCGCCTGGCTGGGCTCGGTTTTGCCAAAAGGGGGCTTCGCCTGGGTTGATCAGGGCCATTTCCGGGCATTTCCGGCCTCCGGCAGCCGCGCCGGTCATTCACAGGGCTTGGTTTCCTCCATGACCCCACTGTGCCAACTTGGCTCAGTTGAGGGCTGAAAGTTGAGTGTGCGGT
>CAZDOO010000020.1:0-68142 GCA_964507045.1 uncultured Verrucomicrobiota bacterium | reverse complement strand
GGCGTTGCTCACCACCAGGCTATAGCTCCCGCTGTCATCGCCGGCCGCCGCACTCAGGCAGAGAACTCTCGAAGTCACGCCGCTGATGCGTCCACCTTCCGCCAAATCGCTGCCATTCAAACGCCATTGGCAGCTCAAAGGCTCCGCACCCGAAACACTCGCCGGCAGGCAGACGCTCGTCCCGAGCAGCACATTCTGTGGAGTGATGGCCTCCGCGACCGCCGGCTCGGACAGCACGGCCAGCGTCACCGTCTGGCTGCCGCCTTCGCCCGCCGCGTTCGTGGCCGTCAACGTATAGGCCCCCCCATCGCCCGGCTGCACATTGGCCAACAGGAGATAGGGGCTGGTGGCGCCTTCGATGGCCGCGCCGTCATGCCACCATTGCAGACTCAAGGGGCGCGTGCCGCTCACCCCGCCGCCGAGCAGCGCCCGGCCGCCCACGTGCGCCGCCGCCGACTCGGGCTGGCGGCCAAAGCGCGGCGGCCCCGGCTCGACTATAGCCAGGTTGAAGTCCTCTCCGGCGGCGATGCCGGCCACATTCTCCAGGCCGGCGGGAACATTCGTCACCCCCCAGAGCGCCCCCGCAATATCCCCACCTCCCCAGGCGATAACGGTTCCGTCGGACCGCAGCGCCAGGTTGTGGTAAAAGCCGGCGGCGATCGCCACCACGTTGGTGGCGGACGCGGGGACTTCGCTTTGGCCGTAGGTGTTGTCGCCCCAGGCAACCACTGTGCCGTCGGCGCGCAGGGCCAGGCTGTGCCACCAGCCGCCGGCAATGGCCACGACGTTCGTTGCCGCCGCCGGCGCCTGGTACTGCAAGCCCCAGGCGATGACGGCATGGTCCGCCCGCAACGCCAAGCTGTGATTGCGCCCCGCAGCTATGGCCACCAACCCCGTGGCCGAGAGCGGCACATTAGTTTGCCCGAAATCGTTGTTCCCCCAGGCCAAGACCGTCCCATCCGCCCGCAGGGCCAGGCTGTGCGCCTCACCGGCGGCAATGCCAACCACGTTGGTGGCTGCCGCCGACACGTTGGTCTGCCCGTTCCGGTTGCCGCCCCAGGCGAGCACCGAGCCGTCTTCTCTTAACACGAGACTGTGCGTTGTCCCCGCCGCAACCGCCACAATGTTCGTCGCCGCCTCCGGCACGTCTGCCTGGCCGTCCGCGTTCAGCCCCCAGGCGATGACAGAGCCGTCCGCTCGCAGAGCCAGACTGTGGGAGAAGTTCGCGGCCACGGCGATGACATTGGTCGCTGATGCCGGCACGTTGGTCTGGCCCAGGACACTGGACCCCCACGCGATGACATTCTGCGCGCGACCTCCAGCCGCGGAGAGCAGGATGACTGCTGCGATAGCTGTATTTCTCCAAACCGAGCCAGTTGCCTTTAGCCGGGCTCTCATAGAATGAGGGCATTAGAGGTCTCGCGGCCCTGTTTGTCAAGCGCCATGCTTGTCAAGCGGGAGAGCGGGATTGAATTGGCAGACCCCCTCAGGCAGGGCGCGCACTTCGCTGCGTGCCGTTGAGCGCCGAACGCGGCGCGCCGCGGAGCGCGCGCCCTACCGGCGGCGCCACTCGACTTTGGGCGGCTCGGGCAGGCCCTGCGCGCGGAGGGCGGTGCGGAAGTGCATCTTGGCGATTTTGGCGAGGCCCTCGGCGCCGTTCCTGGCGGTGAACTCTTTGGCCGCCGCGTCCACGGCGGCGGAAGCGCCTTTGGGCAGTTTGACGCCGTATTGTTTCTCCAGCGCGCCGAGGCGGGTGACGAATTCATGCCGGGCGAGAATGGAGGCGGCGGCGACTGCCAGGTCGGCTTCGGCGCGGTGTTTCTGGACCAGCTCGATCTCCCGGCCCAGGCTCATCAGGGCTTTGGCCACAGTCTCCTTGTTGGCGGCGAACTGGTCGCTGATGGCCCGCACGGGGGGCGGGTTCATGCGATGGCGCTGGAGCATCAGGTTCTCGATCACGCGCGCATGGCCCCAGGCAAGCAGGGTGTTGACGCTCTTCATTTTGACATAGAGGCGGTTGTAGGCCTCGTTGCCGATGGGGACAACGGTCGTGACGCAGCCGGGAGTCTTGCGGATCAGCTCGGCCAGGTCCTTGATGCGCTTGTCGCTGGAGATGTTCTTCGAGTCGCGAATGCCGGCATCCGCCCAGGCTTTGGCGACGCTTTCGTTGACGTAAACGCCGGCGATGCAGAGCGGGCCGAAGAAGTCGCCCTTGCCGCTCTCGTCCACGCCCAGCCGGGGCAGGAGCAGGTCGGGGTTCAGGACGGCCTCGTAGCCAAGCCGGGCTTCCTGGAGGATTTCCGGCTCGAGCACGAACTCGACAAACTCCTGCGTGCCTTTGCCCTGCACCACGAGCTTGCCGCTCTCGTAGAAGACCACGTTGGTCTTTTCCTTTTCCGCCGCGAACCGCGCATAGGGCACTTCGCGGAACTGGTAAGCATGCGCCCGCAGCCAGGCGCGCAGGGCGGCCGCCTGGGCGTCGGTGAGCTTGCAGGTATAGGAGCTTAATGGTTTCACAAGAGCCGGCGTAGCGTAGAACGGGGGCGGCAGGAGGGCAAGCGGGGCGTGAGGGGCGGGATGAGTTCAATGAGGTAATGAGTTAAATGGGTTAAATGGGTTAAATCGGTTGGATGGTGTGGGGGTCTAGTTCGGATTTCGGGCTTCTTTCGGGTTTCGGATTTCGGCCTTCGGATTTATGCTGCCCGGCGCGCAGATGAATCGTAACAACATAGTCCAGCGGCTGCTGGCGTGGTTTGCGCAGCACGCCCGTCCACTGCCCTGGCGGCGCACGCGCGATCCGTATGCCATCTGGGTCTCGGAGATCATGCTCCAGCAGACCCAGGTCAACACCGTCCGGCCTTATTGGGAGCGGTGGATGCGAGCGGTGCCGGACCTTGCGGCGCTGGCCAGGGCCAAATCGCCCGTGCTTCACAAGCTCTGGGAAGGGCTGGGTTACTACACTCGCGTGCGCAATCTGCAGCGGGCGGCGCAACTGATCCGGGAGCGGCATGGCGGGCGGTTTCCACGGGACTTCGAGGACGTGTTGGCGCTGCCGGGCGTGGGGCGTTACACCGCCGGGGCCATTTGCAGCATCGCGTTCAATCAGCCCCGGCCAATTCTCGACGGCAATGTCATTCGCGTCCTGACCCGGCTCTACGGCATTGCCGGCAACCCGCGTGCCCCGAAGACCAACGCCCGTCTCTGGCAGCTGGCCGGGGAGCTGGTGGCGGAGGCGTCTGAGACCGCTGCCGCCGCAAGGCCTTCGTCCCACGCACCACGCACCACGCACCACCCGGTACGCGCCTGCTCTCACTTCAACCAATCCCTCATGGAGCTCGGCGCGCTCATCTGCACGCCCCGCCAACCCCGCTGCGGCGCTTGCCCGGTCGCGGGGAATTGCGTCGCTTATCGGCAGGGCCGCGTGGACCAACTGCCCGCCCTCGGCCCGCGTGTCCGGGCCGTGCCCCGGCGTTTCGCGGCTTTCGTGGTGCGGCGGAATGGATTGTACCTTGTCCGCCAACGCCCTGCCGGCGGGGTGAATGCGCATCTGTGGGAGTTTCCCAACGTTGAGCTGCCGGCCGGCGATTCCGATCTGGAGGGCGCGGCCCGCGGCGTTCTCGGTGTGCGACCGGTCGGGCTCGAGCCGCTGGTTACGATCAGGCACTCCATCACTCGCTACCGCATCACGCTGGAGGCGTATCGGGTTGCGGTCCCGCGCGCGGCCAGGATTGCAGCGGCCCACGGCCGGTGGCTGAGCCGGAGCCGGCTGCGGCCACTGGCGTTCGCCAGCGCCCACAAGCGAATCCTGCATCGCCTCGGAACTGAAGAGTAGAACTGCCAGTGCTTGATTGCACAAACAAGCGATACCTGGCCCGCCGCGTGGAGGCAGGCGGCCTGCGCGAGATTTGCAGCCCGCGTGGCCCCACGCGGCGCTATCGTTAATCACGGCAATCAACCCTCAGTTGCCTCGGCAGCTAATACTGGAATGGGCTGCTCGCCCGGCACCGGCAGCCGCCACCGCCGCCGCCTCAAGCCGCTCCATCCGTCGTCCCTCCATCCTACCTCCATTGTCCTTCCATTATACCTCCATCCTACCTCCATCTATAGATGGAGGTAGGATGGAGGGACAATGGAGGTAGGATGGAGGTATAATGGAGGGACCAGCTTGAGGGCATGATTTCCATGGCAGCCCGTTGATAAACCCGCCCGGCGAGGGTGCCGGGCTTGCAATACGTGTTTAGCGGGAAACTCGATTGCGGTGGCTAGGGTGAATCCTCGGCGTGCTTTCGGCTGCTCAGGACGGCTTGTTCGGAGGCCAGAATGCAGTCGCACATGGCGGCGGCGTCCGGGGCCTGGCGCAGTTGGGGGAGCAAGTCGGTCTTCTGCGCCATCAAGCACAGGCGGGCGAGCGTGTGCAGATGCATGCGGTCATCGGGGCAGCCGATGAGGAAGAACAGGTCGGTTGGCTGGCCATCCGGCGCGCCGAAGGGGATTTGCTGGATGGTGCGGCCCAGGGCCAGGAAGGCGGTTTCGAAGAGGTAGGACTCCGGGTTGCGCGAGTGCAGCAGGGCCAGGCCGCCGGGAACGCCGGTCGAGCACAACTCCTCGCGCGCCTGCAGGCCTTGCAGCAGCGCTTCCGGGTCGCAGACACGCCCCGTTTTTTCCGCCAGCGCGGTCATTTGGCGCAGGACGGAAGCCTTGGTCTTGGCGGTCAGGTTGGGCTCGATATATTGGAGTTGGATCATCTCCGGCATAATCGCCGCGTGGGGGACGATCTGCCGCGCGCCGCGGGAAGACTTTTGATGGTACTCGGCCAGGGGCCGGCCTTCGAGGCCCAGGATGCGTTGGGAGGCCCAGGCGTCAAGCTCCACTTTGCGGAAGACGAGCCGGTCGCCGTGCCGCTCGAACGGGATGTCCCGATCCTTGACCAGCAGTTCGACATCGGCGGGGCTGAGGTGCAAATAGCGGGCCACCTCTTCGACGCCGAACGTGCGGTAAGGCATGGATTAAGGGCAGGGCCGCGCCGGCGACCTGGCGGACGCCGGCGCGGCAACGAGCGCGAGCTTACTTCTCTTCGGCACGTTTGCCGGCCTGGTGGTCAATCTGGTAGAGCGCGCCGAGGTGGTCGCCGGCGGCTTCCAGCCGGGCGAGGATGTCGTTCACGTTCCGCTCCTCTTCGACCTGCTCGTCGAGGAACCACTTCAGGAAGGAGAGGGTGGGGTAGTCCTTTTCAGCCGTGGCCTGCTCGTACATGGCGCAGATGGAGGCGGAGACCTTCTGCTCATGGCCGAGGGCGGCTTTGAAGACGTCCAGGGGTGACTTGTAATCGCACTTGGGCTGGGGAATCGCGCCCAGGGCCACCTTGCCGCCGCGCTCCACAATGTATTTAAGGAACCGATCGGCATGTTCCAACTCTTCCTTGCTTTGCACGTGCATCCACTTGGCGAAGCCGCCAAAAGTGGTGCTCTCAAAATACGCCGCCATGCCCAGGTAAGCGTAAGCCGAGTAGAGTTCGAGATTGATTTGGTCGTTGAGGACCTTTTCGAGCTTGCTGGATAGTTTCATAATGGCCGGAACTTAATGGCATTGCTCCCGTTTTGCAAGTGGGGCTGGACGTGGGAGCTGCGGCTCCCCGTCATTACGATGGCCAGCTTATCGCGGTCGGCGCCTACGGGGCAGCGTGCCCGCCCGGCGGGTTGGCCGGGGGAGGCAGCCCGGGGTCGCGGAGCGGTGAACCAGACTCGTATCGCCTGAGCTGGGTCCGGAGGGTTTCGGCCTGGCTGGCGTTGGTTTGGGCAACCGCCAGGTCCAGGGCGCGCCGGGCCGTCTGGACGGCGTCGGCGAACCGGCCCGCCTCGGCGCAGGCAGCCGCCAGCGTCCCGAGCAGGGCCGGATCTTTGCCCTCGGAAAGCCGCTCGGCTTGCTGTGCCAGCGCCACCGCCCGGGGGCCGTTGCGGATCGAGGCGTCCGGGCAGGTCGCCAGCACCCAGGCCAGGTTGTTGAGGAGGAGCGGATGGTTGGGCAGGGCGGCGAGGGCGGCTTCGTAATGCGTTACGGCTTCGGCGGCCCGGCCCTGTTGCCGGAGAGCATTGGCAAGGTTGTTGTGGGCCTCGGCGGAATCCGGCTGGAGCTGCAACGCTTGTTGGAAATGGGCAATGGCCTGGTCCACCCGGCCCTTGCCGAGAAGGGCATTGCCCAGGTTGTTGTGGGCGCCGGCGAGGTTGGGCTGGAGGGCCAGCGCCGCCTCGAAGTGCGGGATGGCCTCGTCCGCCTGCTTCCGTTGCAGCAACAGGTTGGCGAGGTTGAGCTGCGCCTCGGCGAAGCGGGGTTTGAGGCGCAAGGCGGTTTGGTACTGCGCCAGCGCCTCGTCCGTCCGGCCTTTTTGCATCAGCGCGTTGCCCAGGCCATTGTGGGCGACAGCGGAGCCCGGGGCGGCGGCCAAAGCCTGCTGGAAATGGAGGATGGCGTCGTCGGGCTGGCCTTGCTGCACCAGCGCGTTGGCGAGATTGAGCTGCGCCGCGGCGCTGTCGGGCTGGATTTCGACGGCCTTCCGGAAGTGGGTGTCGGCCCGCGCCGCCTGTCCTTTGCGCAGCCAGGCATTGCCGAGGCTCAGGTGCGCATCCACCGAGTTGGGTTGGAGCGCCAGCGCGCGCTCAAGACTGGCGATGGCCTCATCCACGCGCCCCGCCTGGAGCAGCGCGCCGCCGAGATTGTAATGGGCGCTGGCGAGCGCGGGCTGAAGCTCGACCGCCCGCCCGAGTTCGTTCAGCGCTTCGGCGAACCGTCCTTGCCGGGCAAGCGCGTTGCCGAGGTTGCTATGGGCCTGGACCGAGTCGGGCTGGATCTGAATCGCCCGCCGCAGGTGAACGATGGCTTCGTCGAGGCGGCCCTGCTGGAGCAGGGCGCCGCCGAGGTTGCTGTGCACATCGGCGGCGTTGGGTTGGAGGGCCAGCGCCTGTTGGAAATGCGTGATCGCTTCGTTGGCATGTCCCTGTGCCAGGAGCAGAGTGCCCAGGTTATTGTGCGCCAGACCGGCAGCGGGGTTCCGGGCAAGGGTCGCCGTCCAAAGGCTCTTGAGGTCGGTGTAGGTCGCCGCTTCCCGCGCCGTCGACACGCCCAGCACCAGTACCAGCGCGCCGCCAACGGCCCGGGGAAGCCACCTTCGTTCCCGGCCGCAAGCCGTGCCGGCGCAACTGATGCCGGCGGCGGCCAGCGCGACAGGGCCGATGATGGCGAAATACTGCCAGTGGTCGGCCACCAGCGAGTAGCGCATGAAATAGATGTTCACGAACCCCAGCACCGGCAGCAGCATCACCGCAAAGTAGCCCAAGCCCAGGAGCATGCCTCTGCCCCAACCGCGCCGGTAGCGCCAGCAGACCAGCAAGACCGCCACGAAGAGAACCCCGGGCACATAGGACAGCGCCTGGGTCCCGTCAATATGCCAGCGTGGATAGACGAAACTCAGGTGCCATGGCAGCACCGCCTTGTAGAGATAAAACCAGAGCGCCCAGCCTGCCCCAGCCAGGCGCGATCCGAAAGAGTCGTTCCGCACGTCGAGCAGGCTGGCGCCAATCGCCCGGTGATACTGGAACCAGACTGCGACCAGCCCCGCCGCGGCGGCGAAGGCAAAGAAGGGAACGCTGCGCCACACGTCCTTGAGTTCCAGCCGTCCGCGTCGCCACCAGGCCAGCCCGAGCAGCACCACCGGCAGCGGAGCCACCGCGGTCTTGCTGAGCAGCGCGCAAATGAAGGCCAACAGCGACAGGCAGTAGAACAGCGCTAAAGCCGGCAGGCGGTCGGAAGGCGCGGAGAGGGCGGCCGCGGGTTGTCCTGCCTCCGGCGCCGGGTCCCGCCGCTTCTCGCTCCGCAGGTAAAGCTGGAGGCTGAGCAGATAGAAGCACATGGCCAGGGTGTTCTTGCGCTCGGTAATCCAGGCCACTGATTCCACGTTGACCGGGTGCACGGCAAAGATCGCCGCCGCCAGGGCGGCGCCGGGAATCTTCAGCCGCGCCAACACCCGCCACAGCAGCACCGCGCTCAGGGCATGCAGCAGCACGTTCACCAGGTGGTAGCCCAACGGGTTCATCCCCCAGAGCCGCCATTCCAGCCACAACGTCGTCGAGGTCAGCGGGAAGTAATCCGGCGCGCTGGTGGTGAACCACAGCCGGAACAGACCGTCCGGGCTTTGGATCAAGGCATTACGCCAGAGGAACGTGTCGTCATCCCAAATGAACCCGGCTCGCCACACGGGCAGGTAGGCGATGACGGTGGCCGCCACTAGCAGCGCGCCCGGGAGCCAGGCTCGCGGCAGGGCGCCCGCTCGCGCGCCCCCGCCGGCACACGCCTGGGTCCCGGCCCGGCCACTTGGCTGACGGTCATTGTCTGGCACCGCCGGGAGCCTGAATCAAGCGCCCCGGCGGCGCAATCTCAGACATGCGCCTCCAGCCAGCCGGTAAACCACGGTTCGGGCTCCGCGCAGAAGATCCGGTTGTCGCCGCGCCAGGTGAACCGCAGTTCGCGGGCGTGCAGCGCGTGATGGGGCAGGATCAGCCGCCGCCGTTGCTCGGGCGTCAGGCGATTGTCCACCAGCGCCAGATACAGGTCCTCGTCGCCGCCGTAGATCTTGTCGCCCACGATGGGATGCCCGATATGCGCGAGATGAATCCGGATCTGGTGCTTCCGCCCCGTGCACGGCCGGGCCAGCAGCAGGGCGAAGGGCTGTTGCTCATGCGTGAACCGCCGCTGGACCCAATACTCCGTTTGCGCCGCCACGCCATCGGCGCGGACACAATCCTTGATCGCCACCCGGCTCTGCTCGTCTTCGCCCAAAGGCGCCGCGATGATCGCGTGCGCCTCGCGGGGATGGCCGTGCACGATGGCGAGGTAATCCTTCTCGACCTGCCGGCCTTCCCAGAGCCGCCGCAGTTCGCGGGCGGTGTCCAGGTCCTTGGCCACGAGCGTGACGCCGCTGGTTTCCCGGTCGAGCCGGTTTACCAGGTGCGGCTGCGCGCCCGGCCCCAGGTGCAATCGCACCCGACCGATGAGGCTGGACAGTTGGTCCGTCTTGGTGGGGTGGCACACCAGCCCGGCGGGCTTGTTGATGACCAACAGCTCGCGGTCTTCGTGGAGGATCTGGAAAAGTTCTGCCACGGGTGGATAGCCGGACAGCATGATGCCCGGCGCGGCTGCGGGGGCAATTCATTTCCTTTTTCCTTTGCGCCCGCGGGATTTCGATTAAACCTTGGCCCGCCGCGATGATATGGCGGCACAATGACTGAACTGGCGCAGATGACCTCATCGCCCTCTTCCGGCGACGCCCGACCTGGTTCCAGGCTGGCGCGCCTGATGGCTCGGCCTTGCAGCCTAGGGTTGCTCCTGGCCGCCGCCACATGGCTTGCCTTCTACCCGGTGTTCCGGTTTCAGTTCGTGGACTTGGATGACGACCTTTACGTCAGCGCGAATGCGCACGTCCTGAAGGGATTGACCCTCGAAGGCGCCGACTGGGCCCTGCGCACCGGCCACGCGAGCAATTGGCATCCGCTGACCTGGTTCTCGCACATGCTCGACACGCAGGTGTTCGGCCCCGGCCCGGCCGGCCCCCACGTCGTTAATGTGTTGTTTCACCTGGCCAACACGCTGCTGCTCTTCGGTGTGCTGCGGCGGCTGACGGGCGCCCGGTGGCGCAGCGCGTTGGTGGCGGCGCTCTTCGCGCTGCATCCGCTCCATGTGGAATCAGTAGCCTGGATTTCCGAGCGCAAGGACGTGCTGAGCACTTTCTTCCTTCTGTTGACGCTGTGGGCGTATGGGCGCTACGCGGAAGGCAGAAGGAAGAAGGAAGAAGGCAGAATGCGGAATGAGGAGACGGCCCGCGGTCCGCATTCATCATTCATCATTCACCCTTCTGCATTCTACGTCCTCTCGCTGGTCTTCTTCGCCTTGGGCCTGATGAGCAAGCCGATGCTCGTCACGCTGCCCTTTGTGCTGCTGCTGCTCGATTACTGGCCGTTGGGGCGAATGCAGAAGGAAGAATGCAGAATGCAGAATGGGGAAACGGATCACGCGCCACGCACCACGCCCCACGCTCCGCGCATCACGTCCCCCGCTCGCCGTTTCCTCCTTCCTCCTTCATCTTTCCTCCTTTTGGAGAAGCTCCCGTTCTTCCTTCTGGCGGCGGTGTCCAGCGTGGTGACCTATATTGTCCAACACACCGGCGGCGCCGTGATGTCCGCAGCCGAACTTCCTTTCAGCGGCCGCATTGCCAATGCGCTGGTTGGGTATTGCCGGTACCTCGGGAAGCTGCTTTGGCCGGTGGACCTGGCCTGCTTCTACCCTCGGCCGGAACACTGGCCCGCCGGGCAGGTCGCTGGCGCCGCGCTGCTGCTGGCGGTCTTGACCTGGCTCGTGTTGCGGCAGTTTTCCAGCCGCCGGTATCTGCCGGCAGGCTGGTTCTGGTTCATCGGCACCCTAGTGCCCGTCATCGGCCTGGTGCAGGTGGGGGAACAGGCCATTGCCGATCGCTACACCTACATCCCCTCAATTGGCATTTTTGTGCTGGCCGCCTGGGGCCTTGGCGACATGGCGGCTCGCCGGCCTCGTCTCAAACCCCTCCTTGTCTCGGCCTCCATCGTTGCCCTCGCGGTCCTGCTGTTGGCTACGCGGCAACAGGTGATCCATTGGCAAAGCAGCGAAACGCTCTTCCGCCACGCGCTCGCTGTGACCAAGAACAACCCGTGGGTGCATTGCCTGCTGGCCGATACCCTCGCCGACGCGGGGCATTTCGAGGAAGCCGAAGCCCACTGCCGCGAAGCCCTGCGCCTCAAGCCCGGTTTCCCCGAGATCGAGATCCTCTACGCCAACATCCTGGCCCAGGGCAATAAGCCCGGCGAGGCCATTGCGCTTCTCTCCAAGCTGCTCCAGCATGATTCCTCCGACCCGGCCACCCGTTTCACTCTCGCCGCGCTTTTGGCTCGGCGAGGCGATACCGCCCAAGCCATCGAACACTACCAGCAGGGCTTGCGGGGGCAACCGGACTCCCCCGATGCCCTCAACAACCTCGCCTGGATCCGTGCCACCAGCGCCAACGCCGCCTTCCGGAACGGCGACGAGGCGGTCCGCCTCGCCCGGCGCGCCTGCGAGCTGACCGGCCAGCGCCAGCCGGTCATGCTCGGCACCCTGGCGGCTGCCTGGGCCGAGGCCGGGCGTTTCGACGAAGCCATCGCCGCGGCCCAGAAAGCCCGCGACCTGGCCCAGGCCACCGGGCAGGACGACCTTGCCCGGAAGAACCAGACCCTGCTGGAACTCTACCAATCCCACCGCCCCTACCACGAGTCCCCCGCGTCCCCGCCTCCGGAGTCTTGACGCAGAGGCAGTTTGCAACCGCCTGCCCAAAGCTCGTTGGAGAACGTGAAACGGGAATTACCGGCAGAGCCTGGGCCAGGCGAGCCCGGGTGGCTGCTCCGGCATCCCGGTCGGTGCTTCAGCGCCGAAACGGCTTGCCAAACGCTTTTCCGGAGCACAAACCATCCCTTGCCGTCCAATACAGAGGAAACATTGCTTATAGCTGGAAACGACATGAGCCGACTGCTCAAAGCCATCGAAGCCTTATGCACAGATACTTTGCCCGCTTATTCGTCCGCGGCACCCAACCGCGCCGCCCACACCCGCCCTCGATCCTTGCCGGCGCCGCGGCCGCGCTGCTCCTGATGAGTTTCTCCCTTCAGGCCGGCCCGCGCGACGCGCAATGGAAGCAGGTCGAGGAAGCCATCAAGAAGGGTCTGCCCAGGACGGCTATCACCAACCTCGAACCCATCATCCAGGGCGCGCTCCAGGACAAGGCTTATGCCGAGGCCGTGAAGGCCATCGGGCAGCGGATCGCGCTGGAGGGCAACGTCCAAGGCAACAAGCCGGAGGAGAAGATCACGCGCCTGGAGGCGGAGATCGCCAAGGCGCCCAAAGAGATGGTGCCGCTGATGGATACCCTGCAGGCCGAGTGGTATTGGCAATACTTCCAGCAGAACAAATGGCGCTTCATGCAGCGCACTGCTACCGCTACCCCGCCCGGGAAGGACTTCACTACTTGGGATCTGCCCCGCCTCTTTGTGGCGATTGACCGGCAGTTTCAAAAGGCGCTTGCGGCGGAGAAGATTCTCAAGGCGACACCCATCAGCGCCTGGAATGACTTGCTGATCAAGGGCACCATGCCCGACCGTTACCGGCCCACGCTCTATGATTTCATCGCGCACCAAGCCCTCGAGTTCTACACCTCGGGCGAGCAGGCGGCGGCGAAACCAGAGGACGCATTCGAGCTGTCCGCCGACAGCCCGGCGCTGGAGTCGCACGACAAGTTCCTCGCCTGGTGGCGGACCTTCCCGGCCAAGCAATTCCCCGATTCGCCCATCATCAAGGCCCTGACACTGCATGGGGCGTTGATGGCATTTCACGAGAAGGACAGCGACCCGGCGGCGTTTCTGGACGCGGACCTGGCGCGCCTGGCCTATGCCTGGAACACGGCGTCCGGCCAAAGCAGGAATGACCGCTACCAGGCGGCGCTCAAGGCCTTCGTGGACAAGTGGGCCGATGACGAGCTGTCGGCACTGGCCCGCGAGCGATGGGGCCGCGTGCTCCAGCAACAGGACGACCTTGTGGCGGCGCACAAGCTCGCCCTGCAAGGGGCGCAAACGTTCCCGCAATCGCCCGGCGGCAAGCTTTGCCGCAACCTCGTCACCGAGATCGAGGCCAAGTCCGCCACGATAACCACCGAGCGAATATGGAATGCGCCCTGGCCCGAAATCACCCTCCGCTACCGCAACGTTGAAGCGGCCTATTTCCGGGCCATCCCGTATGACTGGGAGGCCTTCCTGGAAAAGCGCCATCATCGGCCAGAGAATTTGAGTGATGCGGAACGTCGGGAAATCCTGTCTCGAAAACCTGCGCTGGAATGGGCCGCGCAACTGCCGCCTGCCGCCGACTACAAAGAGAACACCTTCGCCACTTCCGCACCCGACAGCCTCAAGCCGGGCTTTTACTTCATCGCTGCCAGCCACGACCCGAAGTTTGGCGAGGCCGACAACGTCATCTCCATGACGGATGTCTGGGTGAGCAGCCTGGCCTTGGTGACGCGGACGCGCGACGGCAGGATCGAGGGCTTCGTATGGCAGGCCGGCTCGGGCGAGCCAGTCGTTGGCGCCGAGGTGTCGGTGTGGCATCTCGACAACCAGGGTAATCGCATTGCCGATCCCACCCTGAAGGCGGACGACAACGGCTACTTCTCATTGAAGCCTTCGCAAAACCGGGGCTATCTGTTCCGCGCGCGCCACGACACCCAGGAAGTGGCCACAGCGGGCGACCTTTGGACCTACGACTGGCAGAGGGAGCAATCCCCGCGGCCAGGTGCGGCCACGATCTTCTTCACCGACCGCGCCATCTACCGACCCGGCCAGACCATCCAATATAAGGGAATCTGCCTTTGGGTGGACCAGACCAAGGACAACTACGAGGTGCTCAAGGGCGAGCAGTTGACGGTGGTGTTCAAAGACGTCAACGGAAAGGAGGTTGCGCGCCAGCAGCACCGCGCCAACGATTACGGCTCCTTCGCCGGCAGCTTTACGGCCCCGCGCGATCGGCTCATGGGGGGAATGTCTATCCAGACGGAGGGGCGGGCCTTGGGCGCGACCCAGTTCCGGGTCGAGGAATACAAGCGGCCCAAGTTCGAGGTGACGCTCGACGCCCCGAAAACCGCGGCGAAGCTCAACGAGACGGTGAGCCTGACCGGCCATGCCATGAACTACACCGGCGCCGCCGTGGATGGCGCGGCGGTCAAATATCACGTCGTGCGCGAGGTGCGGATGCCGTGGTGGTGGGGTTGGTGGCGCGGCGGCATGCCGCACAGCCAAGGCCAGGAGATTGCCCACGGCATCGCCCGGACCGGCACTGACGGCTCGTTCCAAATCCAGTTCGCAGCCAAGCCCGACCCCAAGGTGCCCGAGAAGGACGAGCCGACTTTCGTGTTCCAGATCAACGCGGATGTGACCGACAGCGCGGGCGAGACGCGTTCCGCTGACCGCGCCATCCGCGTCGGATACACCGCCCTCGAAACCAAGATGAGCGCCGACCAGTGGCAGACCGACGGCAAGCCCGTCGAACTGAAGCTGGAGACCCAGACGCTCGACGGCGAGCCGCAGGTGGCTGAGGGCAGCCTGAAGGTCTATGAGTTGCAAGCGCCGGACAAAGTGCACCGGCCACAGTTGGGTGGGGCTGAGCCATGGCGGCACGGCAGAGGATTTGGCGGCGGTGGGGACGCACCCGGCAACGACCTGTCCAATCCGAATAACTGGCCGCTGGGCAAGATGGTTGCGGAAAAGGGCTTTACCACCGATACCAACGGCGTGGCCAAACTGTTCTTCAAGCTCGCCGCGGGGGCCTATCGCGCCGTGCTGGAGACGCAAGATCGGTTTGGCAGGAAAGTCACCGGCAGGCTCCCTTTGCAGGTCTTGCAACCCGAGGCGACAAAGCTGGCCATCAAAGTGCCACAAGGGCTGGCCGCACCGAGCTGGGAGCTGCAGCCGGGGGAGGAATTCATGGCCTTGTGGGGGACGGGCTACGAAACCGGGCGGGCATTTGTCGAGATTGAGCACCGCCACCACATGATCCAGCGCTATTGGACCCAGCCCGGCGCCACCCAGCAGCAGATCAAGCTGGCCATTACCGAAGCGATGCGCGGCGGCTGCTTCGTCCACGTCACTTTCATCCGGGAGAACCGCGCCTATCTTGAGTCGCGCAAGGTCAGTGTCCCTTGGAAGAACAAGGACCTGGAGCTGAAATGGGAGCACTTCGTGTCGAAGCTGCAGCCGGGGCAGAAGGAGACATGGACGTTGCAGGTGGGTAAACGGGGTGATGGGGTAATGGAGACCGGGAGTAATGGAAGAACCAATACTCCAGCACTCCAGCACTCCAAGACTCCAGAGCGGTTGGTGGCTGAATTGGTCGCGACGCTCTATGACGAGTCGCTGGATGCGTTTGCGAGGCTGGAATGGCCGCGCCAGTTTGCGGTGTTCCGCGAGGATTACTCAACGGCCCAGTCGCAGTTCGCCAATACGCCGATGGGATTCCAGCCGGTGTTCGGGGGCTGGCACAGGCCCTATGAGAGTGTGGAGATCACCTACCGCCGTTTCCCTCCAGACTTGACTCGGAATCTTTGGGGATACCACGCTGTTCCCACGAGCAGGGGTGTGCGCGTGACGATGCTTTCTGGAGCGAGAGTTCCGGAGGAGGCTCCCATGGCAATGGCGGCTCCGGAGCCGATGGCTTCACCCCCGCCCGGCGCTGCTTTGGCGATGAAGGTGGCGGCAGACGGGCTAGGCCGAGAGGCCTCCAACGACAAGGTGGAAGTCGGGGGGGCAGGCGGCGCGGCCAAGGAGCCTGCGGCGCCGAAGCCCGACCTGAGCAAGGTCGCCGCCCGCAAGAACCTGAACGAGACGGCGTTCTTCTTCCCACAGTTGACGTCGGATTCCAACGGCGTGGTGCGGATGACCTTTACAATGCCCGAGGCTCTGACGAAGTGGCGGTTCCTGGGCTTTGCGCATGACCGGTCGGTGCGCAGCGGCTTGATCGAAGACCACGCCGTCACTGCCAAAGACCTGATGGTCCAGCCCAATCCCCCGCGCTTCTTGCGCGAGGATGACACCGTCGAGTTCACCGTCAAAGTGTCCAACCAGACCGACAAGCCCCTGCGCGGCAAGGTCCAACTTACCTTCAACCAGGCGCTCAATAATCAGCCGGCGGATAAGTTGCTCGGCAACACGAAGCCCGAGCAGGACTTCGACATCCCGGCCAAGGAATCACGCAGTTGCGCCTGGCGCGTCCATGTGCCCGACGGCTGCGGTTTCCTAACTTACAAGGCCGTCGGCGCGGCGGCCAACGTCTCGGACGGCGAGGAAGGGTATCTGCCGGTGCTCTCGCGGCGCATCCTGGTCACCGAGTCGCTGCCGCTGCCGATTCGCGGGCCGGCCACGAAGAAGTTCGAGTTCACCAAGCTGCTCCAGTCGGGCGGCTCGAAGACGCTGCAGAACCAGAGCCTGGTCGTGGAGATGGTGTCCAACCCGGCCTGGTATGCGGTGCTGGCGCTGCCGTACCTGATGGAATATCCCTACGAGTGCACCGAGCAGACCTTCAACCGGCTTTACGCCGACGCCCTGGCGCGCACCATCGCCAATGGCGACCCTAAGATCCGGCGCATCTTCGACCAGTGGAAGAACACGCCTGCGCTGGAAAGCCCGCTCCAGAAGAACCAGGACCTCAAGGCGGTGATGATCGAGGAGACCCCGTGGCTGCGGCAGGCCAGTAACGAGAGCCAGGCCCGCCGCAACATCGGCATCCTTTTCGACGACAACCGCCTCAACTACGAACAGGATGCCACCTTGCGCAAGCTGACCGAGCAGCAACTGAACGACGGCTCCTGGCCGTGGTTCCCGGGCGGGCGCGGCAATGATTATATCACGCTCTATATCACCACCGGCTTTGGCCGGCTGCGGCACTTGGGCGCGGACCTTCAGGTTGGCCCCGCCATCCGCTCGCTCCGGCGGCTGGATGCGTGGATGACCGAGCACTATGAGCAAGTCCAGAAGTGGCCCGAGCCAGAGAAGTATGTCCCCAGTTCGACCGACGCCCTTTACCTCTATGGCCGCAGCTTCTTTCTCAAGGACATGAAGATCGCGCCGCAGCACAAGCCGGCGGTTGAGTTCTTCCTCAAGCAGGCCCGCAAGTTCTGGCTCCAGACCAATTGCCGCCAGACCCAGGGCCACCTGGCCATCGCTCTCCACCGCTTCAACTCCTCTAACTCATTTAACGATTCAACTCCCCGCGACATCATGAAGTCCATCAAGGAACGCAGCGTGTCCACCGAGGAGATGGGCATGTTCTGGCGCGACACCGAGCTAAGCTGGTGGTGGTATCGGGCGCCGATTGAGACGCAAGCGCTGATGATCGAGGCGTTTGACGAAGTCGCGGGCGACCTGCCGGCGGTCGAGGAGTGCCGGGTGTGGCTGCTCAAGCAGAAGCAGACGCAGAATTGGAAGACGACCAAGGCCACCGCTGACGCGGTGTACGCGCTGCTGCTGTGCGGCAAGGACATCCTGTCGAGCGAGGCGCTCGTACAGGTGAAACTGGGCGGCGTGGACGTCACCCCGGCCGCCAATCGCCAATCGCCGGACGCTGGGCGTCCATCGCCCGCCGTCGAGCCGGGCACAGGTTTCTATGAGTATCGCTTTGCGCCGGCGGACATTAAGCCGAAGCTGGGCGAGATCACCGTCAAAAAGGTTGACCCGGGCGTCGCGTGGGGCAGTGTGAACTGGCAATACCTGGAGGACATGAGCAAGGTCACGCCGTATGAAGGCACCCCGCTGAAACTGAACAAGTCCCTCTACACCAAGGTCAACACCGCCAAGGGGCCCGTGCTGGAGCCGGTCAAGAGCCCGGTTAAGGTCGGCGACGAACTGGTCGTCCGCATCGAACTGCGCGTGGACCGCGACATGGAGTACGTGCACCTCAAGGACCAGCGCGGCAGCGGCACCGAGCCGGTGAACGTGCTTTCGCGCTACAAGTATCAGGACGGATTGGCCTACTACGAGAGCACGCGTGATGTGGCGAGCCACTTCTTCATTGATTACCTTCCCAAGGGCACTTACGTGTTCGAGTATTCGACTCGCGTCCAGCTTCGCGGCCAATACCAGACCGGGGTGGCCCAGATCCAGTGCATGTACGCCCCCGAGTTCAACAGCCACAGCCAGAGCGTTGCGTTGACGGTGAATTAGGCTAATGAGGCTTGCCCTCAACAGGGCGGACATGCAGAGTTCGCGGCCATGAAGTTGGCAATGACGTCCTGCCTGCTGTTGGCGCTGGCCCTGGCGGGGGCATTGGCGGTGCCGAACGGCGCGCGCCCCGCGGGGCTGGGAAAGGTCCCCGGCCAGGAATACGCGCGCCTCACGGATTGGGCCAAGTCACGCGGACTTGAAAGCCGCTGGGTCAAAGCGGATGAGACGCTCGAACTGAGCAACTCTTCGTCGAAAGTTCTCCTGACCGTGGATTCCCGCCAGGCGCAGGTCAACGGGGTCCAGGTCTGGCTCTTCTTCCCGATCGTGGCGCAAAACGGGGCGGTCTGGCTGACGCGGATTGATGCGGATCTCACGCTTCGGCCCCTGCTCTCGCCGCCGCGCGGCCAGCCGGGCGCGCGGGTGAAAACCGTTTGCCTCGATCCGGGCCATGGCGGCAAAGATCCCGGGAACCAGGTCGGCGGGAATCAGGAAAAGCGCTTTACCCTGTTGCTGGCGCAGGAAGTGAAAAAGCAGCTCGCCCGGGCCGGCTTGAAGGCCGTGCTGACGCGCGGCAGCGATTCCTTCGTGGAACTGCCGGACCGCCCGGGGCTGGCGAAGCGCAAGCGGGCGGACCTCTTTGTCAGCTTGCACTTCAATAGCGCCAATAACGACCGCGGTTTGGTGCAAGGGGCCGAAGTCTATTGCCTGACGCCGGCGGGGGTGGCTTCGACCAACACGCGCGGCGAAGGCGCGGACGCCGGCTCTTTCGTCGGCAACCGGAACAACAACCAGAACCTGTTTCTGGCTTACCAGGTGCAGAAGTCCCTGACGCGCAATCTTGCGGCGGAAGACCGCGGCGTGCGGCGGGCGCGCTTTGCTGTGCTGCGCGACGCGCCGATGCCGTCGGTGCTGGTCGAGGCGGGGTTTATGTCGCACCCGGCGGAAGGGCGCAAGATTTTCACCCCTGCCTATCGGCAACAAGTGGCGCGGGCCATTGTTGAAGGCTTGCTGGCCTACAAACAGGTGGTGGAGCGGGGGGTATGAACGGGTTCCAAGGCTGCATCGTGGTCTGGCCGCAAAGGAACGGTTGCGCCCGCCCCGCCGGCTGACTCTGTAATCCCTGCAACTCGTGTATCCCATTCCATGAGCATTGTTACCAAGCGCGGAGACCGTGGGCAGACAGCCTTGATGTATAACCGCCCAGTATCGAAATGCCACGTGCGTGTGGAAGCCTGCGGCGCGGTGGACGAACTGAATGCCGCCATCGGCCTTGCCCGCGCTACGGCCAAGGCGGACCAGTTGCAGGAGAGGCTGGGAGCGGTCCAGCAGAGCTTGGTGGTGCTGATGGGCGAATTGGCGACCGCCGCCGAGGATTTGCCGCGCTATGTGAAAGAAGGCCACACGCTGGTAACTCCCGCCATGACCGCGGTGCTGGATGGCTGGATACGGGAACTCGAGGCCGGGCCGGTCGCCGCCAAAGGCTGGGCAATGCCGGGAACGAACCCGGCTTCGGCCGCGCTGGACCTGGCGCGCGCAGTCTGCCGCCGCGCCGAACGGCGCGCTTGCGCGGTGCGGGAGGCCGGGCAACTCAACAACGCCGAGATCATTGTCTACCTGAACCGGCTCTCTGACTGGCTTTGGTTGCTGGCGCGAAGGGCCGAAACCAAACGGCCATAACTCCTTAACCCTTGCCCATCCATTGCAGGATCTGCTCGGCCGCGCCTTGGGCACAAGTGCCAAGGACATTATGGTCGCCGCCCATGATAATCCTGTACTCGCGGAGGCTGGGGCAGTTCTTGCTTAACCAGGGGCGCACGCAGCACCACGGCACGACGGGATCAATCAGACCGGTGAGACCATACACGGGCGCTTGCACCCGCCGGGCGATGGGCCGGGGATCGTTCCGCGCGATCAGCCGCAGCCGGTGGACCGCTGCCTGGCGATCCCGCTCCGTGCGCCGCGCAATGAACTCGTGGATGTTGGCCAGCGTCTCGGGCGAATGCCGGTAGCGGAACCGGGCCGCCTGGGCGTAGCCGAATAGGATGCGCGTGATCAGCGACAGTGGGATGCTGCCGCCGAGGCATTCGGCCAGGCGCACTCCCCAGCGCATCGGGTAGCGCACAAATCCGCCGGCCAGGATCACCGCCTCGGCCTGGAACCGGCTCCGGCCCACGAGGCGCCACAGCACCTGCGAACCGAACGACTCTCCCAGCAGCCAGCCTCGGGTGATGCCTCGTTCCACCAGCGCCGTCTCGATCGCCTGGGCGTAATCATCCAACGACCACGACAGCGTGCGCGGATAGGTCATCTCCACGAAGCGTAACTGGTCGCGAACGGCATGACGGAAGCTGCCGACGAGCGTCCAATCCCCATGCAGCCCCGGCAGATACACCAGCGTTGGCAGCGCGGCGTCACCGTGAACGCGCATCTCCAGCTTCTCGGTCATCGGATTCGCAGGTGCTGTCTGAGACCAGCCGGCTCGTTCAGGGAACCACCGCGCGGTAGAATCGGCACGGCATGTTGGGGGTCTCGGAGTCGGTGATGATGATCCAGCCATCGGCGGGAATGCTGTTGGTCGAGAGCGGCAACCAGGCGGTGAGGTTCGTTGACACCTGGATGACGTAGTTGCTTCCAACCAGGCCATTGAGGATAAACCCGAAGTTTTGGTTGCTGATGGCTGGCGAGGTCAGTTGCGGACCGCCGACATTGGCAAATTGCGCCGTGTAGGTGACCCCATTCGCGCCGATTGGCTCGGTGGCGCCGTTGATAGTGATGGTCCGGCTTGTGTTGTCCGGGAATGTGGCGCCATCGCGCAGCCAGCGCACAAATGCTCCGCCGGCTGCGTTGAAGGGCGGGGCCGCCAGCGTAACCGGGCTCTTCGCGGCGAAATAGAAGTTCTGGCCGCTGGACGTGGAATTGAAGATTGGCCCGTGGCCGAAATTATCCATCCGGCCCCAGGCGAAGCTGTTGGCCGCTGTCGCGTCCGCGGTTTTGACGGTCACCCGTCGGTTCGCCAGCCCGAGCAGCCCCGCGTTGTAGCGAACCGTCAGCGGAAACAAGTGCTTTCCATAATACTGGTGCAGATGGTCGGTCATCGCGGTGCCGTCCGGGTAGTAGTTGGGGTAGCAATAGCGGTTGTAGCTGCCCGAGGTATCCTTTCCCAGCTCGCGCACGTCAAACCAGAACCGGCCCGTGATTCGGGCGCCCCGATCGTCATCGTCACTGCCCACCGGCCGCGTGGAGCCGTCCTGAGACCCGCTGCCCCAGAAGTTGCCGCAGGAACTCCAATCGTCAATGTCGGTCCAGCTCATCCACCGGAAGACGTAGCCGTTCCGGTCAGTGATTTCGTAGTAGTTGTCCAGGAACCCGGCGATCCACTGGACGTGACCGTTGAACATCTTATGCAGTACGTTCGACTGCGAGCCCACAGCGCCATCGGAGAAAGTGGTTGCGGTGGTCGAAGCGGTGGTCGCGGCGCCGCTGCTGCCGCTGCTGCCGAAGGCGACCTCGCCCCAAAAGGTAGCCCGGAGGTAGGTGATCCAGGCTGGCACCTCCAGATAGCCGCGGACGTCGTCGCTGTTTTTGTTGGGACAACTGTTGTTGAAACGGTAGGTCAAGCGCTGGCTGGTGAAGGCGTCGAACTTCTCGCCGGCCTTCGCATCCAGGGTGCTGCTAAGCAATGGGCCGCCAATGGCTGACAGGATGGAGCTTAGACTGGCGCTATTGTCTCCCCAATACTCCTCGTACTGGCATACCGGCTCGGTCACGCCGCTGTGCCATAGCGCGAAGGCATGCAGGGGCGAAGTCATGTCCTGGAGCAGGTGTGAGGTGCGCCCCAGGAAGTGCCATGCCCCCGCATCATCGCCACCATCCAGATTGCCGCTTGCGAAAGCCGCCGTCATGCTGTTCCAGCGCTCCAGCGCGGCGTCTCGGGCCGTTTGGCTCGCCCCAAAGAATTTGCCGTCCGTCAGTGGATTGAACGCATGGTTCAGCGAGCGGGTCACCGGGTTGTCTTCGTCGCTGGCTCCTTCCCGCAACCTCGTGCTTTGCGTGCTCGAGAACGTGAGCGGCGTCGCCAGCTCGCCGGCTTTAGCGGCAACATAGTCCATCAGGGACACATGAGTCGGCGTGGCGTGCATCGGGGTCACTTGCGCCCGGGCTGCGAAGCAGAGGAGGCACAGGCTGAGGCTGGCCGCCGCTCGTGAAAAGCGCGGCAGCGGGCCCGGTGAGACGGCGAACCTGTTATTATCTCGAGGGTCGGGTTTCATAGTATGTCCTCCGGTCTTAGTATGTTCCTGGCGTGTTCGATGACAGAGTCAAAAGCGCAAGGGCTCGTTCTCCGAGGCGGCTGTTTTCCGAAGCCAGACTGGCGACAAAGGTCCTGCCCTCGGTGCCGCACTGCGCCAGGATCGTTTGCACCATCCAGAGCGCATTGCGGTGTTCAGCACCCTGAAGGTTTCGTCCCAGCAGGGCGAGCTTTTGCGAAGGAGTGAGGCCGCGAATCTCGCGTTGCAGCAGAGCTTGAGCGGCAGCGTCGCGAACCGCTTCGTGCGGATCGCTCCTGGCCACCGACTGAAGGTTCCCGGTGATGCCCTCGTCCCCGGCAGCGCCTAAGGCTTCACAAGCTTCCTGGCGGATAAGGTAATCCTCGTTCTGCAAGGCGGAGAGCAGGAAGTCGCGGTTCACGGGCTCACCGAGTTCGGCCAGGGCGCGGGCGGCGAACAAACGCACGTGCAGGTCGGGATCTTCCGTGCGGGGGCGGATGGCCTCGGCGCCCTCTCGGTATCCGATGCGGGCCAGGGCTGCGATGGCAACCAACTCGACCCCTTTAGGGCATGCCTGTTCCTGGAGGATCGCGACGATCCCGGGACCCGCCGATACGTCGCCGAGCGCCCCTAAGGCATACAGCGCCCCCTGTCTCGGCAACCAATCTTCGCCGCGTGCTTGAGCCAGAGCCAGCAGTTCTGGTTTCGTCTCCGGCCAGGGACAACTGCGCAGAAACTTGGTCAGCATGTGTTTCTCGTACATGCCCCCCGCGCGAAGCCTCTCCTTCACCAGCGGCAGCGCTTCGTCTTTCCGCAAGGCTAATGCCTGGAAGAGCCACTGGACCTCGGGCCCCCCGCTTGCCTCGCCTAACGCTTGCAGCACTTCCCTGATCGGTGCGGTGCCGAAGGGGCTGTGCAGAACTAGTGACCGATGCCGCTCTAACAGTGCCGCGGGATTTGGGGGGGCAGGCTGGCCCGGAATGCTGGTTCCGGCGGCGGGCGGGGCGTCACTGGCACCGGGCGTGTTCACAAGGCGCAGCGCTATGAGCGAAAGCAGGCCGAGCAAGCCGAGGCCAGTGACAAGGATAGCTGTCTGCTTCCGCTTCATCATTTGGCTAACCGCGGCAGAGGATACCACCAGCCGCCTGTGTTTGCACAGCTTTGTTCGTAGTCTTCTGCTCTCATGGGCTGTGATGTCTAAACAACCTTCTCCAGCTCGCGGTGGTTGACCTTGCCGGTGCTGAGCCGGGGCAGGTCGTGGAGAACCTTGAGTTCCCGCGGGACGGCGAGGTTGTTCAACCCGCGAGCCTGAATGGCCATCCGCATTTCTTCCAGGGTCAGCTTCGGCTCATTGGTGACGGCGATCAGTTTCTCGCCGCGGGCGGCATTGGGCCGGGCGACCACCGCCACGGCAAATCTCAGGCCATACTGCGGGAAAGCCCCGGCCAGGGCTTCCTCGATGGCGGCGAGGCTGACCATTTCGCCGCTGACTTTGGCAAAGCGCTTCAGCCGGCCCAGAATGAAGACAAAGCCGTCGGCGTCCACCTTCGCGATATCGCCGGTATCGTACCAGCCGTCCAGGGCTTGGAAGCGGGCATTGGCTTCGGCGTTCAGATAGCCGCGCATGATGTTGGGACCGCGCACGAACAGGCGCCCCCCCCCGGCCACGCCTTCGACTGGTTCGAGCCGGTATTCGATGGCCGGCAGGAATTGGCCGGCGGAGCCATGGCGGGGGCGCATTGGCAAATTCACGCTCACGCAGGGGCTGCATTCGGTGGCGCCATAGCCTTCCAGGAGCCGTACACCGAACCGGCGCATCCACACGGTGGCGGTGATTTCCTGGACCTTCTCCGCCCCGGCGAACAGGTAGCGCAGGGTGTGAAAGTCGTAGGGATGGGCCTGGCGGGCATAGCCGTTGAGGAACGTGTTGGTGCCGAAGAAGATTGTGCAGTCGAGGTTGTAGAAGGCGGATGGGACGACGCGATAATGCAGGGGCGACGGGTAGAGGATGATGAACACTCCCTCCACCAGCGGCAGCAAGAGGCCTACGGTCAGGCCAAAGCTGTGAAAGAGCGGCAAGGCATTAAAGAAGCGATCGGTCTCCATGAGGTCAATGACGGCCAGCATCTGGCGGATGTTGGCGAGCAGGTTGCGGTGGGTGAGCTCCACGCCTTTGGGTTCGCTCTCCGAGCCGCTGGTGAAGAGGATGAGGGCGGTATCGTTGGTCGAGGGGGGAAGGTGGCGGAGCGGAAGGCGAGGGTTCACAAGTTGGCGGAGCAGGGCCAGGAGGCGTTGGGCGCGGGTGATCCGGGCGCGCACGTCTTCGAGGAGCAGTATCTGGATGCCCGCCTCGGCCAAGGGCTGAAGGTCAAGCTGGGCGCGCTGGAGGAAGGCCTTCGAGGTGATGACGTGCTTCAGGCCGGCGAGCCGGGCGCACGCGAGCAGCACCGCCGTTCCGCTGGAGTAGTTCAGGACCGCCGGGACCTTCCCGGCCGCCCACAGGCTGAGGGTGGCAACAGGCATGGCGTTGACGTTGGGGAGCAGCACGCCGACGCGTGGTCCGGCTTTGTCCAGGAGGGCTCGCCACTGGACCGCCAGCAAATCCGCGCCCGCCAGCAAGCGCCGATAGGTGAGTTGCTGGAGGCTGATATCCTGCAGGATGACTTGACCGGGCCGCTGGCGCGCCGTGGCGAGGATAGCCTCGGGCAGGGTGGCGGGTCCGAAGGCCATCTCGGTCTCGAAGCGTTGGAGGATCATCCGGTCGCGCAGCCAGTCGGTGAGGCGCGCCCGGTCTGCGGTGGCGCTGACGTGTGCGGGGTGGGGCGGCGTCAGGAGTTCGCTAAAATGCACGGACACGCGCGGAAGCCATTTCTTGAGGCCGGGGCTGCGGGACCAGGGTAGCCGCTGTGCCCCGCGGATGTACGCCGTGATGACCTTCGCCCGCGTCTTGAAGATGAGGAAGCCGGTGCCGTCGAACAGCTTCATCAGCGAGCCGGTGCCGGAGAGGCGGCCTTCAGGGAACAACACGAGCCGCCCGCCGGTCTGGAGATACTCGGCCATGTGTTTGACGGCGAAAGGTGAATTCATGTCCACGGGGAAGGTGCGGCGGTTGATCATGATGCGCCGGTGCAACCAGCTCAGTTCCGCCGTGGTGCTAGAGGTGACAAAACGCCAGTCATCCTCCAGGCAGACGCCGATGAACAGCCAGTCCCACCAGGAAACGTGATTGGGCAGCAACAGGACCGGGCCGGGTGTGTCGAGCACCGCTGCGTTGTGCGCGCGGTAACCGTAGAGAATTCGGAATAGCCAGCGGAGCAGCGTTGTCATAGGGCGGTATCTTTGTCAGGGGTGAGTGGCTGCGGGCCGGGACGCCGCTGAAGCGCAAGCCCAAGCATCAATACACCTGTCGCCGCAAAGGCGCAGGGCGCGAGCCAGCGATCCGGCGGCAAGCGGCCGGCGCCGTGCAATTCCAGTGTTCCAGCCAGTGTGGCGCCGTCGCCGGGACAAGGCGCGGTGGCCAAAACGCGGCCGGCGCCGTCGGTCCACTGGGAGATGCCGGAACTGGCGAGGCGGAAGACCGGCACGCCATACTCAATGGCGCGGACCGGCGCGACGCGGGCATGCAGGACGTGCTGGTCGCTGCCCCAGTTCGCCATGTCCATGGTAGGCACGATCAGGGCCTGGGCACCTTGCCGGACCAGGCGGTCGGTCACGCGGGTATAACTCAGATCGTAGCAGACGCAGATGCCGATCTTTCCCCACGGAGAGCCCCACAGCTTCTGCTCCGGGGCGGGCAGGCCGTCCTTAAAGAACTGGATGGGCACCGCCTTGGCCTGGCGGAAGACGATGTCGCCCTCCGGCCCCACCACAAACGCGGTGTTGTAGTAATTGCCGCCGGGCGCCGGCTCTTTGCCGCCGACAATCAGGTAGCGTCCAGATTCCCGGCACCATGCCCGGACCGCCTCGGGCACAAGGCCGTCGAAGGTGTATTCGCTGAGCACCAGCAACTCCGCCTCCGGGTGCTCGCGGACCAGATCCTCCAGCCGCGAAACCACCTCCGCCTCTGGGGGGAATTCCATCTGCACTCCGGCCACGCGGATACCGGCAGCGGACGGCGCGGGGGGCTGTTGACCCGCCAGCAGGCCTCCAAGGCAAACCGCGCCGGTGCCAAGAACGAGCGCGGCCCCGGCCCGAATCCTGGATTGCTGCCACCAGAATGCGGTGGCCGAGGCGATGCCGGCCAGCAGGAAGCCGGCGCCATAAATTCCCGTCAGCTTCAATGCCGCCTGCCACGGCGCGCCCGCAAAGGCGTAGCCGATGTTCAGCCATGAAAAGCGCAGATAGTAAAGCTCGCTGCGGAAGTACTCGAGCCCGGTCCAGGCAAAGGGAATCAGCAGCCAGCCCCATCGCGGACCGGGCCGCCCGAGGCACAGCCGCGCCAGAGCCACGAACAGCCCGAGCCAAAAGGCGTAAACCAGCCAGAGCGCCATCGCCCCGGCTGAGAATAACCGCCAGAAGAACGCCAGCCGCACGACGGCGATCAGAAGCCCGACCGCCAGCCCCGAATAGAAGGCCTTGCGCCACCGGTCGGTCTGCGCCAGTTGCAGCAGCGCGAAAAGGTAGAGGATAATCAGCCAGCTGCCGTTGACGGAGGCGTAGGCCGCGTGAAAAGCAGCAGCGGCGACCGCGATCCAGAGGAGCGTGCGGGCAAGGGCTTGCATATTGAGCCTTTCGTTCCGGAGTTCAGCGCGGCAGATTGGCCGCGATTTGCTGGGCATTCCGCGCGACCTGCTGCAGGTCGGCAATCAACGCAGCCGCGCGGCGGGCGGACAACCGGCCCCACACACGCGCCGCGTTCTGGTAGTAACGGGGCAGGATGTCGCGCAGCAACCGGACGCCGGCCGGGGTCAGCACCACGTTGTAGGCGCGGCGATCCGCCGCCACCTCCCGGCGCGCCACCAAGCCGCGCCGCTCCAGCCGGTCCAGCAGGCCGGTCACATTGGACCGGTGCATGATCAGCTCGCGGCTCAACTCGGTCTGGGTTAAGCCGGCGGGGTAAAGGCGCAGGAGGTTCAGCACGTTGAACTGGCTAGGGCCCAGGTCCCAGCGCTCGAAGAACGTCCGGCTGGCGTCCCAGACCGTATCGGCGGTGCGCAGCAGCTCCAGCAGCGTCCGGTAGCCGGGGTGATGGTCGTCCACTTTCGGTCTCATGCTTATTGTTTAGTCCATAATTGTTTATATGTCAACATATTGTTTTCGGGGCGGCGGGGCGGGGCGCGTGGGTCGCGGCGCGCCCCGCCCCCGCCCCGGGCCGCGGATCGGCGTTGTCAATCGGGCGCGGCGCGGCTAGATTGGCGGCGCGCAATGATTTCGGCACAACAACAGGCGACGCTCAGAGGGGCGAACTGTGAGATTGCCTTTGATAATCTGGCGCGCCAGCTTTACGCGACCGACGCCTCGATTTACCAGCTCACGCCGGCGGCGGTGGCCTTTCCCGCCAACACGCGTCAGGTCAGCTTGCTGATTGACGCGGCGGTGATGGCGGGCGTTACCGTGACGGCGCGCGGGGCGGGTACCGGGCTGGCGGGAGGGGCATTGGGCGACGGGTTGATCATAGATTTCTCCCGCTACCAGCGCCAGATCAGCGACCTGGACCTGGAGCGGCGGACGGTGCGGGTGGGGCCGGGGGTGGTGCTGGATCAGCTCAACCAATTCCTGCGTCCGCACAAGTTCTGGTTTGGGCCGGACGTGGCCACCAGCTCGCGGGCGACGCTGGGCGGCATGATCGCCAATAATTCGAGCGGCTCGCACGCGCCGGTCTATGGCACCACGGCGGACCACATCAAAGAGCTGGAGGTAGTCCTGGCCGACGGCCGCGTGGTGCTGGTGGGGGCCCGGCACGACACCCTCCGCAAGCAGCGCGAGCTGGTGAACGACCTGGTGTATTTTCACGCGCTGAGCATTGCGGAGCGCCTGCCGCCGGTGCTGTCGAAGCGCTGGCCCGGCTACGGGCTTGACCGTTGCGTGCGGGAGCCAAACAACCTGAACCATGTGCTTTGCGGCAGCGAAGGAACCTTGGCGGTCATCACCTCGGCGGAAGTGAACATTGTTCCCCTGCCGGCGCAGAAGGGGCTGGGCCTGATCTTCTTTGCGTCCGTGGCCGAGGCGATGCAGGCGACGGTGGAACTGCTCGATCTCAAGCCCGCCGCCATCGAGCATCTCGATCGCGTCCTGTTGGACCAGACCCGGGGCCAGCGCCCGTTCCAGGCCGCGCGCAACCTGCTCGAACTGGAGGCGAAGCCCTGCCAGGCCATCCTGGCGGTGGAGTTCTTTGACGACGTGGACGAGCGCCTGGCGGCGCTGGCCAAGCGCCGGCTGGGCCTGCGCACGATGGTTCTCAAGCGGGAAGCGGATGCCCGGCTTATCTCATCCCTGCGCCAGGCCGGGCTTTCGCTCCTGACGGGCCGCAAGGGCGACGCCAAGCCCACGACCGGCATCGAAGATGCCGCGGTGCGCCCGCAGGACTTGCCGGCGTACGTGAGCGGGCTGCAATCGCTCCTGGCGCCGCTGGGGCTGCAGGCCTCCTTCTATGGCCATGCGGCGTCGGGCCTGCTCCATGTGCGGCCGATCCTGGATCTGCATTCGGCCGCGGACCTGAAGAAGTTCCGCCAGCTCGCCAACGAGGTGTCGGCGCTGGTCCGCCGGTTCAAAGGCTCGCTGGCCGCCGAGCACGGCGTGGGCATGGCGCGGACCGAGTACATGCAGGAGCAGCTCGGCGACGGGCTGCTGGGCGCGATGCGCGAGATCAAGGCGTCCTTTGACCCGCACAACCTGCTTAACCCGGGCAAGGTTGTTCCGGACGGGCGGTTCAAGATTGACGCCAATTTGCGCCTGGGAGCGGGCCGCGAGCTGAAGCTGCCCTTCACGCCGGTGCTGGCGTTTGCGGCCAAGGACGGCTCGTTTACGCGCAACCTCGAGCAATGCAACGGCTGCGGCGGCTGCCGCAAAGAGACGCCCACCATGTGCCCCACCTTCCTGGTGACCGGGGAGGAGATCATGAGCACGCGCGGGCGTGCCAACGCCATTCGCGCGACGCTGGAGTTGCGGGGCGTGGCGGGGGACCCGCTGCGCAGCGTGGAGTTGGAGGCGGCGTTGAGCAACTGCCTGGCCTGCCGGGCCTGCACGACCGAGTGCCCCTCGAACGTGAACATGTCGCTGCTGAAAGCCGAGCTGCTGCACGCGCGGATTCGGCGCGATGGGTTGTCCTGGCGCGAGCGGCTGATCAGCAAGGTGGACTTGCTCGGGCGGCTCGGCTGCCGCCTGCCGCGGCTGGCCAACGCGGCGCTGGACTCGCTGTTTGTGCGCAGCCTCCTGAGCAAGACGCTGGGCCTGGCCTGGCAGCGGCCGCTGCCGCATTACACCCGGCAGCGGTTCGATCGTTGGTTCGCGCGGCGGGAACGCTCGCCCCAGGGCCCGCGCGGGCGGGTGGTGCTCTGGGACGATACGTTTGTGCGGTATCACGAGCCGCATATCGGCGTGGCGGCCGTCAAGGTGCTGGAAGCCGCCGGTTTTGAGGTGGTGCTGCCGGCGGGGCGGAAGTGCTGCGGCCGGCCGGCCTTCAGCCAGGGCAACCTGGCCGAGGTGCAGCGCCTGGGGAAGCACAACCTGGCCTTGCTGGGCCGGGACGTGGATGCCGCGCCGATCCTGTTCCTGGAGCCGTCCTGCTATTCCATGTTTGCGGAGGATTACCGCGAGTTGAAGCTGGAGGGCGCTGAGCGCGTGGCGCAGCGGTGCTTCCTGTTCGAGCAGTTCATCGAGGAGCTGCTCAGCCACGAGCCCGGGGCCCTGCGGTTCAAGACCCGGGCGGGCAACCTGGTCATTCACGCGCATTGCCATGCCAAGGCGCTGGCGAACCCCGCTTACATGCGGCGGCTGGCGGAGCGCCTGCCCGAGCGCAACGTGACGCTGCTGGACACGGGCTGCTGCGGTATGGCAGGCGCCTTCGGCTCGCTGGCCTCCAAGTATGAGCTTTCGCTCAAGGTGGCCGAGCCGCTCGCCCGGCAGATCCGGGCGCAACCGTTCGGAACCGTGGTCGTTGCCTCCGGCACGAGCTGCCGCCATCAAATTGACCACCTCGCCCCCGTCCGCGCGCGCCACATGGCGGAAGTGCTGGCAGATGCGTTGGGGTGAGGAGGGAAGGAGTCAAATGAGCGCCATGACGCCCGCCCCTTCAACTCATTCAACTCAATTAACCGATTACCCCTGCCGCCGCCGCCCGAAGAACTTTTCCGCCGTGGCGCAGGTGGCGGCGCTGAGCGCCTCCAGGCTGCAACCTTTCACCTGGGCCGCGACCTTGGCCGTCTCCTGGAGATGCGCCGGCTCGCAGCGTTTGCCGCGGTAGGGCATGGGGGCCAGAAACGGGCAGTCGGTTTCCAGCATGAGCTGGTCGAGGGGCGTTGCGGCCAGCGTGTCGCGGATGTTCTGGCCGTTCTTGAAAGTCAGGATGCCGGTGAAGCTGACCAGCGAGCCCAGCGCCAGGACCCGCCGCATGGCCGCGGCGTCGTCGGCAAAGCAATGGAACACCCCGCGCACGCGGTCGGCGAACGGCTGGAGCAGCGCGAGGGTATCCTCCAGCGCGTCACGTTGATGGATGACGCAGCCGAGTCCCAGCTCGGCGGCCACTTCCAGGTGCTGGCGGAACAACCCGGCCTGTTTGGCCTTGACGCGCGCGATATCAGCCACGGCCTCTCCCCCTTGCCGGCTCGGGAACCGGTGGTAATCCAGCCCGGTCTCGCCCAGGGCCACGACTTTGGGATGCTGCGCCAGCTCGCGGAGGGCGGGCCGGAAATCCTCGGGCGCTGCCGCGGCATCGGAAGGATGCCAGCCCACTGCGGCATAGACGTTGGGGAGCTGCTCCGCCAGCGCGATCGAGCGTTTGCTGCTGGCCAGGTCGGTGGCAATCGTGATGATCCGGGCAATGCCGGCGGCCTCCGCCCGGGCGATGATCTGCGGCAAATCTTCGGCAAATTCGGCCCGGCCCAGATGGGCATGCGTGTCGTAAAAAACTGGCATACTGACAACTCTGAACCGCGCCTGCGGGCTCCGCAACTTCCTAATCTGGGGCAGCCCTAGGCGGCGGGCTTCCGGGGGCCGGCCGTTGCCATCGGCGAGTTATTCTCTCATTGCCGGGAATCGGACTGCACCCCCCACATTGGAGTCCAGCGGGCGGCCGAGCCGCTACGGCTGGCCAATGGCCTGTTTAATGAGGTTGAGAAAGAGGGGGGAAATGCTTGCATCGGCGGTCTTGACCTGTAGTCTGGTTCAGGTCTACAGTTTAATTGTAAGCCTATCGCAAATTGCATCATGAAACGGCACGCAAGAAACGAACTGAAGAGTCAGCCCCCCCAATCGCTCCGCCATGGCGCCTTTACCCTGATCGAGCTGCTCGTCGTCATCGCCATCATCGCCATCCTGGCGGCCCTGCTGCTGCCGGCCTTGGCCAAGGCGAAAGGCCGCGCGCAACGCATCTACTGTATTAACAACCTGAAACAGATAGCGTTGGCGTACAAAATGTATGCCGATGACAATAATGGCAGGATTGCTTCGGCTTATCCCAACTATGGAGGGTTTCCGTCCTATTGGTGTGGCGGTAATGCCGCAAGAGGCGGACTGCCTGGTTCCTACGTGTATGGTGGTGCCGATCCGACCGGCATCCAGAAAGGGACGCTTTGGAGCTATACGAGACAGCTTGGCGTGTATCACTGTCCCGCCGATCTGCGGATAGCAGACAATGGAAGTGTCGCAGCCCAATACAAGAACAAGCCGATTCTGCGCAGCATCTCGATGAATTCCTACATGGGAGGCGCGAGCTGGGGGTGCAATCCGGAGTTTGTTATAACCAGTCCCGGTGCACGGGATCCAATGCGCCCTGTATATCTCAAGGAGGTGGAGATCAGCAAACCAGCCCAGACTTGGCTGGTGTTAGATGAAGACACGGCAAACATTACCGATGCCATGTTCCTGGTAGATATGTCGGGATCGCACGGGTTGTGGGATCTGCCGTCCCGCGCCCATGATTTCGGCTATGGCATCAATTTTAACGATGGCCACGCCGAGATTTACAAGCTGCGCGACCCGGAAAGCCGGAATTGGAAGCAGGGTGATTACGGGGGTAAGAACGATTATATGAGGCTTACCAACGTCACCACCCATCCATTACAGTGAGGTGGCGTGAGGTTGCGGGCCTACGCCGCGCTGGCCAAGCTCGACAGCGCTCCCGGCCTCACCGAGCCGCAGAAGAAGGCGGTGGCCGAGGTGACGGAGCAGATTAAGCAACTGGCCAGCAAGTCCACCGCCAAACCGGCGCGGTAGGGCCGTTTCGCCGGGGATTAAGATTGCCAGAGTACGGGCCCAAGCCGTCGCGCCTCCAATAGCCTGTTTGAAACGGCTGTTGGGGAGGGCGAGCCTCCTCGCGAGCCCTGACTTCGGCCCCTTCCCCCAGGATACTTGAGCTCGCGGGGACGCTCGCCCGAGGTACGCCTGCGCATTCAAGGTATTGATCAACTCATCAAGTTTGTCGGCGAGGGCCCGGATCTCGGCTACGTGAGCGGGTTGGAGACGCTCAGGCACGGCGTATAGCCCTCAACTCTCAACGCTCGCCAGCCAAGGTGAACCGCCAAGTAGTCCATCCTTAGCCCCTCCTAAACCCCTCGTATACCCCTCGTATACCCCTCGTATGCCCCTCGTATGCCCCTCGTATGCCCCTCGTATGCCCCTCGTATGCCCCTCGTATTTCAAATACGAGGGGCATACGAGGGGTTTAGGAGGGGTTTAGGATGGGATCAAGAGGGGTCATTGCGGGTCTAAGGCCGATTGGCGTTTGGCAGCAGACGTTTGACGCAGTCATCGTTTGGCTAATCGCTGGACCGCTCCGATTTGTCAGCTCTCCTTGTCTTTTGTGAGTTCCTTCCGGGCGGCTGGAAGCCGCCCTCTACGGCAGGCACGGATGCCTGCCGCCACATTTTCAGACATAAGATAGCAGCGCCCACATCAAGGCGGCCTGAGTCTGTCCCCGTGCCAGCCTGAGCCGCAGCGCTTTCCGCTCCCGTTCCCGGGAAACGGACTTCCACGTTTCTTGACACTCCGGTTGCGCCTGTTAGCTTGCCTGCGCTGCGAGAAGCCATGCCTGCAAAACGAACTGCAACCCGGAACCGCACGCGCAAGCCTGCCACGTCCAGCCACAAGGCGTCCCCGGCGGCCGCTGCCGCCTTGCCGCCCGTGGTGCGCGAAATATTCGCCCGCACGCGCACGGCCGGCTTCCGGCGCTACCTGCGCGAGCTGCTCGTCGAGCTGTGTCGCATTGATACCACGCCCAGCCCTGAGGTTGCGCGAATGCGGGCAGCGGAGGATGGTTGCTTCCGCATCCTCGAACGCGAGTTAGGGGGCCTGGGTTTCCCCGGCGCGCGGCTTGAACGCCGGGCCGTCAACCCCGCCATCCAGTCCCACCCGAATTACTCCCTGCTGCATTTTACCAGGACACCGCAGCGACCCCAGGGCCTCTCGCCGGAGGAGACCTACGCCGGCCGTTCCAATCTGCTCTACCTGGTCCCCGGCGGGGGCGGCGGCATGGACGGTCAGTCGGTGGCCCTCAATGCGCACGTTGACGTGGTTGCTCCCTACTTCCCCCCGCGCGTCAAGGCCGGCACCGTCCTTGGCCGGGGTGCGTGTGATGACAAAGGTCCGGTGGTGAGCATCGTCGCCGCGCTCAAGGTGCTGGCCGAGGCCTTGGCCAGCACCGGGCTGAAGCTCAACCGCAACGTGCTGGCGATGCTGGTCGTCGAGGAGGAAACCGGCGGCAACGGCTCGCTCTCGCTGGCCATGGACCGCGACCTCCGGAAGCTTTACGACAGCATCCTCGTCTGCGAGTGCACCGATCTGAAGTTCTACCCCGCCAATCGCGGCGCGGTGTGGTACCGCGCTGACCTGAAAGCGCCGCCCGGGGTCTCGGCCTTCGAGATGTTTGCCTTCGTCAACGAAGAGATGGAGAAGGAGGGGGCCGCCATCCGCGCCGAGAGCCGTCACGCGCTCTTCCCTCAGCGTCCCGTCCAGACCTGCCACGGCATGATTGGTCCCTTCGGCGAGCATCCCAGCCGGATCTGCGGCGAGGTCAGCTTCACGGTCCGCTTTGATCGTCCGCCCGGCGCCCAAACGGAACTGCTCGTGAGTGACTGCCTGGCTGCCGGGCTGGCCGGCTATGTCGGCCTTTACGGGGACAAAACCAGAGTGACCGACTCCGCCACCGGCAAGCCGATGGTGGCCCGCCATTACGACCTCCAGCGCGTGGGGGACGGCTTCAGGGTGGATGTCCACGGCGCCACCGGTCACATGGGGGCCATCCGTGAGCGCGACGGTGCCATCACCAAGATGGCCCACCTGGTCCGCAGCCTGGTGTCCTCCCGGGCGAAGCTGGAAGCCGGCGCGGGCGGGCGCGTGTGCTTCGATCTCGCCTCCCGCCCGCAGCCCCAGGCGGGAACGCAATCGCCAATCGCCAATAGCCAACCGCCAGGCTCCGCCTCCACCCTCGTCCTCGAAGGCGGCCAGGGTTTCATTCCCACCCACGGCATCCTGGAAGTCATGGAGCGTCTCCGTCGCGCCGCCCAGCGCGGGGCCGAGAATTACCTGCGCCGCGTTGGCCGATCCGAACGCGGCGAGGACGTCCTGGCCGTGGCCTATGAGAAGCTGCACAACGTGGCCTTCGACGGCGCACCCGATTCTCCTTCCGTCCGCAACGCCATCGCCGCCGCCAAAGCCTGCGGCCTGTGGAAGAACGAGCCCATCCTCGGCTGGACGGTCTCCTGCGACGCGCGCCTGTTCGCTACCGAATACCCGGAGATGCAGGTCCTGACCTTCGGGCCCGGCCAGCTCGCCTTCGCTCACTCCGACCAGGAACAGATCGCCCTGGATGACGTGCGCGCCGCGGCCGAATTCCTGGCCGTGTTCCTCCTCCGCCAAACCGGCACGCTCACCTAGCCCCTATGCAAACCAAACTCAAACTCGGCATCATCGGCGCCGGCGCCGTCGTGCGCGAGATTTACCAGCATCTCTATTTCCACAGCCCCTACTCGCACCTGTTGGATGTCTGCGCCGTCGCCGACCCCAACGAGCAATGCCGCCACTGGTTCGCCGACCTGGCCGGCATTCCCAAGGCCCGGCGCTTTGCCAGCTACCGCGACTTGCTGGCCAAAGTCAAACTCGACGCCGTGCAGGTCAATACCCCCGACCACCTGCACTGCGCCCCGACCGTGGAGGCCCTCCGCGCCGGGCTTGATGTGGTGGTCCCCAAGCCTGCGGCGGCCACGGTGAAAGACGCTCACGCCATGATCGAGGCGGCGAAGAAGTCCGGGCGCTTCCTCGGCATTGACTTCCACAAGCGCGAGGACCCGCGCATCAAGGAGGCCGAGGCCCGCTTTCAGAAAGGCCGTTACGGCACGTTCCAGACGGCGGTCTTCTACATGCTGGACAAGTTGCAGGTGGTGGATCCCAACCACACGCCGCGCTTTTTCGCCTCGCCGGACTTCGCTGAGAAGAACACCCCCGTCTCGTTCCTGACGGTGCACATGGCCGACGCGCTGATGAAGATCGTCAACCTCATCCCGGTGCAAGTCCGCGCCACCGGCTACTCGCAGAAGCTCCCCTCCCTCAAACCCATCCCCGTCAACGGCTATGACCTGGTGGATACGGAGATACTCTTTGCGACCGGCGCCCAGGCCCACATCATTACCGGCTGGGCGGTGCCCAACACCGCCGAATCCATCACGGTCCAATCCAGCCGCATCATTTGCTCCGAGGGGCTGATTGATCTCGGGCTGGACACTCCCGGCCTGCGCGAGGTGCATGCCGAGGGCATCCTCCAAGTTAACCCCCTCTTTCGCAACTTCGAGAAGGATGGCACCGTGACCGGCTACGGCATCACCAGTCCGGGCCGGCTCTACCAGCAAATCCTCGCGCTGCGCAATGGCCAGCTCTCCGCCGCCGACCGCGAAGCCACCTCCCATCCCATCACCCTCGGCTTCTACACCACCCTCGTCCTCGAAGGCGCCGAGCAGAGCCTTGCCACCGGCGCCAAATCATCCGCCGGCGTTACCCTCGGCCCCGCTGTGGACCTCCGCCAATTGGCCACCCGTCAGTTGGGCGCGCGTGCCGCCAAGGCCTACGGCCTGAAGTAACCGGCCACCGGCTAGCGGTCCAGGGCGTGGATAGCCTGGCGGAGGTGGTGCTCGATGGCGCGTTGGCGTTCGGGGGCGAGCACCTTGGTGCCTGATAGTTCCCGGACGTAGAAGCTATCGAGGGCGGCGCCGCGCTCAGTGCAAATCTTGGCGGCGGAGATGTCCAGTGCCAGCTCCGTCAGGGTCCGGGAGATGGTATAGAGCAGGCCAATGCGGTCCTCGGTTTCGATCTCGATGAGCGTGCGCGTATCGGAGGCTTCGTTGTCCAGGCGAATTTGGGTCACAATGCGCTCGCCGGTGTAGGCCTGGTAGAGCGGACGGGTAATATTCTGGCGCCCGATCAGGGCGGGGAAATCCACTTCCTCGCCGGTGAGGGCTCGGCGAAGGACCTTCTCGAAACGATCACGTTGGTCCGGGCCGGCCAGGTTGCCGGTGATGGCGTCGGCGACGTAGAAGATGTCCAGGACCATGTCATCGGTGCGGGTGAAGATCTGGGCGCTGAGGATGTTCAGGCCGGCGGCGCTGAGGGAGCCGGCGATCATGCGAAACAGGCCGGCGCGGTCCCAAGTGCAAACCTTGACGACGTTGTAGCCGCGGTCGGGCTCATTGTGCCAGTGGACGACGGGGGCCAGGGGGTTTTCCTGCTCCGAGACCTGGAGACGCATGAAGCGATGCGTCAGCATCAGGTCGGCGAGGACATCCTTGGGCGCGTAGATTTGGAAATAGCGCTGGGGCAGAGTGGCGAAGTGCGCCTCGAGTTCCTCCGGGCTCAGGTGGTCGGCGGCGAGGCGGCGGACTTCCTGCCGAAGCTGCTCGCGGCGTTTCTCCTCGGCGCGGGCGAACTGCGTGCCGCCGGACAGCAGTTGCATGGCTTTGTAGTGGAGCGTGTTGAGCAGGAGGTCCTTGAAACCGTTCCAGAGCTTGTCGCTGGTGGCCTGGGAGTCCACGAAGGTGTGGAGGGTGAGCAGGGCCAGGTTTTCCGGGTTTTGCACTTTGGCGGCAAACTGGCGGATGACGGCCGGGTCATCCAGATCGCGCCGCTGGGAGACGTTGGCCATGAGCAGGTGGTGCTCGATCACGAGGCGCAAAGTTTGAGCGGCGGCGGCATCGAGCTTGAGGCGCTTGGCCGCGCGCAGGGCCAGGTGGCAGCTTTCCTCGGAGTGGCGGCCGTGACCCTCGGCCTTGCCCACGTCGTGGAAAAGCAAGGCGAGGTAAAGGAGGAAAGGGCGCTCGATCTTCTGGAAGAGCGACGTATAAGCGGAGTAGGGGGGCGTCTTGGCGTCCCAGATGCGATCCAGTTGCTCGAGGCACATGAGCGTGTGCTCGTCGGCGGTGTATTGATGGTAGAACTCGTGTTGGACCAGGCAGGTGAGCTTGCCAAACTCGGGCAGGTACTTGCCGAGCAAATCCACCTCGTGCATGGCGCGCAGGATGGGGGCGACGCCGCCACGCTGATTGAGGATGGCCAGGAAGGTTTCGCGCACGCGCTCGTCGGACCGGAAGGCGCGGTCCACCAGGCCAAGCTGGTTGCGGATGAGTTGCGCCAGGTCCGGGTGGAGGCGCAGCCCGCGCTGCTGGGCGTAAAGGAACACGCGCATCAGGCGGCGCGGGTGGTCGCGGAAGACGCGGCTGGTGGTGGCGTGAATCTGGCCGTCCAGGAACTTGAAGCCGTCCACGGGTTCGCTGGCCCGCTTGCGCCCGCCGGGCAGCAAGCCCGAGAGCCGGCCGGTCAGCGCCAGCCTCGACAGCCGACCGGGCTGGGGCAGGAGCGCCAGGCGTTGTTCCAGGGTGCGGGTGATGAGCAGGATGTTGCGGGAGTGGGTGTAGAGCTCGCGCATGAACATTTCGATGCGCTTGCTGGGCGAGCGCTCGCGGTAGCCGAGGTTGTAGGCGACCGCAGGCTGCAGGTTCTTGCCCAGCACGTCCGTCGCGCGGTTGGTGTGGTAGTGTATCTCGGTGCGGACGCGGAGCAGGAAGTCGTAGGCGGCTTCCAAATGCTTGCGCTCGCTCTCGTTGATGAGGGCGTGGGCCTGAAGCTCCTTGAGCGAATGGGTGCGGTACTTGAAGTAGGCCATCCAGAGCAAGTTCTGAAAGTCGCGCAGGCCGCCGCAGCCGCTCTTGAGGTTGGGCTCCTGCATGGAGGCGGAGTTGCCAAACTTGGCGCGGCGGGCGGCCTGGTCCGCCACGCGCATGGCGATGTATTCGGCCTCGTGGCCGGCCACGCACTTGCTGAGGAGGGTTTGCTGAAACCGCTTGAACAGCCCCTCGTCGCCGGTGATGAACCGGGCCTCAATCAGGGCGGTCTTGGACTGCATGTCGCTGTTCGCGATCTTCACGCAATCCTCAAGGCTGCGGACCGAGTGCCCAATCTTGAGGCCGATATCCCACAGCGGATAGAGGAGGCCGTCCAGGATGCGGGAGAGATGCGGCAGCGGGCGGCTGCCGGCGGCCACCTGCCGGCTGTGGAGGAACATGAAGTCAATGTCGCTGTGCGGATTAAGCTCGGCGCGGCCATACCCGCCCAGGGCGACCAGCGCCAGCGGCGGAAACTCCTTGCGCGATTGCTCGGACAGGCTGGCCTTGGCGGCGTCCCACAGGTGGCGCAGGAGCGCGTCGAGCACGGCGGCGCGCGCATGGCAGATTTCGAGGCCGCCGGCACCGGCGCGATGGTGCAGCCTGAGCCGGTGGGTCTCCACTTTGAGGAATGCCTTGTAGCGGGCCAATTCCTGGGCCGGCTGGCGGCCGGGCGGCAACGCCAGGCGCGCCGCGGCGCTCGCCTTGATCTTGTTCAGCAGTTCCTGCATTCGGGAATCACTGTGGAAGCAAAAGCACCTCAAGGCAAGCGCACGACGAACCAGCGCGGGCGAAACCTTGTGGCCCCGGCGGTGTTTGTTAAAGTGGGGAATATGTCCGCCGCCCCTGATCCCGATGCCGCCCTGATGTTGCGCGTAAAGCAGGGCGATACCGGGGCATTTGCCGAGCTGGTGGACAAGTATAAGCAGCCGGTGATGAACTTAGCCTACCGGATGCTGCGCGACGCCACCGAAGCCGAGGACCTCGCCCAGGCCGTGTTTGTGCAGGTGTTCAAGTCAGCGCACCGCTATCGAGTCTCCTCCAAGTTTTCGACCTGGCTGTTCACCATCGCGCGGAATCTGTGTCTGAACGAAATCCGCCGCCGCTCCCGGCATCCAACCGACTCGATCGAAGCGCGGCATCCCGAGCAGGAAGACGAGCCGGCGCCGCAGTTTGAGGACAAGCAGACCACCTCGCCGCCCGAGCGCTTGCTGCAAGGGGAACTGGAGGAGAAGATTCAACAGGCCCTGGCCGGGCTGCCGGAGAACCAGCGTCTCGCCATCCTGCTCTGCCGCCAGGAAGACCTGAGTTACGAAGACATTGCCCGCGTGCTCGGGTGCTCGGTCTCCGCCACGAAATCACTGATCCATCGCGGCCGGGAAACGCTCAAGCAGCAGCTCAAGCCCTATCTGCAAAGCGGCGCGTGGCGCGAGTCGAAATGAATGCAACTTTGATGCCGAGACGGTTTTACTATGCATAGCAGTATCGTATGAACAGCGACCCAATCTATAACCGACTGCGCGAGCTGAAGTGGCGGCGGAACCTGACCGGCGCCGAGGAAGCCGAGTTGCGGGCCTGGCTGAAAGCGCATCCCGAGGCGCGGGCTGACTGGGAGGCGGAGGCCGGGCTGCAGGCGGCTTTGGACTGCTTGCCGGACGCGCCCGTGTCCAGCAATTTCACCGCGCGGGTATTGCAGGCCGTCGAGCGTGGACCGGCGGTGAAGTCCCGCCGGGCGATGGGATGGCTGCGGATGCGCTGGCTGCCCAAAGCGGCCTTTGCGTCCAGCGTGGCGATGGCGGGTTTGGTTTCATATCTCCTGATTCAGAACGCCGAGCGCAAGAAGCTGGTGGAGAGCGTGGCCACCGTTGCAAACGTATCCTCGTTGCCCGGCCCGGACATCCTGCAGGACTTCGATGCTATTCGCGCGTCAAATCCCGCTACCACCGCGGACGAGCAGTTGCTCGCCCTGCTCAAATGACCTGGCCCGGGCGCAAAGGTTTTGGCGCGGCGGCATTGCTGTGCGCTACCGTGCTCGGGTGGGATGCAACACTGACTTCGGCTGCCGATGCCCCGGCTTTGCCCCACCCCACCTCCAGCCCGGCGCGCAGGCTCGCGCCCGAACCGCCGTCGCCGGAGCTGCTGCCTCCCACGCCGCCGACCAGATCGCCGGTCAGTTTCTTTCGCGAGCTGCTGGCAATGAACGCCGCGGAGCGCCGGCAGGCGCTGACCAATCGTTCGCCGGAAAGTTGCGCGCAGATTCTGGCCAAGGTGCGCGAGTATCAATCACTCAACCCCGACGAGCGCGAGCTGCGCCTGCAGGTGACCGAACTGCACTGGTATTTGTTGCCGCTGATGACTGCTCCGGCGACCAATCGCGCCGCCCGGCTGGCCGAAATACCCTCCCGGCAGCGCAGCCTGGTGGAAGAGCGCTTGCGCGAATGGGACAAGCTGTCGCCGGCGATGCGGCAGGAGCTCATGGACAACCAAGCCACCCTGCGCTACCTGGCCGAAATCGAAGGGCGCACCGATGAGCAGCGGCGGGAGATGCTCAAGAGTATATCACCGGCCCGTCGTGTCCTGCTCGAAAAGGGCATTGCGCGCTGGGAGGCGATGTCCGCCGACCAGCGCCAGAGGATGCTCGGGCGGTTCAACCAGTTCTTCGAGCTTACCGCCCAGGAAAAGGAGAAGGCGCTCAAGACACTCTCCGGGCCGGAGCGGCGGCAGATCGAAAAGACGCTGCAGGCCTTTGGCGACTTGCCGCTGGAACAACGGGCCGCGTGCATACGCTCGTTCGCGAAGTTCGCCAGCCTGACCCTGGAGGAGCGGCACCAGTTTCTGAAGAACGCGGAGCGCTGGAAGGCGATGTCACCTGGCGAACGGCAAACCTGGCGCGACCTGGTCCGGAACCTGCCCCCGCCCCTGCCGCCGGACTTGCCGCCCTTGCCACCGCCGGTAACAGACCCGCCCCGACGCCCGCCGGCCATGGCAACGAATGGGAACTGATCTGTGGGGCGAATGGCTGGGCGCGATTTCGTTTTCCAGTTGAGCCGCGCAAGCCTAAGCTCTGGTTGATGCATCCGATTGCGTTTGAATGGGGCGCGTTCTCCATCCACTGGTACGGGGTGATGGTGGCGTTGGGCTTTCTGGCCGGTCTGTGGACCGCCAGCCGGCGGGCTCTGCGCGCGGGCATCGCCGCCGAGAAGATACTCGATCTTGGACCCTGGCTGATTATCGGCACGATCGTGGGGGCGCGGACGCTGTACGTTGTTTCGTATTGGCGTGAATCCTTTGCCGGCCAGCCGGTCGGGGAGATCTTCGCCGTTTGGCACGGCGGGCTGGTCTATTACGGCGGGCTGATTGGCGCATCGCTGGCTTGCATTCTTTATACCCGTTTGAAGAAGCTGCCGCTGTGGCAGGTGGCCGACATTCTTGCGCCCAGTGTTGCCTTGGGTTACGTCTTTGGACGCATCGGCTGCCTGCTCAACGGCTGCTGTTACGGGCGCGCCTGCGACTTGCCCTGGGCCATTCAATTCCCGGCGGGCAACCCCCTGAACCCGCCAACCGATCCGGTGCATCCGACCGAAATCTATGATTCGCTGCTGAACCTGGGCCTGTATGTCGCGTTAGCCTGCCTGTTTCGGCGCAAGAAGTTCGATGGGCAGGTGTTCGGCGTTTACCTGGTGAGCTATGCGGTGCTGCGCTCATTGGTGGAGCTGTTCCGCGGCGATTATCCCCAACACCAGCATTACTTCGGCGGCTGGGCCACGCCCGCGCACCTGGTGAGCATCCTGATCCTGGCGGCGGGCTTGGCGCTGCTGTGGGTGCAGCGGCGCTCCGCCGCGAAGCAAGGATAGAGGATGGAGGACTGCCCGGGCATGCCCCCAGCCAGCCAAGCCGAAAATGGAGGCGGAACGCGCCGAGGAGTGTCCGTGCTCGTGCTTGCCGGGCCAACCGCCGTTGGCAAGTCCGCCGTTGCCCTCCGCTTGGCGGAACAGATCGGCGGGGAAATAGTCTCGGTTGATTCGATGCAGGTGTATCGCGGCATGGACATCGGCACGGCCAAACCCTTGCCTGCCGACCGGGCCCGCGTGCCTCATCACCTGATTGACGTGGTGGAAGTGACCGAGCCGTTCGACGCCGCCCAATTCGTTACCCTTGCGCGCCAGGCGGTTGCCGATATTCAGCGCCGCGGCCGGGTGCCGATCCTGTGCGGTGGCACCGGGCTCTACTTCAAGGCGTTCCTGGAGGGGTTGGGCCACGCACCGCCGACGGACGCCGCCTTGCGAGCGGTGCTGGAAGTCACGCCCTTGCCGGAGCTGTTGCGCGAACTGGCGGAGCGTGACCCGTTAACCTACGAGCGCATTGACCGCCAGAACCCGCGCCGGGTCATTCGCGCCGTCGAAGTCATTCGCCTGACGGGCAAGCCCTTCTCCGCCCAGCGCGCGAACTGGGCTTGCGCACCACGCACCACGCATTGCGCCAAGTGTATCGGCCTCGCGCGCTCGATGGCGGACTTGCACGAGCGCATCGGGGCCCGAGTGGATGCCATGTTCCGCCAGGGCTGGGTGGCCGAGACGGAACAACTTCCGCAGCGGGGCCTGGCGGGGAACCGGACCGCCATGCAGGCCCTGGGGTACCGGCAAATTGCTGAGCACTTGCGCGGAGAGCGTTCGCTGCCCCAGACGATTGAGTTGGTCAAGATCCGCACCAGCCAGTTTGCGAAGCGGCAGATGACCTGGTTCCGCCGGCAGCTTCGGTTGACCTGGATCAACCTTGAGCCGCAGAGCAACGCTGACGCGGTCGCCAAGACCATAGCCGGACTTTGAACCTTTCCACCCCCGGGCGGGATTGATAGATAGATGGTCATTACGGCCGACCGCCCGGAAATCACAGGCACTGCCGATCTCCTGACTCGGGCACGAGCGGGGGAGTCGGCGGCGTTCTGCCGGTTGGCCGCGGAGCACGAGGCCCGCCTGCTCCGGCAGGCATGCGGTCTGACGCGTGATCAGAACGCAGCCGAGGATCTTGTATGCGAAACGCTCGTTGAGGCTTGGCGCAGCCTCGGCCGCTACCACGGCACCTGCCGGTTCAGCACCTGGCTCTTCTCCATCCTCCTGCATCGGCACCAAAAGGCCCTGCGCCGCGCCCGCTCTCGCCCAATACCGCTGGCCGCGCTGCCTTCGGCCGAGGTTGATGAACGGCGCCAGGCTCAGGAGAACCTACCCGCCACCGGGCCCTCGCCCGCTGAGGAAACGATGCGCCGGGAGGCGGCAGGCAGATTGCGGGAAGCGGTCGCCTCCCTGCCGGAGAAGCATCAGCAAGTCATCCTGCTACGGTTCTTCGAAGGTGCATCCCTCCCCGAAATCGCCGCTGTGCTTGGGTGCTCAGTCGGCACGGTGAAATCGCGCCTGTACTACGCGCTGGAGAAACTGCGGGAAACGCAGCAGGGGCTGAACCTTTCCGAGCTGCGAGGGGATACAGGAGTGTGAAATCCGAAGTCCGAAAGCCGAAAACCGAAGGAAGGCCGAACACCGAAGGGCGAAGGCAATGAAGACCGTTCGAGATTGCAGTCGTTGGCGCGAGGCGATCCGCGCTTGGGTCGGTGAAGGGGCGGCGGGCGATCAGCCCGCCCAACTCCAGAGTCACTTGGCCACGTGCGGAGACTGCCGGCGTTACGTGCAGGAACTGCGCGCCGCCGCGGCCGGCTTGCGCTGGCTGGCGGCCCGGCCGGTGGACCCGAGCCCCGGCTTCCGGGCCCGCTGGACCCGGGCGGTGGAAGACGCGGCCCGGCCCGCCGGCTTGGGAGAGACTACCGCGGACCTACTAGCCTGGTGGCGCGAGTTGCTGCTGCGCAATCTTCGCCCGGCTCTGGCCGTGGCCTCCATATGGATTCTGGCGCTCCTGTTCCGACTCAGCGCGCCGGAGGTTTCCCCCACAACCCAGATAACCGCCGCCCGCTCGCCAATCGAGATCTACCGGGCACTGAAATCTCCGGAGCAACTCCTGGCGGGAGAGCTTGGGCAGCCAATCGCCGCACCAGCCACATCGCCCAAGCCGCACTCGGCGCGCCCCCGGAGTGAGGGGCGTCCGAACGAGCCGACAGCTCGCGCGCCCCGTTTTACTCATTTGACTTCTTTAGCCCTTAACTCACCCCCCTCCCGCGCTATGCCCCCGGTCGTATGAAAGACGTGAATGCCTCCTCCTCAGTTCTTGAGCGTTGGGTTATCGGTGTGCTCGACGCCATCCTCCTCACGGGGATCGTCTTGATTGTAGCCTGGTCGAGGTGGAACAATCTGCAGATTGGTTTCATCCTGGCCGCTTTTGCCATCGGCTTGCTGCTGGTGCTGTCTATTGCGGCGTGGCGGCAGGGCTTTCGCTGGTTCTTCAGCCGGCGCGCCTTGCGCTTTTACGCCTGGCTGGTTGCTGGAGTCATCTCGGTCATCGTGCTGTTTTACGCCGAGGAGGGCTGGCGCGGGAAACGGGCTTGGGCCGCCCTGCAACGGAAAGCGGCGACGCGGGGCGAATCGCTGGCACTGTCTTCTGTGATTCCGCCCCCAGTACCGGACGAGGATAACTTCGCACTGGCGCCCGAAATGTCCCGGCTGTTCGACTACGCCGAATGGGAGCCTGGGAAGACTCAGACTATGTCGTATGACAATGCGGTAAACCTTTCGTTCTACTACGGCGCGGGGCGTCGGAACTGCCCCGCAACGGGCAACTGGGTGCTGCAGCAAGCCACTGACCTGACTGCTTGGCAGAAGTTCTTTCGCCAATATCCCCGAACCGATGGCAGCGCAACCAATGGCGAGAGGGCAGAGCTAGCCAAGATCCCACGGGGGTACGTCCCGGCGCCTCCCATAGTGCGTGACCCCCGACACCAGTTCCCGGTTGCAGCCAAGCCGCAAACGCCTGCCGCGGACGTGCTGTTGGCCCTCAGTCGCAATGACTCAGCCCTGACGGTGTTGCGCGCCGCCAACCAACGCCCCAAGGTGCGCTACCCAGTCGCCTATGACGAAGGTTGGTTTGCCACGGAACCGCCCCATTTCTTTCCCTCGGCGAACTTCCAAGCCGCCGTGCAGGTGCTTTGCCTTCGCGCGGTAGCCGAGCTGGCCCAGAATCGAAGTGAGGCTGCCTTGCAGGACACGCTGTTGGCGCTACGTGTGGCCGATTCCCTGCGGCGAGAGCCGTATGAGAAGATCCACCACTATCGAGCCAGGATGCTGATGTCGTGCCTGCAGCCGGTCTGGGAAGGCCTCGTCCACCACCGCTGGAACGAGGCCCAGCTTGTTACTCTCCAGCAGCGGCTTGCCGACGAAGACCTGCTGGGGGAGTTCCGGTTGGCGGTGCGCGGCGAGACTTTGATGTTTATGAACCTTGTGGACCAGTTGCAGGCCCGCCTCGATGGCCGCCCATCGGCTTGGGGAGATCGTCACAGTCCTGCCCAGGAAGAGGAGCGTTACTTGTTTTGGCTTCTTCGTGTTGCTTACCCCGTTGGCTGGCTTTACCAGGACAAAGTGTGGATTTACCGGTTCTATGAGCGGCGCACAGATGTGTTCAAGGCCCTGGACCCGGCCAACGAACGTCAGTGGGAGGCCGAAATGCGCCGCGCGACGGATCCGTTCCTATTGATCTTTGTAGCCCCACACCTTTGGCAGTTGTTCGGTGACAGTGCCACCCGCGCCCTTTTCCTCCAAACCGCCTGCCAAGAAGCCTCGGTCGCTTGCGCGCTGGAACGCCACCGCCTCACTCAGGGCCAATACCCGGACACGCTGGAAGCACTCGTCCCCGCCTGGCTCAAGCAGGTCCCGGCCGACTTGCTCGACCCGAACGGCGCAAAGCTAAGGTATCACCGGGAAGCCGGCGGCGGCTTTGCCCTCTATTCCATCGGCCTGAACCGCGTGGACGACCAGGGCAAGCCGGGGTCGCCCGACCAGGATTGGCGCGGTGCTCAAGCCGGCTTTCCGCGTCTAAACGAAGGGGACTGGGTGTGGGTTCAGCCGGGCTCCCTCCTTCCCTAACACTATCCCTGCACCAGCCCCCCTCCGTTACCTCACCGTCACCCCTCCCTAGCACCTCTCATAGTTTATGAGAGGTGCTAGGGAGGGGAGACGGTGAGGTAACGGTGAGGTAGGCCAGGGCGGAGCGGAATATCACCCGGATGGGGAGCTTGCCGGCCATTGGGGCCAGGCGGACCGGGAGGCGACCCCGGCCCTCAAGGGGTGCGGCGCGCAGCTCGGCCTGTAACAAACGTCGCTATTCCGGTCGGCCCGGCCCGGAGTTGACTCGAAGGCCGGCAAGAAAGTCGGCGCCCCTCGCATCCCCTGGCAGGAAAGTGAGTTGCGCCCAGCCGACAATAACGTGCGAAAAACGGCTTCTTTTCCTGCGGGGCGTGTGGTATTGTACTGCACAAACAATTAGAAAGAGAGCGAACGCGACTAGCGGACACAGTTGAAAGCACTGATTGAGACCAGAAATCGCCGGACGGAACGGGTCTTCCTTGTTGGGGTGGAGCTTAAGTCACGGCGAGGGGTGGAGGTGGATGATTCGCTCAAGGAACTTGCCGAGTTGGCCACCACTGCGGGCGGTGAAGTCGTCGGTGATGGCATCCAGAAGATGGCGGCGCCCTGCGCTGCGACTTACATTGGCAAAGGCAAAGCGGAGGAATTCGCCCGGCATTGCCAAAAGGCGGACGTGGACACCGTCATCTTCGATGACGAGCTGACCCCCGCACAAAGCCGCAACCTGGAGAAGGCCTTCAACTGTAAGATCCTCGACCGTACTTCGCTCATTCTGGACATCTTTGCCCAGCGCGCCCGAACGCGCGAGGGCAAGCTCCAGATCGAACTGGCGCAGTTGCAGCATCTGCTGCCGCGGCTGACGCGGTTCTGGGGCCACTTGACGCGGCAAAAGGGCGGTATCGGCATGCGCAGCGGTGAAGGCGAGACGCAGTTGGAAACCGATCGCCGCCGCGTGCAGGACCGCATCGCCCGCATCGAGCGCGAGTTGGAGGTCGTGCGCCGCCAGCGCGGGATCCAGCGCAACCAGCGCCAGCGCAATCACTGGGCGGTGGCCTCGATTGTGGGCTATACCAACGCGGGCAAATCCACTTTGCTGAACACGCTCACCGGCTCCGAGGTGCTGGCCGAGGACAAACTCTTCGCCACGCTCGATCCTACCACGCGCCGCCTGCGACTGCCGACCAACCAGAATGTGCTGCTGACCGACACGGTTGGTTTTATCCGCAAGCTGCCGCACGGGCTGGTGGAGGCGTTCAAGGCGACCCTGGAGGAAGTGGTCCAGACGGACCTGCTGTTGCACGTGGTGGACGCCAGCCATCCTGAGGCCGAGGAGCAGATGCAAGCCGTGGATGCGGTGCTGAAGGAAATCGGCGCTGACGGCAAGCCGACGGTCATGGTGTTCAACAAGATTGATCAACTGAATGGCAGCCGCGACGGGCTGTCGCGGTTCCTGGAGCGGCACCCGCACGGAGTGGCCATCTCGGCCATCACGGGCGAAGGTATTCCGGCCCTGCTGGCGGAAGTGGGCAGCCAGTTGCGGCCCCTCCGCGAGTTTATGGAGCTCTCCGTGCCGCACGACCAGTCCGGCGTGATTGCGCGCCTGCATGAGGTGGGCCAGGTGGTCGAGCGGAATTACAACGGCAAGACGGCCCGCTTCAAGGCCCGCATCCCGCCGCATCTGCACGAGGAATTCGCCCCGTTCGTCGTGCGCGAGTTACAGGTCGCCTGAGCCGGCTTCCCCGGCTGGCTTTCTGCAGCGCCGGGGCTTTGCCTCCCGGTTACGGGTGCCGCTAAAGAACGGGCGGCCCTCCAACTTGTCGAGCCGATGATAAACCTCGCCCCGCTTTGTAATACCCGATCCGGGATTAAGCGTGCTAGAGTGGCCCTCGATATGAACACTTCAGGACACGGCACGGCAATGTATTGCTCCCCTTTGCTGGGTCAGGCCAGCAGGCAGCAATTGGCTTTGCGGTCAGGCGCGCTCTGCTTGGTCAGCGGGCATGAATTGCAGGCGCTGCGCGAGGCGCTAACCCGCGGGAAACTGCCGCCGGACTTTGAAGCCAAGCTGGTCCGGTTGGCCGCAGGCGACCTGCTTCACGGGTCCCTGGCGCGGAATTGCCGGCTGTTCGTCACGCTGCTTCTGGCCGCCCAGCACGGCTTCTTCAAGGAGGTTAGCCGCGCGGATGGTGAGCGGCTGCTGCGGGTGCTGGCCTACGTGCGGAAGGATGACGACGCAATTCCTGATTACCGCACTGGCGGGTTCATGGATGACCAGCAGGAAATGCGGGCGGCGGTGACCGAACTCCAACCGCTAATCGAGTCCTTCAAGGCCTGGCGGCTGCGTCATCAGGTGCCGGGGATGTGGTTGCACAATTAGGCCGGGGAAGGTTTGGGCTTTGTGTTGGGGCGGCGGATTTGCTTAAATGGCCCCAAGATGAAATCCCGACGGGCAGACATCCGCCGCATGACCAAAGAAACCCGCATCGCGGTCGCGCTGAACATTGACGGGGCGGGCAAATCCTCCATCCAAACGGGCATCCCCTTCTTCGACCACATGTTGACCTTGTTTGCCAAACATGCGGTGGTGGATTTGAAGCTCCGTTGCCAGGGCGACCTGGAGGTGGATGCGCACCACACGGTGGAGGACTGCGGCATCGCCTTGGGACAGGCTCTGGTCCAGGCGCTGGGTGATAAGAAGGGCATTCGCCGCTACGGGGCCGGCTTTAACCCGCGCAACCCTTTTACCGGCGAGGCGTATATACCTATGGATGAATGCCTGGCGCGGTGCGTGGTTGACTTCGGCGGCCGGCCTTGTCTGGTCTGGCGGGGCTTGGATGCGTATGCCTACAAGCGTGTCAGCCGGGCCGAGCGACGGCAGGATATGTCCAGCGCGTTCCGATTCGGCCTGGCCCGTGAGTTCTTCCAGGGCTTTGCCAACGAGGCCCGCTGCAACCTGCATCTGGAGTTGCTTTACGGCGACGAGCCGCACCACATCGTCGAGGCGCTGTTCAAGGCCTTTGCCAAGGCCGTGGACGCGGCCTGCCGGCGAGACCCGCGGATGGCCGGCCGGCTGCCTACTACCAAGGGAAAACTCTAGCCCGGGTTGAATACTCCTGTTTTCCCTGCCGTCAAACCGATGACTGTTAAAGATCATTCCGCTGCTGATGAGCAGTCATTGGTGCGAGCCGCGCAGCGGGGTGACACGGCGGCGTTCGAGGAATTGGTGGCGCGGCATCGCGACAAGATTTACGCCCGTGCCTTCAGCATGATGCGGAATGAAGAAGAAGCGATTGATCTTTCTCAAGAGGCGTGGGTGAAGGGCTGGCAGCGGCTGCGGCAGTTCCAGGGCGAATCGAGCTTTGGCACCTGGATGACGCGGATCGTCATCAACCTCTGCCTGGACCAGTTGCGCCGGCAGAAGCGGCAGCGGGCTGAATCCATCGAGGCGATGGACGAAGAATCGGGCGGGGTCGAGCGGCAGATGCCGGTGGTGATGGTCAACCCGGCCGCCAAGCTGGAACGGGCCGAACTGCGCCAGCGGATTGACCAGGCGCTGGCCCAGTTGTCGTATGAGCATCGCACCGTGCTGGTGCTGAATGAATTTGAAGAGATGGAATATAAAGAGATTGCGAAAGCGATGGACTGCTCAATCGGCACGGTCATGTCCCGGCTCTTTTACGCGCGCCGGAAGCTGGCGGCGCTGCTGGCGGATCTGAAGAAACCGGATTTGATGTAATGGATTACGACGCACAATTGAAACTGCAAACCTGGCTCGACGGCGAGTTGCCCGAGGGCGAGGCCCGCGAGGTGGCCAACTGGGTGGCCCGGGACCGGGAAGCCGCGGCCCTGGCGGAGGAGTTGCGCAATACCCGCAACGCGCTCGCCGGGTTTGAAGCGGGCATCCGGCTGCCGGAATCGCGTGAGTTCTACTGGTCGAAGATCGAGCGTGAGATCAGGCGCGTCGAGGCCCCGGCGCCGGCGCCTGCCCCGAGGGCGTCTTACCTGGCCCTGCTTCGCCGGTTTCTGGTTCCCGCTTCCGCGGTTGCCCTTGTCCTGCTCGCCGGACTGGTGCTCATCCGGCCGATGGGTCCGCCCGGCCGCCCGGCGGCGACGGACACCGAGACCACGCTGGCCGATGCCGGCGCGTTCACCTATCGCGACTATGCGGCCGGCACGACCTTGGTGTGGCTCACCTATCCCGCCGACAACGAGGTTGCGGAAAACAGCGAGACGGGTACAGTCAACTAGTTGATGAGAGCAAAACAGATTCCAGCAAGTGCGTGCCTTTGGCTGACGATGGCGCTGGCTTGGCTGACGCTGGCCGTTACCGGCGCGCAGGCGGCGGAGGTGAAGTTGCAGGCCTTCCTGCTGTGGGGTACCGATGACAGCAAGCCGCCGGAGGGCAAAGCCTACCGGCCGGTCAATCCCGAAATCCGCCGGAAGCTCAAGGAGCTGCCGCTCAAATGGACCAACTGGTTTGAGGTCAAGCGCGTGGAGTGCGAGGTGGCGGAAGGCGCGTCCAAGGAAGTCACGGTTAGCGATAAATGCCAGTTGAATGTGAGCAAGCTTGCCGGCTCCGAGTTGGAGGTCACTCTCATTGGAAAGGGCAAGGAGGTAGTCAAACGCAAGCAGTCCCTCCCGAAGGGAGAGATGCTGGTCCTGGGCGGCAATGCCCCCAATGCCACCGCCTGGCTGGTGGTGCTGAAGCGGATCGAGTGAGAATTCGCCGCGTGTTTTTGGGCTGATTTGGGCGTTGACAGGCTGAGCCCAAATGCCTAACCTTTCCCGGACAATTAAATCGAACTCCGCACCATGTTGATTCGAATCAGCTTAATCGTGGCTATCCTCGCCGGGCTGGCGGTGGGTGCCCTGAACTTTATCAAGGTCAAGGAGAAGATCACAACCTTGCAGGCCAACCTTGCCACGGAAACCGCGGCCCATAAGGAGTTCGAGGGGAAGTACACCAGCACTAAGAAGGACTTGGACAAGCGCACGGCTGAGTTGAAACAGACCAAGACTGAGCTCGAGGCCACCGTGATTGCCAAGGAGAAGGCGGAAGCGGACCTGCTGGCTCAGACCAAACGCGCCGACAAGCTGACCGACGATTTGAACAAGACCCGCCAGGAACGGGATAGTGCCCAGGCGGATTTGGCGGCCTACAAGGTAACCGGCGTGACGCCCCAGCAGATTCTGGGGATGAACAAGCAGTTCAAAGCTCTTCAGGACAACCTGCAAGTGGCGGAGGCCGAAACCAAGATTCTGCTGCAAAAGGTTCGGAAGCTCGAAACAGAGCTCGCCGTTTACCGCGATCCCAACTTCTTTGTGACGCTGCCGGCTGCCTTGAAAGGCAAAGTGCTGGTGGCCGACCCGAAATGGAACTTCGTGGTGCTCGATGTGGGCGAGGACCAGGGCGTCCTGGAGCGCGGCGAACTGCTGGTGAATCGCAATGGCAAGCTCGTAGCCAAAGTTGTGGTGCGCAGCGTGCAGAAAGATCGCTGTATCGCCAATGTGCTGCCCGGGTGGGAACTTGGGCAGGTTATGGAAGGCGATCTGGTCATTCCCGCCCACCCGGCCTCGTGAGAAAGGTTATTTCCAGTTCCGGTTCGCGCTGGGTGTTGCTGCTGTTGCTAGCCTTGCTGGTTGTGACCGGGAGCGGCTGCGCCAGCACCGGCGAGCCGGAAAATGCGTCGGAAACGCCTTGGAACAGGCCGCAAGGCTGGGAAACCGGGCTGCCCAGTGGCATGTTCAACCAAGGCCGGTAACAGCCAGCGCAGCTTGGTTGTTGGTCGGAATTCCTTCTTAAGCTTTCCTCTCGACCCAACGTGTTGGTGTAAGGATGCAGTCCAGGCGCACGTCATAAGGTGCGACGGGGATGGTCGCGACCACCTGCTGATCAAACGCCACCCCGCAGGTCGTCCCGTGTAGCTCCTTCAACAGGCGGTCGTAGTATCCCTTGCCCCGGCCCAAGCGCCCGCCGCGCAGGTCAAAAGCCACGCCGGGAACCAGGATCAAGTCCAGCCGGCTTGAGGGGAGTCGGGTGCAACGCGCGCTGGGCTCGCGAATGCCAAAATGTCCCACCCGTACGTCCAGCTCGGGATTCTGAATCGGGCACACTTCGTAAGTCCGTATGTCCGCCACAAAGCGGGGCAAGGCTACTTCCTTGCCGACGGACAGCGCCTCGGCCAGCAGCGGCCAGATGTCCAATTCCTCCGGCAAGGGCGCAAAGAAGCACACCCGTTGCGCCGTTTGCCACCGGGGTTGCGCCGCCAGCCGGGCGCACGCCTGGGCCGACGCGGCGGCGCGTTCCGCCGGCCCCAGCCGGTTTAGCTCGGCATAAACCTGCTGCCGCAAAGCTCGCTTGGCGTCTCGAATGGTGTCTGGCATCTCCAACTAGCCGTCGGCCTTCGGTTTTCGGCCTTCGGCCTTCGCTATCTGCGCCCGCCACTTGTCCAACCGCTCTTTGATCTTCTTTTCCACCCCCTGCTCGGTCGGCTCGTAGTAGCGCTTGTCCGCCCCGAGGTAGTCCTGCACGACGAAATGGCCCGGATGATCATGCGCATACTGGTAGCCTTCGCCGTGGCCCAGCCGTTTGGCGCCCCGGTAGCTTGCATCGCGCAGGTGTTCCGGCACCGCCAGCGTGCGCCCGGACTCGACGTCCTTGAGCGCCGCATCAATGGCCAGCACGGTGCTGTTGCTTTTGTTGGCCGTGGCGATGTAAACCGCCGCCTCAGCCAGCGGAATGCGCGCCTCCGGCCAGCCAATGAATTCCGCCGCCTGAAACGCGGCGTTGGCCAGCACCAGCGCCATCGGGTCCGCCAGGCCGACGTCTTCGGCGGCATGAATCACAATTCGACGCGCAATGAAGCGCGGGTCTTCTCCCGCGTGGATCATCTTGGCCAGCCAGTAGAGCGTGGCATCCGGATCGCTCCCGCGCATGGACTTGATGAACGCCGAAATTGTGTCGTAGTGGGCGTCTTCGTCATCGTACACCACCGCCTTTTTTTGAATGCTTTGCTCCGCGACCGCGAGGTCGAGGTGGACCACGCCGTCGGGACCCGGCGCCGTGGTGAGCGCGGCGATTTCCAGCGCGTTCAGCGCTTTGCGCGCGTCGCCATCGGACAGCTTCGCCAAATGGCGCAGCGCCACTTCGTCCGCCCGGACCTTGAGATAGCCTAGTCCGCGGTCAGGGTCCGCCAACGCTCGCTGGAGCAGGGCATGGAGATCATCCTCGGACAGCGGCCGCAGCTCGAAGATTTGCGAGCGGGAGACCAGGGGGGAGTTGACGAAGAAGAACGGATTGTGCGTCGTCGCGCCGATCAATCGCACCACGCCCGCCTCGACATCCGGCAGCAGCACGTCCTGCTGCGCCTTGTTGAAACGGTGAATCTCGTCAATGAAGAGGATGGTGGATTGGCCCTTGTTTTCAAGCCGGTTGGCGGCTGCCGACAGCACGCGGCGCATATCGGCGACGTTGGATTCGACCCCGCTCAGCCGCTCGAACTTGCTGCGGGTCTGGCGGGCGATGATCTGTGCCAGGGAAGTCTTGCCGGTGCCGGGCGGGCCATAGAAGATCAGCGACTGGATGCGATCGGCCTCGATCGCGCGGCGCAGCAGTTGCCCCGGGCCGAGAATAGGGGATTGACCGACGAATTCGCTTAAATCACGCGGCCGCATCCGCGCCGCCAGCGGTTGATGCCGCACGGCGTTTCGCTCCCCGGCGCCCGCATCCGCCGACGGCGGCCCGGGCGGAATGGAAAACAGATCATCCCGCGACATGCGATCACGATACCAGCCTGCCCTCGTGTTGCCTAAAACAAAAAAGGCCCGCCCTTCGGCGAGCCACCTTCAGGCACCAAAAAGAACCCCGCCAGTGCCGTGTATAACAGTTCCTTTGAACTTGCTAGAAACAGGCGGGACCCGCCGGATTGCTTTCGACTTCCAGTAAAGGCCTGTCGGCTACAACCACGGTTAAAGTCCCATGACTTATTAACTACGGTTCAAGGACATAGTTTCTAATCACGAGCATAGGCAGGGTAAATTCTAAACCACTCTGCTTTCCAAAGAACCTGCGCCGGAGCCCTTCTCACCCATTTTGCCGCGCGCGCTTATCTAATAACAATCTCGCCTCACCGGCTGAACTATGCAAGCAAGAAAACGACGCCCCCGAAAACTGTAACCTGAACATGAACAACAGCGTCTGGGTCCAAATTGCAATTTCACCACTTGCCAGATTGCTGCAGCCAACAGACCCCATTCAGGCTCCGACTGACTACTGGACGGTGTCGGGTGTCTGTTTAGTTGATTCGGTGGACATAGGGGCGCAGGTGCCTGCGCCTCGCGGTTTGTCTTTTACGGTGCGCGGAACCGGTAGAACCGTTGCTGGTTCGCCACCGCCCCTAGGTCCGTAATGGTGAACGGACTCGCCGTAATCGTGCCGTTGGTCAGCAGCGTCCAGGTGCTGGTGACGGGCGCGAATACCGTATTTGTGGTGGCCCACAACGTGTAGGTGCTCCCCATTGCCCCCGTCGCCATTAACGACACCGTGCCGCCGCTAACTTGAATCCCACTGACCAGGAACCCCGGCGCACTCGGGGGGGTGATGACGGAAGCCGGGTTGAAGAATTCCACATTATCGAGCGTCACCCAGTTGCCGGCGTTGGCATCGGAATAGACTCCCAGATTACACGCGCCACTGGTTAGATTGATATTGGGAATGGTCATTCTTGTGTGGGTTGAACTGGCCGGAATGTTGGTGCGGATTTCAGCCCCGCCATAGCCATTGACATAGAGATAGCATTGGTTTTGGCCGCCGCTGCATTTGACCCAGGCGCTCGCCGTATAAGTGCCATTCGATAGGTAGATGAGGCTTTGATAAGTGTTCACCTTGTAGGCACTTGCTTTGTAATGCACCAAATTATACGAACCCGCATAGGCGTTGTTCACCTGCGTGTAATCCGCATCTTCATCTCCAGCTGACAATGTGAGCCAGCCCGCCATGGCATTTTCAAATCCAGAGTTTACGACGTAATTAGGGGTGCCCAACGTCCGAAAGTCTTTAACCCGATGGAAGGTGAAAATGTTGCCGTCATGCCAACGGGAAGCCCGGCCCCGGTGGGTATCCCACGCGGTGCGCAACGAGAAGATAATATCGTTTCCATCAAACTGCATGAACGGGTAGTTGAAGCCCTGGTAGCTCGAGTTCCCGGCCAGAATGGTTCCCCTAAACTCGAAATCCCCAATCCGGCCGCCGGCACTGCTGGCACTGTAGAGATTGAGGCGCCCCCGGAGTTGTCCGCTCGTCAGCGCCCAGTATTTCTCCGATACCGGGTCATACCGGGCCGTGCATTTGCCATTCCCATTGCCCGGCAGCCGGGGGCCGGCATAGTTGGGGTCCCACGTGGTTTTGGTAAGATCATTCAGATTCGGTTGCAGGGTGGTAATACCGTCCTGCCAGCCATCTTCAGGGCGGTAAACTTGATCCCGTCCCAAATTGTAGAGAATCCCCTCCTTGCTCTTGATCAGGGATACCTCATCGCCGGGACTGAACTTCTGACCGTTGGCCAGGGTAACCGTGCCGTAGGCCGCAACGGAAAGCGTCCAACTGGATTCAAGCATGAGATTGGCATTGGTGGGCGCAGAATAGAATCCCGGACCGACCCCGGAGAAAGCCGCCTTCCAAACACGACCGTTGGCGATGTCCACTTCCGACGGGGCATCCTGTCCGCCATATCCCGCAAAGACGCTGGTCGTCCACGTCGCCCCGTTGTCTCTCGACTTATAGATTCTAGTTTCCCCAGCACCACTGGTATCCATGCCCAGCAGGTAGATGCTTCCTTGAAGTTCAAAGAAGCTGTATTTGTTCACCTGAAAACCAGAAGCCACCTCAGTCCAGTTCAACCCCTTGTTCACAGACCGCCAGAGGCTTGCCTCACCATTGGTGCTCACCACGCCGCTGATCATGGCCAGATAATTCCCATTGGACATGACCACGAGATTGGGATTCGCGACGGTGGTGTTGAGTTCACCTGGCCACTTCTGCGCAATCGTCACGGCATTGCCCATCAAATCCGGCGGGTTGTCCCACCAAAGTTCATTCGTTGCCGCGAAGACAAACGGCGAATGATCCGTGGCCACCGAATTGGTTGGCAGCGAGACCCAGATTTCAGCCGTGGGATAGCTCAGTCGGTAAAACCAGTAAGGTGCATTGGTATCCGGAGTGAACACGCCCTCCCGCGTAGCGTTATCCAAATAGAAATCCGGCGTAGATCCAGCCGTCAGCCTCGTCCAGCCATTGCCGGCGGCGGCGGAGCTGGGCATGGCAATCAACAGGTCGCCGGACCCGTTGGCCTTAAACCGCTTGATCACATCATTGGTCCTGGGGTCACCTGAATACGGCCGCCAGTCAATACCGGCATACTCCTTGCCCACAACCTGCGACGGAGGGGCGGACATCGGAAAGATCAACCCATAATCCCAGGAGTCTGTATCCAGGTGATCGCTCTTATATCGGTAAGTATCATTCACCGGTCGAATTTGGATCCCGATGCCTTCCAGGCTGACGCGACGCGGCGGGACCGTGATCCTGGTCAATGCCTGTGCCGCGGATAGGTAGAGGGCAAAGGTGTTAAAGGTGTTGTTTTCGACCACGTAATTGTCAATATACCCGGAAATATAGGTATTGACACTGTCTCCCGCGAGCCCGCTGTTATGCGTCGTGGCGGTCAAGGTGTAGCGCGTTTCCGAGGTCCGCTCAACCGTGAGACTGACGATCGTGATGCCGTTGGGGTCGGCCGTGGCGGTGTCATTGGTGGCAGTTCCAACGAAAGTCGCCCCGCTGCCGGCAGGGCCAAAGTTGAAGGGCTGGCCGCCGCCCGAGGCAGTCTGGAGGCTGTTGTTATCCCCCCAGAAACCAGTCCAGGTGGTCTTGTTGGCGGCATAGTCAGACCCCACATCACTGCTGTTATTCCAAAGTCCGAACCGAAGGGCGGTGATGTTTTCTGCGGTCCCCGCAGTTTGCATGGTGAACGTGTAGGAGATCGTATCGCCCACGCCCAGCGTCACGTCGCCGAATGTGCCATACAGCGTTCCCGCTATATCTGTGCCCGTAACCGTAGGGGCCGAGGTATTCTCACCGGTTAGGGTGCCGTTGCCGCCGTCGAAATACCAGGTGCTTACGGAGGCAGGCGTGTAAGCGGCGGCTGCCGCTTGATTGAGCAGCGCCAGCAAAAGGCCAACCAGGAGCAGGAGGAGTTTCTTCCCGGGCGTAAGGCGATTTGTGGGGTTAGTGTCCATGGTTGACCTTAACTGATCCCGGCGCGCCCGTTATGATGACGAACGGCAAGGCGTCAAGTGCATTGAGCCGGTGACACCTCACTGCCCAAGAGTTGACGGAGCACTTCTTGCGGCGCTTGAATCCGTTCCTGAATGCCGGCTGTTTGACGGGGTTGTGTTGGTGTCAGGGTGATCACAACGACTGGAGAGTGGATGGATTTGGAGTGGAGATCAAGCCGGAGAAGCATTAGCCAACACCGCCTTCTGGGTCTTCAAATACTCCTCCCGCCTGTTAATACCTGTCGTTTGAGTCCTTACGGCTTTTTTGCCTGGCCCCGGCATCAGCTTGTAATCAATGAGCCTTTTACCGATGTGCCAGATTTGAATATAGCCGGCATCCGTTTTCCAGAGCTGCCCTTTCCGTAAAGGTGTCGCTGGGCCCTTGGTTGTCGGCGAAGGGATAATGACGTCGACCTTCCGCGCGCCTCCCGAAGCGCACTTTGTGCGGAGGGCGGGCAGTGCTGTTACGGAGGACGGCCCGCGGAGGAGGGGAGTGCAAAAAGCGCCCGCTATAGACATGCCCCTCTTCGCATTGTCAAACTAAAGCGCGTCGGTATTTCCGGGGGCGGAGGTGGTTGGGATGGTTGGGTAAGACGATGGGGATGGGGAGGGTATTGCGCTTGCGCCATCGTTCAACCTCGCTGCAAGAAAGGCTTGCCCTGCGGGGCCTGTGGCGGTAATGCAATTGACATGGTTCTTGAGACTATGCGCCTTTCAGGGGTCTAAGAGGTCTGTTCTATGCGTTCGATGGCCTCACTGGGAGCCTGGTTCCAAGCCGGCAAACGTCAGAACACGCGTAACCATTTTAGTTCAACTATGAAACACGCCGGGTGCTGGCTCATCGCCGGTCTTTCTTTGTCTGTCTCACTTACTGTTACCGCTGCCACGCGCTACGTGAACGTTAACTGCCTGGCCTCAGCCCTTCCCTACGCCACCTGGGAAACGGCGGCGACCAACATCCAGGACGCGGTGGACGTCGCATCCGACGGCGACGCTATCTGGGTGACGAATGGGGTCTATCAAACCGGCGGCTGCGTCGTTTACGGGTCCAACCGGGTAGCTGTGACCAGGGCATTGACGGTTCAGAGCGTCAACGGGCCGGGCATGACGATTATTGAGGGCTACCAAGTGCCGGGGGAGACCAACGGCGATGCCGCCATTCGGTGTGTCTATCTGACTAACGGAGCGGTTCTGAGCGGCTTCACGCTGACAAATGGAGCGACGCGGTCTGTCTATCCTACAGAGGAGGAGTCTGGCGGGGGGGTATGGTGTGCATCAACTAATGCTGTGGTTACCAACTGCACGCTGAGCGGCAACGCGGCCAGCCAGCACGGCGGCGGGGCGTACTCTGGCACGCTACACAACTGCACGCTGAGCCGCAACTGGGCCAGATCCGGCGGCGGCGGGGCGTACGCTGGCACGCTGCACAACTGCACGCTGAGCGGTAACTGGGCCACATACGACGGCGGTGGGGCGTACTACGGCACGCTGAACAACAGTACCCTGAACGGCAACTGGGCCACCTGGCAGGGGGGCGGGGCCAGCTACAGCACGCTGAATAACTGCACGCTGAGCGGCAACTCGGCTGCATACGGCGGCGGGGCGTTCCATGGCACGCTGAACAACTGCATCATCTATTACAATACCGCGCCAAGAGACGCGAATTTCTGCGAGAGCACACTCAATTATTGCTGCACTACTCCGATGCCTTCAGGTGGAACGGGGAACCGGGTGGTTGAGCCCGAACTGGCCAGTGTCTCCAATCTGAGCGCCGGTTCGCCCTGCCGCGCGGCGGGCAGCGCGGCTTACGCCACCGGAGTGGATATGGACGGCGAATCGTGGCTCAGCCCACCTTCGATTGGCTGCGACGAGTATCCCAGCGGCTCGGTCACTGGGGCCTTGAGCGTGGCGATATCGGTCCCCTACACCAATGTGGCGGAGGGGTTTCTCCTGGATTTGCAAGCGAGCATTTCGGGGCGGGTGAGCGCGTCGCGGTGGGAGTTTGGGGACGGGACAGTGGTGAGCAACAGGCCGTATGCCTCACATGCGTGGGCGGCGGCGGGGGATTACGTGGTAGTCCTGCGGGCGTATAACGCGAGCTATCCGGACGGGGTGCCAGCCGCGACGGTGATTCAGGTGGTGGCGCAACCGGTGCATTACGTCAGCCTTGATAGCGGTTCGCCCGATTCGCCTTACAGCAGTTGGGGAACGGCGGCGACCAACATCCAGGACGCGGTGAATGCATCGTGGGTGGCTGGGGCGCTGCTGCTGGTGAGCAACGGCGTCTATCGGACAGGCGGGACGGTGGTGTACGGGAGCATGACTAACCGGGTGGCGGTGACCAAGGCATTGACGGTCCAAAGCGTCAACGGGCCGGGGGTGACGATGATTGAGGGCTATCAAGTGCCAGGGACGATCCGCGGCGATGCGGCCATTCGGTGTGTCTATCTGACCGACGGGGCGGTCCTGAGCGGGTTCACGCTCACGAATGGAGCGACGCGGACCGGCGGTGACGCTGAAGAGGAGTGGTCTGGTGGGGGTATATGGTGCGCATCGGCCAAAGCCATCGTCACAAACTGCACGGTGAGGGGCAACTCGGCCAACACCGCAGGCGGGGGGGCATGGTCCGGCACGCTGAACAACTGCACACTGAGCGGCAACTCGGCCGGGATCTTCGGTGGCGGGGCGGAACACGGCACGCTGAATAACTGCAAGTTGAGCGGCAACTCAGCCATGATGGGCGGCGGGGCTCACGAGGGCACGCTGAACAACTGCACGTTGAGCGGCAACTCGGCCAGTTACATCGGCGGCGGGGCCTCTATTGCCGCGCTGAACAACTGCATTGTCTATTACAACAGCGGTTCAAATTACAATGGAAGCGTGCTTAACCACTGCTGCACCACCCCGCTGCCTGCAGATGGAATGGGCAACATCACCAACGCTCCGCTGTTTGTGAACCTGGCTAACGGCGATTTTCACTTGGAGACCAATTCCCCCTGCGTCAACGCCGGCAACAATGCATGGGCACCCGGCCTCAGCGACCTGGACGGCAATCCGCGGATTGCGGACGGCACCGTCGATCTCGGCGCTTACGAGTTGGCCGTGGCCCCGCCTGTCCTGCCCGAGTTCACATCGTGGGCTTGGGGTGCCAACGGAGTGACTTTGCAGTTGACGGGCCAGACTGGCCTGGTGCTCGAGATTTATGCCTCGACCAATCTGACGGACTGGGTACGGCTCGCCACACTGACCAACCAGACTGGCCAGGTACTCTACACCGATCCGACCACAACCAACTGCCCGATGCGTTTCTATCGCGCCCTGCAGTTGCCCTGAAGTGACGATTTGATCTAGCTGTCATCCCGAGCGAGAGAATACCATCTGCGAAAGGGTCAGTCCCGGAATTCGGAATACGGTTAATGCCTCCAGTGTTCCATTAATGTTCTCATAGGCCTGCTCCCATCGCCCTTTCAGGCGCGCCAGTTCCACTACTTGTGTCTTTGCGGTTAAGTAACCGCCGAGTTCGGGGCAAACAGGTGGTTGGGTGCGGGGCGCGTCCGCCGAGTGCGCCGTTTTGAGAAAAGCGCCTCTTCTGTCATTAGACATTCTTAAAAATCTCGCTTCCCGTCAGGCGGTCAAGAACCGCCGGCTTACCCGCGAAAAGGTGGTTTTGGGCCAGTTCCAGACCCCCCTTCGGTAAGACAGCAGTAAGACAGAGGCCAGACACCACCCCGCCGGAGGCCAAAAGGGGCAGAGTTGAGTAGCTGGGCTTATTTATGTGGCTGATCCTGGGGTCGCCCTCCCCTGCGGCGCGGAAGTGGTCGCAAGCCCGGCGGCAGTAAGTGTCACTTTGTGATGCCGACTATTACTCGGTGATCGAGAACGTGCTTAAACTTGCGCGCGTTCCCCCCCCCCGGCACGCCGTTCCCTGCAGCGCCAAACGGAATTGCTTCAGGCCCGGCCCGCGCATTAGAGGCCGTTGAGTGGTTCCACGGTCACTTGGGCTGCTAGGCGTTCGACGTCGGGGCGGTGGACCTCACCGGCCATGAGCGTGAGGGCATTGGCGGCGCCCGCTGCGGCGGCCCAGCGGCAGGCATCGCCGAGGTTTTCGCCGCGCACCATGCCCCACGTCAGCCCGGCGGTAAAGGCGTCGCCGGAGCCAATCGGATTGACGGCGTCAATCCGCGGGACCTGAATGCGCCAGAAGCTGCGACCGTCAAAGGCCAGCGTTGGGTCTTTTCCGGCGGTGACGACGACGCGTTCCGCGCCGCGGTCGCACAGTTGCCGCATTCCCGAGCGCACGGCGGCTTCGTCTTTGAGCTCCCGCCCAAGTGTGGCCGCCAGTTCTGTCCGATTGGGTTTTACAAGGCCTGGCCGGGCCTTGAGCGCTTCGATGAGGACGGAGCCTTGGGCGTCCACCACGGGGAGGGCGCCGGCGTCGCGGGCGATTTGAGTGCATTGGCGGTAGAAGTTCACTGGTCCGCCAGGGGTGATGGAGCCCGACATGACGACGGCGCGGCAGCCGGCGGCGCGGCGCCGGATGACGCGCAGGAGCATTTCGTAATCCGCCGCGGACACAGGCTGGCCTTCCTCGACCAGTTCGGTGGTGGTGCCGCTGGACTGGTCCAGGAGCGTGATGCACTGGCGCGTGCGGGCTGGCACGGTCACAAACTCCTGCTCGATGCCTTGTGCCGCCAGCAAGGTTCGCAGTTCGTTTCCGCGGTCTCCGCCGAGAAAGCCGACGGCCACGGGCTGCTCGCCCAGCGTCTGGAGGATCTTTGCGGCGTTGACTGACTTGCCCGCAGGGCCATCCACGGTCGTCGCAGCGCGGTTGACGGCGTCCAGCGTGAGCCGGCGGAAGACCATCGTGCGCTGGGCCGCCGGCGTTGTTCCAATGCAAAGGATCATAATTGCTCCAGAGTGGGGCAACTTTTTTCAGTGCGCAAGCCGCGCGGGGCGCCCATACTTGCCCGGTCCATTGTTCCCAAATGACCGAAGTCACGCATCACGATCCGGTGAACGAATATGAGCGGGAGCCGGTGCCGGGCAAGGCCCTGCTGGGGCTGAAGAACTACGTGGGCCAGTTTGCGGGCGAGCATGTGGCCGGCACGGAATTGATGATCGGTCCGCTTTTTCTGGCGTCCGGCGTCAGCGCCTTCGACTTCATCTTCGGGCTGCTGGCCGGCAACCTGCTGGCGGTGTTGAGCTGGACGTTTTTGACCGCGCCCATTGCCACCCGCGCGCGGCTGACGCTCTACTTCCAGCTGGAGCAGATATGCGGCCGGCGCCTGGTAACGCTTTACAACTTGGCCAACGGCGTGATGTTCACCGTTCTGGCGGGGGCAATGGTGACCGTTTCTGCCACGGCGCTTGGCGTCTATTTCAAGTTCCCGATGCCGCAGTTGACGGACACCCTGCCGACCGGCGTCGGCTGGGTGGCGGCGGTGCTGGCAACCGGTGTGCTGTTCTCGGTCGTCGCCGCTTATGGCTATCGGTTTGTGTCCCGCTTTGCCAACATCGCGGCTCCCTGGATGGTGCTGGTGTTTGTGGCCTTCGGCATTATTGGGCTGCGCCAGATGGGGCTGCGGTCGGTGGGTGATTTCTGGCCCGTGGCGAGCGGCGTGATCTGGACCGGCGGCGCGCCCCAGCCCGGCCAGATCAAGTTCACTTTCTGGCACGTCCTGTTCTTCGCCTGGTTCTGCAACATGGCTTGGCACATCGGCATGGCCGACCTCTCCGTGTTCCGGTATGCGCGCAAATCCTGGTATGGCCTGGCATCCGCCGCGGGCATGTACATCGGCCATTTCATGGCGTGGATTGCAGCGTCCGTGCTTTACGCCGTGCAGCTGCACCAGGACCCGGCCAATACGGCCGTGCTGCCCGGACCGCTGGCATATCGCGCCTGCGGCCTGGCCGGGCTGCTGGCGGTTGTCACCGCGGGCTGGACGACGGCTAATCCGACGCTCTACCGGGCCGGGTTGGCGTTTCAATCGCTCGTGCCTGGGTCCTCGCGCTTCAAGGTCACGCTGGTCACTGGCCTCATCGCCAGCGTCACCGCGGTGTTTCCCATCGTCACGATGCGGCTGCTGGACTTCGTCGCGCTCTGGGGGATGATCCTGATGCCGATGGGGGCGGTGATCTTCATGGATTTCTGGGTGCTGCCGAAGCTGGGGCTGCGCTCCAACTTCGCCGCCGCCGTGGGCGCCCGGTTCAACTGGGCCGCGGGCCTGGCCTGGTTCGTGACGATCGGGGTCTGCACCGGGCTGGTGCTCACGGGGCGCACTCAAATCTTCTTCGTCAGCTTGCCGGGCTGGTTTGTCACCTCACTGCTTTACGTCGTCCTGAGCAAATTGCTCCAAGGTCGCGCCGGGCGACTGGCTGCTGCTTGAGCCATGAAACGGATTGCGCAAGTCATCTCCTATCTGACGCTGGCGGCCACTCTGCTGCTGGCGGCGCTGTTCTTCACCGACCGCATTGAATTGCCACTGGCCCAACGCTGCATGCTTGTTGCCGCGCTCGTTTGGTTTGCGACGGCGCCGCTGTGGATGGAACACAAGGCAACCGACTGAGCAGCATGGCCGTCAAATCCGCTTCTCGTCGGCGTCAATAAAGTCCACGAAGCTCTGAATGTCCTCGCGGTGGGCGAGTCCGGCTTGTTCCTTGCGCATCTTCAGGCGCGCCTGCAGCTCGGCGTCGTCCTTCCTGGGGTAGTGCAACATCCGCTCGCGGTGGGCGGTCTTGACTGATTCCGGTTGCTTTACGTTCTGGCGCACCCAATCGCAGACTTCGCCGTCCGTAAGGCTGTTGCGCACGACCTCGATGAACGGTTGCGCCTGGACGCCTGCCGTCTCGAGCCACAGGCCGTCAAAACCCTTGCAAAGGTTGGGCTGGTAATCGGGGTGCAACTTGCCCGCCAGATGGAGGCGAATCTTGTCAACGAAGCGCGGCAGGTGCATCCAGCCGCACATGACCTCGCGCGGGCTCCGGGGATAGATAATCTCGCTCATGCGCCCATCATCGGCGTTGGGCCGACGGCTGTCAACCTTGGCTCAGGGCGAGACCGGCTCCGGTTTTCGCCAGCGCTGCCAGTCAGTTAAAACAAGCTGTTCGGGCAGCCAGCCGGCTTGGGATTCACTGAGCGGGAAATAGTCCGGAACCTTCTTCTTCACGATGCTTTCCAGGATGAAACTGCCCCAGCTCTGTTCGCCCGCGCGAATCCATTCACTCAGAAACTTGGCGTCCATGGTCCGCGGGGTTAGGTAAAGCACGTTGATGGGTTTCAAATAGTCGTTAATGGCAAAGAAATCTTCATGCGTGCTCGAGTCCTTGGCCTCCGGGGTGCACCTTAGCGTCAGCCAGACGCACTGGCGCTGGCCGTACCACGCTACGGCCCAAGGGATATCGCTCATGGCCAGCTCCTTCTCTTTCAGCCAGCCGGTGATGGTCTGAATGGCCGGCGGATAGTAAGGGGGATAAGCGACGGGGATAGTCTTCGGGGGCAAGAAGACAAACAACATCGGTAGGCAGGCGACCAAGCTGAAGATGCCGATCACCACATAGCGCAATTGGGGGAACAGCAGACGCATGTTCTCCAGCAGCAGGTAAAACAGGCTAACGCCATAAACCAACACCAACGGCGCTGCCAGCACGAGCAGGTTCTCGGAGTTGATGTCGGGCGACTCCTCGGAGAGCTGGGTTCGCCCAAGTGCCTGGCTTACGCTCAGTACCAGCAGACACCCCAACAGGAAATAGCGCACGCGCGTGACAGCGGGGTTGCGAAATCCGACGAGCAGCCCGACCAGGAAGAATCCCGTAATCCAACTGCCTCCGAGCCGGGGCAGTTCGCTGGTGATGACTTGGCGCAAGTTGCCGTTGAACTTGAGCCAGAAAGTCATCAGGTAGAGGCGGCTGAAGTCCGGCTCCAGGGAACGCTGCAGTCGGTTCTCGGGATACAACATGGTGTTTTCGACAACCGCGTAGGTGGCGATGCCGAAGGGTTTGCCGCTGACATCATAGTTTCGTGCTATCCAGGGCGCCATTACCGCCGCAAACACCGCCATGGCGATCAAGGCCAGTACGACCCGCCGCTGTCCGCCAAACAGAACCAGGTATGCCAGCACGGGAAGCATCAACCATCCGAACGCGTATCGCGTCAGCCCGCCCGCTCCCACCACGGCGCCGGCCAAACCGGCCAGTAGGAAGCTGCCGAACCGTCCCCATTTCGGCGCGCGCGCTTCCTGTTCCAGCAGAACCAGGCACCAGACCAACCCCAAGAACAGGACCAGCAGCAGCATGGTGGATAGGCCCGATACGCTGAAACGCCAAAACAGCTCGGTGCCCAGCAGCAAGCCCGCCGATAGCCAGGCAACCCCGGGATCGAACAAGCGTCGGGCCAGCAGGAACACCAGCGCAATGACCACCAGCAACAGCAGTTGATTGAAAAGGGCGATGATGAAATCCGGTTCGTAGCGCCAGAATCGGCCATTCGAGCTCCAGAAAGGCTTCGTGGTCGAGACGGTGTAATCGAACGGCAGGATTTTCATCAGCCCGGCCAGCACGACCGGATAGACCGGGGCGTTGGCCAAATCGGGATGCACGCCCCTGAGTTGAGCCAAGTCGGCGACCGCGCCGGCTCTTGGCGCGCCCTCTTTCTCCAAATTGCGCTTTTTGACCAAAGAGATGCTGAATGGTCGGATGAACAGCGTAGTGTAGCCCTTGCCTTGGGCGATATTGCGGGCCAATTGCGCCGTGTCCATCGCTTCCCGCGTAGCCATATTCTTAAAGGCGCGCCAGTTATACCCAACTGCCAACAGGACAACCGCCAGCACCGCCAGTCCCACGCGCAAGAAGCGCATGCCACCGCCCACTTCGAGTTTGTGCAGAACATCCTGTAGCAGCGGCATACCTAGAATCCTTCCAGTTGGTGCAGATGCAGCTTGCGATGAAAGTTGCGCCGGCTCATGCCTAATCTCCTGGCGGCCTCCGTGCGGTTTCCCTCGGTTGTTTTCAAGGCGCGGATGATAAGCTCCCGCTCGACTTCTTTCGCCGTCAGATCATTGCGCGCGAGCAGCCGCTTAACGTCTTTTTCATCCGGCGTTTTGTTCGCCGCCTCGCGCAGCGCCGCGGGCAAATCGCGCACGGTGATCTTCTCCCCACGGCACAGGATCACGGCGTGCTCGACGGCGGTGCGCAATTCGCGCACATTGCCCGGCCACGGATACTGCAGCAACAAGTCGAACGCCTCCGTGGTAAAACCCTTCACCCGCTTGGCGTTCTCCCGGCTAAACTCGCCCAGGAACGTGCGCGCCAGCAACGGGATGTCCTCCAGCCGCTCGCGCAAGGACGGCAGCCGGATTTCCATCACCCGCAGCCGGAAGAACAGGTCCTCGCGAAACGCGCCCGTCTTGACCTGCTCCTCGAGGTTCTTGTTCGTCGCGGTGATCAGGCGCACATCCGCGCTCAACGTCTTGCCCGAGCCGACCCGCTCGAATGTCCGCTCGCCCAGGAAGCGCAGCAGCTTGATTTGGATCATCGCGTCAATCTCGCCAATCTCGTCCAGAAACAGCGTGCCGCCCTGTGCCTGCTCGAAGCGGCCGAGGCGACGCTCGTAGGCGCCCGTGAAAGCGCCTTTTTCGTGGCCGAAGAGTTCGCTCTCCAACAGCGTCGGCGCCAGTGCCGCGCAATGCACCGTCACCATCGGCTGCTGCGCGCGCGGGCTGAGCTGGTGAATGACCTTGGCCACCATCTCCTTGCCCGTGCCACTTTCGCCCAGCAACAGCACCGTTGCCCGCGTCGGTGCCACCTGCTGCACCACTTCGAGCGCCTCCTTCATGGCGGGCGATTCGCCCACCAGGTTTTGCAGGCCGAACTTCGCGTCAAGCTGCCGGTGGAGCGCTACGTTCTCCACCTCCAGGTTCTGCCGGCGCAGCGCGTTGGCGATGCGCATTTCCAGCTCGTCAATCTGCAGCCGGCCCTTGGCGATGTAATCGTCCGCCCCGTGTTTCATGGCTTCAACCGCCAGCTCCTCCGAGCCATAGGCCGTCATCAGGATGCAAATTGGAGGTTTGCTCAGTGACTTGGCCCGCGTGATCAGCTTCATCCCGTCCTCGGTCGGCAGCCGGAAGTCGGTCAGCACCACGTCGAAAGGGTCCTTCTCCAGCAATTCCATCGCCGCTTTGGCATCCTCGGCCAAGTACACGTCGAAGCGATGTTCGAGCGCCGCGCGCAACCCCTCGCGCGTCGTCTTCTCGTCATCCACTATCAGCAATGTAGGAGTCATATCCCGGTCGGCGGCCCGTAGCCGTTGTTAGTGCACAGAATAGCGCAGAGCTTGCGCAACAAACAACCCGCAAAATGCCTTGTTCGGTGACTCCGTTTTGCCTCAAAAAGATTGTTACCCGGGAGGGGAAAAGATGGTGGAGCAAGC
>CAZDOO010000019.1:0-71798 GCA_964507045.1 uncultured Verrucomicrobiota bacterium | reverse complement strand
TGGTGGACGTAGCATCTTCGTTGCGCGTCCGCCAGCATTCATGCCATCTATCAGCTCAGGGTTGGACCGCCGGGGGCAATGGGGGCGGCCCTACCCTGGGAAGGCTACCGCAGGCAAAACCCCGCCAAACCGTGTCGTGGCTATGGGCTTGAGCACCCCTGTTCCCTTGCAGGCCGCAGGCGGCTAAGTCAGCGTGGCTGACTTTTCCGCAATTGCGCCGCGCCCGGTCACGCGCATGTAGTGGAAGAGGTACTGTTGCGCATAGCCGGCGTGGGGGCCGAAGTGCTCGGCGGCGAAGTGATGCAGGCGCCGGCTGCGCACGCGGCTACTCGGGAAGTAGAGCTGCCGCAAGGCTTTCATAACCCACACATCCACCGGGAAGGCGGTCTGAAACCCATAGGCGAAGAGCAGGACGCAATCCGCTATCTTCGGCCCCACGCCCGGCAAACGCATGAGTTCCGCGCGAGCGGCCGCGAGCGGCAGCTCTCCCACCCGCGCCAGGTCGAATTGCCCGCCGTCAATCTGTCGCGCGGTGGCCAGCAGATAGGGGGCGCGGAATCCCATTTTGCAGGCGCGCAGCTCGGCTTCGGAGGCGCGCGCCAGGCGGGTTGGGGACGGGAAGGCGAAGGCGGGCGGGCAGCCTTGCGCGACGGCCAGCGGCTCGCCGTAGCGCTCGCACAAGCGGGCGATAATCTGCCGGATCTGCACGATCTGCTTGGTGGAGGACAAGACGAAAGAGGCCAGGCATTCCCAGGGATCCTGGCGCAGCAGCCGCAAGCCGCGGCAGGCGGCAACCGCGGCGCGCATGGGCGCATCATCGGGAAACGCACGCAGCACCCCGTCCAGGTCAACGTCCAGTTGCAGGTAATGCGCCAGCCAATCCCAGCCGGCCACCGGCGCGGCGGTCTCGACGCCCAGGATTCCCGGCTGCGCCTGGAGCCGGACCCAGCGGGAGCCGACGACGCCGACCCAGGCCGGGTCGTGCCATTGCCAGCGGAAGGCCTGCCCGCAGGCAAGCGTGGCGGCGAGGTCGTAGTCCCGCAGCGGGAAGGTGGTTGTCGTTTCCAAGCCGGTCACCGCAAGCCGCGGCAGGCGAAGAGCTGGAGCGGGCGCAGCACCCGGTCGTGATACAGCACGTTGCGCACGCCCAAAGGCGTCACCGACTCGAAGGCCTTCAGCAGGTGCGGCGGCGGCGGCGGAACGTCCTGCGAATCGCGGTCCAGCTCGCTGACGAAGATGGCATTCTGACCCTGGCGATGCTCATAGCCGGGCCAGAAGAAGAATTGGTTCTGGGGAGTGCGGCTGGCCTGGTAGAACACGATCGGCTCGCGCGTCACCGCCGCCCTGGCTTCGGGCAGGTAAAAGGAAATCTCGCCCGCCAGCCCATAATGGTCGGCGATGATGAAGACGGGTTTGCCTTCGGCGAGCAGCTCCTGCCGGGCCTCGCCGGCGACGCGCGCCACTCCGCTCCATTCCCGCACCCGGTGCAGCGGGTCCCGGTTCACCGGCAGCCGCCGGCCGGTAAGCTTCTCGACCAGGTCGGTGTCATGGCCGAGGATCACGGCGGCAAATCCCAGCCCGAGCCCGGCGACGAGCCAAGGCTTGAGCCGCGCCGCGCCCAGCCGCCACTTGGCATCCCAGTAAATCACCATGAAGCAGAACAAGGGCAGCACGGAGGGGGCGATCCAGTTGGGCAGGACGCGCGCGCGCAACGAATGCAGCAGGTAAGCCAGGAAAACCGGCGCGCCCATGCTGAAGCAATACACCAGCCGCGGGTCATGGCGGCCCCGGCGCCAGAAGGCGATCGCGGCCCAGACCGTGGCGCCAAAGAAGACCGGGTTGAGCAGGCCGGCCTCGGCGCCCAGAAACTCGACCAGGTACTTGAGGGTGGGCTGCCACGGCTGGTCCATATGCGCATTGCCGGCCACATGGGCAACGGTGATCCAGTCGTGCTGCCAGTTCCAGATCAGCACTGGCAGCGCGCACAGCAGGTTGAGCAGCAAGGCCAGATACGGCCCCGGCCGGCGCAGATGCTTGCGCGCGGCGGGCCACAGCACGAAGAACACCGCCCAGCAGAGCAACTGGAACAGCGCGGTGTACTTGCTCAGGAAACCCAGCCCCATCCAAAGGCCGACCCAGAGCCAGTCCCGGGTCGTGCCGTTGTCCTGCACCGCCCGCCAGCCGGCCAGCATGGCGGCCGTCCAGAACAACACCGACAGCGGGTCCACGGTCATCAGCACCGCGCCCACCGACAGCAGCACCGTGGCGCTGATGATGAGCAGGAGGAAGAAACCCGCGCGGGCATTGACCGCGCGCGCGAAGAAGCGCAGCACGATGAAGCTGAGCACCGCGCCGATCACCGGCGAGAAGAAACGCACGCCGAAAGCGGTGTCGCCCCACAGGGAGGTCCCCAGAAACTGCGTGTAAGCGATGAGCGGCGGCTTGCTGTAATAGGACAGCGCCAGGTGCTTGGACCAGAGCCACTGGTAGGCCTCGTCCTCGCACAACTCAATGGTCCCGCTGGCGATGTACACCAGCCGGGCCAGCAGGCAGATCGCAATCCAGAGGTAGCCCAGCCGCAGCCAATGCTCGTCCACGGTGGCGTGCGGCGCCGGACGGGACGGCGGCGCCCCGGCGGCGCGGGCAGGGTACGCGGCTTCGGGTTCGTCCTCTTCGGCGCGCGCGGCGGGAGCCAGCAGCGAGGGCAGTTGCTGCCACCAGAGCGGGAACCACTTGCGCCCGGCCCGCTGCCAGAGCGCGTCCAGGGACCAGACCCCCGCCGCGGCATAGCCCGCGCCGAGGATGGCGCCGGCGAGCACATCACTGGGATAGTGGCTGCCGTTGTAGATGCGGGAAAAGCTTACCAACATCGCCGCGGGCAGCATGAACCACACGCTGCGGCGGTAGTAGATGAAGAGAATCATCGTGGCCGCGAACCAATTGGCGGCGTGCGAGGAGGGCATGCTCTCACCCGTGGCGCGTTCCGGCGCGGCCGGCACCTCCGCAACCGCCGGCAGGGCCGGGACGGGAGCGCGGCCCGGACGGCGGACATCTGCCAGGGCGGTATCAGGCCGCGGGCGTTGCACGGTATGCTTCAGCGGGTTGCAGACAAACCCATCGCCCAGCGGGACGATCAGCGCCAGCATCAGCACGCATAGCGCGCCCCGCGCGCGACCGCGCCAGATCAACAGCACCCCCGCCAGCAGCAACGCCGGGACAAAGAGCGCGTTGCCGCTCGCCCAGGGCATCACCACGTCGAAGACCGGGTTAGCCAGGCGGAGGTTGAGGAACCGGAACAGCCCGAGGTCGAGGGTTTGCAGCCAATGCATTGGGCAAACCTTCGCTCAATACACGACGAGCGAACGCACCGGGTAGTCTTTGAGCTTCTGCCGGCCGCCCAGGAAGCTCAGCTCGATCAGGAAGGAAATCTCCAGGATGCGCGCGCCGAGCCGGCGCACGAGCGCCGCCGCCGCGGCCGCCGTGCCGCCCGTGGCCAGCAAGTCGTCTATGAGCAGCACCCGGCTGCCGGGCTTGAGAGCATCCACGTGCACCGCCACGGTGGCGGTGCCGTATTCGAGCTGGTACTCCTGCTCGTGAGTGAGGTAAGGAAGCTTGCCCTTCTTGCGCACGGGCACAAAGCCCGCCTGGAGCTTGACGGCGGCGGCGGCGGCAAAAATGAAGCCGCGGGCGTCAATGCCCACTACCGCGTCCACCTCGCCGGGCTGGAACCGCGCGGTCAGCAGATCAATGCTGCCGGAGAAGAGCCGCGCATCGGCCAGCACCGGCGTGATGTCCTTGAACTGAATGCCGGGCTTGGGAAAGTCAGGAATGTTGCGGATGGCTTTCTCGATGTCGGCGGAGGTTGGGCAGGGTTGATTCATTACGCCTCTTTCACTCATTAAATGTGTTGGCCGGCTCGCGGGGCTCAGGCCCGGGTCGCTTCCATCTTCTCGATCATCTTGCGCAGCTTCCTGAGCGCTATGTTCTGAATCTGGCGCACGCGCTCGCGGGTGACGCCGAATTTGGCGCCCACTTCCTCCAGCGTCTTCTGGGAGCCGCCATCCAGCCCGAACCGCGCGCGCAGGATGGTTGATTCGCGCGGGTCCAGGGTCTTGACCATTTCCTGCAGCATCTTGGTGACGGTCTTGCCCTCGAGCTGCTCATACGGGGTGTCCGCGCTCTCGTCCTGCACCACCTCCGAGAAGTTGTTGGAGTCCTCGTCGCCGATGGGCGCGTCGAGCGAGGCGGGCCGCACCGCCGCCATGCGCATCTGCGAGATGCGGGAAGCGCTCAAGCCCAGCTCTTCGCCCAGCTCCTCGTCACTGGGCTCGCGGCCCAGCTCTTCCTGCAGCCGCAGCGCCGTGCGCCGCATCTTGGAAATCTTGTCCACAAGATGCACCGGCAGCCGGATGGTCTTGGACTGGTTGGCCAGGGCGCGCTTGATGGATTGCTTGATCCACCACGAGCCGTAAGTCGAAAGCTTGCCACCCTTGGCCGGGTCAAAGCGCTCGACGGCTTTCATCAGGCCGATATTGCCCTCGCTGATCAGGTCGAGCAGCGGCAGGCCGATGCCTTCGTAGTCGCGGGCGATCTTCACGACCAGGCGCAAGTTGGCCTTGATCATTTGCTCGCGAGCCTTCTTGTCGCCCCGCTTGATCCGCGCCGCCAACTGGATCTCCTCCTGCGGGGTCAGCAGCTTGACCTGGCCGATCTCGCGCAGGTAGAGCTTGATGGCGGTGTCGCCGTCGTAGCTCGATCGTTCCCGCTCGCGAGCCGGCAACAACTCCTCGGTGTCGGCCACCGGGGCAACGGCCGGAACCGCCACGGGCTTAAGGGCTTCCTCGTTGACCGGCGCTTCCGCCTTCCGGACGCGCTTGGGTCCAGGCAAGGCATGCTTCCGGGCGACCGGGGCATGACGCTTCCGCAGCGCGAGCGCCTTCGGCGCCCGTGCTCGGCGGGGGCCGCGACGCAGCTTGGATCGCGCGGCCAGCGGACGTTTCTTCTGAACCACCATAAACCGGGGAGAGAATCTAGTTACTGCGCCGGGCTTGGCAACCAAATAAAACGCCGCTCAACCAGCATTCCGCCAGGCCAGCCACCAGGGCACGATGACGAGGATGGCAAATGCCAGCCCGCTGAGGAGGTTGGCGCCGGGCTTTTGCGCAACCGCCGGGACCAAACTCAGCACCCCCCCAAGCACCAGCCCGCCGGTGAATCCGCCCAAGTGCGCCATCACGTCAGTTCCCGGAGTCAGCGCCAGCAGCACAAACAGCATGACCCCGCCGCACACGCCGCTGAGAAAATATTTCCAGGCGTGGGGCGTCTGACGCCAAAGCGAGAGTGATTGCACCGCCAGCAGCCCCAGGCCGCCCATGACCATCCCCGACGCCCCGAGACTCCGATGGGTTTGCAGCGAGGCCAGTCCCGCCAGCAGGTTGCCGCCGGCCCCGGCCAGGTAGGCCGCCAGCAAGCCGGCCCCGGTCCCGTAATGACCCATCGCCAGGCCGAGCAGGATTAGCCCGGTGGCCGCATTGGTTGCCAGGTGCGCCAGGTCGGCATGCAGCCAGATGGCGGTGAAGAGCCGCCACCACTGCCCGTGCGCCACGGCGGCGCCATCCATGAGGCCCGCAGCCCGCAAACCGGCCCGCGTGTCCACCCAAAAGAACAGCCCCGCCAACAGAACCCACGCCAGGCTGCCCCAATCAAACAGCAGGCCCGCCCGGAACACCGGCTGCTGCCAGGGCCAGACGCGATTCTCCAGGCGATACTGCCGGAGCGTTCTCAGCGCGGGGGTGTAGTCCTGCCGAGACACCACCAACCCCCAGCCGGTCCCGTCCTCCGCGTGGTCAATCGTGGATTCAATCCCCTGGCTGACCAGCACCAGGCTCCAATCCATCGCCTGGCGTTGCGAACGCACGGGGATTCTGGCGGTCGCAGGGTCCATGCGGGGCGATACTGGCGCCTAGCCGTGGTTCAACAGCCCAAGCTTCCGCACCGCGGCCCAGCTTTTCTCCGGCGCTTCCTGGAGGATGACCTGCCAGCCCCGCGCGGCGCCCGCCGCGATGTTCTCCGGCCGGTCGTCCAGGTAGAGCAGCTCCGCACCGCGCCGGCCGGTCTGGCGCTCGACGACTTCATAAAGCCGCGCGTTGGGCTTCATGGCGCCGTGTTCGTAAGACAGGATGTAGCCGTCGAAGTTGCCGAAGAAGGGAAAGTTCCGGCGCACGTGTTCGGCGTGCAGCTCGTTGGTGTTGGAGAAGATAAAGGTGGGCAGCCCCCCCTGCCGCAGCGTGGCTTGCAGCCGCACCATCGGCTCGATCTCCACAAAAATGTCGGCAAAGCATCCGCCAAACTCGGCGAGGCTGCCGCGGAATCCAGTGAGGCGGCAAATCTCGTCGAAGAACTGCTGCGTGGTGAGGGTGCCGGTCTCATACTGGATGAACAGGGGCGACTGGCTGATAAACTGCACAATCTCGGGCTCGGTCATCCGGACGCGGGGCAGCATTCGCCGCACGATGGTGCCGTAGTCGAAATCCATCAGCACCTTGCCCAGGTCAAAAATAACTGCTTGGGGAGTAATCAGGTTGGTCCTTTCTGTCACGCTCACTCCATTTCCCTTCGCCCTTCCAGGGCCCGGCTCAAAGTGAGTTCATCCGCAAACTCCAGCCCCGTTCCGGCCGGCAGGCCGTAGGCGATGCGCGTGATCTTCAGCCCCGCCCGGGCCAGCCGCTTGGCCAGATAAAAACCCGTCGCGTCGCCCTCCACGTCTGTGCCCAGGGCCAAAACGATCTCCTTGATCAACCCGCGCGCCAGGCGGCGCTCGAGCTCGACAATGCGCAACTGCTCTGGCTCGACCCCGCTGAGCGGCGAGATGTGCCCGCCCAGCACGTGGTATTGGCCGTGATAGGTGCCCGACTTCTCCAGGCTCAGAATATCCACGGGCCGCTCGACCACGCAGACCAGCGAGGCATCCCGCCGTGGCTCGGCGCAAAGCGCGCAGGGCGACTGCTCCGTGAGCGCGCCGCAAATGTCGCAGAAACCAACCCGGTCGCGGGCGCCCAGAATCGCCTCGGCAAGCTGCTTGACCGACCCCGCCTCGGCCTGCACCAAATGCAAAGCGATTCGCTCGGCGGAGCGCGGTCCTATGCCGGGAAGCTTGCTCAACGCCCCGATCAGGGCCGTGACGGGTTCAGGCAGCGCGGGCATAGTGGGGCGTGTTGCGTGTTGCGTATTGCGTGCGTCCTGCGGGCGCTCCGGACTCTCAACTCTCAACTCTCCGCTTTCAGCTAAGAGGTCAACCCGGGCAGGTTAAATCCGGCGGTAGCCTTGCCCATCTCGGCGGAGGAAATCTCCTTGGCCTTCGCCAGGGCCTGGTTGGCCGCCGTCACGATCATGTCTTCCAGCACCTGCGCGTCCGCCGGGTTGAGCGCCTGCGGATCAATCTTGACCGCGTTGATCGCGCCGTCGCACGTCGCGACGACCTTTACTGCGCCGCCGCCGCTGGTGGCCTCCACCGTGCGGGTGGCCAGCGCGGTCTGGATTTGTTCCATTTGCTGCTGCATGCGCGCAGCCTGTTTCATGAGTTTGCCGATGCTTGACATTGCTTAAATGTTAATGGTTAAGAATTGATCCGGGCAGGTTAACACAACGACGATTCAGGCGCGAACTTCGACAATCTGACCCTTGAAGATCTCCAGCGCCTTCTGGATCAGCGGGTCGTTCTTGAAATCATCCTTGCTGAAAGGCACCGACGCCAGCTTCTCCTTGCCGGGCGCGGCGGCGGCCTTCACGGCAGGCTTCGCCGCGGGGACAGGCGCCGGAGCGGCGCCGGCCTTCGGCGCGATCGGCTCGGCGGGCACCGCGTCCGGAACAGCCGGCGCCTCGTCCTTGATGAACTTGAACTGGACATTGGCATGCCCCAGCTCCGACAGCTTGGTCTGCAGCAGGGTGTGATTGCGCGCGTTGTCCACCAGGCCAAGGTGATCCTCAAACTCGGGGTCGAACCCGATCGTAAACACGTTCTTCTGGAAAGACACCGGGTGCGCCTCGAGCAAGTAGGTCCGCGCAAATGGACTCGCGCGGCCAACCGCGTCGACCAACCGGCTCCACAGGTCCGCCAGATCCCCCTGGGGGGCCAGCGTGGCCGTGCCGCCAGGAGGCTCGCCGGCGACGGCGGGCGTCGCCGCAGCCATGCGTGGCGCAAGCGCCGGGCGCGCGGGTTTGGGAACGGCTGTCGCTGCCGGCACGGGACGGCTCTCCCCTGCCCCGGTCTTGCCATCGCGCAGACCCTGGAGCTGCTTTAGCAGCGAATCCACGCTCACCGCGCTGCGGGCTTCGATGGTTTTGAGCAAGGCCACTTCCAGCAGGATCTTCTTCGAGACCGCGTCGCGCATCCGCATCTCGGCCTCCGCCAACACCTCCATGATGCGCGCCACGCCTTCGGCGCCGGCCAGCGGTGATTGCTCCTTGAGCGCCGCGGCCTCGGCCTCGGACACCTCCAGCATATCCAGGCCGCCGCGTGAGACCTGGAAAATAAGCAGGTTGCGAAAATGGTTCAGCAGGTCGGACAGCAGCCGCCGCAGGTCTTTGCCGTGGTTGGCGAGCTCGTTCAACTGGCGGAGCGCCGGCTCGACTTCTCCCGCCAGCACCGCCCGGGCAAGCTCCAGCAGTTGGTTCTGCGCCGTCAGGCCAAACATGGTCAGCACGTCCGCCTCTTCAATCGTATCGCCGCAGAAGCTGATGAGCTGATCGAGCGCCGACTCTGCGTCCCGCATCGCCCCCTCGGCCCCGCGCGCAATCGCGTAGAGCGCCGCCGGCGCGATCTTGACCTGCTCCAGCCCCGCTATGAGCGTGAGCTGCTTCGCAATCAGCGCCGCCGGGATGCGCCGCAGGTCGAACCGCTGGCAGCGCGACAGGATGGTAGGCAGGACCTTCTCGGGGTCAGTCGTGGCGAACATGAACTTCACATGCGCCGGCGGCTCCTCCAGCGTCTTGAGCAGCGCATTGAACGCGCCCGTCGAGAGCATGTGGACTTCGTCAATGATATAAATCTTGAACCGCGAGCTGGCCGGGGCGTACCGGCACGTCTCGCGCAACTCCCGCACCTGCTCCACCCCGTTGTTGCTGGCGCCGTCAATCTCGAACACGTCCAGCGACCGGCCCTCGGCAATTTCCCGGCAGCGCTGGTCCTGGTCGTCGAACTCCACCTTCGGACCGCCCTCGCAATTAAGGCACTTGGCGAAAATGCGGGCGATGGTGGTCTTGCCGGTGCCCCGCGGGCCGCAAAACAGGTAGGCGTGGGCAATGCGCTTCTGCGCGATGGCGTGACCCAGCGTCTGGGTGACGTGTTCCTGTCCCACCACATCCTGGAAGCGCTGCGGGCGATACTTGCGAGCAATAACCTGATAACTCATGTAAGTGCGGCATCCGGACTGCGGAGCGCGGAATAAGAGCTCCGCCGGAGCACGCTCTCATTCCACATTCGGCATTCCGCATTCAAAATTCAAAAGTGCCAGGGTGACCACGGCAAATGCAGAGCAAACTACCGTTGCTGCCTTCCGGCCCTGGCGGGGTTCGTAAGTCCACAGTCCATGGGCCCTGGCAGCCATGAATCTGGCGCAACACCGCGGCCCCTTCAAGGTTAAAGTGCAGCCAAATTGAATGAATTATCTCGAATGAGGCCGCTCCAGCGGCTAGCGTGGCAGGAGCATCGGTGGATTGATGACCGACCAGCACACTGCCATGAGCGATTTCGTGCATATTGAGCTGCTGCCGCTGGGCAAGGTGCTGCGGGTGAAACGCGGCACACCCTTGCCGGACGTGCTCTTTGCGCAGGGCGTTGAGTTCCCGTGCGGCGCGCGGGGGCGATGCCAGGGCTGCAAGATCAAAGTGCTGGCCGGCGCACTGCCGATCACGGACGAGGAAAGGCGGAAGCTCACCGGGCCGGAACTGGCCGAGGGCTGGCGGCTGGCCTGCCGCGGGCGGGCGGAGAGCGACCTGAAGATTGAACTGGCGCAATGGGAGGCGGCGATTCTCACGGATAATTCGGTGTTCGCCTTCACGCCGCGGGAGGGATTGGGCCTCGCGGTGGACCTGGGCACGACGACCCTGGTGGCCCAGTTGGTGGATTTGCAGACGGGACACGTGCTGGGGGTGCGCGCCGCGCTGAATGCGCAGGCCAAGTATGGCGCCGATATCATGAGCCGCGTCGAGTTTGCCGTGGCTGGCCAGAGCCAGCGCGTGTTGCAGAACCTGGTCCGCCGGCAGATCGGCACCCTGGCCAACGATTTGCTCAAAACGGCTGCGTCCGCAAAGCACGAGATCCAAAGCGTGGTGCTGGTGGGCAATACCGTGATGCACCACCTGTTCAGCGGCATCAGCCTCGAACCCCTCTCGCATTTCCCGTTCGAGCCGGTCTCGCCCGGGCTGCAGGTGTTTGCTGCCGCCCAACTGGGCTGGCACTTGCCCGGCAACCCGGCGGTACGTTTTCTGCCCTGCCTTGGGAGTTTCGTCGGCAGCGACATCCTGGCGGGCCTGCTGGCGACGAAGCTGCACCAGAGCCAACGGCTGGCGGCGCTGATTGACCTGGGAACCAATGGCGAAATCGTCGTGGGCAACCGCGAGCGCATGTTGTGCGCGTCCACGGCCGCCGGGCCGGCGTTCGAGGGAGCGCGCATCTCGATGGGTATGCGGGCGGCGACGGGCGCCATTTCCGAGGTGCGCGTGCAGGATAGCCGAGTGCAATGCCATGTGCTGGGCAATGTCGCGCCCCGGGGAATCTGCGGCAGCGGGCTCGTGGATGCGGTGGCGGCTGGGCTGGACCTGGGTTGGATCTCCGCCAAGGGCCGGCTGGCCCAGGGCGATTCGCTCGTGCTGGCGGCGCCGGTGTCGCTCAACCAATGGGACGTGCGGGAATTGCAGTTGGCCAAGGGCGCCATCGCCGCCGGGCTGCGCATCCTGCTGGGACAATGGGGCGCGACCAGGGACGATCTCGCGCAGGTCTTCCTGGCCGGCGCGTTCGGCAATTACCTCAACCTCGCCAGCGCCCGGCGGATCGGCCTGCTCGATCTTGGAGCCGACAGGATCCGCCCGGCGGGCAACACCGCGCTGCTCGGCGCCAAGCTCGCGCTGTTTAGCTTGCCCGAACAAGACGGCGCCTACCCGGAAGTGCTGGCCAGGGTAAAGCACGTTTCCCTGAACGAGGACGCGCAATTCCAGGAAGCCTTCGTCGAAGAAATGGTCTTCCCCGAAACGGGCTGTTCCCGGCCATATCCCGCCCCCCCCTAGTGTTGGCTCATCACGGATCTCCAGGGAACGCCGACGAGATTTCGTCGTCGGTTCGGCTCGGCAGCTACGAACCAGCAGTGTTCCAGGCACGCGCCACACCCCTCTCCACTCCCTATCATCACCGTCACCTCACCGTATCCTCACCGTTGAACCTCTGCAAGGTTTGCAGAGGTTCAACGGTGAGGTAACGGTGAGGATACGGTGAGGCGAGCCTGAGGATAGGGTGTGGTAAAGACGTGGAGACGGCAGGCGACAGGAAGCGCCGAGGGGACGGGCAGGAGTGAGGCTAAAGAACTCTCCCTGTCTCAAAATGGGACAAGGCGCTCCATCCAGAGCGGGAGACATTTCCTGCCGAGAGGCTAAATCAAGGCCGGGTCATTCGCGGGGGTCGGGCGTCCGCACCCGCACGGAGGATAGAGTAACGACCGAGGGGTCTGGGCGTTCCCCGAAAATCTGTCATGAGCCCTAATTCTGGGAAGGCGCCGCGGGAACGGCGGGAGGCTCGGCGGCATCAGGTGCTTTGGGCGAGGTCCGCATGGCTTGGCGGCGGGCGTCCAAGACATCCAACTGCCGACAGGCGGCCTCCATCGCGCGCCGCCGACTGGCTTTCCGCGCCAAGGGCAGCACCGCCCCGCTGTGGTCGCGTTGCTGGAGATAGGTCTTGATAACCTGCTGGTAATCCTGGGCGAGGCCCGGAAACTCCTGAGCACTGCGCAGGCGGAGCAACTCCAATGCCCGCAGCGAGTCGTTGAGGGCCTGCGTTTGCCGCACCGTCTCCCACTCGCGGATGACCGTCTGCAAGGGCACGTCGGCATGCAGCGGCAGTTCGTTGGTACCGGTGCGGACCTTCACGGCGGCGTGCAGGGCCTGTTCCAGCTTCTGCCAGCTATCCTCGCGCGACCAGGTTGGCGCCGCGTCCTGCCCGCCGGCTTGCGCGCGGGACAGGGCCCACCACTTCTCCACATCGAGCGGACGCTCGAAGGTGGAATGAAACGCTTTCAGGAAGGCCACCTGCCAGTTGTAGTATTGAGACAGACTGGCCAGCATCGCACACAAGCCGGCGCGGCCTTGCGGCAGGCGCAGCAGTTCGCCCACGAACAGGTGGGCGCTGCCCGAATACACGTCACCCGCGTCGCCGGACAGCTGCTCCTCCGTCGGCCAGCTCAGCTCGTCGAAGGTAACGGGCGTGCGCCCGCGCAGCTTCTTCTGGACCTGTTGGGCCAGGCTTTCTTTGCGGCCTTTGACCTGCGTGATGCTGAGATTGACGCCGCCCCCTCCTGCACGCGGCGGAGGCAGGATAATCTCAGCCTCGCTGGAGGCCAGCAGCATCTGCGAAAAGCCTTCAACCAGCCACGTCGGGACTTCCGCCGCACGCGCTCGCGCGGTGCGGTTGGCCATCTCGACCAGAAGCGTTTGCACCACCGCCCGCACGTAACGTGACGGTTCCACCACGTCCGGCATTTCCACCCGGTATTGCCAATTGTTCTTGAACCGGTCGGACGTGATCGTGATGGTATCGCCGGCCCCCCTGGCCGGACGGAGCACGACATAGATGGTGCCGCGCCACGGGTCCGTGGCGCCCAGCTCGCGCAGCAGAATCTGTTTCATGCGCTCGCACGACACCGCGACCAGCCGGGGCTCCAACTGCACGAAGCCTTCGTGCTTCGCCAGCGCCAGAACGGGGGGGAGGGAGCCGGACGAAGGACCGGCGTAAACGACGAACTGACCAGACTGGCTGCGGGCGGAGACAAGATCAGCAGGCAGGCCCGAAACTCCAGCCAGGGCTTGCCCCGCAGCCAGCCAGCAACCAACGGCGGCGGCCAGAGCCGCCTGATGCCAGCCTTTGACTTTGGTTTTCATTTCAGGCCGTCAGTCATTCCCGCCAGACATCCACCGCCATCCGCGCTTCCCCGCGCCCGCCGCCTGGCTTTCCCGGTCCCGCCGGGGCTTCTACGCCGAGGCCTTGGCGCCCTTGCCGGATGCCTTCGCCGCTTTGCCGTCGCCGCTCGCGGCAGACTTCTCCGCCGCGCCAGACGACACCGGCGGTGCAACGTCCTTCTTCGCCGCTTCCTTGTATTTCTCGCTGCGGTAGTCGGTGCTGTAGAAGCCGCTGCCTTTGAAAATCAAGCCCGCGCCGGCTCCGATCACTCGTTTAACCCTGCCCTTGCTCCAACGTTTGCGACCGCACAAGTCCTTTGGGCAGGTCGCGAGCGGCCGGTCAGAAATCGGTTGAAACTTCTCAAATCGGTGTCCGCACTTCTCACAGATATACTCGTAAGTCGGCATAGGTTCTATTGTAATACTCAGGTGACGGGACTGGGTCAAGGAGCGCAGAAGCCGCTCGGACTATCCCTCAATCTTCAATTGGCCGACGGGGTGAGCGGGTTCCTTCCGCCACACCACACCCTGAGGGCCGTCGGCAATGCCCCCATCCGCTGGCGCCCTGCGAATGCAGGAGCCGCCCGTGGCCAGGGTCATTTGGCTGGCGGACTGGTCGCTGCAGCACGGTTGGTCACCAGCGGGGGGATGACTTTGACCTTGCCGTCAGCACTTACTTCCACATTCAGATCGTAGTTGGGTTTGGGCGTGCTGGCCTGCGCCGAGGCCGGCTCCCGCATAAGTCTCTGCGCTCCCTTCTGGTCTGCGGTGGCAAACAGGCCCTGGCGGATCCACTCGAGCCGGCGGGCGACCGACAGCTCCTCTTTGAGCTTGGCGACTTGCGCCCGCAGGACGGTCAAATCGTTGAACTGACGCTCCAGCTCAACCTTCTCGGCCATGAGCCGCTTGAGCTCTTTTTCCAGGAAGCCTTTCTCCCCCTCGGACGTCGCCAGCTTCCGCTTCGTCTCTTCGATCTGTGTGGTCAAATTCGTAATGGCAGCGCTCAGATCAACGGCTTGCTTGTCGAGCGCCTGATTCTGCGTTTCCAACTCCGCGATCTTCGCATCGCGCTTGGCCGTCGCTTCCTGGCTGCTCTTCAGCGCCGCTTCGGTTTGCGCGAGGCTCTGGGAGGTCTGCGAGAGGTCGTTCGAGAGCTTGGCGTAGCTGCTCGTCAGATCCTCGAACTCCTTCTTGCGCTTGGCCCGGTCGGCCTCCAAATCCGTATTGACTTGCTGCTGCTGAGCCAGCTGCTCGTTGATCTGCACCAGATTGTTCGACAGCACGCTGCTCTTCTCGGTGAATTCACGCTGCTGGTCGCCCGCTTGCTTCTTGATAAGGATGAGCCCAATTCCAAGCCCCACGCATATCAAGACCAATGCCAAGACGATTACCCCAATTCGATTTTTCATATTGAGCCCAAGAATGTAGCACGTGACCCCGTTTGGCAAGCGCGCATCCGCACCTTCCGGGCCTGCGAAAACTCCGCAGTTTGGGCTTTGCACTTCGACCCTCCAACGTAGAATCAGCACATGAGTTTCTATCCGGTGGGACAATTCCCAGCCTATCGTCCCCGGCGGTTACGCCAAACGCCCGTGCTGCGCCAGTTGGTGAGAGAGACGCGGTTGCACGCCAGCCAATTAGTCTTGCCGCTCTTCGTCCGCAGCGGGCGCAAGCTGCGTCGGCCCATCGCTGCCATGCCGGGCGTGTTTCAACTATCGCCGGACGAACTGCTGCGCGAAGCCGCCACGGCGCAGGAAGCCGGCGTGTCCGCGGTGCTCCTGTTCGGCATCCCGGACCGGAAGGATGCCCGGGCTTCAGGAGCCTATGCCGCCCGAGGCGTGGTGCAACAAGCGGTGCGGCTGCTCAAGCGGCGGCTGCCCCAATTGCTGGTCATCACTGACGTTTGCCTGTGCGAATACATGGAGCACGGCCACTGCGGCGTCGTGCGACGCGGCAAGCTCGGCGCCAGGATCCTCAACGACCCCACCTTGAGACTGCTCGCCCGCACGGCGGCAAGCCATGCCGAGGCCGGCGCGGATCTGGTGGCACCCAGCGATATGATGGACGGACGCGTGGCCGCCATCCGCACGGAACTCGACCGGCTCGGCCTGGCCGACACCCCAATCATGTCCTACGCCGCCAAATTTGCCTCCGCCTTCTACGGTCCGTTTCGCGAAGCGGCCGAATCCGCGCCCAAGTTTGGCGACCGGCGCAGTTATCAGATGGACCCGGCCAACGCGTCCGAGGCGCTGCGCGAAGTGGCCCTCGATATTCAGGAAGGCGCAGACATCGTCATGGTCAAGCCCGCCTTGCCCTGCCTGGACATCCTCTATCGCGTGAAAGCGGAATTCGGTTATCCGACCGCGGCCTATGCCGTCAGCGCCGAGTATTCGATGGTGAAAGCGGCGGCGGCGAAAGGCTGGATTGATGAGCGCGCCGTGACCCTGGAAAGCCTGCTCGCCATGCGCCGCGCCGGCGCGGACATTGTGATCACTTATGCCGCCACGGATGTGGCCCGCTGGCTGCGGGAGCAGTGACTCACTTGCCGGCCATCGTCAGCGCGAAGAGCAGCCCCGCCACAATCGCCAGCCCCACCAAGGCCGCCACGATCCAAAAGATCTTGCTGCCCTTGTCGTCCTTCTTGGAGAACCCGGCGCCCTTGGTGTCGAATCCGCCCTGGCGCGTGCCCTGCTCCAATTCGTTGAGGCTGACGCCACGCTGCATAACCAGCGTCTGATCAATGTGCTTCTTGGCCGGCGCAGCCGGGGCGTCGGTCTCCAGGCGCATCTCAACCTGGCCCAGGCGCAGAATCTGCCCGGGCTTGATAGCGCTTTCGGCGATTTTTGCACCGTTGATGTAGGTGCCGTTGGTGGAATCAAGATCTTTGACTACCACCTCGCTGCCACGGAGCAAGACTTCGCAGTGATGGCTGGATACGGATGGCTCGGCAATCTGGAAAGTATTGTCCTCAACTCGACCGATCGTGGTCTTGTCCACTTTCAGTTCGTAGGTACGCCCGGTCATTCCCGCGCTAAGGACAACAAGTTTCGCCATAATTGCTTAGGTGGTGCGATTATCGCCGTGGGGCTACTCAAGTCAAACGGAAACATTCAATGCGCAGGTTCTTGTCCCGCCGCCGCCCCATTCTCCAGCACCAACCCCCACGTCTATGGCAGACTGGACCGTGCAGCAAAAAGCCCGCGGCTGATGGCCGCGGGCGTAATGGAAAGAGCAGACCTGCTAAGCCCCGTTATCGCCAATGGCCTCGACGGGGCAACCCTCTTTGGCTTCCTTGCAGTGGGCCTCTTCCTCTGGTGAAGCCGGCTGCTTGGAGACGTACGAGTAACCGCCGTCCTCATTGCGCTTGAAATTGTCAGGTGCTGTTTCGCGGCACAGATCGCAGTCGATGCACTGATTATCAACGTAAAACTTGCCCGGAACGTTTTCAGGATATTTGTTTGCTACGTCAGCCATAAATTATTTTGTAATGAAGCGCCAATATGACGACCACCTCCGGCAAAAGCAAGCCCATTTAGAATTTTAATCGCGGCCGCTCACCCCAACTGCGGGCAAGCGTCAGCCCGGACGCAATGCGCGAACCGCCAACAGCAGTGCGCGGGGCAAAACTACCTGCCAGAGGGGCCACCCCCTGCGCGCGTCCGCCGTCGTCAGCACACAGCCCTGACAGAGAACTGTGCGCCGCATGCCTGACAAATCCCGCTCGAACCGCGCCGGTTTGCCGGTTATGACGCGCGCCGCGCACGCGCCGCCTGTCGGCGGCGGGCCGCTGCCAGGCGGCTCTTGCGCTCGGCCAATTGCAGCCGGTAGCTCAGGGTGCCTTTGTAGCGGCGCTTGAGACCGCGCTTGTCGCGTTGGCGTTCCCGCGCCTTCACCAAATGCTTGAGGCACCGCGAGCCTTGCACCGCGGGCTCGCCGCACTCGGTGCAGCGCCCGTCGCGTTTCATCCGCATTTGGTATTTCCTCTGCCGGGAGATCGGCAGATCCGTGAATTCATCCGCGATTCGCTTTCGCATCTTGTTCCCTTTCTGCCTGATAGAATGCTTGTTCAGTCTTTGACCGGCCCACTTAACTCCAACACTCTCTCTTCTACCGTATTCCCCCCGCATTGTCACGCAAAATATGCGCTAATCGCGCAGGCACCTGAATCCTTACCGACTTACTCAATCGGCTCACCCGGCGGGTGAGTCATCCCACTAGGTCGGTAAGGATTCAGGCGCAGGCAGGCTCGCGCGCCGCCGACAGGCCGTCAGTACTTCTTGGTGAACTTCTTGTGGGACTCCTCCTCCCCCAGGCCGGCCGCAGGGGCTGCGGTGGGCGGATTCGACCTGGCGGCCGGTTCACTGCCGGCTGAGGGTGTGCCCTGTTCGGCACGGGGTTTGTCCGGCGCGGACGGAGCGTTCACGCATTCCACGAAAGCCATACGCAACGACATCAGACTCTGCTTCAGGATAGCCGCTTCCTCCGCGCTCAGGTTGCCCTTGGTCTTGAACTCGATCATCTCCAGTTGGTCAATGAAAAGCTTGGCCGCTTCGAGGTCGCGGACCACCTGGCCGGACTCGGGGTGCGCTGTCTTGCCCATCAGCATCATGGCCATGCTGGACTGTTGCATGACCAATTGCGCAAAGAGCGCGGATCGCATCTCCTCGGGACTCCCGCTAAAAGGCGTATTCTCAGAAATGTGTGGATCATTCATGGTGCATTAGCTTCGCGTCCGGGCAGGACTTCTGCCAGTCAAAAATGCGCAAGCCGTCCCTGGAATCCTCGATGAGTTGCGTGACCTGCCGGGGAATGGCTGCCGGAAAGCAAGGAAATGGATCACACCACCTTGAATTCGCAGGTCCAAGCCGGATGCACCTCACCTCGCAGCAGTGTGATGTCCACATTCAAGACAGCAATAGGCCTTGGCTGGGCTATACCCCTGCGCACTGTGTTCAGACACCCTGGGAATACTACGCCCGTCCCAGGCCTCCGCGCCCCGCCCGGATGTCCAGCACCCGGTTCCCCCTACGGCACCGAAGCCCTGTTCGTTAGATCATGACCCTGTTTCACATGATGAATCCTGACCGGATACGGCATGTCAGGGCTGTTCTGCTGGTCAATTGTGATGTTGAGCCTTCGCCGACGCAGGTTATCACGGGCCGCCGCCATGCGGATTTGTGCCAATAGCAAGCCGGAGAATCTGGGCGGAGGCTGCCGGTTCGCAACCACGGCAAAGCCTCGAATCTCCTGCAACAACTTAAGCATGTTGACTTTAGCAGCCATAAAGCCTTTCCAGGCGCAGTGTGTGCAGTTCACATGCCAGCAGCCGGCCCTGCCGATAATTGGTGCAGAAACAGTCCTGTGGAAATGTGACTTGGCAGCCCCGGCGGGTTTTGCTTAGCTCAGGGCGCCAAATGACACGACTGCGGCTCATGTTCGCGCTTGCCCTGTGCGCTCCGGCGTTTGCCGCTTCGCTCTGCGCGCAGCAGCAACCCGCCTGGGAGATGGAATCGCTGACGGAACAAGGCTATGCCGAGTTCGATTTCAAGACGGGCCTGGGCTTTGGAACCAACGGGGTGCTTGTCCGATACGGCAGCGCTTTCTTGACTGCCGACCAGGTCACCGTGGACCAGCAATCGGGCGAGGTCACAGCCGAGGGGCAGGTCCGCCTCCAAAACGAGGATCAATTGTGGGTCGGCGAGCAGATTCGCTACAACTTTAAGACCCGCCAATTGGAGGCCCAGCAATTCCGCACCGGCAGGTCCCCCGTCTTTGCCGCGGGCGAGGGTCTCCATGCCGAACTAACCAACCGCATCTACCTGGCGACCAACGGAGTCGTCACCACCGACGACGTGGCCGAACCTGCCACCAAAGTCCGCGCCAAACACCTCAAGATCATGCCCGGCGACAAGGTCGTGGGGCAGCACGCAACTCTTTACGTGGGGAAGGTGCCGGTCTTCTACTTTCCATATTACGCGCGCAAGCTCGGCCCCCGCGCAAATCACTTCCTGTTCATCCCCGGGTATCGCGACAGCTTCGGGCCGTTTCTGCTCGGCAGCTACACCTTCTTCCTCGACGACCAATTTGACGGCGTTGCCCACTTGGATTACCGGGAGCGGCGGGGGGTTGGGTTGGGACCGGACTTGAATTATCACCTGGGCCGCTGGGGCAACGGGACGTTTAAGTACTGCTACCTCCACGATGAGGAGCCCGACGCGGAGGATTCGCAAAATGTGAGCCCGCATAACCGGCAGCGCGTCAATTTTTCCTACCAGGCCAACCCGGCCACCAATCTGAGTATCATCTCCCAGGTTCGTTACCAGGGCGATACCAACATCATCCGCGAATTCTACGAACGGGAATACCGCCAGAACCCGCAGCCCAGCACCTTCGTGGAAGTCAACAAGTTCTGGCAGAACTTCAGCCTCGACACCTACGTCCAGCCCCGGGTCAACGATTTTCTTGAAACCGTCGAGCGTCTGCCCGACGTGCGGCTCACCGGCTACCGCCAGCAGGTGGCCGAATCCCCTGTTTACTACGAAAGCGAGAGCTCCGCCGGCTACTACCGCCGGCTCTTCGTTGAAACCAACTCGCTCGTTCCGACCCCCGACTTCGAAGCCGCCCGCGCCGACACCTACCACCAACTGCTGCTGCCGGAGACCTTCTTCGGCTGGCTCAACGTGACCCCCCGCGTCGGTGGCCGGCTCACCTATTACAGCAAAGCCAGCGGCACGGGCGCCACGACGGATGAACTCTACCGCGGGGTGTTCAACACCGGCGCCGAGGTCTCCTTTAAAGCCTCCCGCCTGTGGCAGGGAGCACAAAGCGATTTCTTCGAAGTGGATGGGCTGCGACACATCCTGGAGCCTTCGTTTAACTACGTTTACGTCCCCCGCCCCAACTACTACAGCACCAACGACCTGCCCCAATTCGACTACGAGCTGACCAGCCTGCGCCCACTCCCGATCGAATACCCCGACTACAACTCCATTGACTCCATTGACAGCCAGAACGTCGTGCGCCTGGGTCTGCACAACAAGCTGCAAACCAAGCGCGAGGGCAGGGTCGTCAACCTGGCGGACTGGAATGTCTTTACCGACTGGCGCCTGCAACGCAATGCCGGACAGGACACGTTTGGGGACCTCTATTCCGACCTGACTCTGCGGCCGCGCTCCTGGCTCACACTCGGATCGGAGATCCGATACAGCATCCAGGATGGTTTCTTGCGGCTGTCCCAGACCCGGCTCTCGCTCCAGCCCCACCGCAGCTGGATGTGGACCCTCGGTCACCTCTACATGCCGAACGATTACAGCGCTTCGCCCACCGCCTATGGTGTGGGCAACAACCTCTTCAGCAGCTCGATCGTGTATCGTCTCGACGAGAACTGGGGATTCCGCGCGTCGCATTGGTTCGAGGCCCGGACGGGAACCCTGCAGGAGCAGCGCTACTCGGTCTATCGTGACATGCGAAGCTGGACGGGAGCCCTCTCTCTCATCGTGCGCAATAGCGAAGGGCGCCCGCAGGATATCACCGTCGCCTTCACCTTCTGGCTCAAGGCCTTCCCGCAACGCGGTCCCGCCGCCGACACCGGCCCGGTTTACTACTAGCCCGCCCCCAACGGTGTCTCCCGCAGTCTGGCGGCCTTCCCGCCAGTCGTTTCCCAGCCGTGGCGGCTCCTTCCCTCACCACCCACCAACGATTGCGCTACCCGCCGGGCAACTCTTGTCACGGACGATGCAAGCGATGGAAATTAAAGCGGATTGGGTCATGCGCTTCCGGGTCGAGCTCGATCGTGCAGTATCCGCCGTCCTTCAACAGCTCAATACCGGCCAGCGCGGGGCAAAGGCGAACGCGGAAGGGACGCCAATAGCGGGCCTGGCTCAAGGCGGTGCTATAACGCTGGACGGCGTGGCCCAGAAAGCCGATGCGCGGCATCCCCGCGAGCAGGCGGGCCTTCCAAAACACGAAGTTGGAGTGCAGATGGCCCACAACCGTTTGCTCGATCTGCGCCAATTTGGCCCGGACGCTCTCCTCCCGCCACAGGAACGGCAACGCGGTCGGATCGTGGCAGAACAGCAGCATCCTCTGGTCTGGACGCAGCGTCGCGAACACCGCGCCTATCTTCGCCAGGTGTTCGGTCCGCAGGCGCTCCCACTCCGGCCGCTCGGCGGGCAGCATCTCCGCCGCAAACACCGGCAGCGCCACTAGCGAGGAGGCAAATCCCAGCAGCACATAGCGGCCGACCTCGACTTGCCACAACGGCGGCAGGTCCAGGTCCCCCCGGGCACGACGCCAACTGGCCAGTCGCAGCCCGCCGCACCCGCCGAACATCGAGCGCTTGCCCAGCTCGTGGTCGCCATAATTCGCCCGCAGGCGGGCACCGAACCGCTGCCGCAGTTTGCCCAGGCATTCCCGCACACTCTCGCAGGCCGCATCGTCGCTCACACCCACGAAAGCCGAGTTACAGGAGTAATCGCCGTTGGCGATCACATAGTCGAACCCGGGCCCCTGCTCCAGGAACCGCTCCAGGAGAAAGTTCTTGTCCAGAGGTTCGCGCAACCAGACGAAACGCCGGAAACCGGTTGCGAAGGCGCGGACCAGGGGGTTGGCAACCTCCCGCAGCTCGTAGTCCTGGCCGCGCGCGCGTTCGGCGGCGCTGGCGTAATGAATGTCGCTCAGGATGCCGAGCGTGAAGGTGCGCATGGCGGCTATCTTGTGCGAGCTATGCCCGCCTCGTCAACCCGGCCAGCGACAGACCGGGGTGCGGTCGTCCCGCCTGCCTTCAGGCCGAAACCGGGAGCAGGATATGGAAGGCGGTGCCTTGGCCAAGCTGGCTTTCCACACGGATGTCGCCCCGGTGCTCCAGGATAATGCGGCGGGTGATCGCCAGCCCCAGGCCCGTGCCACTCGGTTTGGTGGTGAAGAACGGCTCGAACAGCCGCCTCATTACATCCGGCGGAATGCCCGCACCGTTGTCCTGGATCGCCACCCGAAGTTGCGCCGCGCCGTCGGCCCCCGCACCCATGGTCTCCGTGGTGACCGAGAGCGCGCCGTCGGTCCCCATCGCTTCGAGCGCGTTCAGCAACAGGTTCACGAAAGCCTGCTGCAATTGGTACTCGTCGCCCATCACGACATCCGGCGCGGCCTGGAACGACCGGCTTAACGAGACCTCACTGCCTTCCAAACGCGGCTGCACGAGCCGCAGCGAGTGCTCCAAAACCTCATGCAGCCGGACCTTGCCCAGCGCCGGACGCGCCGGCCCCGAAAAGGTGAGCATCCGGGTGACAATCGCGTCAATGCGGCTCAGCTCGCGGCGGACGAGGTCAGCCAGTTCGGCATCCGGGTGCTTCTCCAGCAGCAAATCAACAGAAGTCTTGCCGGGCACAAGCGCGTTCCGGATCTCGTGGGCCATGGCGGCGGCCAGCGTGCCCAGCGTGGCCAGGCGGTCGAGTTGCCCGAGGCGCTCCTCAAGCTGCCGCGCCGGCACCGCCAGCAGCCGCTCGCGCAAATCGCCCTGCTCGCTTTCAGAACCGGCCATAACTGTTGTGCGTTGCCACGGAGGCCCAAACGTTAACGCCTGCGGGCCGGGGCAACAAGCAGAAACCTAACCGACGGCAATGGGCAGTTTACGGCGGTGTCCAGGCGAAAGGGAAACGCAGGCGGTAGAAACGCCGCGAGCCGGAGGCTGGGACATAGATCGCTTGCGAAACGCTGGTGCTGTTGAAGTTGGTCGCCGAGGTCCAGCTACCACTCACCACATTAGTCCGACCTTCCACATACCCGCTCAGGCCAACGGGAACATTCACCACGTCCAGCCGGTTGCTGGTACCTAGCGAGACGACATTCCTGATTGTCGCCGGCGAAACCATCCGCTGAACAACATCGGCCATGACTGCCTGGGCCTTCGCCGTCGGGTCCAGATCATCCCAGAAGATATAGCTCACGCCCAGGCCGCTGCTCAGCGAGGTGTAACCGTCACCGATCGCATTGCACCCGGGTGTGGGATTGACCAGTCCGTAGGTGGCGGGGTTGGCCAGCATACTGTCGAACAGGGCGAAGAAGTCCGGGACATAAACCGTAATGCCTGGGCATCTGGCCTTGATTTGGTTCACGACCGTGGTGGCCAGCCCGGTATTGAAGTCAGCTATCTTCTGCCGGATAAAGGTCTTGTTCTGGTTATTGAAATAGTTCGGAACCATGGTGAGATCCACTGCGTTCGGCATGATCAAAGTGCGCGCGCCGTTGGCATAGAGATTCGTAACTATCCGGAAATGATTGGTTAGGGAACGATTGATGTAGTTGTTCCAGGTGGTTGAGTTAATGGGCAGGTTCTCGATGTCCCCGACGAAGTCCGCATCGCAGACTCTCACCACAAACAGCCAGTTGGTCGCCGCCGCCGGCAGCGAGAACGAATTGGTCAACAGGTTGGTGCTGGTGTGGGCGTAGTAAGACATGTTCTGGCTGGAACTCAAGGTCAGCCCTTGCCGCTGGGCCAGCACCTCCACCCAGACCCGGCCATTGCAGAAGCGGCTGCCGTAGAAGAGAGACGGCGGGTCAGGGGAAGCCGTCGTGGTGCAAACCCCGTCGCCAAAGACGTAAAGAGAGCTGAAAGCGGCCGATGCCGGGAGAACCGCCAATCCGGACAACAAAACGCATGCCATCCATCGCACCAGACTTTTCACAGTGGGAACTTTGGCTCGCCCCGGGCAAAAGTAAAGGAAAAGAGAGCACGAGCGGTAGGTCAACTCTCCCCAAGCCGGGCGCTGGCTCACCCCACCGTCACCCCTCCCTAGCACCTCTCATAGATTATGAGAGGTGCTAGGGAGGGGTGACGTTGAGGAGACGGTGCGGGAAGCCGGAAGCGGGGTGGAGGTTGCAATGTTACAAACCTTGTGGCGGGAGGGGAATCGTCTACGCGAGCCCTGATTTCCTTAGAGTTTCAAAGGTATATGGGCTCGCGAGGGCGCTCGCCTTCCTGTTGAGGGGATTGGGCGACGCGGCCCGGAAATGCGTCCCAACGCTCGCCACGGCAGGAAAGTTGCTTGCTTGCCTGCGCGCTCCGTGCTTAGCTGGGGCGGCATTCCAATGGTTCAAGCCGACAAATTGATGATCACTCAAGAGCGCAACTCGACCGGGTTTCTTGTGGCACTGCTGTGCGCGGCTTCGGCCCTGAACGCGGCCGCCAACGGTTTCCGCCTGGGTGGTCAGGATGCCTTTGCCACCGCGCGCGGTGAAGCCTTTGTTGCCACCGCGGATAATGCGTCGGCTGTTTACTACAACCCGGCCGGCATCACCCAGCTCGAAGGCCTGAATTTCCGGGGCGGCGCTTGCGGGCTCTACCTTAATCCCAGCTACACTCCGCCCAGCCCGCGCAACACCAACACGTTTCACATAGATGACCCCTGGGCCGCGGTCCCCCAGGGCTTCGCCACCTACACGCCAAAGGATTGGCTGTTGAGCTTTGGGCTGGGGCTTTACTCGCCTTATGGGGGGGATATCAGCTGGCCGCAGGACACAGGCTTTCGCTCGGTCGCCACGGAAGCTTCGTTGACTTATGCGACGATTAATCCGGTGGTGGCACTCAAGCTGGCGCCCTGGCTCTCGATTGCCGGCGGCGTGATGGTGAATTACGTGGACCTGGAGATGGAGCAGGGTCTGCGCAAGCTCACGCCCCGCTTGAAGGACAACTTCCGCTTTGAAGGAGATGGTTGGAGCACGGGATACAACCTGGGCGTGTTGTTCCAACCCCACGAAAAGGTCTCGCTGGGCGCCACCTTCCGCGGCGCGACACCGGTGGACCTGGAAGGCCACACCGAATTCCAGCGCCAGCCCCAAATCGCCAATACGCAGCGCTCGGCACACACGCAGTTTGATTTCCCCCTGACCGCAGTGGTTGGCATCTCGTACCGGCCCACGCCCAAATGGAATCTGGAGTTTGACGCGGATTACACCAAGTGGAGCAGCTTTGGAAAGACGACGATTTATCAATCCCCTGCCCCGCCGTATCCCGTGCAGAAGAACGTTAATGTGACACTCAACTGGCAGCCGAGCTGGATGTATGAGTTTGGCGTGACACGGTATTTCGACAACGGCTGGCACGTGAGCGCCGGCTACATCTTCAACGAAAATTCGGTTCCGGACGATTATTACAGCCCGCTGGCAGCAGACCTGGACCGGCACTTCTTCAGCGTCGGCGGCGGCTACAGAGGAAAGCGTTACAGTTTCGACCTGACCTACCAATTTGGCTACGGCCCCGACCATACCGTCACTGGCAGCAAGCCCTCCTCGCAGCCCGCGACGAATTCCGGCGAGCGCGCCGACGGCACGTATGATTTCATCAGCCACGCCATAATTTTGTCGGTGGGCGTGCACTTCTGATTCCCCGGGCGCCATGCCGGCGCCCCGCCCCGGCCGGGGCCATCCGCAACACTCCCCTCCCGCCAGGGATTCTGCCTCGGCTTTGGACATTCTGTATCGCGGTGAGACGCGGTCGGCGTGCGTGCAGATTTTCCCACGTTTTCAGCGCCAGGACCGGCGTGTTGGCACCCGGAACGCTGCTATGGAGGCGAACAATGAAGTGCTCGTATACCACGCCGCAGCCGTGGGCCACGTTCCACGCTCGCCAGAACCTGCTTCTGGAGCGAGGCGGGGCATCGGGCACCATGGCCCTGCCAGGACAACCAGAGCCCAATCCCGCCAGCGTGTGCGCGCTCACCGCCGGCTGGGCCCTGGAACGACCGAATGCCGGATCGTGCCTGATCCGTGACTTTCGCCCGGCGCGCAAACCGAGAGTGCAAATCATCGAGGACGCCAGCGCGCAGAGCCTGACCCAGAAGCAGAAGTGGGATTTGCTCTCTCCGTTTCTCAAAGCGCATGGTCGGGAGGGCATTGCCTATGCGACGCTGCAGGCAGGGATGGAGTACTTCATCGCGCCGACCGGCTACATCGCTTATACCCGGGTGCGGCACCCGCTGCTGGCGCGCCGGCCTAAGCGCATCGCCTTCTCCGATCCGATCTGCGCCCGGGAAGACCTCCCGGGCCTCCTTCGCAGCTTCCTGGAATGGGACCCGCGTGCCGCATTCTGCGTAATCTCCAAAGAGTGCGCTGAAGCGCTGCGGTCGTTGGGTTTCAAAGCCAACTGCATCGGGTATGAGCCGCTCATTCCCATTCAGACCTACAACACCCAAGGGAACTGGAAGGAGCTGGACTTGATCAAGCGCGCCCGCAACGAAGCCCGGCGCGAAGGGCTAACCATTCGCCAAGAAGACGCGGCCGGCCTGGAGCGCCGCCACGAGGAGCTGAAAGCCTTCTCCTCCCAATGGATTCGCTCTCGGAAGATCAATGACCGGGAAATCTGGCTCTATGCGCGGCGCCCGGTCTTTGCCCACGAAGAGGGCGTCCGGAAGTTTGTCGCCTACGACCGGGAGCGCCGGGTGGCCGGGTTCGCCTTCTACGATCCGATGTACCGCGACGGGCAGGTCTTCGGCTACTCCGCAAACATCGTGCGGTGCGACGAGCAACGCTTCGGCCGCCTGGCCACCGCCCTCCACATGGAGGCCCTGGAGACGTTCAAGCCGGAGGGCGCAGAAGTCCTAAACCTGCTGCTGGCCCCCTTTGGGAAGCTGGACTGCGGAGCCTTTAACGACGATTGGGGAGCCAAGCTGGTGTTCCGGCTCAGCGCCCGCTTTGGCGGTTCCCTCTACAATTTCAAAGGCTTGTCGTTCCACAAATCCAAGTACCGCGGCGTGGAGCGCCCGCTCTATTTTGCGTCGAACAGCTTTCTGCCCAGCAGTGACATCTTGCTGGCATTTGCCTCGGCCGGGATGACCGAGGGCTGCGTGGCGACTTTCGGCAAGCTCATCCGCGGCATGCTGACTGCCGGCAGGAATCGCGGAGCCAATTGACCCAATGCCCGAGCGCGGAACGCAGAGGCCCTCCGCAGGTATGCGGCCGAGGCGTAAGCGTGGTATGAAACAGCAACCGTCTGTAATTGCCGAGTGCGAGTCGCCCCATAATGGGTTGATTCGCCCGCCGGCTTGGGACACGCTGCGGCCAGCGGTTCTGGCCGCAAAGCCCGGCGCGGCGGCTAGCCGGCATTCTCGCCGGACCGGTGTGGATTACTCGGACTAGATCAACCAAAGCAGGGCGCAAATGATGGACAACAGCATGGCCAAAGACAACCTGGTGGTTTGCCAGAGCAGTCAGGGTGTCGAGATCCGCGCCACCCTGTTGCGGCTGACTCGCTACCTCGCGGTCATCGAGGTTTACGATCCCAGCCTGGTGCTGCAGGTATCCGAGGTGCTGGGGAGCTTCAAGATCATCATCCATGAGCGCGCGATCTACGCCGGGCGGGCGGTCGTGACCAATTTGGTCAACGCGGGCACGACCCTGGTCTGTGAAGCCAAGCTCGACGAGTCGGGCTTCCTGCTCGCTTCCTTTTCGCCCGACGTTGACCCCGCCCCGCTGCACGAGGGATTCCAAACCTTTCTGCGCCATTGGCAGAAGCTTTACCGGGTGCTGCCCGAGTTCAAAGTCGTGGTGGCTGACATGCAGAGCTTCCTGACGGACCTTCGCCTCTGGCTCGAACAGGTGGAACTCGAGATCCAGGCCGCCCCCGCCGGCAACCGGTTGGAGATGGAACTGCGCGCCGCGCGCGAAATCGGCCGCGACCTGGTCCCCGCCTTTGATGCCATGCACGAGCGCCTCGAATGCATCTCGGCGGGCATCGAAGCAGAGCTGCGGCCGGTCCATCAGAACTTCGCCAAGCGGCACCTGCATTCGCTGGTCATGTGCTCGCCCTTCGCGCATCGCACCTACCACAAGCCGCTCGGCTACGCGGGCGACTACGAGATGGTGGACATGATCTTGCGCGATCCGTACGAGGGCGGCTCGCTGTTCGCCAGAACGCTGAATCTCTGGTTTCTGAGCCAGTGGCCGGCTCGGGCCCACCGCAATCGCGTCCAGCATCTAAAGGGCTTGCTCCAGGCGGAAACGCGGCGCGGAGCCAGCCGGGGCCGGCCGACCCGCGTGCTCAACCTGGGCTGCGGTCCGGCCCGCGAAGTCCAGGAGTTTCTGGCCGAAGACGCGCTAAGCGACCACGCGCAATTCAGCCTGTATGATTTTAACGAGGAAACGATTCGTTACACGAGCCGGGTATTGGAGGAGCTGAAGCGGCGCTACGCCCGGCGCGCTTCTATCCAGGTCCAGAAGAAGTCCGTGCAGCACGTGCTCAGAGAGGGCGCCAAATCCCTCGCGCAGGCACCGGCCCAGCAATACGATCTTATTTATTGCGCCGGCTTGTTTGACTATCTTCCCGACCGGACTTGTGTGCAGCTATCGAACATCTTCTACGATTGGCTGGCGCCGGGCGGGCTGCTGGCGGCCACTAACGTGGAGGACTGCAAGCCATTCCGTCACATGCTGGAATTCGTATTGGACTGGCATTTGATCTATCGCGGCGTGAAGCAGGGCGCGGCTTTGCTGCCCCAGCGAGCTGCGGCTGAGCACGCTCGCCTTTTCAAGGACCCCACGGAAGTGAACGTCTTCCTGGAGGTGAGGAAACCGGAACATGGCTAACGGAACCCCCAATAGCCTCGAAATCCAGGCGGCGTTCGCGGAGTATGATCGCCAGCAGACGATCAGCAACTTCAAGGTCGCCTGCATCATCGGCATGCTCCTGATGCCTGCCGGCGTCATTATAGACAATGCGGTGTACCCCGATCTGGCGCCTCGATTCCTCAAGTTGCGGCTTGAGAATTCCATCCTGATTGGTGCCTTCCTGACCCTGCTGCTCACATCCCTGGGACACAAGCATTACCGATTCCTGGGCATCACCTTGTTCATGCTCCCAGCCTCCTGCATAGCCTACATGATCAAAGCCAGTCCGGATGGCGCGGCCTCCCCCTACTATGCCGGCCTGAATCTAGTCCTGCTGGTCCTGGCTTTCGTGCTGCACTGGACCTTCCGCGAAAGCCTCTGCGCCGCTGTGCTCGTCCTCGGCCTCTATCTGGCCGCGGTCCTTTTCCACCACGGCCCCGTTGACCGGGGCATCTTCACCAACAACATCTACTTCCTGGTGCTGACGGGAATCATTGTAGCTACGGGCAGCTACTTCCACAGCAAGTCGCGCTTCGGTGAATTTGCGTTTCGTTATCAACTGGACAAGCAGAATCGGGTCCTTGAGTCCACCATCCAACAGCTCAAGGAGACCGAGATGCAACTGGTTCAGTCCGAGAAGCTGGCATCGCTTGGGCGGTTAAGTGCCGGCATCATTCATGAGATCAACAACCCGCTCAACTTCACCGCCACCGGCCTCTTCACGCTGCGCAAAAAGGGCCAGTACTTGGCGCCCGAACAGCAGGAGGAGTACGCGGACATCCTGAAGGATGTGGAGGAGGGAGTCGCGCGGGTGAAAGACATCGTTTCCGGTTTGCGAACCTTCACGCATCCCGAGACGGAAAGCCGGGACCAGGTGGAGGTGTCGGAAATCGTCGCGGCGGCGCTGCGCTTTTTGAGCAACGAATGGAAAGCCAAGGTGCGGATTGAGCAGAAGCTCCCCGAGCATCAAACCATCTGGGCCAACAAGAACATGCTCACCCAGGCGCTGCTCAACTTGCTGGAGAATTCGCTCGACGCGCTGAAGACCAAGTCGTTTGCAAACGAGCAGCCAACCATTGAAATTGAGGGCCGCCTTGAGCCGGGCAAGAGCATCCTGGTGGTGCGGGATAACGGACCCGGCATCGAAACTGAGCATTTGGGTAAAATCTTCGATCCGTTCTACACCACCAAAGACGTGGGCGAAGGCATGGGACTGGGCCTGGCGATGTGCCACACTTTTGTCCAGAACTGCGAAGGCCGGATTTCGGTGCGGACAGAGCCCGGCAAGTTCTGTGAGTTTACGCTGGAGTTTCCGGCAAAAGGGCAGCATTAGATGCAGCGATAAGGCAACGCGTTATGCAGAATATCTACGACTACAAAAGGTTTGCGGTCCTCTACGTGGATGACGAGGAAATGTCTTTGAAGTACTTCACGCGGGCGTTTCAGGATCAGTTCCGCATCCTCACCGCCACCAACGCCCAGGACGGGCTCAAGCTGTTGGAGGAGCACAAGGACGAGATTGGCCTGCTGATGACCGACCAGCGAATGCCGGGCGAGAAGGGCGTCTGGCTGCTCGAAAAGGCGCGCCAACTCCGCCCGCGCATCATCCGCATACTGGCCACGGCCTACGCCGACATGGACGCCGCTATCGCCGCGGTTAACACCGGCGCCATCTACAAGTACGTGACCAAACCGTGGGACCCGCCCCAACTGGAGAACACGCTCAAGCGCGGCCTGGAATTCTTCATGGTCCAGCGGGAGCGCGATCAGTTGTTGAAGGAAAAGATGTCGGTGCTCCATAACATGATGATCGCCGACCGTATCGTCAGCCTCGGCTTGCTGGCGGCCGGCTTGAGCCACCACATTCGCAACTCGCTGGTGGCGGTAAAGACCTTCCTGGATCTCGCGCCGGCCAAGATGGAAGAGGAAAAGATGAATCTGGATGGCCTGCGCAACCCGGACTTCTGGAAGGAGTATTACCAAAACGTCCAGGGACAGATCGAAAAGATCAACAACATGCTCAAGGACCTCTGGACGGCTTCGGAGAAGCCAGCCTTCGAATTCGGGAGCCGTGTCCACGTGCATGAAGTCGTTGCGGACTCGATCACGCGTCTGAAAGCCGAGTTCGCCGCCAAGAACATTGCGGTTGAGAACCGCATTCCTGCTTCCCTCCCGGCGTTGAGCGTGGACCAGCCGAAGTTCTGCCGGCTGTTCGATCTGCTGCTCAAGGATGAACTCGCCAGCCTGCCAGCGGGCAGCCGGGTCACCTTGTCGGCCGAGCTGCTCGGCAGCACCGAGCCTGACAAAGGCGAGATCCAGGTCGAGGTCAGCGACAATGGACCGGGCTTGCCCCAGGAAGCCTTGCGGCTGGTATTCGATCCGTTTGTGGTCCGTAGCGACAGCCCAATAGAGTACGGCATTCACCTGATGGCCTGCTATTTCATCGTTCATCACCACGGCGGGCGGATTGACGCCAAGAGCGAGGAAGGGAGGGGAACGACTTTCCAGATGCGGCTGCCGATCAACCCATACCAAGCCTCGCCGCCCCAAAGTGAAGCGGACTTCCTCCACAAAGTCCTGCTCAGCGAGACGCTCTGGGAGAAGCTTATCGCCTCGGAATAATAGTCGGGGTGAAGGGCTAAGCCCGGGGAGAACCGGAGCGGCCATGCGGTTCGGGCAACCCCAGCCAGCGGATTGCTCTGGACATTCCACCAGGGATTAGATTAGGAACTACAGCGTTCAGAGCAAACTCTAGACCCTTAACTATGGCCTTGCTCGTCGTCCAACCCGGTGCTCCGACTGCTTGGGAGATCAAGCTTAAGGCGGGAGCCAACTCGCTGGGGCGCAGTAACGCCAACGATTTCCAACTCGACGATCCGTCCGTCTCCAGCTCGCACTGCCAAATCGTCGTGGATGGCACCCAGGCGGTCATCAAGGACTTAGGCTCGACCAATGGCACTTTCATTGATCGCGCGCCAGTGCGGGAAGCGGTGCTGCGCCCGGGCCAGACGCTCCATCTGGGCAACCTGGAGTTGATCTTCTATACCGATGCGCCCGAGGGCCAAACGCCTCACTCAGTGCGCGCCGCCCCCGTCGCCGGCTCCCTCACCCCTCTATCCGCCACCACCAGTCACCTGCCCGCTCCCATCTCTGCCCCGCCGATTTCGGCCTCGCCCTTCGCCGTCGGTTCGCAGTCCTGCAAGTTCCACCCCAAGACGCCCGCACGCTTCCTATGCCGGCAATGCCATCGCTTCTTCTGTGAGCTGTGCGTCAACGTGCGCGCCAATCACCAAGTCTGTCGCGAGTGCGGCGTTGACTGCGTCCCGGTGCAGGTCCAGATCGAGCTGCCCCCGCCGCCAAAGGGCTTCTACGCGCGGCTGCCGGCAGCGTTCGTGTTCCCTTTTCGCGGCAGCGGCGTGCTGATTCTCATTGTCGGAGCCATCCTGCTCGCAGCGTTTAAGGCGGGCGGCGGCATGGGAAGTTTTGGCATCAGGAGTGGCCCCGGCCCCGGCTTTCGCGGCGGCCTTTCCTTCGGCTGGTGGGGGCTGATGGCCCGAGCCATTGTCCTGGGGTATCTCTTCACCTACATGCAGAACATCATCCACTCCACCGCCATTGATGAGGAGGAAATGCCATCCCTGCCTGACATAACCAACCTCTGGGAGGACATCTTGCTCCCTTGCCTGCAACTGGTCGGCCTGACCTTGATCTCGTTTGCCCCGGCCATCGGGGTGGGTTGCTGGGTCGTGGCCACCGCGCAGGAGTCCGCCGGTCCGCTGCTGGCCTCCGCGTTCGTCCTGGGCTGCCTCTATTTCCCCATGGCCTTCCTGGCGGTCGCTATGCTCGATACCGTGACGGCAGCCAATCCTTTGCAGGTCATCCCTTCAATCTTCCGCGTCCCGGTCGAGTACTTGGTCGCCGTGACTGCCCTGGCCGGGGTGCTCGGCATCCGCGCGCTGGGTGATTTCGCGCTGGTCTACTTCTTCCCCAAAGGCCTGGCGACGCACTCGATCGCCAGGCTCCTGGAGCTGTTCGCCGCCCAAGCCTTCTGGAGCCTCGCCAGCCTCTATCTGCTCACGGTCAGCATGCGCATTCTCGGGCTGCTCTATGCGACGCGAAAGGAGAAGCTGTGCTGGTAGGATCGCTAGCCGCCCCCCCGCTTCAATCCGACCGCCGTAGTCGCTTCACCGGCGGCTTGAGTAGACGTCGGTTGCCTTCGCACGGCTCGGCGATCAGGTCGTAATCGGTGTGACCGATCACTTGCACCCGGGCAAACTCACCCACCGGCAGTTCGCCGCGCACATAGACCCGGCCGTCTATGTCCGGGGCGTCGGCTTCGCCGCGGGCGACGAGGAACCGGCCTTGCAGCGCGACGGTGTGCTGGTCCCGCCCGCGAATCAAGCCATGCTCCCAGGAACTGACGCGAGCGCGGCGCAGTTCCCCCGGGCTGGCCGCCTGCTCGACGAGCACCTTGAGGGTGCGGCCAACATACGACTCGGCGACCTGCGTCGCGACCTCATGCTGCGCCGCCATGGCGAGGTTGCGCCGCTTCTGCTTGACCTGATCGGGCAGCTGGTCCGCCATCTTCCCGGCACGCGTGCCCTCTTCCTGCGAATAGGTGAACACGCCCAACCGCTCAAACCTCGCCTCCCGGATGAAGCCCAGCAAGTCCTGGAATGACGCCTCTGTCTCCCCGGGGAAACCGACGATGAACGTCGTTCGCAGCGCAATGCCCGGAATGCCCGCGCGGATACGGTGGATCAACTCCACAATGTATTGGCGCGAGGTCTCGCGACGCATCCGCTCCAGCATGTTCTGGTGAATGTGCTGGAGGGGGATGTCAACGTAGCGCGCCACCTTTGGACACGCGGCGATGGTGTCAATCAGCTTGTCCGTCCAGTGTGCGGGGTGGGTGTAGAGCAGCCGAATCCAGAAGTCGCCCGGCAAGGCGTTCAACTCGCGCAGCAGCGTGCAAATGGTGGCCGCCCGGACCGGGAGCGATTTCACCGCGGCACCAAACTTCTCCGGCTCGGCGATGCCGCCGTCGCGGTTGGGGCGCAGGTCCATCCCGTAGTAAGTCGAGTCCTGCGAAATCAGGTTCAGCTCGCGCACCCCGTCGGCAATGAGGGCCTTGGCCTCGGCCACAATGTCCGGCTGCGGGCGGCTGCGGTGCGCCCCACGGATGCGCGGGATGATGCAGAAGCTGCACGGATGATTGCACCCCTCGGCGATTTTGACGTAGGCGAAGTGGCGCGGCGTGAGCCGGAAGCGCGGGGTCGCATAGTCGGGGATGTAGCGGGGACGCGGGTTGACTGTCAGCAGGGGCGAGGGTGGAGGATGGAGGGTGCGTGTCGCGTGTTGCATGGAGGCCCCCCGCCGTGCCAGCACTTGCTTAACAATGTCCGTGACCTGTGGAACCTGATCAACGCCCATGAAAGCGTCCACCTCTGGCAGGAGGGCGGGCAATTCATTCCGGAACCGCTGGGGCAGACAGCCGGCGACAATCAAGCCTTGCCCGCGGTGCTTCGCTTCGCGCCACTCGGCCGAACCAAGAATTGTGTCCACGCTCTCTTGCTGGGCGGAATCTATGAACGAGCAGGTGTTCACGATCACCACGTCGGCCTGTCCCGTGTCGCTGGTAATCTCGAAACCGTCCTTCAGCAGCGTGCCCACCATCACCTCGGCATCCACGAGGTTCTTCGCGCAGCCGAGCGAAATCAGGCCCACTCGCACCGGGCGCTCTGTAGATTCTTCTTTCATTATCAATGACCGCTCACCTTATCGGAGGGAGGGAACGAATGCCATTCGGCAGCCCGTCCGGTCTAGCCGCCACCCATTCGGCAATTGCCTTCTGCAAATGGGCGCGGCAAGCCTGCGCCGACTGCAGCAACTTCAGCACGGCTTGACGGGTGGGGAGTCCGTCGGCGGACACAACTCCATGGGCGGCAATGTAGAAGACCAGTGTGGCAAGGTTCTCCCCCTTGCCGACCAGCACGTCCGATCCCAATCCCGTGCAGCGGCAGAACTGTGCAAACATCTCCCGCGTCAGGCGTGCCCGGTGCCTGTCGTCAGTACCGTGCGCCGGAAACATTTGCGCATACCGTGAACCGCCGGGAGAGGGCAGGCGCCGATGCCGGTTTCGCCGCCACCATTGGGCCTGCTCAATCAACGCGGCGCATTCATGCCTGACCTGCCTGACAAAAGCCTCCCGTTCCGCGGGCCAGGCTGCTGACCATCGCATTTCCAGCAAGCAACAACCGTAAGCCAGGACCTCCGCAAACATCTGCTCCAGTAGCGGCGCTCGGCCTCCGGAAACGTCTCCCCGTCTTGCCCGCCCATGACCCGTGCTGGCAATAATGGTCTTCGCCCACGCCAGCGAGTCGCAGCACAGTTTGCGCGCGATGGACCTCGCTAGTTCAAGGTCCGTTTCCGCGCCGGGCGACTCCGCATAGAGTGGAGAAGGCTTCATGGTCGTCCCACTTCGAGGCAGACCATGCGGGTAAGGTCGCGCACGATGAGCCTGCCGCCGGCCAGGGCCAGCGGCGCCCAGGATTCCCGGCCTTTCAGCACCTGCGCCTGGGCCAGCAGCGTGTATTTCTGCGGTGTGGCCTCGATGAGGCGCAGGAGCCCCGAATCGTTCAGGGCCAGGATGAGGCCGTCAGCCAGGATAAAGGAGCCCAGGCCGAATTGCTGGCCGGAACCACTGGTCCAAACCACCTTGCCGTCGAGAGTCAGGCAGGTGAACTTGCCGTCCGCCCGGACGCCGTAGAGACGGTCATTATGGAGAACAGGCGTGTGCTGGGTGGCTCCGAAGACTTCCGGCTCCAGTTTAAGAACCGTTCGGGCCATAAAACGCCCGTTGTCGTTCGTCAATTGCAGCATTAGACTGCCGGCGTTGTAGCCGCCGGTCAGAAACACGCGGCCGCCGCCCAGAATCAGCGGTGAAGGCACGGTGGCAATGCTGATCTTCCAATCGGGAGTCTCCCACAGGATCGAGCCGTCTTTTGCAGAGACTCCGACCACGCCTTTGCTGGCACAATAGACATACATCCGCTGACCGCTGAACTCCATAGGCATCACGGAGGAATGGGTCATCTTCCAGGCATGCGGATTGGGAGTCTGCCAGAGGACCTTGCCGGTTTGGGGTTCCAAGGCGAGCAGCAAGGCGTCGTCGCCACCGGGCGCGAGAATAACCGCGCCGTTATCAATCAGCGGGCACTGGCCGGCGTACCAGGGCGGCACCGTGGCCCCAAATTGGCGGGCCAAATCCAGCCCCCAAAGCAGCTCACCCGTGGCCGAATTAAGGCAAACGACGTGACACTTGGGGCCCATCGCCACCACAAGTTCATCGGTGACGACCGGCACGGTGCGGGACATGCCATGATTGCGCTTGACCGGGACCGGGTAGGCGTAACGCCAAATCTCGCGGCCGTCGGCCAGCGAGAGACAGCGGAGCGCGTCCTGCTTGTGGTCGCGATCGTAGTCCATGACATAAACGCGGCCGTTGAGGATCGCGGCGCCGGCGTAACCCTCTCCGACATCAGTGGCCCACAATTCGCGCGGCTGGCCCGTACTCCAGCTTCGCGCGAGGCTGGTTGTCTCAGTACTAATGGCGTCCCGATTCGGTCCGCGGAACTGTGGCCAGGCGCCGGGCAGATGATTTGTCGCCTGGACGTCCGAACGGATGAGCTTGCCGGCGAGAACGGGATTGGCTTTGGCACCCTGCTCCGCGCTGGGGGCCTGGTCTGTACCGGGCACACGCATCGCCAGCGGCTTGTCCGACCCACGCCCAAGCCAAAGCGCAAATGCCACCAGCGCCAGGACAGCAAGTGCCACCGGAATCAGGAAGACTGTTTTGGCCGGGCCAGATATTCTCATTAATGCTACACGTTGTACCGGAATCTGGAGGCCGGGTCGAGCCTCTCCGCAAGAGCTGACACCGGTTTCCCCTCACTCCGGCCCTCTCCACCGCCGAGGGGCAGAGGGCGGGGGTGAGGGGGCCGGCGGTGCTACGCCCAGAATCCCGGGCATATTCTGGCACTGTCACCCCATCGCCGACGGGGAGCTCGTGAATTCCTTGGGAGGGTGTTCCGAAATTCATAGCAAGTGGCGGTACTGCAGGTACTTGAGCGCAAAAAATGAGGGTGGGAGGGGCAGCGCAGAACAGGGTAGGCTCCAAGGGATAGGCACAATCAGTGGTGAAACTCTTGCTGGACCGACACCGAATGCACTTTCACGGTAGCACTGCGATGACCTGCCGAGCACGAGAGCCGCTTTCGACCGTGATGCATTTAAGCCAATAGAATCAAGGATGGCAGGTTTGAATTTCGGAACACCCTCCTTGGGGATTGGCCGGTTCCGGCGGCCCGCAATGCGGATCAGGCGCAGTCCGAGGTAATACCCCCTCTCTGCTGGCTCACCTCACCGTCTCCTCACCGTATCCTCACCGTAGTACCTCTAATAAGCTATTAGAGGTACTACGGTGAGGATACGGTGAGGCTACGGTGGTGCGCGGGTGCCAGGGTCAGGGGGTGGGGGAGTCCGGCCAAACTGGCGGTGGGGGTGTCGAGATACGCCCGAGCCGCCAGGACTTGGGCACATCCCAGTGGCAGCAGGCAACCAGGCCGTCAAAAAATAGGGGTGTCCGCGCTTCTGTCGCTAAGACTTGCATTTCCTCTTCGCTCTGAAGCGAGGAGTGGCTGCGCGTTTGGCTTGGCCTCGGGCCAGTTGGCGGCGAGCGGCGGCCAGGTCGGCGCGTGCTTTACCGAGATCGCCTTTCAACTGTTCACTTTCGCGACGAATGTCGCCCAATTCGCGAGACCGGCGGCGCAATTCAAGCTGCGAGACAACATGGTGGGCCAGGATGCGGAGGGCCTCCTCCTGATCCGGGCGAAGCTCGCGCGGGACTTTGTCAATGACACAGAGGGTACCCAGGGCGTGGCCGTCGGGAGTGATGAGCGGCGCGCCGGCATAGAACCGAATTCTCGGCTCGGCAATCACGAGCGGGTTGTTGGCGAAGCGCGGATCCTTGGTCGCATCGGGCACAATAAACAAACCCGGCTGAGTGATGGCATAGGCGCAGAACGAGTGGTCCCGGGAAGTCTCGCCCAGAGTGACGCCGACTTTCGACTTAAACCACTGCCGATCCTCATCCACGAGCGAAATCAGGGCCATGGGAGCTTCGCAGATGCGGGCGGCCAACTCAGTCAGGTCGTCGAAGACCTCCTCAGGGACGGTGTCGAGCACTTCGTATTGCCACAGCACTTTGAGCCGCTTCGTTTCGTTTCGAGGAATCGGGGCAGTCATAGTCTTCATTAGTTGCTGAGGCAGTAATAATAGACCTTCGCGGCTGGAACGCAATAACCCATGTTCCAACTGATTCCCTTGCCTTGGCGCAGGCTCGCTGGCACGTTGGACTCAGTTTGAAGACACTATACGTAACCCTTCTGTGCGTCGCCGCAGGCGCAACTCTCACCGCTGCTCCGCAAGCTGCCGCCCGGCAGACCGATCCCCCGCCGCATCCGAACATCCTCGTCATCATGAGCGATGAGCACAATGCCAGCGTGCTGGGGTGCTACGGCAACAAGATTATCCGGACACCGAATCTCGACGGCCTGGCCGCGCGGGGAATCACGTTCGAGAGCTGCTATTGCGCATCACCCTTGTGCGTGCCCTCGCGGCTCTCCTTCACGGCAGGCAAGCATATCTCGCGCGTTGGCGCCTGGAACAATAAGTGCCGGCTGCCGGCAGATACGCCGTCGTTGCCGCGCGTGCTCAATGCCGCGGGCTACGAGTCCTTCCTCTGCGGCAAGATGCACTACGACGCGACTTGCCGCTACGGGTTTACCGAGATTGGCGGCAACATGAACCGCTCCGAGATGACGGGCATGGGCCATCGCCGACCACCCGGGAAGCTCACGCCGGCTCCAGGCTACTCCGGCCGGTTCAAGGACTTCCATACCGGCGAGACCTCCAGCCCGATGAAGCACGACCTGGCGGTAACCGCCGGCACGCTGGAGTTCCTCAAGCAGCGCAAGCCGGGCGACAAGCCGTTCTTCCTCTTGGCGGGCTACATCACCCCGCATTTCCCGCTGATTGTTCCGGAGCAATACTGGGCGCATTACAAGGACAAGGTCCCGATGCCGGTGATCCCGGAGGGCTTCCTTGACTCGCTGCCGCTCAACTACCAGCACCTGCGGGTGGGCTTTCATTATGAAAACGTGCCGCCCGAACTGGTGAAGCGGGGACGCGAACTCTACTATGGCCTGACTGAGTGGATGGACACGGAAGTCGGCAAAGTGCTCGCGGCGCTGGGCGCCAGCGCGGCGGCGAGCAACACGGTCATCATTTACACCGCCGACCACGGCGAAAACATGGGCGAGCACGGGCTCTGGTGGAAGAACGCTGTTTACGATCAGGCCGCCCACGTGCCGTTGCTTGTGTCGTACCCGGCACGCTGGTCGGGAGGGCAGCGCCGGGTGGGGGCATGCTCGCTGCTGGATGTGGTGCGGACAATCGCCGACTTAGGCGGGGCCAAGACTCCGCCGGACTGGAATGGCGATTCCCTGGTGCCTTGGCTGGACCGCCCGGACACGCCATGGAAAGACCGCGCGGTAACCGAGTATTACGCGCACGACGTGGCGTCGGGCTACGCGATGATCCGGTCTGGCCATTACAAGTATGTGTATCACACCGCGCCGGATGCGCAGCACCCCGCCCAGCGCGAGCTTTACGACCTGCAGATCGATCCCGGCGAGTTCCGCAATCTCGCGGGGCATCCGGAGCAAAGAGCCCTGGTCGAGAAGCTGCACGCATCGCTGGTCAAAGAGCTGGGCGAAGACCCGGAGGCAACGGAGAAGCGGTGCCGTGCGGACATTGCCAAAGGCTACGGCGTCGTGACCAAGGGCAAGAAAAAGAGCAGCGACGACGAGTAGGCGGCTGCAGTTGATTGGAACCCCGCCTTCGGCGAAGCCGCCAAGGTTTACCCACCCGGCGCTACATCGGATCGCGGTTTGCGTCCTGGCAGCAAATGTAGGTGGCGGGAGTCTTGCCCATCGCCACGAACCATTGCGGGCAAAACGGCGCCGCCCAGATTGCATCACCGGCTTGCACAGGATGCCAATCGGTCCCCAAGCGAAAGACGCCCTGGCCACGCAACAAGAGCAAGCCGCGTTCCATAACTGGTGATTCCACCGCCGGCAGCGCGGCGCCGGGCGGAAAGGTGAGGACATTGACCGCCAGGTTGAAGGCCGGCTGGGCAGGAAGAAGGGCCTGCACGCGAGCATCTTCGGTGCCCCGGATAGGCAGGGGTTTGACTTCACGCTCATGGCTGACCACGCCCGCGGGCTTGGCCACGCGCGCCAGCGGCTGATAGGGCTTCTGAAAGATGAGCAGCCGCGCCGCCGGGGCCGCGCTGGCGATCTGCACATCGTGCCCGGCTGGGACGAATGCATAGCCGCCAGGCTCGAGACGATGCTTGCGCGAATCGAGCAGGACCGTGATGGCGCCTTCGAGGAGGTAGAGGAAGTACTGGTTCGTCCCCGTGTTGCCGGCGCATTGGCCGTCCTTCTCCAGCGTGATCAGCAGCTGGGAAAACCGCGCGCCCAGCGCCGGGGAGATGAGGATATGACACAGGGCTTTCTCCCAGCCAGGCAAATAGCTGGGGACAAGGGTGTTTGGGGTGAGCAGCGCATAGTGCGCGTTCAAGGCGTTGCGTGTGGTGCCCGGCAGGTTCGTCATTTTCTTGTGCTTCGGTAAATCGCTGATGGGCTGAGGCGTTCGGCGTAGGACATCATCATGAAGACGGGCAATTGGGTGAGCTCGGGGTGTCTGGTAAACACAATGTCCGCCAGGCTATCCATTTCGCGGTCGGCGGCAGCGACGAGCTTTGCGTCGGACAGCGAACGGGATTGCACATACTGGTGGAAGGGCAGCCCGCCGAATTTCATGCCCCAACGGACGTTAGCGGGCCACTCCCGTTCACGGGGTGGCCGGCTTTGCTGCTTGGCCGTCCAATCCAAATACCAGGCTATCTTAGCCAGCACCGATTCGCCAAGACCGGTGCCCGGCTCAAAGTGGGACATGCCCGCCGAGTAGGCTTCGAGCACATACATCGGGTAAGCCGGCCCCATCTCCACCAGCGGGTAGTGCGGGTCCTTCTCCGCGTCCAGCCTGTTAAGCCAATCCACCGCACCCACCGCCGTCTTGAGGTAACGCTTGTCGCCGGTCTCGTCGTAGAGCAGGAACGCGAGCGAGGCAAAGGTGCCTGAGCTGCACCACCATTCGCCGTCGAACTTGGGCCATAGGCCGTTGCAAACACCGCCGGCAGGCCCGATATAATTGTGCATGACCAGCGCGGCGAAGGCCTTGGCCGAGTTGAGGAACCGTTGCCTTTCGGGCTTCTGGCAGCGGACAGCGGTGGCCAGCACACCCATTCCAATGCTCGAACTGTCGGCGACGTACCAGCCGTTGGTGCTCTGACTAGGCTTGCGGCCGTAGTTCATGTAATACGCGCCCTGCGGCAGCATCCTTTCCTGGAAGCCGACCATGCGCTCGGACCAGGCGCGACAGGCGTCCAGGTATTCCCGCTTGCCGGTCAGGTCATGTGCTGCGCCGAGCGCCCGCACCGCGTAGGAATCAATGAAGAACGGGGCCTTGTTCGTGCCCGCCTGAAGTTGAGCGCTCGCCAGGTCGCAGAGCTGAAGAAACCGCAAGCGGAACTGCGCCTCGCGGCTTTCCGCCGCGCCCGCCGGCGCGGACAGAAGCAAGGCCGCGCAGAGACTGAGCGCGCAAAATAAGGAATCCAGGCAGTTTCGGTTGAGGCTCACGCGCCTTTAATAGGCCATGTCGCGCTCCTTGCCAAGCTCCGGCTTTGCCGTAACGGTGTGACACATACCGGGAGCGTTCGAAGAAGACACCGGCGGGGTCGCCACTTTTGTGCTGTCAAAGCCGGCGACGGGGGGGTAGAAAGCGCCCATGGCTATCCTTATCAGAGGCGGGGAGATCATCACCGCCACGGAACGCTACGTCGCGGACATCTTTTGCGCCGGCGAGACGATCACGCGCATCGAGCCGGGTATTGCCCCGACGCCGGGGATGGAGGTCATTGACGCGACGGGCAAGTATGTCTTTCCCGGTTTCGTTGACCCGCACGTCCACATCTACTTGCCGTGCATGGGGACGTTTGCCAAAGACACCCATGAAACCGCCAGCCGGGCGGCGCTGGTTGGCGGCACGACCACGCTGATCGAGATGCTGGGGCCGGACCGGACCCAGGAACCGCTGGAGGGGTTCGAGCTGTGGCTCGGCAAGGCACAGGGGCACTGCGCATGCGATTTTTCCTTCCACATGACAGTGTCCCGCTTCGACCAAAGGGCGGCGGAGCAGTTGCGGGAGATCGTCAGACGCGGAATCAGCAGCTTCAAGGTCTATCTGGCGTACAAGGGCGCCTTCGCGCTCAGCGACCAGGAGCTGTATCGAACGTTGCAACTGGCACAAGAACTTGGCGTCATCACCACCGCCCATTGCGAGAACGCGGACCTGATCGTGGAGTTGCAGCAGCAACTGCTGGCCGAAGGCAAGCGGGGGCCGGAATGGCATCATGCCAGCCGCCCCCCGGTCGTGGAAGCCGAAGGGGTGCACCACCTGCTGACATTTGCGGAGTTGCTCGATGCCCACGTGTATATCGTCCACCTGAGCTGCGACGAAGCGTTGCGCCAGGCGGTGGCCGGCAAGGCGCGCGGCGTCAAGGTCTGGGCCGAGACGCTCATTCAATACCTGCTGCTGGACAAGACCTATGCCGAACGACCGGACTTCGAAGGCGCCAAGTATGTGATGTCGCCGCCGCTTCGCGACCAGCACCATCAGGAGATCCTTTGGAACGCCCTGCGCGAGGGGGTGATCAGCACGCTGGCAACCGACCACGCGCCGTTCGACTTTGCCACGCAGAAGCGGATGGGCGAGGGCGACTTCACCCGGATCCCCAGCGGCCTGCCCTCGATCGAGAACCGCGTAAACGCCTTTTACACCTACGGAGTGAAGCGCGGCCGGCTGGATTTGCATCGGTTCGTGGACGCGGCCAGCACGCAGGCGGCGAAGCTCTTCGGCCTCTACCCGCGCAAAGGCACGATCCGGCCCGGCAGCGACGCCGACCTGGTGATCTACGACCCCGACTATCGCGGCACAATCTCGGCCAGCACGCACCTGATGAACGTGGATTACAACCCGTTCGAGGGCATGGCAATCGAAGGCCGGCCCCAAGTCGTGACTCTGCGCGGCGAGGTTATGGTGCGCGAGGGGCAGTTTGCAGGTCCGGCGGGGCGTGGCCGGTTGCTGCAGCGTGAGCCAAACCACTACTGATCTTGACTTCCAACCGCCTTTAGGCTCCCAATAGGCGCAGCACGAAGGCCGATGCAACCCAGCCAGGCAACAATCGAAGTCACCCAGCCGCGACGGTTTACCTTGGGCGCGGTCCTGGTAGTTAGCGGCTACGGACTCCTGCTGGTGCTGCCGCTGTTCGTCTCGATCCTGGTGGTCAGCCTGCTCAAGTTCGGCTTGCTGACGGTGGCGCTTCCGTTGGCGGTCGTCGCCGCCACGGCTCTTTTTCTCCCCTTCGGGCTGGGCAATACGCATGTCACCCGGCTCGTCACTTCGCTCAATCCGGCAGCGGGCGGAAGCGGAAACGGATTCGTGGTCCAACTGACCTTGTCGCCGCGGATCAGGTCCGGCCTCCGGGCAATCCTGGAGGATGCGGACGATATCGGGTATCTGAGCTTCACCGGCACCGGGCTGGTCTTCCAAGGTGACTCGGTCAAGCTGTCCGTCCCCTATCAGCAGATTGAAAAGGTCCAGTCCCAGAACATTGGCTTGCGGGGGCTCTTTGTATATGGACGGCGAATCAAGGTGCGCGTTTCGGGCTGGTCGGAGGTAGAGTGGATGGAATTCGCCGAGCGCTCCTCGTGGTTCCTGCCCGCGTCCAAGAGGATTACCCGCCAGCTATATGAGCGCCTCTCGACCAAGGTCCCGCCGGATGCGAGCGCAACGGCCAGCAACTGAACCTTGTCCTGCACTATTCGGTTATTTCCTCCACCGGGGCGGCGGCGTGCCGGGCGGTCCTGCCGAACTTGATTTCCGGCACCAGGAAGGCGGAGCCGATTGCGATCAGCCCCACACTGATCCATCCCAGCACATTAAGGGGGAGGGTTGAGACGAGATAGAACGCAACGACTGGCGCCACCAGGCCGCGCACGCCAGTGAAGCAAGTGTGCACCGACATGTAATCAGCCACCCGCTCCGGCGGCGCAAACTTCGTCACCCATAAGCCCCAGGCCACGTCAGCGCCGGCGTTGGAGATGCCGAAGAACACGGCCCCGGCGATCAGCCCCGCCATGCTGCCGCTCACGAAGAACGAGAGAATGCCCAGCGCAAAGCCCAGGTTCAACGTGAGGCGGAGGACGAAGAAGTTTGTGCGGTCGAAGAGCCAGCCCCACAGCGGGTTCAGAATGAAGCGGGCGATGTTGGGGATGACGCCCGTCAGCAGGGCGACCGTGCCCGCCGTCAGCAATTCGCCCTGCCACCGCACGCCGTACCTGGCGTTGGCCAAGTACTCGACCCGCAGCGGCGCCATCATCAGCAAGGCAAAGCCCAGGAACATCCACGCGATCAGCGTCTGCCGGAACAGGCGATCGTCGCGCGCGTAACGCAGCGCATGAAAGGGGTGTTTGCCGCCCGAGGCCGCCAGCCGCTGGGAGGGGCAGCGCCCCAGACAGAAGCCCATGAAGCCAAAGGCGCCGGCGAAGACCATGAGCAGCCACCGGAATTGATCAATGTGGCCGGACAAGGCCCGGCCCGCCAGATCGCTGAAAAGCGCGGCGGCGCCGATGCGAATCATCATGGTGCGCGCAAACCGCCGGCCTCGTTCCTGGTCCGGGTAATTCTCCTGGTACATCTGCGTCAGCAGCGGGATGGCTGCGGCCGAGGTGGTCATTGCCAGCACCGAGCCGGCGACAAACACCGGCAGCATCGGCACCAGCGCCATCACCAGGAAGCTGACCGCCCCCGCCGCCGCCAGCCGGGCGGCCGCCTGGGCCACCGGCCAGCCGGCGGCCTCGACCCGGGAGACCAGCCAGGGAGCAAGAACGAGGCCCACGCTGCCGCCTCCCGCGATCATAGCCTTGGCCAGCGGCCCGGCCTGGTAGCAGCGCACCGCAATCAGGAGCAGGAAGGTCGTGCCCGCCGCCTCAATAACGCCAGCCGGCAGGGCGCGCCAGCATTCGTAGCGGTAAGTTATAGCAGTACGGTCGCAATCAACCATTCTTGGAAGCTTAAAGCTTGGAGGCGGGGCCGAAAACAAGAACTTTAGCACCGGCAGCCGACGCGAAGACCGCAGCAGGAACAGGAGCCCCCTGCCCCTGCCCGGAAACCAGGCGCTAATGCTGAGCCATGTGAACGGCCGGAAGGTAAACAGTGAAAGTTGTGCCCTGGCCGGGCTCGGTGTGCACGTGCAACGCGCCTTTGGCTTCCCGGACGAGGCGCTGGACGATGTTCAGTCCCAAGCCCGTGCCCTGCTTCGCACGCTTGGTTGAAAAAAAGGCCTGGAATATCTTCGGCAGAGTCTCCGGCGGAATGCCCGGCCCGTTGTCGGAAACCGAAAGGACCAGAGTCGGCGCGCTGCTCTCGAAATGCTCGACGTTCAGCAGCCGGTCCCGCGGGGTGTCCTTGAGCGCCGTGAGGTCAATCGGTTGCCGCAGGACGCGGCCTTCGATATTGACGGCATGCACCTGCGGCGTGCACTGGAAGCCGTTCACCGCGAGGTTCAGCAGCAGTTGGATAACATCCGTGCCGTTCATGTGCACGCCAACATCCTCCGCCAGGGGGTGAACGCTGAACTGGTTGTTCTGCAGGCTGGGGTGCACGCGGACAAGGTGGCCAAGATCGGTGAGCAATTGGTTTACACCCACCCGCGGCGCCTCTTCGGGCTGCTGGCGCAGAAAGCTGAGATAGCGGCGGGAAATCTCGACACAGTTGCCCACCTGGCGGGTGATGGTCTTGAGCCGGTCTTGCATGAACCGCAAGTCCTCCAACTCCAGCCGGGTGGCGTTCCCGAGGCGCTGGTTCAGGAGTTGCACAAAGCCGGAAATGACTGTAAGCGGCCCGTTGATATCGTGAATGATGCTCGCGTAGATCTCACCGCGTGTCTTGGCCATCTGCTCCTCGACCTTCTGGTCCTGCAGTTCAGCGAGTAAAGCTTGGAGTTTCTCGGCGTCGGTGTGGATATCGCTCGCCAGGGTGCGGCGCTGCATAGCCTTGGCCACCGCTGCCCGCAAGGTGGGAACGTCGAAGGGCTTGGTAATGTAGTCGCAGGCGCGCAGACGCAACGCTTGCCGCATCAGGTCCGCGGTCTCGAACGCCGTTAGCATCACCACCTCGATGCTGGGATCAACGTACTTCAGGCGCTCCAACACCTCGAGTCCCGACATTTGCTTCATCTTGATGTCGAGAATTGCCGCATCGGCCCGCGTCTTCTGCGCGAGTTCAATCGCGGTCGGCCCGTCCTCGGCCATGATAACCTCGTAGTCGTCCTGGAAGACGACCCGGAGTGAGGCGCGGACTGCAGCTTCGTCGTCCACAATGAGCAGCGTGCCTTTGCGCCTGGCCGGATGGTCGGTCGGCGGCTCCAGCGTGGGCCCTGCTTCCAATGGCGGACTGAGAGGTGTCATCAAATGTGAACCGGCTAAGCACTAGGCTACTCACCTAAACTAACCAGTCCAATGCAGGATCATGCTATCCAAGACTGGAGTTTCGACAAGCGCAAAGATGCTGGCCGCCCGCCGCAGGCATGTCTTGGCACTGCCACCCCATCACAGAAGGGGAATTCGTGAATTCCTTTGGGATTGGCTGGTCCGGGCGGCCCGGAATGCGGGTCAGGCTCAGGCCCGGACAATACCCCCTCTCTCCTGGCTCACCTCACCGTATCCTCACCGTAGATAACAATGTTATCTACGGTGTGCATACGGTGAGGCTACGGAGGGGCGCCGGTGCCAGGGTCAGGCCCTCGGAAGGGGGGGCCGGCCGCCTCAATACAGTCTCTTCAGCGCTGCACCGCGGAAGTAGTGTTTCACAATCTTCTCGGCCTGGAATCCTTTGGCGGCCATGACCGCCGCGCCGATCTGACAAAAGCCTACGCCGTGACCCCAGCCCGCGCCGTGCAAGGTGAACTTCGCTGGGGCACCACTGGTAATTCCTTCGGTCTGGACAATAAACGCGCTGCTGTACAAATGCGACGGGCTGAGCCAGCGTCGGATCTCCAACTCCTTCCCGACTACGACCGTCCGCCGGCTTCCCACAATCCGCAGCCGCACGATCCGCCCTGAAGGACCGCGCTGCAGCGGTTCGAGCCGCTGGATCACGCCAAAGTCTATGCCCGTCCGCTTAAGGAGCAGGACGCTGAGTTCCGCTTGCGCATAGCTCACCGTCCAGCGGTAAAAGTCTGTTGTCTCCTGGTCGAACGACGGCAGGACCTGCCGAAGAATGCTTCCGTCCGTCGTGTTGCAGTACGCATCCGGCGAGGAACTCACCCACGCCGCGGCTGCTTCTTCGGAGTCAATCTGCGAATGCTCCACCGCGGCGTCGGACACCGTCGCCAGATACGGCACGGCGACATCTTCCCACGCGGTAGCAAACACCTCGCTCCGCCCCCCGCAAGACTTGGAGTACCGGGCGTCGCAAATCTCTCCGGAATGAACGAGAAACATCCCGCGGGTATCCCGCACCGCCTCACCCGCCTTGGGTGAGATAATCTTCGTGAGCCCGTGATACCGCTGGCAGTGATCGTCCGCGCACACGTCGAAGAATCTGTGATCCTCCCGGTCGTACCACCGGACGATCTCCTCTTCAGTCTCTCGCCCGCGTCGAGCTGGAACGCCGACATTCTTGGCGCGCTTCTGCCGTTCGAGCATGGCTACCAGCCAGCTGCGCGAGGTGATGGCGTGAGCGCGCAACAGCTCGAGGGGAGCCGTCGCACTCATCTCTGACGAGATGACGCTCTTAAGATACTGTTCCACCCCCACATCGTTAATGGCCGTGACCGTGCCGTCGGGGTTGAGCAGGATTCGCAGTCCGCCTTCGAAGGTCTCATCCTCCTTCCGCTCCCAGTGGAAGTTGATCCCGATGGTCACGTTGCGCAGCGTAAACGTCGCATTCCCCTCCGGCACCAACCGTATCTCCGGTCCGCGCGCCAGTTCACCGCCATCGTTGCCGAGCAACACGAGGCCGCCCTGGCTGGGCCGCACCGTGAACTCGCCACTCAGGGCGGTCTTGTCCGGAAGGACGAAACGGCCGTTCAGCACCCCGCGGGTCTCAACCTCGCGGCTGTAGATGCCGACCGAAAGGAGAGGCTCTTGCTTGATCATAAGCCTAGTCTCTGACGTTGGCCGCGAAGTCCTCGACAAACTTGACGCACTGCGTCACGTCTTCCACCAGTTGCGGGGAAAGGTGCTCGTATTCGACAGTCATAACTCCTCGCCACTTCCACTCGCACAACTGCTTAAGCAGCATGCGGTAATTGGCTTTCCCGGTACCGAGAGGCACATCGCGGCTTTCGCGCTTGCCCGATTCCGCCGCGTCCTTCAGATGGACCGTAATGATCCGCTTGCCGTACTTCTTGAGGCTCTCCAGCGTGTCCAGCCCGGAGCGCACCCAGTGGCCGGTATCGGGGCAGGCGCCGATTCTCGCACTTAGCCCATCGCAAGCCTTGACCAGCGTGTCCGGGTTCCAGTACTTGGAGCCGGAGCCTTCCGGGTGGTTGTGAACCGCCAGGTTGATTCTGTATTCCTGACACAGCGGGTCCAGTGCCTCCAGCGCTTCCGGCGGCGGCTCCGCCACCAGCGTTTGCACTCCCATCTCCTTTGCGAAATCGAATATCTTGCGCCAGGCACTCTTGTCCCCCTCGATCGGGGCGTAGTAGTTCGGCATAATGATTCCCAGGTCGTCCATCCGCGTCTTCATCTCGCGCCGCTTGTCGGGAGCGAGGCTCTCACCGGTCTTGAGCCCCGGCTGCGCCTTGTCCAACGGCAGGAAGAACGCCGGTTCCACCCGGCGCACGCCCATTGCGGCCACCACCTCCAGCGTCTCATAGAAGCTGCGGTCGCGGAACGTGTAAACGCCACAGCAGAGCTGCCAGCCCAGCTTCTCCGCCTTGGGGGTGCTCAGCTTAACCTCTTTCCGGCCTGTCGGCGCCGCTCCCCAGCACGGGGAAGTTAATGCCAGCGTCGCGCCAGCGGTCGAAGCAATTGCCCGTCCCAGAAACTCTCTGCGATTATAGGTATTGGTTCTCATAGCCTTTACTTCATTCGATTGGTTCATGCTCTTCGGTGTGGCTTCAGCCACCGTTCTGATACACAGAATCTCCCCGCCGCGCAATCAATCATCATCTGCCGCCGGCGTCAGGGGCTGCGAACACTACGGCCGCTTTCGAAGAGCCGCAGTCGAGCCGCCAGCTGTGCCCGCGAAATCGCGCTCCTGCGCCGCCAGTGCCAGCTTCAGCGCCTTGCGCCGAGCCTCCGTGGCGGCAGGGAAGTCGCCCGCCTCGGCGCTGGCAATCGCCAGTGTCTCCAGGCTCCGCGCGTCCTGCTCGCCGGTGATCGCCACAGCACTCTTGGCCAGCCGCACGGCTTCCGCGCCATTGCGCACAGCGGCTTGCTCGTGCGTGGCCAAAATCCAAGCCAGTGAATCCAGCGCCGATATCATGTCCGGTTGCAGTTCGATGGCACGGCGGAAGTGCGGAATGGCCTCCTCAGTCCTCTTCAACAGGCTCAGGATGTGGCCCGCGCCATACTCCGCCGCCGCGTGGTCTGGTTTCAAAGCAATCGTAGCTTGCTCGTGGAATAGCGCCTCGTTCAGCTTATCCGCGCACGCCGGGGACGGTCCGCTGAAGTTGGCTGCGCCGGCAACCGCGGACAGTTCCGCTTGGCTTTGCGTTACGAGCAAACTGGCCAGGTTGTGATGGGCCAGCCAGCATTTAGAATTCCTTGCAAGGGTAGCGCGCCAGAGAGTCTCTTCGTTTTGGTAGATGCCGCACTGCGCCCACGTCAAAGGAGCCAGCGTTCCAAGCAAGCCCACTGCCGCCAGCAGGCCAATAGAATTCCCCCAGCGCCTGCCGGCAGAGCGCACCAGCCACGCCCCTCCCCCTGCGACCAGCGCGATAATGCCGATCATCGCTGGATACGCCCAGTGGTCAGCCACGAACGAGTATTTCTGGAAGTAGATCTTGAAGAAGCCAAGGACGGGGAAAAGCATCGCCAGGAAATAGCTCAGGGCAAAGAAGCAAGGCCGTGCCCACCGGTTGCGGTACCACCAGAAAAGCACCCACAAACCCACCAGCAGTGCGCCGGGGAGGTAGTGCGCCACAACGTCAGGGGAAAAGCTCCAGCGCGGATAGACAAACATTGGATGGCGGGGAAACAAGATGCGGGCGAGATAAAACCACGCCGCCATGCCCGCCCCCACCCACCGTGAGCGGAAGTCGCTGGTCGTGACCACGTCCGTCCCAATGCTCCGCTGGTATTGGAACCAGATCGTCACCAGCGCCAGGCCCAGCGCAATACCGAAGAATGGCATCGTGCGCGCGACATCCTCCCGCGTCAGCGAGCGGCCGGCCGCGCGTCCCAGCCACCACATGCACAGCAACAAGACCACTGGCAGCATGACCACCGAAGTCTTGCTCAGCAGCGCCAGGACAAACACGGCGAAGGACAGCCAGTACCACCAGGGCTCAGCTCCGCGGGCTGCGGGTTGCCCCAACCTCTGCCTTTGCGTTCCGCGTCTCAGTTTCTCCGAGCGCAAATACGCCAACAGCGCCAGGCTGAAGAAGAACAGCGACAGCGTATTCTTGCGCTCGGTAATCCAGGCGACCGACTGCACGTTGGTTGGATGAATGGCGAAGATCAGCGCGGCCAGCCAGGCAGCAGAAACTCCGAGCTGTTGGAGCACGCGCCAGAGGAAGATCGCCGCCCCGGCATGCAGCAGAATGTTGGTCACGTGATAACCCGTCGCGTTGAGTCCCCACAGACGCCACTCCAACCAGAAGGACGTCAGCGTCATCGGCCAGTAGTCATAAAACTTGCCCCCAGCCCAGATCAACCACAGCCCATCCGGCGCGCTGATCAAAGGATTGGCCGTCAAGATGTCATCATCATCCCAGATGAAACCCGCGTGCACTGCAGGCCAATACACCACCAACGTCGCCAGCAGAATGACGACGGAGCCAGTCAGCAACCCCGTCTTCATCTTGCTCTTGCTCGCAATCATAACCCTTCTTCAGCGCCTCGGTTAACGCGGTGCTCGTCGCACTTCGCATCGAGCCCAGCGATTACCTGCTGGGCATCATGCTCAGGATGCAACTTTGTCTGTCAGCCACATTCCGCGCGGTTCGCCAGCATCTCACGGTTCTTGAGGAAAGGCCTGCTTTGGTGGCACTGGCTTAAACGCCGCAGGAAACCGCAATCCCTTACCAACATGAGCTCTGTTCACTCGGCAGTTGTGAGCTTGAAGGCCCGGTAAAACCAGGCGCTAGCGGCGGCATCATTGTGGTTTGTCACTTCGACCACACCGTTGGTACAAATCACTTCTTGAACATCATCCCAGGCGCTGAAGTCAGATGTTCGCTGAATCACATACGTCCCGGGCATGTTGACCAAAAGGGTCAGCCTGAAACCGAAGTCTCCAATTTCATCAGCAGTCTGCGGGGGTGCCTCCAAGGTCATAATTGGCTCTATGATCTCCAGGCTCACATCCTGGCTGGCCTTGGCCTGGGCGGAATCAGTCACAACCACTGGGATGTCATATCCCCCAGCAGAGGATGGCACGCCGGACAAAACCCCGTTTGTGGATAGCGTCAACCCGGCCGGCGCCGAAGCGTTTGAAGCCACAGCCCAAAGATAAGGGGGAGACCCACCACTGGCAGCCAGAGGAAATGAATAAGCCGCTCCGACCTCCGCTGAAGGCAATTCGGTCGTCGTCACCACCAACGGCAAGGGCGTCGTGTAAGTCAGGGTGAACACGCAATTAGCGGGAATAGTGGCGCTGAATGCCATATTGGTAACCGGCACGCTCCCTCCGTATGCAAGATTCGTGGTCGCCGAGGTGTAATACAGAGAAAAGCGCGGCACGGTGGGCAACGAATTGTTTGTCCCCCTGAGTGTGGCAGCGCTCGTGGAGGTATTGACGCCCACAATGGTAACCTGCCCCAGGCCCATGTGTTTGAACGCCAGCAACGGCGAGAAGGGTGAAGTGCCTCCCGCAATGTTGATCCGCTGGGAGCCGGGACTAACCCATCTGCTCACTTGAGCATGCGTGTAGAACTGCTTGCGCGCCGTGTAAGTCTTCACCGCGTTGGTAGGATTATCCACAGCAAACAGACCCCAATAACTCCACTTGTTAGTTCCGCTCACTCCTCCGTAGGCCGGACCGTGCGCGTACCGGCTGTCGTACCCTTCCCACACCTGAGTCCCTGCCGCGCCATTCGCAAGATACGACAGCAAATCTTCCGCTATCCCGCGAGCAAAGCTCCATGAATTTGTCCCGCGGACCCCGTTTTCACACTCGTCACACCACTCCGTAAACTCTGTCAACCACAACGTGCGGTCAGGATACGCCGAGTTTGTTATATACGAGTACACCGTGGGTGAACTCCCGCCACCCGAGGAATAATCGTGCAGCCCAAAATGCTTCAGCTTCGCCATGATCACCGGATCGGCCATCATCTCGGGCATATAGGTCGTGCCACCGCCGGCCGCATCAGGGCCCACCAACCCAACATCACTCATCCCGGCGGAGTCCAGCCTGAGCGCCAGTTTGTGCAGCGCATTGGTGTATTGCTTCGCGGTAGGGAGATGGATGCCCTCCGGATACGAAGTCAAGTTTGGCTCATTATCAGGAGCAACCAGACTGAACTGAAGGCCCATCGTGTTGCGTGCATACACAAGCAGCGAGGTAATCATCTCCGCCCACTCCGGCTCCATGCCCGATTTTAGTGTCCCCGAAGTCGCATCGCTTTGGATCATCCAGCTTGGTCCCCCGCCCATAAAGTTAAAGAAGGCGCCGTTCGTAATTCCACGGGCGTTCAGGTAGGCAAACATGTCCCACAGGCGGGTAAACTCGGTTGAGCTGTAAACCCCGTTATAGTAGGCCCAGTTAAACAAAGCCGGATCGGTGTTGTCGTTGGTGGTCTCCCAGTCGGTGAGGTCGTAAACGACGCGGAAAAGCGTCATCCCAGCTTCGTCAATCAGCGCGTCCAATACCGGCCGAAGTTCACTGCCGTTCCAGCTCCGGTAGTTCACGTTGACCCCGAACCCATCAATCACCTGGTTCGTCTTCGCGCCTTGAATCGTAACCGCAGTCCCCCGCAGCACGGGGCATAAAAGCAGCACGCCCAGGCAAACTATGTATTTCACAGGCAGGCTTGCTATCCGTATTTTACCGTAAATACCTTTCAGTACTATACCCTACAAAGCCCCCTTCTGCAAATCAATTGCTTCAACTAACCGCCTGTCGCCATCGCAAATTACAAAGCATGCACCTCTCAAGCATGCTTGAGATCAAGACTGCCTGCGGGTGCCCTTGGAGGACACCCCATTGTGAACTGCTCCGCGCTCGCCTAAGCCGCCGCTTCGCCGATCTGGAATCGGACAAACCGGCGAATGGTGATCTCATCGCCCAATTGCTTGGCGACCGCCGCCACATGCTCTTTGACCGAAATCTCAGAGTTCTGCTTCACGAAGCCCTGGTCCACCAGGCAGTAAGTCTGGTAGAACTTCTCCAGCTTGCCTTCAACGATCTTGGCGATGGCCTGCGGCGGCTTGTTCTTGAACTGCTCGGCGGCAATTTCCTTTTCCTTCGCCAGCACGTCCGCCGGCACCTGCTCGCGCGACACGGCAAAGGGATGGCCGGCGGCGATCTGCAGCGTGATGTCCTTCACGAGCTGCTTGAAGTCGTTCTTGGCCACCGTGTCTTCCTTGCCCGCGCCTACTTCCACCAGCACGCCGACCTTGGCGCCGGTGTGAATGTAGGCAGCCACCATCCCGTTGCCCGCCACCTCCATTCGCGCGTGACGGGGGATCTTGATGTTCTCGCGAATCTTCGCCACGGTCGCCTCGCGCTCGGCTTCCAGGTTCGCCTGGGGGTCCGCAGCGAGCCGCTTGGCCACTTCCTCAGCGAAAGCGCGGAATATCTCGTTGCGCGCCACGAAATCCGTCTGGCAGTTCACCTCCACCAGCAAACCCACCCGACCGCCCGGGGCGATGTAATGGGCAATCACGCCTTCCCGCGCTTCCCGCGCCGCGATCTTGCCGGCGGTTACCGTACCCGCCTTGCGCAGAATATCCACCGCCACGTTGACGTCGCCATTGGCTTGCGCCAACGCCTTCTTGCATTCCATCATTCCCGCGCCGGTCATCCCGCGCAGTTTGGCAACCAGTGCCGCATTAATTTCAGCCATAAAGAAAGTCTGTCTCTAAGAGTTGATAGTTGATAGTCGCTCTGGATCGTAAAGGTGGAACGCGGGCCAAACCGCTGCGGCTGAACCGCGTTCCCGGAAAAGCCTAAACGGAGGGCGCTGAAGCCTCAGGCTGAGGTGCCGGCGCCGCCTCGACGGGGATCGCCGATGCGCCCGGGGCCGCCGCCTCAGGCGCGGCTGGCGCGGCTTCTTCCGCCGGCTTGCGGCGCGCGTACTTGGTCTCGTACTCAGCCTGCGCCTGCGTGACGGTCTGACCAATCATCGCCAGGATCAGCCGCACCGCCCGGATGGCGTCATCGTTGCCGGCAATCGGCAGATCTACCAGGTCCGGGTCACAATTCGTATCCACAATCGCCACGACCGGAATCTTGAGCCGCCGCGCCTCGGCCACCGCGTTGCGCTCGCGCTTGATGTCAACCACGAACATCGCCCCCGGCAGCTTGTCCATGGCCTGAATGCCCTCGAAAAACTTGACCAGCCGCGCCGCCTCACGGCGGATGACCGACTGCTCCTGCTTGACGTATTGGTTGATGGTGCCGTCGGCCTCCATCTTCTCGATCTCCTTGAGCCGCGCGATCGAGCGCTTGATGGTCGCAAAATTCGTCAGCGTGCCGCCCAGCCAGCGTTCGGTTACGTAATACTGGCCGCTTTCCTTGGCCGTCTGTTTGATGGCCTGCTGGGCCTGCTTCTTCGTGCCCACAAAGAGCACCTTGCCGCCTTTACTGACCACGCCGGAAAGGAAGTTGCACGCAGCTTCCAACTGGCTGGTCGTCTTGCTCAGATCAATGATATGAATGCCGTTGCGCGCGTCGAAGATGAACGGCTTCATCTTGGGGTTCCACCGCTTCGTCTGATGTCCAAAATGGACCCCGGCATCCAACAATTCCTTAACTCCAATCGCTATCACAAGTTTCCTTTGGTTAAGAGCCCGCCACCTGGGCGAACCATCCCGCGGAACACGGGATTGATTTATATGTCGTTGTGGCCCCCCGCACCCATCGGCGCAGGCATTTAAGGCCGTTAATCCCTCCCCGTCCGGCTGCGCGCACATACGCCCAGCCTTACCGAAAGGGCCAATCAGAATACCAGCCCCGCGCCCCGTCGCAACTGTTATTTTTCGATGATATTGTTCACTTCAAGATACTGGCGGACGGCCCCTTTCACTGTCAGTGCTCAACCATTCGGTAGAAACGCACGGCATAGTTCGTGCGCCCGGTGTCCCTTATAACCAGCAAGCCATTGGTTAAGCCCAGCGTATTGGGCAGCGTGACCCAATCCACCAGATTCGTGCTGGCTTGGATTTCGAGCCCGGCTAAGTCCCCGGGCTCCAACCAGCCACCGTCCGCGTCCCCGGAGGAGAAGGCGAAGCTGCCGTCGGGGGGCAGGTGTGGCGCGGCCAACCTCTGCGGCACGAGAACCCGTAGCGTCGCGTTGCTGCTCGTCACGCTGCCGGCAACGTTGGTGACCTGCAGAGCGTGGTTTCCCGAATCACGCCGCGTCAGATTCGTCAGCGTCAGGAAGGCCGAGTTGGCCTGTGGCAGATTCGTTCCGTTCTTTAGCCATTGCAGGCAGGACATCTCCCCCCAACTACCGTCGGCTTGAAACGTCACGCTTGATCCCATCCAGGCAGTCTGACTCTGGGGCTGCTGGGTGATGCTCGGAACCGGCGTGAAGGTGACTTCATCCAGCCAGCCGGCGTCCTGCCCCACGCTGACGCTGGAGTCTTTGGAATATGTCCATTGCAGGGTGTAAGTGCCGGAAGGGATGTTGAAAGTGAGTTGCTGCCAATCCACATCGCCGGAGATGCTCGCCCGCAAAAGTGGCCCCGGTCCATTCGCGCTAAACCTCAGGAGATCATAGCCCTCTTCCGAGGAGACTTTCCACCAGAACGCCAGCATCCCCGGCCCGGTAACGGTGCTTACCAAGAATGACGCCCCGTTGTCGGCAACGCGTCCGCTCTGCGCCGCCGCCTCGCCGTCGTGAGTCACCGACATTTGCGCGAGCCAGAGCGCATTTGCCGGGTTGGAGGTCCACACCAAATTGGTGGCGTTCAAGGCCGTGCCAAGGTTGCCCTTGTATGGAAGCGACACTATTGCCAACTGCGCGGACCGGCTCGAGACAGAATCGAGCGCGCTGCTGACGACGGCTTGATAGCTGCCGACGTTGACGCTCTGGATGTTGGTGATTGTCAAATCGGCGTTCGTCGCGTTGGGAATATCCGCGCCGCCAAGTTGCCATTGGTAAGTCAATGGTTGAGCGCCAACGGCTCGCACGTGGAGTCGGACGGTCGCGCCGTTGGTGGAAGTTTGGTTAGCCGGCTGAAGGGTGATGGCAGGCGAACCGTCGCCAACAATGGTTGCGAGGAAGGGCGAATAAGAGTCACCACCGGCTGCAATCGCAATGACGTTCGAGATGCTCGAGGGGAAAGTGGTGCTGTAACTGCCCCAAGGGACAACCGTGCCGTCGGACTTCAAAACCGCGCCACAGTAGCCGGCTGAAATGGCGACGATGTTGGAATTATTCGCGGGCGCTTGAACGGTCCCATACCCCCAGTTTGTGACACTGCCATCGGCGATTAATGCCTGATGGTTGCCCCCTGCGGCGGGTGCCGAAACCGCGAGAACGTTGGTCAGACTAGGCGGCGGGGCGATTGAATTGGTATAGCCCCAAGCCGTAACCGTACCGTCGTTGCGCACGGCAAAGCTGGTTGCACTGCCCGCCGCGATGGCGATAACATTCGATAGACCTGCAGGAGGATTTACCTGGCCGTATCCGTTGTTGCCCCAGCCGATAATCGTGCCGTCCGATTTCAGCGCCAGGCAATGAGTACTCCCGGCTGCGATGGCCGCGAGGTTGGTTGCCGAGACCGGCACATTGCTTTGGCCAGAGGAATTCTCTCCCCAGACAGCGACGGTGCCGTTCCCCCTGAGGGCCATGCTGTAATTCCCCGCGGCGGCAACGGCAATGACATTGTTCAGGTTGGACGGAATATTGGTCAAAGCTGACGGCACATAGGCGCCCGGCGCTGCCCAGGTCGCCACCGAACCACCGCGTTGCAGGGCGAGGACGTGATGGAGGCCCGCGGCCACCGCGACTGCGTCGGTCATTCCCGGCGGCACATTGGTGGGAACCTGAGATGAGTAAGGCGCCCAGACATACACGCCCTGGATCACGTTCAGGAGCGCCTTCGCACTGATAATGCCGCCAAAAGCGTTGCTGACCGCAACGTCGTAGTAACCCGTTTGATTGCGATTCAAGTTGTGCAACGCCAAAGTCGCATCGGTTGCGCCGGCAATACTTTGTCCATTGAACCGCCACTGGTAGCTAAGCGGCAGCGAGCCGCGCGCCGAGACTGCGAGCGTCATGCTGCTGCCAACCGGCACCGATGCGCCGCTCGGCTGCGTCGCGATGTAGGGCGCCGCGTCCGTGACGGTCAACGATAGATTTACCTGCGTGCTGCCATAGGTATTCGAGACCAGCAGCGAATAGACACCCGAGGCGCTGGGTTGGACCTCTGACAATGAAAGAGTGACCTTGGTTGCTCCGGCGAGATTCGTGCCCTGGAAGAGCCATTGATAAGCCAAAGGCGGGGTGCCCAGGACTGCCGCGCTCAGTGCAACGTCTGAGCCGGCCCGAACAGCCTGAGGGGACGGTGCCTGCGTCAGCGCTGGCGCGCCGATGACCGTAAGGGGGACCCCAGCACTGAGGACCGAACCAAATGAATTCATGACGGCAACGGTGTAGGTGCCGATATCTGAAGGCTGCAGACTGGAAATCACCAGGTTGGGGGCTGTGCTGCCGCTGACGCGGGAATTGTCTTTGATGGCCGTTCCGTTCAGAAACCATTGATAGCTCAACGCCTGCCCCGTAGCCGTCACGGAAAAGACCACATTCGAAGCGTAAGGATAAAAGGCGGTTTGATCCGCCGGGCTCTGCATGATCTGAACGGGGCCGTCGGGTACCAGGGCCAGACTGCAGCGATCGCCGGCCGCGATGGCACCAGCGCCTGGTAGGCCGGCGGGAAGGTCCGCGCCGTAGTAACCGTTCCCCCACGCTACCACCGTGCCGTCCGCCTTCAACGCAAGGCTATGCTCGGAGCCCGTGGCGATGGCGATGACATTCGACAAACCGGCTCCCCCGGTGCTGACCCCGTACGAGTCATAGCCCCAGCCGACGATTATCCCATCCGCCTTCAAGGCCAGGCTGTGGTAGGCGCCTGCTGCGACCGCGACGACGTTGGACAGCCCGACCGGCACATTGGTCTGGCCATTGTAATTGTAGCCCCAGGCGACCACTGTCCCGTCCGCCCTTAATGCCAAGCTATGATAGGTGCCTGCCGCAATCGCGGTAACGTTCGACCGCCCGGCCGCCCCATCTGCCTGGCCATAAAGATTGTCGCCCCAGCCGACGATTGTCCCGTCCGCCTTCAAGGCCAGGCTGTGGTAGCCGCCCGCTGCGACCGCGACGACGTTGGACAACCCAGCCGGCACGTCGGCCTGCCCGTGGCCATCGTCGCCCCAGGCAGCAACGGTCCCGGCCGCCTTCAACGCCAGGTTGTGAGAGCGGCCCGCAGCGATCGCAGTGACGCTGGACAGCCCGGGCGGAATGTTGTTCTGGCCCAAGGAATTGTCGCCCCATCCGATGATGCTGCCGTCCGATTTAAGCGCCAGAACGTGGTAGCCGCGCGCGGCAATCGCTTTGATGTTACTGACTCCTACGGGCAGCGTTGTCTCCCCGTGGGTGGAAGCGTTTCCCCACGCGGCCACCAGGCCACCAGCGTAGCCTGGCTCGGCCCGGCAGAACATAAAGACAATGGTAACCAGGCAGAGATGATTGAGGGCGCTCGCTTGCAAGGTCTTCATAGGCTGCTAATTGGTTTGCCGTCCACATGAACAATTCGCTCGTCCGGCCTACCCGCCGGTGCTCCCGCAGTACTTCCTCCGGGGCGGAGCCACAATGAAACGACCACCTGAGACACGCTTGCCGCCTGAGCGGCTCGGCCCCATAGCCAGCAACAAGCATCGCTAATGCCAGCGCAGATTACTTAAGCATCCAGCCCAAGCCTCTCGCGCTCGCCTGCTGCGAGGGGTGGTTTTCACGCATTACGCGCAACCTTCACGCTTTCAGGAAACCAAACCCGGCAGATCAGCCGCGCCTGGCGAGAACCCGGTCTCTGGCCCTGAGTTGCGCCCTAGCGGTGGCTTGTGGCAGAATTCAGCAATCGGTTGGAAAGGCGCTGATGAGAACGGCGGCAGCAAGGCAGGCCAGGGTCTGGCGACCAGCCTGCGCGTCCAGCCGAAGACGGAAGTGACGTGACGTTATGAAAGTGCGCAAGCCTCCACAGAGCGGCTCGCTGGGTGACATTGTCGCCAAGAAGAACCGCTATGGCCAGTACGAGACCAAGAAGCCGTCGGCCAAGTACCGCCACACACCCGCCCGCCGCCGCGCGTGCGCGAACATGACGAAGTTCTCCCGGTTGTGGAACGAGCTCACCGCGGAGCAACAGGACGGCTGGCGGCGGCGGGCCCTGGAGGTCCGAAGTCAGCCGCGACTGGCGCAATCCGGCCCGCTGACCGGACACAATCTCTTTGTCAGAATTAATACGGTGCTGGCCACTTGCGGCTGCGAGCCGTTGCTGGAGGCGCCGCCCATCCCGCAGTTCTCCACGAACCCAGTGGTGGGGCTGACGATCCGCGATGGCCCGGACGGGCTGGTCCTCAAGCTGCGTCTGAGCGAACGCCCGACCCAGGATATCATGGTGTTCGCCTCGCCGCCGCGCAGCCGGGGCCAGGTGTTCTGCGAAACCTATGCCTTTCTCGGACTGTTGCCGGATTCCGTTGAACACGAGAGCGAGATCACGCGTCTATACCTTAAGAAATACGGCGTGCCCCCGGCCGGCTCGCGCATCTTTATCCGCACCTGGCCGCAGGAAAACGGTTGGGAAGCCAAAGGGCTCCGGCGCATAACTTACGCGGATGTCCCGCCCAGGGACCGAGCGTCGGGCCAGCGAACGGGTCGCCGCGCCAGAGTAAAGCGAGGATAGAGACACCAGGACTGCAAGGGAACTGCAGGGGGACTGCAGGGGAACTGTAAGGGAGTAACAAGCCATGCTCCCGCCCTGACCCCGCTGGTGGCAAGCCCGCTCCAAGCCCCTTTCCCTGCAGCCGGCATAGCTCCGGCCGCCGCAAGGGGGCTGGGCACAAACTGGACCGGCGGGTGGCAGCGCGCCCTGCCCTTTCGCCGCTGCCCGTTGGGCTGCTTGCTTGTCAAAGCCCCCTTGCCTGAGTAGTGTCTCGTCATGTTAACACCGCGGCTTGTTCTCGCAGCGCTCCTTGTGGGCGGCTTGTGCTCCGCCCGGGCCGACACCCTACAGTTGAAAGACCAGGCCGCGGTCACGGGCAAAGTTCTCGCCGAGAAGCGCGACCAGATTGTCGTGGACGTCGGCTATACCGTGCTGGTGATCCCGCGCAACCAGGTCGTCAAGATCCTCAAAACCGACGCCCCGGCACCCGCTGCCAAGTCCAGACGAGGCTCGAAGCCGGCCGCCGGCAGTGACGTCGCGGCGGTCGCCGAATCCAAGCCCGGTTTCTACTCTGCCTCCGACAAGCCCGCCCCCGCCCGCACCGTGCTCGAGCTGGTGACTCAAATCGGCGAAGCTGTCGTCCAGGTGCGCACGCCGGGGGGGCTCGGCTCGGGCTTCTTTCTCAACGAAGACGGCTTCCTAATCACCAACTTCCATGTCATCGAGGGCGAGACCCAGATTACGGTGGAGGTCTACCACCAGAAGGACAACCAGCTCGACCGCAAGACCTACAAGCAGGTGCGCATTACCGGCTTGAACAAGTTCGCCGACCTGGCGTTGCTGAAGGTGGAGGATAAGGACGCCCCCCGGTTCCGCTTCGTCCCGCTGGGCAACGCCGATGCGCTGTCAGTGGGCGAGCGGGTCTTCGCCATCGGCAGTCCGCTGGGGTTGGAGCGCACTGTCACGGAGGGCATTCTCAGCACCAAGACGCGCGAGGTGGGCGGGTTGCTGTATTTGCAGACGACGGCGCAGATCAACCCCGGCAATAGCGGCGGCCCGCTGTTCAACCTGAGCGGGGAGGTCATCGGCGTGACGAACATGAAGGTCACCGCTGGCGAGGGGCTCGGCTTTGCCATCCCGGTCGAGTCCGTCAAGCACTTCCTCGACCATCGCGATGCGTTCGCCTACTCCAACGAGAATCCCAGCCATCCCTATCGCTACCTCGAACCCCCTGGCCGCGTGCGGCAGAATCGGGCGGACGAGTGAGCCCCGCTCCCGTGGCGCGCCTAATTCGTGGTTTTACTGACCTGATGCGGATCAGCCCTTTAGCCGCCTGCCTTTGCTTTTCCGCCATAGCTGCCGGGGCTGCCATCCCCCCACCGGAGCAACTGCTGCCGGATGACACGCTCATCGTGTTGACGGCGCCGGACTTTGGCCGGCTCCGCCAGATTTGCCAACGGTCGCCCAAGGGCCGGCTCTGGAATGATCCCGCCATGAAGCCGCTCAAGGAGAAGTTCCTCTCCCGCTGGCGGGAGCAAGTCGTCAAACCGCTGGAACAGGAACTCAACCTGAGCTTTGATACCTACGCTCGCCTGCCGCAAGGCCAACTGACGTTCGCTGTGACCCGGAACGCCTGGCAGACCGGCGATAATCAACCCCTTGGCTACCTGCTCCTGTTCGACACCCGGGACCAGGCCGGTCTGCTCCGGACCAACCTTGCCGAGCTGCGCAAGAAATGGGTTGCCGCCGGCAAGACCCTCAAGACCGAGCAGATTCGCAACCTCGAGTTCTCCGTCTTTCCCGTCACCACCAACGAGATGCCGAAGACCTTGAGCAAGTTTCTCTGGCGGCCGCTGGCCTTCCCGCAGGTCACCACCAGCCCGGAGCTCCGGCAGGCCCCGATCAACCCCTCCAACAAAGGCGATCTGGCGCTCGACATGCTCATTGGCCTCCTGACCACCAGCAAGGAGTTCGTCGTGGGCCAGGTGGACTCGCTGCTCGTGGCGGGCAACTCGGTCAAGGGCGTGGAGAAGGTGGTCATTCGGCTCACGGGCGGCGCAGCCCCGGCTTTGGGCGAGCTGCCCGCCTATCAGACCAGCCTGGCGGCCCGGTTCAGCGACGCGCCCTTCTATGGCTGGGCGAATGTGAAGGCATTTGTTGATGCCCTGGGCCGCAAGCCGCCGGAAACCAAGCCGCCCGAGCCGCCCCACCCGCTGGAGCCCCTCAAGCCCAACAAGCTCATTGCCGCCACCGGCTTGGCAAGCTGCAGGACCCTTGCTTTCGATTTGCGCGACTCGACCGAAGGCGCCCTCTTCGAGCTGTTCCTCAGCGTGCCGGAGGCAACGCGCCAGGGCGTGTTCCAAATCCTGGCCGGCCCGCCCAGGGAAGCCGGCCCGCCGCCGTTCGTGCCGGCCGATGCCGCCCAGTTCTTCCGCTGGCGCATGGACGGCCCCAAAGCCTGGGCGACGCTCGAAAAGATGCTCAACGACCTCTCCCCGCAGGCCCTCAGCGCGCTCAACTTGATACTCGACACCGCCAACGCGCGCGCCAAACAAGACGACCCCGGCTTCGACCTCAAGAAGACTCTGCTCGCCAACCTGGGCGATGACATTATCAGTTACCATCGGGCCCCGCCGCCGAACGCTCCTGCGGCCTCGCAATCCCCGGCCTCCCTTTTCCTGCTCGGCTCGCCCAACGCCGACTTGCTGGCTGCCGCTCTCAAACGCCTGTTTGTAATCTTTCCCCAAGGCGACACGTTCACCGAGCGGGAATTCCTGGGCCGCAAGATCTTCTCGGTTCCATTGCCCTCCCTGCCCTTCCTTGCTACCGGTACTTCCCAACCCTCGCCGCCGCGCACGCTAAGCTACGCCGCCGGCGGGGGGTACGTGGCAATGTCCACCGACTCTGCCCTGATCGAAGAATATCTGCGCAGCAGCCAGGCCCAGGTCAGATCACTCCGTGAGAAACCCGGCTTGGTGGAGGCCAGCCAGCCAGTCGGCGGCATGAGCACCGGTCTGTTTAGTTATGAGAACCTGGCGAACTCCATGCGCGCTGCCTTCGAGGCGGCCAGGAACGACCCCGGAAGCTCCACCAACGGTCTGGGCCCCAACCTTCTCCCTGCCCTGCCGGGCATAAACGGCCCCGAAGAGAACCTCAATGTCTGGATGGACTTTTCACTCCTGCCCGCCTTCGACAGCGTCGCGCAGTATTTCTATTCCAGCGTTTATGCGCTTGGTGCCAATGCGGATGGTCTAACCTTGAAGATATTTACCCCTACGCCCCCTGCCCTCCGCAGCAACTCCGTTCCCAAGCCCGCCAACTGACCGCGAAACGGTCCCAAGGTGAGTTCCTCACGAGCAGCACGAACGCCCGCCGCCGAGTCCAGACGTGCCCGCATTACCAGGCACCACTCTATCCGAACCAAAAGCCTTACGGCTTCGCGTAATTACGCCCGCCTTCGGGAACCGGACTCGACGCGCCGGACGTAACATTGGTCGGCGTTTGGGTTAGCTGAACGTAAGGAGGCCCCACCGCCGGCCCTCTGGTCAAACCTGCGCCTTGCACCGCAGTCGCCGCAGATTCCTGGGGTGAAACCATCGCCGCAGGCTCAGCACTGCTCTGGGTCCTGGCAACCTGAGCTGCCTGAGTCAGCGTGTCCGCCACCGAAACCACATTCCCGCCATAGCCAGCCAGAACCCGCTCAATCGAGGGCTTCAGTCCGGGCAGTGCCGACTCGACCGCCCTCACAATTTCTTTGCCCGCTCCCGGCACCGCCTGCGATACCGCCACCGCGATGTTCCAGTATTCCTTCGGCACCGCCCGGCAAACCGCCGTCACGATGGCGCCAGCCTGGGACGGAGCCGCCGCAGCGGCCGCCTTCGCGATCGCGCCGGCCTGTTTAGGTTGTTCGGCTGCGGCGGCAGCCGCGGCCACCGACACCATCTCTGGCACCGCCCGCCCGATAGCCCCCACGATTGCCGGAGCGGCAGCCGGGTTGATCGCCACCGCACCCTTAACCACACTAACCGTCGTGGCCTTCCGGTCCTTGGCTTTAGCCTGCAGCACCAAATCCGCCGCTTGCGCCGGCATTTCCGCCGCGGGAACCGCCGCTAACGTGGTGGTAAAGGGATTAGCCTTCGTCGCATCCTTCCCGAAAGAAGAAACAGCGGCCAGAAAAGCCACACTCAGTATGATCCTTGCGATACGTTTCATATAATTGTCCTGACCGGCTCACTTCACGCCAGTCCACATATTCAACTTTGAATTATTACCAACCCGCGGCGTCCCGGTCAACTCAATTATTCTCCAATTATTCCGCCATTCGTGCACCCTGGCACCGCTAATGGGGGGATGCGCTCATCGGCCCGGCCGCTGCTTTGCCTGCCTCGCGCCTGGCCGCTGATCCAGGCTGTCTTTGATCCTCTTGATGTGTCCCCGGCCCATGCCCTTGACCTCACAGCCCAACTCGAGGTAGCGGCGAATCTTCTGGTCGTCGAGCACGCAGAAACAGTCCACGACGGCGAAAGGCTTGCCCGCGTGCCTCACCACTTGATCCGGGTCAAGTTTCAGGTACGGGTCATGGCGCACGGCCAGCACCAGGGCATCAATACCTTTCATGGCCGCCCACAAGTCCTTTTCAATCCGCAGGTGCTTCAAGGGCTCCTGCCGGTGGAAGAACCGGGCCCAGCTATAGCCGGGAACCGGGTAGGTGTCTTGCGCTTCGAATTCCCACCAATGGTCCAGGTACGGATCATGCACTTTGACGTCCGCGCCCATCTCGGTGAGCTTGCGCACGATGATCTCCGAACCGCTGTAGCGGGTATCCCCGACGTCCTCGCGGTAGGCTGCGCCCAGCAGCAGGACTTCGGCCGCGGCGATCGGCTTGCCCATGTTGCGCAGCGCATCCCGCACCAATTGCGGCGCATGCAGCGAGCGGCTGTCGTTGATGTCAATGGCCATCGGCGTGATCTTGAAGATGTCATCCTCGAAGCCAAAAATGTGCCGGTAAGCCCAGACCCCCAACCCGCCGTCCTTGGGCAGGCAATACCCGCCCACGCCGGGTCCCGGAAAGATGAGGTTGGAGTGCGTAGGCCGCACTTTGATCGCCTCAATCACCTTCTTCAGGTCCACGCCGTTGCGCTCGGCAAACAGGGACCATTCGTCCAGGAAGGCGAGGATCGTCGCCCGGTAGCTATTCTCCACGATCTTGGCTGTTTCCGATTCAATCGGGCGGTCCAGGACCGTCAGCGGGTATTTGTCGGTGTGGAGCACGTCGTTGAGGAAGCGGGTGACGTGCTTGCGCGCAGCCTGATTGACGCCGCTGCAAACGCGCCAGAAATCGCGGATGGAGGCGACGTAGTTCTTGCCCGGCATAACCCGCTCGTAGCTATGGGCCAGCAACGGCTCCGAACGAATGCCCCGCTTCTTGAAGATCTTCTTCATGATCGGGTAGGCAATCTGCTCCGTCGTCCCCGGCGCCACGGTGGTCTCGATCAGCACCAGCGCCATAGCCGGGATGTTCTCCGCAATCGTCGCGATTGAGGCTTCCAGCGCCGCCATGGCGGCCGACCCGGTGCGAACGTTGCCCAGTGATTCCTTGAGGTAATCGCACTGGACATCCACCACGACCACATCCGCCAGCTTGAGCGCCTCCTCGGTGTAGGTCGCCACGAGCGTTTGCTTCTCGTTGACACAGCGAACAATGAGCTGCTCCACCTCCGGGTCCTCGGCCTTGACGGGCGAAATGCCGCGGTTGAGCAGCCGAATCTTCCAGAAACTGCGGGTGCTGGGGCGCTGCATGCCAATGACGAACTTCGTCGGGCGGCCTTTCTTGTCCGTGGCGTCGGCCACCACCGCCGCCATGACGGCCCCGACAAATCCCAAGCCGACCACCACGACAATCTCCTTGCCGGCTTTGCGCTGTTTGGCCGCCAGCGCTTTCAGGCGGGCGAACTCGGCCTGGTAATCCTCGGGCGTCGGCAGTGGAAATTCTTCCCCGGAAGGACTGACGGACACTTGGTTGGTCTTCATATTTGATGGCTCCACATCACAACTTCTCGGAGCGCATTTATGTCAGAAGCCCCGGTGGGTTACAAGCCGTTAATCGCCAAAGTTGATGCCCAGCGCGCGGGCGGTTTGGACCATCTCGCCCTGCGGCGAAACCGCCCGCAGGCGGCCAATCGCTTCGGCCAGCGGCACCGCGACGGTATCGGGCGGGCGCAGCGCGACCATGTGGCCGTATTTCTCCTCCGCAATGGCCTGCACGGCCCGCGCGCCGAACCGCGTGCACAGCAACCGGTCAAATGAAGTCGGCGCTCCGCCCCGCTGCAGATGGCCCAGCACACACACGCGCGTCTCCTTGCCGGTCCGCTTCTGGATCTCGGCCGCCACCACCGCGCCAATCCCTCCCAGCCGGGCTTCGCGGTTGTTCTCGGCCCGGCCTGAGGTCACAAAGTCCTTGCCCTGCTCGCGCGCGCCTTCGGCCACGACTACCAGCGTGAATTGCTTGCCCTCACGCTCGCGCTCGACAACCTTCGCGCTCACGCTTTCAAAGCGGAAAGGAATTTCCGGAATCAATATCACGTCGCCCCCGCCCGAGATGCCCGCCGCCAGCGCGATCCAGCCCGTGTAACGCCCCATCACCTCCAGCACCATCACCCGGTCGTGGCTCTGCGCCGTCGTCCGCAGCCGGTCCAGGGCGTCCGTGGCGCAGGCCACCGCCGAGTCAAAGCCGAAGGTCAGCACGGTGGCTTCCAGATCGTTGTCTATGGTCTTGGGCACGCCCACAATGGGAACGCCCTGCTCGAAGAGCTGCTGCGCGGTCGTCAGCGAGCCGTCGCCGCCCACCACCACCAGCGCGCGCAAGCCGAGCGCCTGAATGTTCGCCTTGGCCTGGTCCAGAATCTCGCGCGGGATGCGATTGACGTCGCCGTGCCCGGTCTTGGCCGCAAACCGGCCCTTGTTCGACGTGCCAAGAATAGTGCCCCCCACAAAAAGCAAGGCGTCCATTTCCTTGTAATCAAGCCGCCGGTAACGCACTGGTTCCAGCAGCCCCTCGAAGCCGTCCAGGAAGCCGATGGTCTCCCAGCCACGTTTGCTCGCGCACTTGACCACCGCCCGGATGACCGTATTCAACCCGGGACAATCACCGCCGCCAGTGAGAATGCCAATCCGTTCATGCATGACCGGAAAGTAGCGGCGCGGCTCTTGAGTCTAAAGCCAAAAACGCGCATCTCACCTTCCTGTAACAAACCGGGCTGCGCCCTTTGTGCGCGGCGCAACCCGGGGCTCCCCCCCTATCCCTGCACCAGCTCCCCTCCGTCTCCTCACCGTCACCCCTCCCTAGCACCTCTCATAAATTATGAGAGGTGCTAGGGAGGGGTGACGGTGAGGTGACGGTGAGCTAGGCCAGGAGGGAGCGGAATATGACCCGGATCGGGATGTTACTGGGCTTTTGGGCCATCCGGGCCGCAAGCCGGCCCCGGCCCGCAAGGGGTGCGGCGCGCAGTTCGGCCTGTAACAAGTGCCTGTATTCCAGTCGGCCCGGCCGGGAATTGACCCAAAGGCCGACAAGAATGTCGGCGCTGCCCCCTACCTTTGCAGGAAAGTAAGATGCGCCCAAGCCTGAATTGACGGCCGCTTTCTGCTTGCCTCCTGCGCGCCGCGAGAGTAGGACCTCGGTTGCACGCAATGAAAACTGCGGATTGAAGCCCTCAACTTTATGCAAACTCCTCATCAATGCTCCGGCTGCCTTTCCCGGCGGCACTGTCTTCAAATCATCACCACGGCTGCCGCCGGCCTGGCTGTCAGCGGCGAGTTCTTCCCGGCCCTGGCCAAGGCGCGCAAAGCGGATCCGGACTTCGTGGACCCCGCCAAGCTGCGTCCCCATCCCAAGATTCGCCTGGACGCGGCGTTCCTGCAACAGCCCCGGCCCTATTGGCTCGGCTGGCCCGGCACCACTTACGACCTTGACCATCACCAGAAAGAATACCGCGCGCAATTGACCGGCTCCTGCCAGCGCCTCGCCATCGAGTTGCACCAGGAAGCCAAACCCATTGAAGACGAGGCGGGCATGACGGCCTTTGTGAAGGCTGTCCGCGAACGCAAGCCCGACGGCCTGCTGGTCGTCCTCCAGCACATGGCCTGCTGGGGCTGGGTCAATCGCCTCGCCAACGAAGCCGGCGTCCCGCTCATCGTTTTTGCGCCCGTCGGCACCGCCTTCACCGGCCACGTCGCCAGCGTGTCGCGCCAGCCAGGCGTGTATGTCGTCTCCTCGCTCCAATGGTCCGCCGTCGAGGACGGCCTGCGCATGATCCGCGCCAAACGCATGTTCGAGGAAACGCGCATGCTCTGGATCCACGGCAACCAGCGCAACGAGACCGTCCTGGACCGCCTCGGCACCAAGGTCCGCGCCATCCCGCGCAACAACTTCAACGAGCTGTTCGACAAGATGCCCGTCAACGAGGAAGTCAAAGACGTGGCCGCGACCTTCCGCAAGCACGCCAAGCGCGTCGTCGAGCCGACCTGGCAGGACAGCCTCAATTCCGCCCGCGTCTATACCACCGCCAAGCGCCTGCTCGCCGACGAGCAAGCCAACGCCCTCTCCATGGATTGCCTCGGCATGGTCAGCGCCAAACTGGTCCCCACCCCGCCCTGCGGCGCCTGGACCCTCTTGCAGGACCTGGGCGTCACCTGCGGCTGCGAAGCGGACCTGTTCGGCGCTGCCTCGCTCATGCTGACCAGCTACCTGCTCGACCGCCCGGGCTACATGAATGATCCCGTCCCTGAAACCGCCAAGAACCTGTTCATCGCCTCCCACTGCGTGTCTGGCACGCGCCTCAACGGCTTTAGCCAGAAACCCGCCCCTTACGTCCTCCGCAGCCACTCCGAGTCTGCCCTGGGCGTCTCGGTGCAGGTGCTGTGGCCGGTCAGCGCGCCCATTTCCCTTGTCCGCTTCCAGAGCGCCAATGAACTCATCCTCGATACCGGCACCGTGGTCAGCAACGTGGACACCCCGCCCGCCGGCGGCTGCCGCACCTCGGTCGAGATCAAGATGGACAACATTGAAGATTGCCGCGACGTGCTCGGCTTCCACCAGGTCGTCACGCTCGGCAACCATCGGCGGGCCGTGGAAGCCTTCTGCCAGCTTTACGGCATCAAGGTCATCCACTCGCCAGAACATGCGACGCACGGAAAGGTGGGGTAAGACGCGCTGCGTGAAACGTGAGATATCAAAGATGATATGAAATCTCTCTCGCAAGCGGGGCGCCACTGGCTGTGCTGGCTCGCTGTCCTTTCCACCCTGCAGTCACCCGCCGAGGTCTCCTTCACCTCCCCCGGCCTGCCCCCCACGCGCATGGACGACCAGGGCCGCCTGAGCGAGGACTGGGGAGCGATCGCTGTCAACGTCGCCGGCGACGGCTTGACCGCGACCGCGCCCGCCAATGTCCAAAGCCTCAAGCTCGATGGCCTCATCCCGGCCGCCCAGGCGCAATCCCGCTACGGCACGATCGCGCTCACGCTGACCGCCTTTCGCGCCCCGGTGTGGCCCGCCGGGCTGGACGTCCTCACCGTACGCCTGGCCGAAACCGCCGGTCGGGACACCCCGGTGCAACTCTCGCTGGCGCTGCCAGAAACCGTCCGCCTCGGCCTGAAGACCGTCACAATCGGTGGCCGAGCCGTGCTGAGCCTGCCCGACGGCACCCGAGTCTCCCAAGCCATGCGCGACTGGGGTTGGGCCGACGACGCAGTCACTCTGCACGGGTGGGCCAAGCCGGCGGTGGATTGCGATCCCGCCTTCAAGAACATTCGCGCCGGCATGGATGGCGTGCCGATCCTGTATCACTTCAAAGTGGACCCCAAGGCCAAGGTCAAGGTCGTGCTCGGGTTCTGCGAGAGCCACTGGTCGCAAGCCGGCCAGCGCCCGGTTATCTGCCAGGTCGAAGGCGCCCCGGCGCAGGAAGTTGACCCGCTGGCCCGCTGGGGGCGGCACCAGCCAGGGGCAATTCTATTTGCCGCATCCGACGCAAACAGCGACGGCACGCTGGACGTGTCTGTCTTGCCCAAACCAGGCGCCCGAGACCAGAATCCCATACTGAACGCCATCTGGCTCTTCCCCGCAGACGCCAGCCCGAACCTGGACCAGGTCATCGCTGGCAAGCTAAACACTGCAGCCTCGCGCTACGTCGCCGTAGGCGGCAGCAACGACCAGTCCCTCTACGCGGGCGGCCGCGTCGAATACGCGCTGAAGCTGGCGGCCAATGGCACGCAGGAATTGACCTTCCTGGTCGCCTGCCCTGGCTCCTCCGTGCCCCCGCCCGACCAGACCACCTGGTCTCCCGAAAAGCTGCGCCAAGCTGCCGCCGCGGTCTGGCGGGATTGGCGGTAAAGCCGTCCCGAACTGGAACCACCTGCGAGCCATGAATGAGAATACTGTGCTGGAGGGGGTTCAAAGGTTTCTGCTCACGCAAGCGCCGGTGCTACTGGTCAGCGTCGGAGGGTTGATCGTTTCGCTTCGACTGTGGCGCAAGGCGCCCGCCGCGTCGCTCTGGGCGGCGGCAGCCTTCGCGGTGGGCATCCTCACGTGTGCGCTGGTTGGAGTTGGGCAGGCGGTTGGAAGCGCGGCGGTCAGCTTCCTTGGGCCCGTGCTGCAAGCGGTCACCTGTTTGTTGTTGCTCATCGGCGTCTATGCGGGGAGGCCAAACCCATCCGCCACAGCGGCTGGCACGCCGGAAACGCTTTGGCAAGGCGTGGGGGCGGCAGCCCGTGCGCGGCCCGGGCTGGCAACCGCTTCTCGCCTGCTCTTCACCAGCGTGTTCTTGCTGGTCGTCATTACCACCACCCTGATCACTTTCACCCTGCCGGAAACCTTCGTCAGCAAGGCGCGAATCGTGCTCCGGCCTCCTGTGGAGAACACCACAAATGCACCCGCATCACTGGACCCTTTCGGCAACTTTGATTCGCGCACCCAATACGAGATCATACAATCGGAACTCGTCCTGGGCAAAGTCATTGAGACCCTCGACCTGAACCGGGAGTATGGCAAGAAGTACGCCAACGGCGAACGCTTGAGGACCCCGGAATCGCTGAGCTTGCTCCGCGGCCGGCTGGATCTGCGCCCGGTACCGGAGACGAGTGTCATCGAAATTCGCAGCTACAGCGAGAGGCCCGACGAAGCCGCGAAGGTTGCCAACGCCGTGGCCGAGGCCTACCGGGACTATGCCAACCACCCGGACTCGGCGGCGTCTTACCCGGGAGCCCCCCGCGTCCAGGTGCTCGACCGTGCCGTGCCTGGCGTGGTGCCGGTGCGCCCCAACAAGCCCTTGAACATCTCGTTGGGAGTGTTGATGGGGTTGGTGCTCGGCCTGGCCGTTGGCGGAGGCGTCTGGTGGGCCGGCCTTGTGATGGGGCCAAAGCAGCCGCCTCAATCCTGAAGGGCCTCACCCCCAGCGTTGGTTGCGACGTGAAGTTGCATTCGGTACTGCTTGGCGGGAGCGATCCTGACCAAGC